>CAWJJC010000021.1:0-197615 GCA_963843145.1 uncultured delta proteobacterium
TCCAATAGAAAGGCCCTGCGTTTTGATTATGAGGCAGGGCCTTTTAGGTTCAAATATCCTCCCCAAGCTAAGGTTAGGCGGAAAAATAATTGGAAAATTAAACGGATAGCCTCGGAATACCACAAATTTTCAAGGCTGTCAATCTCTGGAACTGATAGGTATAGAAGTAATCTTACAACTAGGATATTATTTCAGCAGATTAGAGGCTTTATCGGTCTCCAACGGAGACTTCTGCTTAATTCTGTTGGAAAGGCTTTGCTTTTCTCCGTGTCCTCTGGGCTTTCCTGGCAAAAAAAATTGACACTGTAACAGTTCGTGTTACTATGTCAAAAGATGATCAAAAGTTTCAAACACAGGGGCCTTGCCGAGCTATTCGAGCTTGGGCAAAGCCGTCGAGTGCGGGAAGATTTACAGGCAAGGTCGCTGCGGCGCCTGGAGGCTTTGGACCAGGCAGAATCATTGACAGATCTGCAAGTCCCAGGATTCAATTTCCACGGCCTTCGAGGATCGCCCAAACGATACACTATTCACGTAAATGGGCCATGGAGCATCACCTTCGAATGGGAAGAGGGTGACGCCCTTCGAGTCGATTTAGAGCAATATCATTAGAGGCAAAAATATGACCGAATATTCCATAAAACGTCCGTTGGAACGTCCCCCCATTCATCCGGGAGAAATTCTGCGGGAAGATGTGCTTCCTGCCCTTGGGTTATCGGTCAGTGAGGCGGCCCGGCGACTGGGGGTATCCAGGCAACAGCTCCACCGGGTCCTGGCCTGTACCCATCCCATTACGACCGAGATGGCGCTTCGCATCGGCAAATTTGCCGGCAACGGGCCGGCACTCTGGCTGCGGTTACAGCAAGCCCATGATTTATGGTATGCCGAGCGACGGATGGAATCCGAACTGACCAAAATAGAGCCGGAAAGGGGAGCCCGCTATTGGGATAGGGAAATCGCCAAAGAAAAAGCTGAACAAACGTCCAGACTGCTCGACAAGGCCGAGCTGTTTAGGGCCAATCGCCCCTCACGGTAAGCGGTTTCCCTGCGCCTGGGTTCCAGGGACCTTTCCCTAACCATGCGGGTCGCCCGGGGGAACTGTTGGCTTTTCTGCTGATTTTTGAGCTGGTCTAAAAGAGGGCAGGGGGGGGCACCTGCCGTCCAGAGCAAAGCCAGCGACCTTTTTGGGTGGTCAGGCGCAGATCGGTTCCCAGGCCGACCGAGGGCCGGGATTCGGGGGCGGCCGAACGGGCTGAAAAGATCAGGCTGAGGACGCCGGCAGGGAAACCTTATAAGGAACTTCAACAACGGAAATGGCCGTCGCCTCCGGATCCAGGGAGGTTAGAAAACGGGTGGCCGGGGTTATCCCATTACAATGGTCGATCAAAATAACCGACCGGAATGTAAAGGAATGAATCGGTCCAGAGGAATTACAAAACCAAGAGGATCCAAAAGAACAGAATTAAATGTATTTGTACCTGGGGGAATAAGAGGAATTAAATGGAGGCAAGATAAGTCGGTGATTAGGGGGGCAGGTTATACCGGGGGTAACATCTCTTGATTCAGGGTCGCGGAAATCTCCTCGATCATCGGTTTATGGAGAGCCAGGTTGGCCTGGCGTAGGACCGGGTGGCTCACTAGGGCGATATTAATTGCCATCCTTTCCCTTTGTCTCTATTCTCCTATTTTCCATGGTCCGCCGGGTTGCCAGACAGAGTTCAAGATTTCATTGCGCGCGGCGGATTCGAATACGGGTCCCAGGAATTCAGCCAACATGCTCAAGACGGTATCCAGATTTTCCGGTATTGAGGATAGATGATTTTTACGCAGGAAGCCGGCCCATTGGGTACGCTTGTCAGGTATTTGAGCGAAAGCTGGCGTCAGCGCCGTCGGAAGACCGTCCGGAATCGCGGTCCGGCGGCGCTCAAAGGTTGCCCGGATCGCCGCCACCAGCATTTCAATAGCGAAGGATTCCCGCTGGGCGAGCATATATACGTCAAAGAAGTCGCGCAGACGACTGTTATTCGTTCCGAGCTGGACCATGGCCTGAGTCTTTTCGGCGATCACTGTCTCGGGCCGGTACGCACGCAAGCGCGGGCGGGGCAGGTCCAAAAGGCTGGGATAATCAAGCCACTCGGGCTCGGGAATTGAGGTGTCCCCCAAGCCGACATCCACCTGCAGGCGTATGCGCGCTGATCCTAAGCGGGCCAGAAGGGTTACCCGTTTTCCGCCATAGAAATCCTCGGGGCGAATGGCGGACACTCGGATCGTGGAGGCTTCGAAGGTTATTCCATCGGGTTCTACCTCGATGGCACAGGTTTCTTCAAAAATCGTTGTCAGAGCGTCGTCCGAAAGATCTCCCAAGGCGAGGAGGTCCGCATCCCGGGTAGGCCGGAAGGTCTCTCCCAGCCAGACGAGCAAGAGCAGCGCCCCTTTCAATACGAAACGTTTAGAGTGGCGGGATCGGGATAGTCGGTATAGAAATCGCTCAATGACAAAGCGGGTCAGCACGAAATTCGAATCCAGGCCCAAGGACTGAGCATGCCGAATCAAACGGGCATGCACGGAATGCGGTAAGCCGCTGGCGGCAACACTCATGCGATCAAAGTCTCCAGATAGGGCCTCATGACGCGGCGCACACGGCAGATTTGAGCGTAGCGATCCAGCTCGTCCATGGTAAATCGCCGCTCTCTCCAGGCTTCACGGAGGGCTTCAAGGGCCACATCTAGCCCAACCTTATTTCGGTATTTAAAAAGATCGGCCAGGGTCTTGGCGACGCTGTACAATCTCACTGGTTGTCCTTCCAGGCGGTGAATTTCGATTCCGGAAGAGAAGGCTTCTCCGCTGAAGCGAACCACCCGCAACGGAGGATAATTGAGCCGCGGCTGCGGGGCCGAGCGTTCCAATGCCACCCAGATCTTGGCCGGCAGTTGTGTGCCGATAGCATGAAAGCTCAATACCGAAAGCAGACAAATCACGCCATCCGGGACTGCACGGGAAACGATAGTGAGGGTGTGGTGCTCAGTGATCGGATGATCCGGGAAGCGGTATTGCCCGCGAGCTATGCGTTCCAAGTCGCCCCGGCGAACCAACCGCGTAAGAAGCTGACTATGAACCCCCAATCGTATGGCTTCCCGCGCCGTGATGACGCCCAGCCGGCGAGCCTGGGCCAACAGTTTTTTACGGTGTGAACCTTCCATGTGTAAAATTATCTACATTTATATTTAATTGTCAACACTTTCACACATCAATTCATTTTTGGTATCCGAACGATATCCTGTTATCGGCCCTTGAACTGCGGCGGCCGTTTTTCCATTCGAACCGTCAGGGCCTCGAAAAAGTCCTCGCTGCCGAAGTCCTGGTTCAATCCCAGGTTCTCTTGGTCCAGGGCCGCGGAAATCTCCGCGATCAGTCGCTGGTGAAAGGCCCGTTTGGCCAGGCGCAGGGCCAGGGCGGCCCCCATGAATAAGGCCCTGGATCATGATCCAGGGCCTTTTAGTTCAATTCATCCTCCCCTAGCTAAGGTTAGGCGGAAAAATAATTGGAAAATTAAACGGATAGCCCGGAAATACCACAAATTTTCTAGACTGTCAATCACTGGAACTGACAAGCGTAGATGAAATCTTGCAAATAGGACATTATTTCAGCAGATTTGAGGACTTATCGGCCTCCGGCAGAACTTTCTGCTTAATTCGGTTGGACAGGCTTTGCTTTTCTCCGTGTCCTCTGGGCTTTCCCGGCAAAAAAGATTGACGCTGTAACAGTTCGTGTTACAATATAAAAATATGACCGAATATTCCATAAAACGTCCGTTGGAACGTCCCCCCATTCATCCGGGAGAAATTCTGCGGGAAGATGTGCTTCCTGCCCTTGGGTTATCGGTCAGTGAGGCGGCCCGGCGACTGGGGGTATCCAGGCAACAGCTCCACCGGGTCCTGGCCTGTACCCATCCCATTACGACCGAGATGGCGCTTCGTATCGGCAAATTTGCCGGCAACGGGCCGGCACTCTGGCTGCGGTTACAGCAAGCCCATGATTTATGGTATGCCGAGCGACGGATGGAATCCGAACTGACTAAAATAGAGCCGGAAAAAGAAGCCTCCTATTGGGATAAGGAAATCGCCAATTAAAGTGCGGGAAGAGTACTATTTATGTGAGCGCATACTTCCTCTTAAGTTTATAAGGATCGGTGGGGATGTTTGAATGCTCTGAAAACGCAGGACTGCACCGGGCTTAAGGTGGTCTTGACAGAATTTCTTCCGGTATTCCTCGGGGAAATGCTCTCCGAGAGGAGGGGTCATTTGGTCAGGAGATGTTGATTTTCGGCTACGGATTCAATATAGGACATCATATCCGCATCGATCCCCTCGGCCTTAGCCATGGCGATGAAGGAAATTCGGTCGTTCTCGCTGGCATGTTTACAGGCCCAATCGTGGGATCTGTCTCTTAATTGTCCAGCGGGAAGTTTAAAGCCAGACTATTTTCTGCTCGGCCTCAACGGTCCTGAATTCCGGATCGCCGGTATAAATTTCCGCCATCTTCAACCTGGCCAGCGCCGCGGCAAAACAGTCGGCCAGTGACATTTTGTGAAAGGCTTTTATCTCTCCGGCCGCTTCAGCCAGACTCTGATCCGCGTCAATGATTTTGATGGGTAATGCGAGCAGCTTGTCTCTTACCTCCGCCCAGCGGTCGGGCCCCGCTTTTCGTTCGACCATATAGCGGACTTCCGCCCAATTGGGTGCGGCGATCAGGAGTTTATTATCCGACTCCATTGCCTTTTCTAGTAGGTCGAGCACGATTTCGTGGCCCTTTTCTTTAAAAAGGAAGGCCAGAACGGCGTAGCTATCGAGCACGACGTTTTCCAAGTTTGGCCTCCTCGTGTTCCCGGTCTTTGGCCCGTTCCTGGAGCAGTTCTTTCGTCACCGAAGTTTCGCTGGCTAAGAAGCCGTGGGCGCTCCGGATAGTCTCTTTGGTCAGCGGCTGAAATAGAATTTCATTATTCCGCTCAATAAAATATACCTTTACACCCGGTTTGAGGCCGTAACGCTTTCTTAATTTGGCCGGGACCACGATCTGCCCCTTACTGGTCATGGTGGCTTCTTCCATAGCTTCAGCAACCCTCCTATTGAGAAAATATCTTACATTATGCAGAAATGTAAGTCAATATGACATTTATCGGAAGGCTATTCAACGCGAAGAATAATGCCGGTCTTCGGCCCTTGGTTGTCAGGGATTGGTCTAGGGCACGGCCCGGTGATCGACCGGTGCGTTCTTCTGTTTTCCCTTGACCTTCGGCCACGGTAGTGTATTGTAGTATAGGAGGTGAAGAACATGAGGACCGTGTTATCCGTAAGTCTTCCCAATCAAATGGCCGCCGAACTGGAGACTTTCGCCAAGGCCGCTGGTAGAAACAAGAGCGATATCGTGAAGGAATCCCTGGGCCAATTTCTTTGGGAGGCCCGATTCCGGCAGCTTAAGAAAAAGATGGCGAAGAAGGCCAAAGCGGCCGGGGTCGTCACCGAAGAAGACGTATTCAGCCGGATATCGTGAGAGTCGTCTTTGACACCAATGTATTGATCGCGGCTTTTCTGACCGAAGGGGTATGCTCTAAGCTGCTGGTTCGGGCACGCCGGCGAGAATTCGAACTCTACTTGAGTGAGGATATTATTCTGGAGTTCGAGAGAAACCTTCGTAAGAAATTTTCATTTTCTTCTGCTGAGATAAAAGATGCCCGAAGCGTATTAGTGGAAGCCTCGGGAAAGATCGTTGCGATAGTCAGTTCGGTTGTGCCTGTCTGCGGAGATCCGGAGGACGATAAAATACTGGCCTGCGCAAAACAGACGGATGCCGATTATCTGGTGACCGGCGATCAGGATCTGCTGGTCATCGATCCCTATGGCCGGACCAGAATAGTCACTCCCAGGAATTTTGAGAATCTTTTTGAGGACTAGCCTTCGTTTCGATCTTAAGGGAAAGGTCTGGGGTTCGGCGAGGAATAAATCGCTTCCTGCCCCTTTATTCAAATTATCGGGAGTTGTTCGGGATTTGACGTTTGACTACGGCCTCGGATTTTTCTAAAGAAGCGTTTTAAAACATCCCGTTCGGATTGTCCGAGGATTCGGGAATTTCCTGAATTACGTCCCAGTGCTCGTCGATCCGGCCGTTTTCCAGCCTGAAGATCTCGATAATGGCCCGCTGAAGTTTCGGAGACCGTATCGAAAGAACGTGGAGGACGACATAATCATCCTCCGCGATGATCCGCTTGATTTCGCTCCGGGCTTCCGGGTAATTGGTTTTGAGAAATTCGATAAACTCCTTGAGTCCTTCAGGATAATCTTTGACCAGGGGATTATGCTGCTTGTATCGGGGGCCGATATACGGCCGGGCGGCCTCAAAGTCTTTCTTATTGATAATAAGATCATAAAATGTTTTCACAATTTCTTTGTTTTTTTCCTGCGTTGATCCCATAGCGATTCCTCGATTAAGATAACTGGCGAGTGTTTCGAAGAAGTCTCCTGACCATGTCCAGCAGCTCTTTCTTCTCTTTAGCCAAAAAACCTTTCAGCATTTTTTCCAGTAATTGGTCACGCTTCATTTCTATCTCGGCCAGCGATTTCTTCCCTTGGGGGGTAATTTCCAGGAGGGTGACCCGTTCATCCTTGGGGTCTGATTTTCGTTGAATGAAGCCGCTTTTTTCCAGACGTTTGGCCAGACCGGTGATATTGGCCCCGGGGACGAGCATGATCCGGCTCACTTCCGTAATCCGGCTCCGGCCGTCGGTGGAGGCATCCAAGACGCGCAGGATGTTGTACTGCGGGAAGGAGAGCTGGTAACTTCGGAAAAGGGCCGAAAGTGCCCGTTTAAATCGTTCCGCGGCCCGCACTATGGCCATGAGGACCTTCTCGTCCCCGCTCAAGTCGCTTTGGTAACTACTTTTTACCATACTATTCCGCTTTTTCTAGTTTCATACTATAGCCTCATACTTCAGAGGATGTCTACGAATGAACGTCGAACATCCAACATCGAACGCCCCACCTCGAATGAAAAACATAATTGCCTTGCCGAACAGGGAATGCCTGATTCCGTTTCTTCATCTTTTCCCATTAAACGTTCGATGTTGGATGTTCGATGTTCGGCGTTTAACTAAAAAGGGTTTATTTCTTTAAATAATTATCTTCCAGGGCCTTGACCAGATTGGCCATGACCGTGTAGTAGGGAGTAGGGACGCCCTTTTCCTTTCCGTACTCCACGACTTTCCCGCCCAGAAAATCGATTTCGGTGCGGGTCCGATTGGCGAGGTCCTGGCACATGGAATCCTTGTGGACTCCCACCTTTTCCAGATAGGCCAAGGCCTGTTGGAGATAATCGGCTCCCAGATCGTAGCCTTGGGCCTCGGCCACGGCGAGCACCTCCTGAAAGCAGGCGTCGGCGATCTCCCGAGTTGGCGGGAACTGCAGGGCCCCTTGGATGGTCTTGTCGGTTACGGCGCAGATCGAGGCCATGGTGCATTTCATAATCATTTTTTTCCAGACGAACCGTTTGATGTCGTCTACGTACTCGGTGTCCAAACCGCCGGCGGTCAATTGACCGGCCAGGCGCAGTCCCAGTTCCCGATTTTCGGGCACCAGTCCGCCCAAGTGGTTGGGACGATTGAAAAAAGCCGCCTCCACGCGCCCGGGGCCTCGCAGGGAAACGCCGTAGTTCAAGGACATGCGGAAGGCCGCGGCCGTCCCGAAACGGTCGGCAATCAGGTCTTCGGTCCCCAGACCGTTGTGGGTGCTGACCAGCTTCATCCCCGGCTGGAACACCTCATCCAGGTCCTCCAGGACACGCGGAAGATGGAAGGTCTTGGTGGCCAGGAAAACCGCCGCAGGCCGAAATTCCTTTAAATCCCCGATCCGGGTGAAAATATTTTTTGCCGGGACCTGATAGTCGAGGACCCCCGTGATCCGGATACCGTCCCGGAGAAGGCTCTCCTTCAGACCGGGCTGGGGATCGACCAACAGGACTTCCGGATCATTTTTCAGCAGGGCCGCAGCCAGCACGGCGCCGGTGGCCCCAATCCCCACGACGGCTAAGGTGAGTTTTTCCATGATTCGACTCGTCTCAGGGCAGGCCTCCTGTTCCGCTCATAATTATTAATTGACAATTGACAATTGATTATTGGCTATTGGTCTTTCTTCATTCCCTTAAGGATCTTCTCCGGGGTGATAGGCAAATCCTTGCACCGGTAGCCCGTGGCGTGGAAAACGGCCTCGGCGATGGCCGGGGCCGTGGGCGAGGCCAATCCTTCCCCGCATTCCTTGGCCCCCCGAGGTCCTTCGGGTTCGTAGGTCTCTATATGCACCACTTCGCTGCGGGTCGGCATATCCAGGGCGTTGGGCATCTTGTAGTCCAGAAAATTGGTGTTCAGGGTCTTGCCGCCGTCCATGACGAACTGCTCGCAGAGGGCGTAACCCAGCCCCATCTGGATGGACCCGGCCAACTGACCTTCCACGCCTCGGGGATTGATCACCGTGCCGCAGTCGTGGGCCGTCCACATCTGCTTGACCTTCACCAGTCCGGTTTCTCGGTCCACCTCGGTCTGGGCCACCTGGGCCCCAAAACCAAAGGCCGGCGTCACCAGGCCCTTGTCCCGCGGCGTATAAGAGCCCCGGGCTACCAGGGGCTCGCCCCGCTTGGCCTTCTGGACCATGGCCACGGCCTCGCCGAAGGAGACGCCTTTATCGGGTCGCCCCTTGGCCTGGACCCGGCCGTCCCGGCACTCCAGCTCATAGATGACGTTCATGTTGAAGCGGGCCGATACGGCTCCGAAAAGCTCGGCCTTGACCTTTTTGGCGGCGTCGATCACCGCGTTGCCGCCCATGAGGGTCACCCGACTGCCCCAGGAACCGAGGTCGGCCTGGGGGGTCATGGCCGTGTCCCCGGAGGTGATGCGGATGTCCTCCATGCGCAGTCCCAGCTCCTCGGCCAGGATCTGCTTGAGCACCGTATCCGAGCCCTGACCGATATCGGCCGTCATGGTCAGCAGATGGACCGTGCCGTCGGCAAAGGCCCGGATCTCCGCGGCCGAAAAGGGATAAGGCGTATTGAACCAGTTGAAGACCCCACCGGAGATGAAGCTGTAGCAGCCGATACCGATGCCCTGGCCCGGCTTGAGGTTCTTACGCTTCTCCTTCCAGCCGCTCATCTTGGCCACCGCCTTGATGGATTCGACAAAGCCGCAACTGGAGATGGTGGCCACGTCCGGAATCTGATCGCCGCTCACCTGGGCGTTCTTGAGGCGCAGCTCCACCGGGTCGAGGCCCAGTTCCTCGGCGGCCAGGTTCATTTGGGTCTCCGTCACGTAGAGGGACTGGGGGGCGCCAAAACCGCGCATGGCGCTGGCCGGCGGCTTGTTGGTGTAGACGTGCTGCCCATGGAAACGGTAGTTCGGGAAGCGGTAGAGCATGGCCCCGAAGTTGCCGCAGAGAAAGGTGGCCGTAGGCCCCATGGCGTTGTAGGCCCCGCCGTCCAGGGTGATTTTCAGGTCCTTGGCCGTCAGGGTGCCGTCCTTTTTGAAGCCCACCCGGGACTGGAGCTTCATGGGATGGCGGCGCCGCCCGGCCAGGAACTCTTCCTCCCGGGTGAGGGTGAACTTTACCGGGCGGCCGGTTTTCTTAGCCATCAGGGCCGCGCAGAACTCCCAGGTCCGCAGCTCCATCTTCCCGCCAAAACCGCCGCCCACAAAAGGCTTGACCACGCGAATATCGTTTTCCCGCATGCCCAGGGTGGAGGCCAGCAGGCATTGGACGATGTAGGGAACCTGGGTGGAGGTCCAGAGGGTGATCCGCCCGTCCTGGTCGGTCTGAGCCAGGGCGGAGCAGGGCTCCAGATAGGCATGGCTCTGGGCATGGACGGTGAAGGTATCTTCCCGGACATAGTCCGCTTCGGCAAAGCCCTTTTCCAGGTCACCGTACTGGATCTTGCGGTTGACGCTCACGTTGCTGGGACAGTAGTCGTGCAGCACCGGGGCACCGGGTGCGCTGGCCGAATCCACATCAAAAACCGCCGGCAGCTCCTCATATTCCACCTCGATAAGACCCAGGGCTTCCTCGGCGGTATCCAAATCCACGGCAGCCACGGCGGCCACCTCATCTCCGATGAAGCGGACCTTGTCGACCGCCAGGGGATATTCGTCCTGCGTTTCCGGGAACAAACGCCAGTTCCCGTACTTGATCTTGGGGGTGTCTTCGGCGGTAAGGACGCACTTGACCCCGGGCAGGGCCGCGGCTTTGCTGACGTCGATATGTTTGATCCGGGCGTGGGGCAGCGGGCTTCGTAAAATCTGCCCGTGGAGCATGCCCGGCAATTTCAGGTCGTCCGTATAGAGGGCCGTTCCCCGGGCCTTAGCCTCGGCGTCATTGCGGGGAACCTCTTTTCCGATAATCATAAACTGTTCCATGGTTGTTCCTTTCCGCCGGCCCTAACGCTTGCCGGCCCGTTTCTGGGCTTCCAGCAAAGCCCGGCGGGTCAAGACCCCCACCATCTGCTTGCGATAATCCGCGCTGGCCCGCATGTCGGTAATGGGCCGGGATTCTTCGGCGGCCTTTTCCCCGGCGAGAGCGATCAAGTCCGGCGTCCAGGCTTTGCCGCGAACCAGGTCTTCGGCCTGTAAGGCCCGCAGGGGGGTGGGACCCACGGCCCCCAGAATGATGCGGACCTCCCGGCAGGTTTCGCCTTCGAAGACAACCGCCGCTCCCACGGAGACGGCGCAGATGTCTACCTGGCCGCGGGCGGAGACATGCTGATAGTCAGCGCCCGAATAAGGCGGCGGGGGCGGCACTTGAATGGCGGTCAGAATTTCCCCGGGCGTGAGCACCGTCTGCCCCGGCCCCTTGAAGAATTGATCGAGGGCGACCCGCCTTTCCCCCCGCGAACCGGCCAGGACCATCTCGGCTCCCAGGGCCATCAGGGTGGGGGCGTTATCGGCGGACGGCGCGGCGTTGCAGAGATTGCCGCCCACCGTCCCCAAGTTGCGGACCTGCACGTTGGCCGTTACCCCGGCCGCGTAGGCCACGGCCGGATAGCGCCGCCGGATATCGGGATGGGCCGCCACTTCGGCCAGCGTGGCCGCAGCCCCGATGGACAACCCGGTCTTGGGCTTATAGGTTATGGTCTTCAACGCGGCAATGCCGCCCAGATGGATAATCGCCGAGGGCTTCACCAGTCCATGACGCATGCGGATAATCAGGTCGGTCCCGCCGGCCAGGACCCGGGCCTCGGGTCCCTTTTCGGCCAGCAGCCGAAGGGCTTCGGCCACCGTGGTCGGCGCGGCATAATCGAAATGGGGTAGTCTCATTTTTTCACCTCTTCCACCGGGTTCCCCTGCATCTTTCCGGCAGCCACGGCGATGGCCTCGACGATTTGGTTGTATCCTGTGCAACGGCAGAGATGGCCCGAGAGACCGGCCCGGATTTCCTTTTCCGTCGGCGAGGGATTATGATTCAACAAGTTCAAAGCGGACATTTCCATGCCGGCGGTGCAAAAACCGCACTGAATGGCCCCAATTTGGATAAAGGCCTCCTGAATGGGATGGAGCGTTTCGCCCGAAGGGGCCAGTCCCTCCACGGTCTGGACGGATTTGCCGTCGACCGTTACCGCCAGGGTCAGGCAGGAATTGACGGACCGCCCCTCCACCAGGACCGTACAGGCCCCGCAGTCCCCGGTACCGCAGCCCAGTTTGGTGCCGGTCAGGTTGAGGTCCTCGCGCAGCACGTCATTTAAAGTCCGCCAGGGGTCCACGAACAGGGAAACCGCGTCCCCGTTCACCTTAAAGCAGATTTGATGCTTCATGTGTGCATGCTCTCCGATCCTTGATTACCTCCATTTCATGCTTTTTCAAAAATGATCTAAGTTCTTTCCCTCCCCTTGTCAATATTTTTGGCTAGACCCTTCTTTCTTTTTCTTTCCATATTCCGTCCATAAAAAAGGAGTATTTTTCCCGTGGGGTTCGGAAGGTGAGCTCGGAATCTATTGAATCTTTTACTCGAATTCTGTTTGCACAGGGCAATGATCTCTTCTTCCGTAGCCTGCCGGTCCGCTTTAGAACGACCAGGGCCTTGACGGATTCCCCCCAGTAGTCATCGGGAATCCCCACGACCGCCGCTTCCAGAACCGCTTCATGGGTGTAGATAACCTCTTCGATCTCCCGGGGATAAATATTTTTGCCTCCACTGATAATCATATCTTTTTTTGGATTTCAACAATGAAGACGTATCCGGCCTCGTCAACTCTACCGAAATCTCCGGTATAGAGCCACCCGTCCCGGATGGTCCGGGCGGTTTCCTCCGGCAGTTCCCAGTAACCGCTGGTCATGGCCTCGCTACGGACGACAATTTCCCCCATCTCCCCGATAGCCGCCTCCCGGCCTTCCGTGGTGACGATCCGGACCTCATAATCCATTAAAGGCCTTCCGGCCGAGGCCAGTCGTGGCCAATTGGGCCTCGGTGCCTTCCAGCCGATGGTCTTCGGGCCGCAGGGCCGTGGTCGACGGGCCGGTTTCGGTCTGGCCGTACAGTTGGATGAATTGGCAAGGGAACTTTTTCATGGCCTGCTTCAGCAATTCCACCGGCATGGGTGAAGCGGCGTAGGGAAGCAATCGGAAGCGGCTCAGGTCGTAGGCCTCCAGGTCTTCCACTTGGAGCAACGCATTGATCATGGTGGGAACGAATTGGCAAATGGTAATTCCCTCTCGGGCGAGGATGTCCAGAACGGCTGGGGGATCGAAACTACCTTCTCTCCGGATGACGATGGTATTGGCCATCAGCAGGTGACGCAAATTATCCACGAAGGTAACATGGTAAAAAGGAAACAGCAATAAAGCGCGGTCGTCATAGCGGACCCCCAGTTCGAGGGCGCAGCTCATCATATTGATCCAATCATGGCGATGGGTCCGCATGACGCCCTTGGGCCGGCCGGTGGTCCCGGAGGTCAGGAAGATGCTGATGAGGTCGCTGTCGGCAATAGTCACCCCGGTTCCTGCTCCGTCCCGGCGTCCACCAGGGCGCCAAATGACGGAAAAGCGGCGAAGGTTCCCCCCAGGTCGATCGGAAATTCCAGGAAGGGCAATTCCGGAAGGATCGTCCGGGTCAGTTCGCTGAAATCGTCGTCGAACACCAGCGCTCGCGGTCGGACATAGGAAAAAATTTGGATCAGTTCCCGGGCCTTCAAGAGGTTGTTCACCGGGACGAAGATGATCCCCGATTTAGCACAGGCAAAATAGATCTCGATGAACTCCGGGCCGTTATGCAGCAGCACGGCTATCCGGTCGCCCGCCTGTAACCCCAGCTCTAAAAGGCGGTTGGCAATCCTATTCACGCGTCGGTTCAACGCGCTATAGGTGATTCGCTCCTCCTCGAAAATGAGGGCCTCCTTGTCCGGAAAATTGACGGCGCTTCTTCTTAATATATCGCCAACACCCATTGCTATTCCTTCCTTGCTCAGGATGTCAGTCCGAGGCCGCGGCTGATAATCAGTTTCATGATTTCGCTGGTCCCGGCAAAGATGGACAGGCAGCGCACATCCCGATAGATTTTGCAGACGCGGTATTCTTCCATATAGCCGTAGCCTCCATGGATCTGGACCGCCTGGTAGGCGATGCGGTTCACCATTTCACCAAGCCAGTATTTGGCCATGGAGACTTTCTGCACAATGTTGTGGCCGCGAATATGATCGCGGATCAGGCTGTCCAAAAAGGTGCGACCCAGTTGGACCTCGGTGGCCATATCCGCCAGCCGAAAGGCGTTGTATTGAAAATGGCCGATCGGTTTACCGAAGGCCTCCCGGGTTTTGGCGTATTGGAGGGCCTCTTTGAAGGCCTCCTCGGCCAGGACCTGGCATTTAATGGAGACCTCCAACCGCTCCTGCTGGAGCTTGGCCATCATGTACTTGAACCCCAGGCCCTCCTCACCCAGCAGGTTGGCGGCCGGCACCCGGCAGTCTTCAAAGAAAAGCTCGGCGGTATCCTGCATATGGTAGCCCATCTTGGAGAGCTTCCGGCCGCGATGAAACCCCGGCGCGTCCTTATCGACCAGGATCAGGCTGATACCCCGATGCCCGACCTCGGGATTCGTCTTGACCGCCACCACGATCAGGTCGGCGAAATAGCCGTTGGTGATAAAGGTCTTTTGGCCGTTGATGACATAGGTATCGCCATCTCTGACGGCCCGGGTACGGATGGCCGCCAGATCGGAGCCGGCGTTAGGTTCGGTCAGTCCGATGGCGGTGATGAATTTCGCCCGTGGTACACCCGGGCAGCCAGCGCTCCTTGATCTCGGGACGGGCAAAGGAGTAAATATAGGGGGTGGCCACGTCACTGTGAAGCGGCACTTCCACCCCGAAGGCGTTTCCCCGCAGCAGTTCCTCATTGATGATGACCGAATATTCGAATCCCAAGCCCAGCCCTCCGTATTCTTCGGGCAGCCAGGGGCACAAGAAACCCTCGCTCCCCATCCGGCGCCAGATGCTCCGCGGTACGGCGTGCTGCTCCTCCCATTCGGCAATGTGGGGCGTGATCTCCCGAGCCACAAACTTCCGGAAGGAGTCCCTAAAGATCTGATGTTCTTCGGTGTAGAAATTGTCATCCATTGGAGGTACCTCGCTGAATCCTTGGCCACGGCCCAAGCTCCGGGACAAAACCGGTAGTTAATAAATATGACGAACCGGCCAAGCCCCCAGCTTAACCTGCTTCTCGCCTTGGACCTGGTCCAGGCGCACCTTGTTGACTCCTTCGATGTGGCCCGGCCCATAATTCAAGGGGGTATTGGTTACGCCGCCGGTGTCGAAATTCTTGATCTGATAAAAACCATGCGTGAGTACATCCACCGGCTTCAGTTTCTCCAGGGGAGTTTTTTGCATGGCCAGGCGCAAGGCCTCAACCTGGGTCATGACTTCAGCCAAGCCTTCCATATACATGGTGTTATGAACCAACTTATTGGGACGATACTTCTTTTGTAATTCGAGGGCAAACTTCACCCCCGGGAGATCATCCGACCAGGAGGGAAAGCTGCCGCCGACTACGACGCCTTCGCCTAACTTGCCCATCTTCTCGCGGAAGGTATTGATGATACAGGGATAGGCAAAACCAAATAAATGGAAAGGGCTTTGGCGGGTTTGAGTTAGTCGTCACGCCATAAAAGCTCCAGGGTAACATCGGCCGGCCATTTCTCACTGCGCCAGGGCGCCAGGCCTTTGGTCTCGTTGACATACTTGATATAGTCCTCAAAAGCAGTCAAAATGGCCGCCGAATCTTCCGCATAAGGACCGGTGAGGGACATCGTACCGCCGACATACACCATTTTAGCGACGGCGGAGGTAGGGGACATCCAGACTCCAACCGCCAGAATCACCAGACAAACTCCCCAAAACCATCTGCTTTTTTGCATGTTTTTCTCCTTGGTGGTTAGATTCTTACATTCATTGTTCTGAGAATTTGTCTCTAACAATGGATGTAAGAATCTAAATTAACAGACGTTATCTTTACCGGAGCAACGTTCTTTGCTCATCGAATACCCGACTGGGGGGCCGCCACCCCTCGTCCGACCAGGCCGGACGAGGGGAGACGGTGGGAGAAAAAGAGGCGCTTTTGTTCGCTTCCTGGGAAGCCCTCGTGAAAACGAGGGCTAGGGGAATAGGCCGATTCATTAGGCGATCCCCCCCGACTATTTCGGCAGATCGTCCGGGGACTCCCAATCCTTCATGGCCTGCATCCAGGGAGCGCGTTCCACGAAAACGTCGTGGGCCAGAGGCACCGGTGGATGAGACTTCCATTTGGGGTCGAACTCGTTCTTCACCTTAAGCAGGAATTCATGGTAATTGGGGCCGTATTTCGGTCCGGTCAGATAAAGGGGCTGATGGGGACCGAGCAGCGAGGTGTAGAAACGGTTCTTGATGTTCATCTTGGAGGTATCCACGTAGAATTGATCCACCGGGTTGGTGTCGTCGTCCTGATCCCAATAGATCAGGAATTCCGAATAGCCCTGGTGGCCCAGTTCGAAGCTCTGGAACCAACCGGGGTCGCCGTAATCGGGCATCAGCGGCGGGGTGTACTTTTTCTTCAATTCCGCGTAGGAGGGACCGTGGTCCGGGGACTGGGAAAGGGTCTCGATGACATAGTCCACGGAAACGTAGCCGCCGCACATGAGCCACATGCCGGCCGAATCGGCGTTCTTGATCCAGGACTCGTCGGAGGGCTTGGTCCGGCGGGCAATGCCGCCTAAGGGCGTCATGATATCCATCAGGACCCTTTCGTCGTATTCCATCTGCTCTTCCGAGGTGAAGCCAATAAGCAGCACGCGGACGATGAAGAAGTTGGCCACCGTTTCCTCGTTTTCTTTGCTCCAGAGGTCCCAGAAATCCTCCTTGGACTCCGCTTTGGCAATGGCCCGCCAGAAGAGGGGGACCTTGGTCACTGCCCCGCCGATTTCGGCGTGGCCGATTTCCCGCATGGCCTGGACCTGGGCTTCCTTGGAGGGCACGGTGAAATTGATCCATTTGATCCTTTTTTCCGGCAGGGCCAGGGCCGTATTGGGCGAGATGCCCGTGGGTTCCAGTCGTTCGGGCTGGAAGGGCAGGGTCTTGATGGCCATGCGGGTGACAATCCCCAGACAGCCGCGCAAGCCCGTGTAGCCCCGCAGCAAGCCCCGCAGGTCCGGTCCCGGGCTTTCCCCCCAGAAGGGATCGTCGCCGGTGGCCAGGGAACCGAGTCGGAGGATTTCCCCGTCGGGCAGGACCATCTCCGTGCCCAGGATGCGTCGGTGCGGCAGGCCGATGCGGTGGCTCAGGGGGGACCAGCCGTCGCCGATCAGGTTGGCGATGGCCGAGGCCTGGGCCCCGCCGCCCCCGATAACCACATAGGCCCCGTGCTTCATGGATTCTTCCTGGATGGGGGAATAGATCATCCCCGGACCCACCTCCACATAAAAGTGTTTTTCATCCAGGATGAAATCGTTCATGCGTTTCAGGTCGATCAGCAGGGCGTCCTCCACGTGGGGATGAGAACGGGGCCCGTAAAAGCCCGTACTGTAGGGGACGTAGGGGATATCGTGGCGGTAGCAGACCTTGACTATCCGCGAGA
Source organism: uncultured delta proteobacterium (assembly GCA_963843145.1). GTDB lineage: Bacteria > Desulfobacterota > RBG-13-43-22 > RBG-13-43-22 > RBG-13-43-22 > CAVQSS01. The sequence goes on from CAWJJC010000021.1 coordinate 17,114, forward strand.
CTTCTTCCGTGGTCCTGGGCATGATCACGCAGGCCGGGATTCGGGTCATGACCCGTTCGTACCCCAAGCCGCTTTCGTACCCCCCGGGCCGCTGCGATAGCCCTCGCAGATCACCGGGTCGTCGGAGACGTAAGCCGGGCCCGCGATGGATTCAAAAACCTTATATATTTCTTTGGAAATTGCCATGGTGTTCCTCCTTCAAAAATATTTCAAGTATTTTTGGCTAGGCTTCCAGGGAGGCGCAGATCACTTCCGAGATATCCCGGACCTGCACCGCCTCGCCGCCGGCCTTGACGGCCTGGGTGAAATTATTTTTACACCAGGGGCAGGCTGTGACCAGCGTTTCGGCGCCGATCTCCCTGACCTCTTCCAGCCGCTGGGCAGCCGCCCAAGCGGCAAATTCCGGAAAAGCTTCCTGGGTGCCCCGGCCGGCGCCGCAACAGAAGGCATTCTCCCGGGTTCGCGGCATTTCCACCAGCTCCACGCCGGGGATGGCCTTGAGGATATCCCGGGGTTGGGCGTAAATCCCGTTGGTTCCGCGTCGCCGCTTCAGCCGGGGTTCCACACAGCCCATCCAGCCCCGCTTTCCCTCATAGGGTGTCCAGGGCTCGCTCAACCGGCTGAGGCTGCAAGCGTCATGATAGGTCAACCGGGTCTCCAGGGGCTTTTTCATTTTGAGGGCACCGTTTTTAACTTGTTCGTCCACGAACTCTACCAGGTGAACGACCTGGAAGCCGAGATCCTCCGTGGAAATATTCAGGAGTTTGGGTACGTCCACCTTCCACATGCGCAGGCCTTCGGCGCAGCTCAGGAGCAGGGTCTTGGCCCCGGTCCGGCGGACTTCCTCCACATTGCGGCGGGCCAGCTCCCGGGCCTGATCCAGCAGGCCCACGGAAAAAAGGGTGTTGCCGCAGCACCATTCGTCCGGCAGGAGCATGAATTTAGTCCCGGCGGCCTGAAGAATTTTCGCCGTGGACTGGGCGATCTCTTGGTTGACATAGGAGGCCGTGCAGCCGACGAAGTAGAGCACGTCCGCCTTGGCGGCCGGAGTGATTCCGGCGGAGATCCAATCCCTCCGTTTTGGCGTGAGGGGCGCCATACAGGTTATGTTGCGCGGAAATGTTCCCGGCGATCTTCTTGTGCGCCGGCATGGGGCCCACGCCGTCCTGAACGGCCTTAACGCGGAGCGATTCCAGGCTGAGCTCGATTTCCAGGTCCAGGTTCCTTTTGCAGCCCACGTCGCAGGCCCCGCAGAGGGTGCAGGCGTAGATCACTTCCAGGGCTCGTTCGTTCCAGGGCAGCAAACCTTCGGCCATGGCGTGGCCGATGCGCATTTTGCCATAGGCCCCGTAGGCGTCGAATTCATACTTGGCGGCGCTGGGGCAGCGGGTCATAAACCGGGCACCCGGCATATAGGTGTGGTCCACCCAGGTACAGCCTTTGCATTTGATGCAACGGCTCATGTCATAGACAAAATTTTGTATATCGGTAATATCGAATTTGAAATCCGCTTTCGGTCGGTAATAACGGATGGGTTGTTCAGTGGCCATAGTTACCCTCCTTAGAAACACAGTTGTGAAGGATTCATGATGTTGTTGGGATCAAAGACCTTTTTCAGCCGCTTGAGCTGATGGGCGTATGCCGCGGCCCGCTCATAGACGATGGCGCCAGGTCCCCGTAAGGCCGGGTGAAGACCGCCCCTTCCTTGAGCAATTCCTTGGCCGCTTCCTTAAAAAGCGCCCGGATGGCCTCTATCTCGTCTGGATCGAGAGGATCGTAGAAAAAATTGAACTCCAGACGGCAGGCCCGGTTGTGCTCGATGGGTTGGAGATAAATCCCCAGTTCCCGGATGGGATAGTCGTAGCCCTCGGCGATTTCCACGACGCGGTCGATAAAATCCGGGGCCTGGAGCGGTCGGGTGTGGAAGAAGAGACTCTGACAGGCCCCCTTCAGCCGGTTTTTCCAGTGAGGCCGGTCGGCCGGCCAGGGGTTGCGCAGCAGGGACAGGACTTTGTTCCGCATTCCGGGAAATCCGGGAAGAGTTTCCCCCAGCTTCAGGCCCGGGAATTCGTTCTTAATGACTTCCGCCAGGAAATGCTCTTCGTAGGCGATCTTTTCCTCCGGACGTCGCTTAAGGCCGCTGATCACCAGGATCAGGGTCCAGGGAGGCAAGGCGGCTTCCAAGCGGTCGAAATCCTCCGGCCATTCCTCGGCCAGCAGCGCTGCCAGCTCCACCTGATTCAGCAGCAGGACTTCCTGGCCGATCCGTCGCGGCAGGATGCGGTGCAGAAACTGGATGGCCTCCTCCAGGTCCTCCACCGGGGCGAAAAGGACCTTGTCCATCCTGGGGATGGATTCAATTTTTAAATTGGTCCAGGTGACCACGCCCATGGTCCCCTGGGCGCACTGGAAAAATCGGTAAAAATCGAGACCCGGACCCGAGGGGTTCGCACCCTTGGAGCTGGATTCGGGATAACCGTTGACGCTGGCCGAACCCATGCGGAAGATCTCGCCGGTGGGCCAGACCACTTCCATGGCCTGAAGGGGTTCGCCGTAATCATAGACCTGGTTGGTGGGTTCTTCCCGCTCCAGGAAATCAGTGAGCACGCTGCGCTCGGCCGGGGGCGTCAAGGGCATGATGACCCGGAAGCCCGCCTTTTTCAGTTCCGCGGTAAGTTGACCCCAGGTGACTCCGGCCTCGAACCGGACCCGGCGGTTGTCGGCGTCGATCTCCAGGATCCGGTTCATCCGGGCCAAGTCGAGGACCACCCCGCCCTCCCTGGGGATGGTGGCGCCAAAAAAATGGACCTTGGAACTGCAGGGGACCACCGGCAGGCTGTTTTCCTGGCAGAACCGGACGACCTGGCTCACTTCCTCGGAACTCCCTGGTTTCACAACGTAATTGGGTGCCCCGGCCGGCGTGTAACTGAAATCGGTGGCATACTTTTGCAACTGAGCCGGGTCATCCGAGAAGTTTTCAGCCCCAACGAATTCGGACAGTTTTGATTTAACGTCCACTGTTGACCTCCCTCTTTATTTAATCGCAAATAATAAAAATATTGATAGTCAATATATTGACTAAACTAACCAATTAGATACGTGACCTAGCACCCTTTGTCAAGGATTTTTTTTAGGTTTTTTTGCCCAGCTTAATGATTGTGTGGGAAGAGATAATGTTTTTAGGTTTGAAAAATAGATAACTGCGACGATTTATTGCATATTATTTTAATAAAATGAGGATGGTTTTAATATTTATTGGAGGGTTTTGTTATCCATTGGCTCCCTGTTCGAAAGGATAGGTTGTCGATTATTTCAAATAGACGTTTCTTTCTGACCAGTACTGCCTGAAATCGTTTTTTTGAAGAACAAGCCATCCTGCAAGATTTCTAAGGAAAATTGATCTCTCCATGCTCTAAAACCTTGCTCTCCGAATTACAATTTCCCCTATTTACTTTTCCGAAGATCGTGTATAATTCCAATATTCCAAAGACAGATTAAATAAGGTAACCCTTCTCCCTGCTTCATCACTTTATCCTAATGGAGGCAAGCATATGGAGGAATTATAGACACACCATTTCTCAACGGAGGGGTGGGGTTTTTGTTTGAAGCTAATTATTTGTGGATGAACTCATTCAGTACTTACAAGGGTTAGGATGAGACAAGGCGACGGGAAAGAGGAAGGCCAAGGAGTAAAAGAGTTAAATCTGGAAGAAGCAGGACGGGAAATCTCTCTGCCGGCCCGGACCCGCTTGGTTACCCAGGGAGAAGACTCTAAATTCTTTTATGTAATTCTTTCAGGCAAATTGCGGGTTTTTCGAGAAACTGCCGATGGTATCATCACGGATCTCATCGAACTTCACCCAGGTAATTATTTCGGCGAACTTGCTTTGATCACTGGTCAAAAACGCTCGGCTTCAGTAGAAACAGTGGAAGAGTCCAGGTTGTTGGAGATCTCCAAAAAAGAATTTGACCAAGTGCTGGACAACAATCCCAAACTGGCCAGGGATATCATCAATCAAATGGCTCATTGGTTAATTAGTGAAGATCAGCGACTAGAGCGAGAGACGGTCCATCAAGCCAGGCTTCGCAAGATTTCCTGGTTCGACTATGTCCTGATGTTGGGCCTAAGTATATTTTTTGCCTTGGTCTTCAATATCTATAACGATAATCAGCTCACACTGGTGCAGAGCTTAGGTGCAACCCAAAATATTACCGCCGTATCTTTGAATAAGGCTGTAGAGTTATTTTGGAAAAAGGAGGCTCTGTTTGTTGATGCCCGAAAAAACAGCTTTTATAAACAGAAGCATATTAAGGGTGCAATCAATCTTCAGGTCACCTTTTTTGACCTGATGTTTCCTATGTTTCAGATCACCCTGGAGCGTGAGCAAATACCTAAAGATAAGCCGATTCTCGTCTACGGTGGCAGTACCAGCCAACGCTTCGATATCGAGTTGGCCCAGATGTTAAGAAATAAGGGTTTTGAAAAAGTAATGGTGTTGGGCGGTAACTTCCAGGCCTGGGATGGGGGCGCCTTCTCCCTGGAAGAGGGAAAAGCCGAGGCCTTTCCTTCGGCCCCTCTAGATTTTTTTAGTTTTCTGGAGTGGCTTTCGGTGTCCATCTTTGTTTTGATGTGGATTCCCCCGGTGCGTCGCAGCCCCTATTTATCAGTGGTTTGTCGTCTGCTCTTAGGAATAATCTTCATCCAATCTGCCTTGAGTAAAATCATACGGCCGGCCGTCTTTGCCCTGAACGTGGTGGATTATGGTATGGTTCCGGCCTGGGGAGTAAATTTATTTGCTCTCATTCTTCCCTGGGCGGAACTGGTTGGCGGACTGTTTCTGTTTTTGGGCATTCGCACGTCCACTGCCGCCACCTTGATCGGAGGAATGAACATCATTTTTATTGTCGGACTGATCAACGTCCTCTGGCAGGGATTATCCATAAACTGCGGCTGCGTAGGTGAAGCCGGCGAGCCGATAACCTGGTGGAAAGTTCTTAAAGACCTGGGTTTGCTTTTCATGTGTGCCCAAATCTTCCTCTATGACCGTATCTTTGTCCTGGATCGGGGGGGATTTGTCTGGCGGGAGAGGAAGATATGACTAACTTCTTACGGAAGCAGTCTATCGCTATAGGATTGATCCTTGCCTGGGTTCTCTTGGGGGGCTGTGGAGAATCACAGTTACCGTATGTGGGGACCTATCGTTCCGTCGAACCTTTTGCCGGCAAAGACCACGTTGAACTTGTCCTCAAGGAGGGGGGCGAATGCACATGGACTCTGGGGGAGAATGGCACCCCTTTGGAATTTAAATGGCGAATCTCAGACGACCGCATTTGGGTGTACACCAAAAAGGGGGGAATTATCATTATAACCCCCAGTGAGGGCGGCAAGTTATTGTCTGCGGACATGAGTGGCGAGTGGCACCCAAGTTGTCCCTCTGATAAATGTCTTACCTTGGCCAGGACTAATAAATGAGGGCGTAGCAGAGAATAAGAAAGCATTTTTCGTTGGCTATTTCAGTTGCTTCTTCCTGAAATTTTGCAAATTCAATTTTTGAAAATTCAGCGCAGTACAAACGGAAATTGGTTAGATAGACCAAGAAACGGCTCTTCTTAAACCATAAATCCCTCTATTTACCATCCCCAAAATCATGTATAATCTAGGGGCTGCTTTCCCTTATCTTTTTGCTGAACTTATGCTCTTCCACCAAAAAAGACATTTTATCGAGTCGTAAAAAAATTAGAGACGGCAATAAAAATCTTGGATTGAAAGGCAGGTTATTTCCAGATGGAAACCGGAACTTTTGCTCCCACCATCAAGCGCCGGTTGACTGCAATTCTCGCCGCCGATGCTGTCGGATACAGCCGGCAGATGAGCGAGAACGAGGAAGCCGCGGTTCAGGTGCTGGCGGGCCAGCGGGCGATTATCGACCCCCTTATCGTGGCCCACGAGGGCCGTATCTTCGGAACGGCGGGCGATAGTGTCCTGGCCGAATTCCCAAGTTCGGTCGAGGCAGTCCGCTGCGCTGTTGAGATCCAGGAGGCGCTTCAGACCCACAATGATGCCGCCCCCGAATTACGGCGTCTCGAATTTCGCATCGGCATCAACTTTGGCGACGTGATGGTGGATGGCACCAATATCCTGGGGGACGGAGTTAACGTGGCGGCGCGACTCGAAAGTATTGCTGAACCTGGTGGGATCTGCATCTCTTCTTCGGTTTATGACCAAATCATAGGGAAGCTGAGTATCGGATTTGTCGACCTCGGTGAGAAGTCTCTGAAAAACATCTCCCGCCCAATTCGCGTTTATCGGTTCAATCGGAGCGGTGGGAAGTCGGACGCAGACCACCACGCGCCACCGACTCGGAAGCTTTGGCTTGGTATTGGCGGGACCGTTCTACTGGTGGTTTTTGTAGCCGGTGCCTGGCAGGCCGGATTATTTAAACGCCGGTCTACACCGGTATCCGCCCCGCCTCCCCTTCCCGCAGAACGAACACCCTCGGTGAGCCCATCTGGGGTTGTATCGGAGGAAACGAAAATGAAGTTGCGTATCGCGGAAGCCGAGAAGGAGAAGGCCGAGGCCGAACTCGCAAAATCACGCACTGAGGCCGAAATGGCGAAACAGCGGGCGGCCGGCCGACTCGGCGAGCGCAAAGACGGCGTAACTTCATCCATGACGGAAATGATGCAGAGGATGTATACGACCGGGCAAGGATCAACGTCCCCACCGCGAGTTATTACTGCTGAACCGACAAAGTCAGCCGGGACAACTTCAACACCCTCCACCACGACGACGGGCACCGTGACTGCCCCCACACCGAAGGCCGTTTCGCCAATTACCGCTCCTGTCGAGAAGCCGAGCCTACCCCCCAGCCCCCCAGCGACCGTCGCCTCATCCGCTACGCCGCAAACCAATGCGCCGCCCGTGGCGCCGGTGCTCACCGACTCCGATCGCGGTCTGGCTTTGAGATCGTGTGCGGCCTATGAAGATTTACGGGCCTTCAGCGATACAATTTCGGTTCGTGTGTCAAACGGTGCAATGATCGTTGAGCAAGGTTTTCCAGGAAAACCCGGCTATCTGTTGATCAGCGGCCGGCCGTCTCCGGACGGACACCTCGTGCTTTCCGGAATGGGCATAGCCGATGCTAAACGATTGCGGGGTGAAACGTACCGGGCTCGATATGCGGGAACCTATCGCGATGGCCGATACGAACTCAACGGGTTTAACGGAGCCCGTCGGTGCACGATGACCATCCGGATGGGTAGCCAACCCTGACCCCGAAACGAAGTTAATTAAAGAATAAGAATTGAGTTGAACTCGCGATAGTTCCTACGAGACAATTGTGCAGAGCCCAACTTGGAGAATGGAAACCTCAGGAGAGGTGAAACCCTGCCGGAAATGCGCTGTTGACAAGTGGTCGGAGAACTCAGAAAAAAACCTGGCCTCACTCATAGAGGAGGTTTTTACTCTATTCTATGAATCGCGGGCTCATGCATGTTTCGAACCGTAATTGTTAAACTTTGGGATCATGGTTCTAGTTGACTTGTAGGTGAAAGGGAAAAATCAGGACTCAGGGTTCCGGAATATGGGCTTATCGTCCACTTGCCATTCAACCAATTTACCGACAATGGAGCCGAGGAGGACACCTCCCTGAAGCTTGATCGGGAGCCGACTTTGGTCGTCGGTAAACCAGGCATAAAATTCTCCCTTTAGTTACTATTCTCCAATAATTTTTACCAAAACCCTTTTCTTTCTTCCCCCGTCAAATTCGCCGTAAAAAATCTGCTCCCAGGGACCGAAATCGAGTTTTCCACTGCTGATGGCCACCACCACTTCCCGGCCCATGACCTGGCGTTTCAGGTGGGCATCGCCGTTGTCCTCCCCGGTCCGATTATGGAGATACTGACTGACGGGTTCGTGGGGGGCCAGTTTTTCCAGCCAGCGGTCATAATCCTGGTGCAGGCCCGACTCATCGTCGTTGATAAAGACCGAGGCGGTGATGTGCATGGCATTGACCAATACCAGGCCCTCCCGGATGCCGCTGTCTTTCAAACAGCGCTCGACCTCGTCGGTGATATTGATGAAGGCTCGTCGCTGCGGGATATTGAACCAGAGTTCTTTTCGATAGGATTTCATAATGGCGCTCCGTTGGTGAGATTTTGAGCCAGCCGGTCAAAGGGTCCGCGCGAAGGCTTTTCCCTTAAGCCGGGCTTCTTCTAGATATTCCGGGTGCTTCAGGACGTCTCCCTCGAAATCCAGTCCGCGATACAGCAGGGCCTGCCACAATTCCATGTCCAGGACATCAAAAAAATACTTTACGGTTTGAAGCGCCCCGTCAAAGAGCTTTTGTGCCGGAAGTCGCCCCCACGGAAATAAAAAGACCCCGGCGGGAATAGTCCCTTTGACCGAAAGGGGTGCCGTCGATCCAGTATTTTTTGACCCAGAAAGACTGGCAACGGTCCATGAGGATTTTGGCCTGGGCGCTGACCGTATAGAAAAAGATCGGAGAGGCCAGCATCAATCCCCGGCATTGCTGAAGCTGATCATAAACTTTTTGAAAATCATCCTGGATGGCGCAGCGGCCCGTTTCCTTGCAGCCGTAAATTTCCAGGCAGGGAGAGATCTTTAAATCCCGGAGGACGATTTTTTTTACGGTCGCCCCAGCTTCTTCAGCCCCTTGAACCGCTCGGTCCAGCAAGAGCGCCGTGTTGCCTTGGCGCCGCGGGCTGCCATATATGGCCAAGATGTTTTTCACACTATAATTTCCTGATCATCCCTGGCGGCCAGGGTGTTGGGGAATATTTTTCGAGCCTTGGCCTGGGCCTCCCGGCGGTCCTTAAGCGTAGTATATAAACTAGCGTCAAAATGAACCAGGACCAATTTTTTGGCGCCCGCCTCCTGGGCGGCCTGGGCGGCCAAGACCGGATTAAGGTGGGGCCACTTGAGTGTTTCACCGCCTTTAAAGGCGCATTCGGTAATCAACAGGTCGGCCTGCCGGGCCAACAATCCTAAATTGCGACAAGGTCCGGTATCGGTGCAATAGGCGATGGTTTTATTCTCCAGGGTAAAGCGGTAGCCGTAGCAGGGAGAAATATGCGTTAATTTTCTCATTTCCACTGAAAAAGGCAGTGCCGGCAGGGCAAGCCGTTCGTGGATTCGCAAAGGGGTGTTCAGGTTTTTAAGGTTGGCGGTGAAAGGCTGGCGGATCAACAGCGTCAGAAATTTTTTGATCCCCGGTGGCCCGTAGACCTCAATCCCTCGGGAAAAATTGAATTTGTTCAAAACATGCAGACCGATCACATGGTCCAGATGGAAATGGCTTAAAAAAAGGTAGATCGGTTTGCGAGGGTCAAGATAGCGGTCAATTTTGTGAAAGCCGTTGCCGGCATCCAGGATGATGGTTTCCTTTTGGGTTTCCAGTAGAATACAGACGGTATTGCCGGTAGGGGTATCGTACCAGCCGTTGGTTCCCAGGAAGATCAGGCGCATCCGTACGGTTCTCCTTCCTCAAATTTCAACAAAAATAGCAAAGATTGCCAAAAAGAGGTAGCAAAAATTAATGCCAAAGGAAATATTTCCCTGTGCTATAATTCACCCCCGAGTTAGAATCCTTTAGGATTTCTAAAATCGGATTTCGAGCTTAAACCCAAAATCTTAATTAGGTTGGTTGCTTTTATGCCTTGGAAACTTGGAATCCCCCTTGTTCTCTCACTCCTGATCCTCGGGCAGCCTGTCCTCCTCCAGGCGGGCAGCGAGCCCTTGACCCTAACGGCCGTGGGGGACATTATGATGGGCTCCACCGGGCAGCGGACCGCACTGCCTCCCGATGACGGGGAAGGGCTGTTTCAGGAGGTCAGTGAGCAGCTTCGGAACGGCGATCTGGTCTTCGGAAACCTGGAAGGTACCCTGTCGGATGGGGAGGAGGGAGGGAAATGCCGGGAGGATAAAAGTCCCTGGTGCTTTGAATTCAGGACACCCGCCCGTTATGTCCGGCACTTGAAGCAGAACAGCTTCAACGTGGTCAATCTGGCCAATAACCATGCTTGGGATTTCGGCCCGGAAGGGATCCGGAATACCCTCGAGACCCTTCAAGGCGCGGGGATCAAGGCCGCGGGCGGGACCACCCTGGCTTTTTTCGAAATCCGAGGAAAGCGAATCGTGGTGGCGGGCTTCTCCTATCAGGCTTCAAAATATTCCTATTCGATCCTGGAAATTCCCCGGGCCGTGGAAATCGTCAGGCAACTTAAAGCCAATTACGACCTGGTGATCGTCTCCTTTCACGGGGGGGCGGAAGGGCGCTCAGCCCAACATGTGGCCGATCGGAACGAGGTTTTCCTGGGGGAGAAGCGGGGCAACGTGGTTCGATTTGCCCGGTCGGTGGTGGAGGCCGGGGCGGATCTGGTTTTGGGACACGGCCCGCATGTCCTGCGGGCCATGGAGGTTTATCAAGGAAAACTGATCGCCTATAGCCTGGGCAATTTTTTAACCTACGGGCTGTTTAACCTGAAAGGCCCCAACGGGATCAGCGTGATTTTGAAAGTTCGCCTGGATGCGGATTCCGGGCGTTTTCTCGACGGGCAGTTGGTCCCGGTGAGGCTGGTTAACGGCGGGCTCCCGGAAATCGACCCGGAAGGGGAGGGGATCCGAATCGTTCGCCGGTTATTCGAGGAAGATCTCGATTCCCGTCGGCTGACCTTATGCGAAAACGGGAGCCTCTGGGTGGCCGATGGAATCCGGACCTGTGGCGCGGAAAGGAATCAGGCCGTTGGAAGACGTTAAACGAGAGGAGTGGACCGCGCTTCGAGAGCTGGCCGGCTGGAAGGGGATTGAGCTGGAGTATACCGATCTCCGAGGTCAGGTCCATGTGCTCTCTAAGGAGACCCTGCGCATTTTTTTCCGGTCCCTGGGACTGGACTTTAAGACCCCGGAGGACTTGCAGCAAGCACTGCGCCAGGAACAGGAGAGACCCTGGCAGCAACTGACCCGGCCGGTTTGGGTGGAATATCAAACGCATTTGCCCGAGGAAATCAGCTTTCAATTTCCGCTGACGGAGGATCTCCCCCCGGATCGTCTGCTTCAGCTTCTCCAGATCGAATTATCGATCGAGGAAGAGGAAGGGTACCAAAGAATCCAAAGCTTCGATTCCGAAGCGGTAAGGATTAAGGAAACGCGGCGCATCGCGGGAGGCTTATTCCAGAAGGCGGGCATTCCCTTTCCCCGGGGATTGCCTTTGGGGGTTCACCGCTTTTCGCTTTCGGTAGCCTTTCAAAATCAACGATGGTGGCAGGAGATCACCGTCATTCTTTGCCCGGAGCGGGCCTACCTTCCACCGGTCCTGGCGGAGGACGGTAAGCGGGCCGGGTTGCTGGCGGCCTTGCACGGGCTGCGGTCCGCCCGCAACTGGGGGATCGGGGATTTCAGTGATTTGAAAAAACTGGTCGGTTGGGCCGTGGACCGGCTTCAGGTGGATGTCATCGGGCTCCTGCCCCTCCATGCCCTGACTAACCGGGAGCCGTATAATATCAGCCCCTACTACCCCACCAGCCGGTTTTATCGGAATACGATCTACTTGGATGTGACCGCCATCGAGGAATATCACCGGTCCTGGCCGGCCCGGGCCCTGGCCTGTTCGCCGGAATTTGTAAAGATAGTTATCGAGCTCAGGGAATCGCCCTGGGTGGAATATGAAGCGGCGTCGCAATTAAAGGGGATGGTTCTGGAGGAAGTCTTTAAGACCTTCCTGGAAAGGCACTGGAAGCCCGATCAGGCGGGCGACTCTCGCCTGAAATCCTTTAAAAGCTACTTGAAACGGGAAGGAAAGCCCCTGGAGCTTTTTGCCGCCTTCTGCGCCCTGGACGAATTTTTTCGAAAGCAGCCCCCTTTCCGGCAGGTTTGGCGAGATTGGCCCCTGCCTTTTCAAGACCCAGGTTCCAAGGAGGTGGAGGCCTTTTGCCAGGAGCAGGGAGAAAGGCTTTTGTTCCACCAGTACCTGCAATGGCAGGTGGAAGAACAACTGGAAGAGGTTCAGCGAGCCGCCCGGGAAAGGGGAGCGGAACTCGGCCTCTACCTGGACCTGGCCCTGGGTATCGACCCCGGAGGGGCCGATGCCTGGGCCTACCACGATTTTCTGATACCCGGGGTGAAAGCCGGGGCGCCGCCCGATGATTTTGCCCCCCAGGGACAGGACTGGGGTTTTCATCCGGCCAACCGGGAAAAACACCGGGATCATGGCTATCGCCTGCTGGCCGATGAAATCCGTAGAAACTGCCGGCCGGGCGGGGCACTACGGATCGATCACGTCATGAAATTCTTTCGTCTTTTCTGGATCGCGGAAGGGCAGCCCGCGGCCCAGGGGGGATATGTAAAGGATTATTCCGAAGATCTGATCAAAATTCTTTGTCTGGAAAGCCTGCGGAATAAAACGCTGATCATCGGCGAGGACCTGGGGACCGTCCCGAATGAGGTCCGGGAGGTCTTGGGGCGGCACGGCATTTTTTCCTACCGCTTATTCTATTTTGAAAAGAAGGAATCGGGGGAGTTCAAGGACCCGGGTGAATACCCGGAAAGGGCCTTGGCGGCGGTCAGCACCCATGACCTGCCCACGCTGGCCGGTTTCTGGTCTTCCGGGGATATCCGCCTGCGCCGGGATTTGGGGTTTCTTCCTGATGATGTCGCCTTCCAGGGAAGCCTGCTTCAGCGCATTCATGATAAGCGGCAGATGATCGACACCCTGCAGCGCTGCGGATTTCTGTCCGCCCTCGAGGCTCGAGAGCTTCATGCCCAGGATCAACCTCGGGTCACTCCGGCGTTGCACCGGGCGGTCATCGGTTTTCTGGTTTCCACGACGGCTAAACTGGTGGTCCTCAACCAGGAAGATCTATTTTTGGAGATGAACCAGCAGAATCTGCCCGGCACCACCAACCAATATCCCAACTGGAAAAGCAAAATGCGCTATTCCCTGGAGGATCTGGTCCGTCACCCCGAGGCCCGGGAAATGGCCGCTCGCTACCGGGAGTGGATCGAGCGGTCGGGGAGGGGGATCCGGTGATACCGGTCAGCGAGAGAGTCCGGGCACTCACTTTTTTCCAGTACTGTTCTGACTTTGGCGGCCAGCTCCCTCACCGAGAAGGGCTTGGGGATGAACTGTACCCCCTCGTCCAGCATGCCCCGGTGGGCGATCACATCGGCGGTGTAGCCGGACATGAACAGGCATTTCATCGTCGGCCGGATCGCTTTAATTTGTTCCGCCAAGTCCCGGCCGTTCATTTCGGGCAGGATAACGTCGGCCAGCAGAAGGTGAATCTCCCCGGTGTATCCCTCGACCAAACGCAAGGCCTCCCCCGGTGCGCCCGCGGTCAGCACGATGTAGCCCAGCTTATTGAGGATCCCGCCGGCGAGTTTCAGTAGCGCGACCTCGTCCTCCACCACCAGCACGGTCTCGCCCTGACTTAACGGGAGCGCTCCCTCGCTTTCTTCCTGGATGTCGGCGGCCTGGCCCGCCTGACGGGCCAGGTAAATTTTAAAGGTCGTTCCTTTCCCCGGTTCACTATAGACGTTGATGAAGCCGTTGTTCTGTTTGACGATGCCGTAAACCGTGGCCAGCCCCAGACCGGTTCCTAGCCCCACCTCCTTGGTAGTAAAAAACGGTTCAAAAATCTGGTCGAGGGTTTCTTTATCCATGCCGCAACCGTCGTCGCTAACGGCCAGCAGCACATACTCTCCCGGTACAAACCCCGGGTGATCGGCACAGTAGGCCTGATCAAAGACGGCGTTTCCCGTTTCGATGGTGACCTTGCCGACATGTCTAATGGCGTCCCGGGCGTTGACGCACAGATTGGCCAAGATTTGTTCGACCTGGGTGAGGTCCATCTTGACCGGCCACAAGCCCGACTCCGGCTGCCAAGCCAGATCGATGTCTTCGCCGATCAGCCGCCGGAGCAGCTTGAGCATACCTTCCACCGTCTCGTTCAGGTCGAGCACCTGAGGGTTGATCGTCTGCTTGCGGGCAAAGGCCAGCAATTGCCGGGTGAGTTCGACAGAACGTTGAGCGGCTACCCGGATTTCCGTAAGATTGTCATGGAGGAGCGTCCCGGGACCCGCCTCGTCTAAAGCCATTTGTGTATATCCTAGAATGATCCCCAGCATGTTATTAAAATCATGGGCCACTCCGCCAGCCAGTCGGCCTACCGCTTCCATCTTCTGGGCCTGGCGGATCTGGGACTCCAGGGAAAGTTTCTCGGTGATGTCTTCGACCATCTCGATCGCCGCCGTAACCTCGCCCGAGGCGTTGAGGATCGGAGAAGAAACGATGCGGTAATTTTGAACGACACCAGCCTGTGGTGTTTGCACCGTGGCTTCGTGGACCAGGCCGTCCTGCAGTGTCTTGTGGGTGGGACAGTAGTCACACACCTCCTCGCGTGGCGGGTCGTTGAACGCGCGGTAGCAGATCGGGTGTTGACCCGGATCGATGGCCGGGAACCACTGGCGCATCCGGTGGTTCAGGTCGAGAACCTCCATATTGGGACTGATAAGGGCTACGCCGATCCCGATATTGTCCAGGATGCTGCGCATCTTGGCTTCACTCCCTTCTAAGTCCCTCTCCGCCTGCTTGCGGCAGGTAATGTCACGGGCGATCGCCTGGATGGCTATAGGTGTTCCGTTGGACATGACGGAAGATCCTTGTGTCTCCACGTAAACCTGGGTACCGTCTTTGTTCCGCAACCTGAACTCAAGCAGGTCCTTTTGAATGCCGGTTTCCCGAATCTCCTCTAGTGTTCTGATGGCCAGCGGAAGCTGATCTTCGCTCAAGAACGAGGCAAAATTGAGGGAACGGATCTCTTCCCTGGTATAGCCAAGACGATTCAAGGCGGCTTGGTTGGCATCGATGAAGCGACCTTCGAAATCCATGGTGTAGACCAGGTCGAGCGAACGATCGAAAAGAGCCTTGTAGCGCTCCTCGCTCGCCCGCAGGTTCTCCTCCGCCCGCTTGCGCGCGGTGATGTCCTGCTGGAGGTTTTCCAGGGCCTGCTTTAATTCCTCGGTCCTCCTGGTTACCTCGAACTCCAGCTCTTTCTGGTAATTACGCATCAAGTCGTTGTAGGCCTTGACCCGCAGCAGGGACCGGACCCGGGCTAAAAGCTCCAGCTTATCAATGGGATATGAAATAAAATCATCGCACCCGACTTCAATTCCCTTTATCCGATCTTCCGTTTCCTGCAATACGGTAACCAAGATTATCGGAAGCAATCGCTGGGCTTTATCTTGCCTGACCCTGCGGATAACTTCCAAACCATCCATGCCGGGCATCTTTACGTCCAGCAGCATCAGATCGATTTGATTATCAGAAAGTTTCCTCAGCGCCTCTTTACCGTTGGCCGCCTCGACAATTTCATAATCCTGCGAATCAAGGTAGGCTTCGAGCAGTTCAATGTTTTGGCGCTGGTCATCCACAATTAAGATAACCGGTTTGTCTTTCATCCTCTAACTTTCTTGAGTTTGACTTTTCAATAGATTAGATCGCCGACTTAATAAATTGACTGATTTCTTTCGCAAAGGTGCGCGTATTTATCGGCTTGCCTATAAATCCGGTGTTGGTTATGGCTTGGGCCTCTTCTCTGCCTTCCGCCATTACAGACGCAGTCACAAAAACAATGGGAATATCGCCTGTTTCTTTTCCTTGACGCAATATCCTGGCGGCTTCGGTACCCCGCATATCCGGAAGCCGGACATCCATTATTATAATATCCGGTTTTTTTCTCCTGGCAATGGCCATTCCGTCGGCAGCCGTTTCGGCTTCGAATACTTCAAAGCCGGCGACCTCCAAAAGGTCTTTCTCCAGCAGCAGATTATTTCCGTTATCATCGACCACTAAGGCTTTCTGCCTCACCTCACACCACCCTCCTGGATATAATAGGCAGAGTAAACCGGACCGAGGTGCCTTTATTTAGACCCTCTGATTTTACAGAAAGCTTCCCGCCGTGCAGTTCGACCAGCTTTTTAGAGAGCGGCAAACCGAGCCCGGTCCCCTCAGTCACCCGAGAATAGGGGGTATCGACACGGAAAAAACCTTCAAATATTTTCTCCATGTTTTCTGGCGCGATGCCAATTCCTGTATCCCAGACCATTACTTCTATCTCGGAATCGGCTTTTTTCGCCCGCATGCCAATCTGACCACCCTCGGGGGTAAATTTAACCGCGTTTGAAAGCAGGTTGTACATTATCTCTTTTACCTTCAGCTCATCTGCCTCTATATTCGGCAGATCTTCGGTTATGTTAAGCAACATGATAATCTTTTTTTTGTTGACCATCTCCTCTACCAGTAGCGAAATCTCATTTAATAGGTTTTTCATAGGTAAGTTGGACAGGGCCAACTTCATCTTTCCGGCTTCAACTTTGGCCATATCAAGTATCTGATTTATCAGTAAGAGAAGATGCCTCCCGCTGGTTAAAACATTGTTTACGTATTTTTTCTGCTTCTCATTAAGCGGTCCGAAAGTCTCGTCAGATAATACCTCCGAGAAACCGTTAATGGAGTTAAGCGGGGTCCTGAGCTCATGCGACATGTTGGCCAGGAATTCAGATTTTACCTGAGCGCTACGTTTTAACTCGCTGGCCAACTCCTTTAACTCTTCATGGGCTTTTTTCAGCCCATTTTCTATCTCCCTGCGCTCGGTGATATCCTCGATGGCCAGGAGAATGATCCGTTCCTTCCCCCCTTCTCTTTGAATCTGCCGAGCATTCAAAAGCATTATGCGCCGGCCAATAGAAGCAAAATCATGTTCAACCTCATAGTTATCAAAGGTTGTTTTTTGGGGAAGGATGGTTTCCAGCAATTCCCGCAATTTAGGGATATCCCACTGTTTATTGCCCAGGTCATAAATAAGATGCCCCACGGTTTCTTCAGGCATTACCTTAAAGAATTCATAGAAGGAGCGGCTGACCGTGACCACCCGGAGGTCTTGGTCCAAAGAAATTAGGGGTTCACGCACGGTGTTGATGACGCTCTCGGCATAGAGACGGGCCTCATCGACTGCCAGCTCAGTCGACCTATTCCCGGTTATCGCTTTTTCCAGCATGGCATTTTTCGAACGTAATTCCGATAGTTCCTGGACGAATTGCTCTCTGGTTTTGTCATCATCTTTCATGAGGCCACCCATTAGATGTTAGTATTAAAACAAAAACCCCACTCCTCTATCGAGAAACAGGGTTCCATAACTCTTCCATCGACACTCCCTTTGGTATTAGGTTGCCAACAAGAACACTTGGATTATTTATCAAATATATCTTACCTCCAAATTATGAAAAGTCAAACAGTCCCAGCCACCTTTCTCATTCCCCCCCCCAATGGCTAAGGTGTATTTGGAACGATTTCTATTCGAATCGCAACTGGCTCTTCTTGGGCGGGAGGGAGCAGGCCTTTTCCCTGGACCTCCCCCAGGGTGTTCAGTTGGTTGAGGAGATTAGGGATTGTTGGAGACGCTACGGCGGCGGTGATGACTTCTCTCTCAGGCGTTGTCTCCCGGTGAACATTTTTGGCGCCTATCCGCGAAAGCAGGTCCAGGGCTTTTTTTGCGGCCTCCTGAACGTCTCGAACCCGGAGGGTAAACCCAGTCGGCGTAGATTTAAAGGCGGCGGCTGGTCCGACCGTTGAGCGGCCCGAGGCCGATTTGCCCTTCTCTTCCAATAATTCAAAGGCTCGTGGTTGCGCCCGGTCTTTTTCTTTCCTGACCGCCCCCAAGGCTGGAGCCGGTTTGCTTTCAGAGGATTCGATTTTTTTCAGAGGGGCAACGGGAGTTCCGGGCGCCTCCATTTTATTGGCGAAGATTTCATTCGGGATTTCCCTTGCCGGTGGCATCGAGGATCCGGCTGCCGCAGGTCTCTTCTCTTCCGTTTCTTTATCCCCCATGATCCCTGACCCCGAGAGTTGGCGGGCAGCCTGTTCTTTTTCTAGTCGACTCCCGGCTGCAGTTTTGGTTTCCAGATTTTGGGGGATTATCGGGGGTGCCGGGGCAGACAGGAATCGGAGCAGTCTCCTTTCCCTTTTTTTGATAGGCAAAATCCTTAGGGAACGGGGGAAACCGATTCCGAAGGCGCCCTTAAAAGCGGCATCTCCGGTTCGTTGGCTTTGAAGACATAGACGGCCAGAATCACTACCAGGATGGAAGCCATCGCCTCCAGAGGAATTTTAATATGGAGGGGATAAAACAATTTTCTGAGGAGACCTCTTTCCCCTGCTGCTTCTTCACGGACCCGGGCCATGACCTTTTGAGTGAACCAGGGAGGGGGAGCGACCTCCGGGAGACGGCCTAAAAGTTCCTTGGTCTGGTTCAGGTCCCGGAGAGCCAGGCGACAGGGTTCACAGGAGCGAAGGTGGTCTTCCAGGTCCTTCTGGTCCTGACCGGAAATCAGCCCTTCCTGATAGGCCGGGAGTTTTTTCTCAAATTCCTGGCAGGGGTTCATAAGTCACCAAAACCTTTTTTCAGACAATTCTTGACGGACTCCCTGGCCCGGAAAAGACGGGATTTGACCGTTCCATCGGGGAGTCTAAGGGTTTGCTGAATCTCTTCATAGGAATGTCCCAGAATATCGCGGAGGACCAAAACTTCCCGATAGCCCTCGTCCAATTGATTGATGCACTCCTGGACTTTTTCCTCGATTTCCTTCTTTTCCAGTTGGGCCAGGACCGAGGCCTCCGAGGACGGAGGATCGGGGTCCAAGCGTCCCGACCCTGCCGCCGGAGGATCATCGAGGGAGAGCGCGTGGTGACGTTCCCGGGAGGCGATCTGCTTCACGCGGTTTCTGGCCTGATTGAGCACGATACCATAGAGCCAGCTCGAAAATTTTGCCTCGCCTCTAAACTTCCCGACGGCGCGGAAGGCGGATAAGAAGGCCTCCTGAACCGCGTCGCCGGCCTCTTCATAATCTCCCAGCAGCCGATAGGCGAGGTTGAGCATCTTCTTCTGGTACTTTTCCACCAGGGTTTCAAAGGCTCGGAGATCTCCCTTCTGCGCCGATCGCACCAGGACTTCGTCTTCATCGGCCAGGGGCCGGATCGTTCCATCCCTATTATTAGACCTGTTCACCGGCTCAATTGTTCCCATGGGAATGACTTTAGCACCCTTTGTTTTAAAATATAGAGTTATAGCGTTTTTTGTGCTACAAAACAACCTATGGATCTTAAGGTCCCCTCATCCGTAACCTTGTTTATTCCCTGTCTGATGGATTCCCTTTATCCCCGGGCGGCCCAGGACCTGCTGGTTTTGCTGAAAAAGTGCGGCTTCCGAGTGGATTATCCCCGGGACCAGACCTGCTGCGGGCAGCCAGCTTTTAACCAGGGGTATTTTGATGTCGCCCGGAAGCTGGCTCGCCGGTTTCTCGATATATTTGAATCGTCGGAATGCATTGTCTGCCCCTCCGGTTCCTGCACGGCCATGGTCAGGAATCACTACCCGGAACTTTTGACGACTGAGCCGGTCTGGCTGGAAAAGGCCCAGGCCGTGGGGGGGAAAATTTTTGAGGCCTCACAGTTCCTGACCACCTTCGCGGTATCCGAAAAGATTCGGGCCCGTTTCCAGGGAAAAGTCACTTATCACGACTCCTGCCACTCCGCCCGCGGCCTGGGAATATACGAGGAGCCCAGGCGGTTGCTCTCTCAGGTCAAAGGGCTGGAGTTGGTTGAAATGGCCGATTCCAAGGCCTGCTGCGGTTTCGGCGGGCTGTTTTCCCGGCGTTTTCCCGAGGTCTCGCAGGCCATCACCGGGGAAAAGATAAAACAAATCCTGGCTACCGGGGCGGAATGGGTGGTCGGCAACGACCCGGGCTGCTTGATGAATATCCAGGGAGGTTTGAACCGGCTCAAGTCGCCGATCAAGGTTAAACACCTCGTGGAAATTTTAAACAGCCGTTCCTGATCTATGAACATACGAACTGAACAATTTAGAAAACAAGCCGCCCTGGCCCTGGAAGATAAGACCATGCAGGAGGCCATATCCCGGGCTTCCGGTCGTTTCAGCCAGAACCGGACCAAGGCCTTCGGGGAGCTGCCTGAGGCCGAGGCCCTCCGGACCCGGGCCCACGAAATCAAGGCCGAGGCCATAGCGCATTTGGACGATTATCTGGAGGAGTTCACGGCCTCGGCCCAAAAGCTGGGCATTACCGTGCACCGCGCCGCGGACGGGGCCGACGCCTGCCGCTATATCGGAGACCTGGCTCAATCCCAGGGGATCGAGATAGTGGTCAAGGGCAAGTCCATGACCACTGAAGAGATCGACCTGAACCGCTACCTGGAGGCCGCCGGAATCCAGGTCTGGGAGACCGATCTGGGCGAATTTATCATCCAGTTGGCCGGGGAAGGGCCTTCTCATATTATCGCCCCGGCCCTGCACAAGACCCAGCAGGAGATCGCCCTCCTTTTTAATAAAAAATTAGGGGTGCCGCTCTACGATGACCCGGTAAAACTGACCCAGGTGGCCCGAGAATTCCTGCGGGACAAATATTTTCAGGCCGGTCTGGGGATCAGTGGGGCCAACTTCGCTCTGGCCCGAACCGGAACCATCGTCATCCTGGAAAACGAGGGTAACGCCCGTTTTTCCACTACCTTCCCCCGGGTCCATGTGGCGCTGGTGGGGATAGAAAAGGTGATTCCCGGCCTCCGGGAACTGGGGGTCTTTCTGAAACTGCTGGCCCGAAGCGCCACCGGACAGAAAGCCTCCACCTATGTTTCTCTGATCCAGGGGCCCCGTCGGCCCGGAGAGCTGGACGGCCCGGAAG
The DNA here is from genome assembly GCA_963843145.1 of uncultured delta proteobacterium. Taxonomy (GTDB): domain Bacteria; phylum Desulfobacterota; class RBG-13-43-22; order RBG-13-43-22; family RBG-13-43-22; genus CAVQSS01. The sequence goes on from CAWJJC010000021.1 coordinate 37,881, forward strand.
AAATGCACATCGTGCTGCTGGATAACGGACGAAGCCGTTTCCGCCGGGACGACGAAATGCGGCCGTCGCTGTACTGCCTGCGTTGCGGAGCCTGTCTGAATGTCTGCCCGGTTTACCAGCGGATCGGCGGTCATGCCTATGGCTGGGTGTATAGCGGACCCATCGGGTCCCTGGTGACACCCCAATTTTTGGGGATTCAACGGGCTAAATACCTGCCTATGGCCTCCACCCTCTGCCGGGCCTGCGCCGAGGTCTGCCCGGTCCGGATTCCCCTGCCCGATTTGCTCCTGACCCTTCGCCGGCGGATTGTGGAGCAGCACGGTCTTCCCTGGCTGGAAAGAAAAATGATGGAAATCTGGGGGTTCTGTCAGAGCAGCCCGGAAAGATACCAAGCGGCCTTTGGTCTGGCCCGGATCGGGGAGGGATTCACCTCAGGCCTATTGCCGGCCGGGGGAGACCTGCCTGAAAAAAACTTTCATCGGATTTGGGAAGATGGACAGGACTGATTGGCTCGACCGGCTGGAACTGGAACTCAAGGCCCTGCAGGCCCGAACCTTTCGGGCCGAGGACCCGGCCGCTTTAAAGGAAATTTTACAAACACTATGTCGGGACAGTCTTCCTGAGGCCGTAGCCCGGGAAGACCGCCCCTGGCTGGAAAAACTGGATCTGGGATTTCCCGTTTATCAGCCAGCGGATAGACTTCATCCGGGAAACGGGTCATGGAAGCCGCTTCGGGATATTACCGTGGGGATCACCGGGGTGGATTATGCTTTGGCGGAAACCGGCACCCTGGTGCTGGCTTCGGGACAGGCGAGGGGACGAGGACTTTCCTTGGCCCCTCGTCACCATATCGCCTTGTTGCCCCAGGAGCGTATTCTGCCCTCCCTGGACCAGTTCCTGGACCTTTATTCCGACGGGGAAAGCTTTTTGTTTCAGGGCAGCGCCGTGACCTTTATTTCCGGGGCCAGCCGCACGGCGGACATTGAGCTGAACCTGGTCCTCGGCGCCCACGGTCCCAAGGAATTGAGTGTCATTACCCTCTGTTTTCCGGTGGGGATAGCGGGTTGATAGTTTGAGGTTACGTCCAGAACGAGAATAGAATCGATGATCTCGTCGGGTCTAATAATCAATAATCAATTTTTAATTCTCAATTAATCATTAACCGGTGACTATTGATTATTGTTTTTTTCGTAACTAAAGAAAACGAGGAGTTCTAATTCATGCCCATTTTTATTCAAGGAACCGGATCGTATCTCCCTCCCCAGGTGTTGCATAACCGAGACCTGGAAAAAATATTGGAGACCAACGATGAATGGATCACCCAGCGGACCGGGATTCGTGAGCGGCGGGTGGCCGAGCCCCAGGTGGCCGCCTCCGACCTGGCCCTGGAGGCCTCCCGGAGGGCTTTGGAAATGGCCGGGATGAAGGTGGCGGACCTGCAGCTCATCATCGTAGCCACCATCACCCCGGATACCCACTGCCCGGCCGCGTCCAACTGGTTGCAGGCCAAATTGGGGGCCGACCAGGCGGTGACTTTTGACATTACCGCCGCCTGTTCCGGTTTCGTTTTTGCCCTGAACGTGGCGGAACAATATCTGAAGGCCGGGACTTTCCAAACGATCCTGGTCGTGGCCTCGGAGATCATGACTCGAACCTTAAACTGGAAAGACCGGACTTCGGCCATCCTCTGGGGTGACGGGGCCGGTGCCGTGGTGTTGACCGTGGATCAAGGAGGGCAGGGCCACCCGATCCTCTCCACCCACATTCACACCGACGGGGCCAACGGGGCCAACCTGCTCCTGCCGGGTGGCGGCTCCAAGACCACGCCCATCTCCCATGAAAGCGTGGATCGGGACCTCCATACGCTTAAACTCATCGAGGCCAGCGCCTCGGTGCGGGTGGCGGTGAAACATTTTGCCGAAGCCTGTGTCGAAGCGGTAGAAACCAACGGGTACACCCTGGGAGAGGTGGACTGGGTAATTCCCCACCAGGCCAACCTGCGAATGCTCCAATCTCTGGCCAAGCGGCTGAATGTGCCTATAGAAAAGTTCTATCTGACGTTGCAGAAATTCGGGAATATTTCGTCGGCTTCCATCCCCATCGCTTTGGACGAGGCAGTCCGGACGGGGGCCATTCGGAAAGACCAGTTGGTAGTGCTAACGGCCTTTGGGGGAGGATTGACTTGGGCGAGCGCGCTGATTAGGTGGTAACAAAGGAACAGAGGAAAGGGACGAGGATCAACCATAAAGAAAAATCCGAAATTCGAAGCACGAAATCCGAAACAAGCACGAAGGTCCAAAATCACAATGTTCAAAACGAGAAACTTTTGAATTTTGATATTTGGTCATTTGAATTTGTTTCGGATTTGGATATTCGAATTTCGGATTTAAACCAATAAGATAGGATGAAAGGCCTGGATCAGGTGCCCATCTCCCAGGAGGACAAGTACTTTTTCTGCTCCGGAGTCAGGGTATCGATCTTGATCCCCATGGAGGCCAATTTAAGGCGGGCGATCTCCTGATCGATATCCTCGGGGACCGGATAAACCGTCTTCTTCAATTTCTTGGCCTGGCGGACCATATATTCCGAACAAAGGGCCTGATTGGCAAAACTCATGTCCATAACGCTGGAAGGGTGGCCTTCCGCGGCCGCCAGGTTAATCAGCCGACCTTCTCCCAGGACATTGATTTTTCGGCCCGTGGTCAAGGTATATTCTTCCACATATTCTCGGATCACGCGGCGTTTCTTGCTGATCTGGGCCAAACCCTTCAAATCCAGTTCGACGTTGAAATGTCCGGAATTGGCGACGATGGCCCCGGTTTTCATGACGGAAAAATGCTCCTTGCGGATGACCTTGATATCCCCGGTCAGCGTACAGAAGAAATCCCCGATTTTGGCCGCCTCGGCCATGGGCAGGACCCGGAAACCGTCCATCACCGCTTCCAGGGCCTTTAGGGGGTCCACCTCGGCGATAACCACATCGGCCCCCAGGCCTTTGGCCCGCACGGCCACTCCCCGGCCGCACCAGCCGTAGCCGCAGATCACAAAGACGGATCCGGCCAGCAGGCGGTTGGTGGCCCGGATGATTCCGTCAATAGTGCTTTGACCGGTGCCGTAGCGGTTGTCAAATAGATGCTTGGTTTTGGCGTCGTTGACCGCCACGATAGGGTAAGCCAGGACCTTAGAGTCAGCCATACTCCGCAGGCGGATGACCCCGGTGGTGGTTTCCTCGGTGCCGCCGACGATCCCTTTCAGCAGTCCCCTTTTCTCCGAGTGGATCGTGGAAACCAGATCGGCGCCGTCGTCCATGGTCAGATGGGGTTTGAAGTCCAGGGTCTGATAGATGTGCCGGTAATACGTCTGGCTGTCTTCCCCCTTAATGGCGAAGACCGGGATCTGATCGTAGTGAACCAGGGCGGCGGCCACGTCGTCCTGGGTGCTCAGCGGGTTGGAGGCGCAGAGGGCGACTTCCGCCCCTCCGGCTTTCAGGGTCCGGACCAGGCTGGCCGTTTCGGTGGTTACATGAAGACAAGCCGCCAAACGGTACCCTTTTAAGGGTTTTTCCTTAGCGAAGCGTTTTTGAATGTGGTCTAATACCGGCATGCTTTGATGCGCCCATTCGATCCGCAAATTTCCCTGGGCGGCTAACTGAAGATCTTTGACGTCGTATTCCACAAATTATCCTTTCTATTGAGGCCTATTTCGCGGCTATTTTTTGGAAGCCCGCAGTTTATTATGAATTCCGGCTTTTCCCCGGAGGACGTCGATCTTGTCGATCTTTTCCCAGGTGAAACCGGGTTCAGTCCGTCCGAAGTGGCCATAGGCCGCCGTGTCTTTAAAAATCGGGCGCAACAAGTTCAGGTGCCGGATGATGTCGGCCGGTTTGAAACTGAAGGTCTCCCGGATGATGCGGTTTAACTGATCATCGGGAAGCTTCCCGGTCCCGCGGGTATCCACGAAAATGGAAAGCGGGTCGGCCTGTCCGATGGTATAGGCCACCTGGAGCCGACAGACGTCGGCCAGACCGGCGGCGACCACGTTTTTGGCCACATAGCGGGCCATATAGGAAGAACTGCGATCTACTTTGGAGGGATCCTTCCCGGAAAAGGCTCCGCCTCCGTGGCTTCCCCGGCCCCCGTAGGTGTCGGCGATGATTTTTCGGCCGGTCATGCCGCAGTCCCCCAAGGGGCCGCCGACGACGAAACGCCCGGTGGTGTTGATCAAGAACTGGGTTTTCTTGTTCAGCAAAGAGGCCGGAATGACTTTTTTGATCACGGTTTCAATAATGCCTTCCCGGAGTTTTTTATAGGTGACATCGGGGGTGTGCTGGGCGGCAATCACCACGGTGGGGATGGAAACCGGTTTTCCATTTAAATACTCCACGGTCACCTGGGTCTTCCCGTCAGGGCGGAGGAATTTAAGGATACCCTTTTTGCGGACCTCCGCCAGTCGTCGCGCCAGTCGATGGGCGTACCAAATAGGCATGGGCATATAATCTTTGGTTTCGTTGCAGGCGTAACCGAACATCATCCCCTGGTCTCCGGCCCCCTGTTCTTTCTTCACGTCTCCGTTGACCCCCTGAGCGATATCCGGAGACTGCTTGTCGATGCTGGTCAAGACGGCGCAGGTCTCCCAGTCGAAACCCATGGAAGAATCGTTATACCCTATTTCCTTGATGGTCCGCCGGACGATTCCCGGCATTTCCACGTAAGTGTTCGTGGTAATCTCTCCGGCAATTAGAACCAAGCCGGTGGTGACCAGGGTCTCGCAGGCGACCCGGGAGTTGGGGTCATCCTTTAAAATGGCATCCAAGATGGAATCCGAGATCTGATCGGCTACTTTGTCCGGATGACCTTCGGTGACCGATTCCGAGGTAAAAAAATAGTTGGCTGAACTCATGGGCAACCCTCCTTGAAAAAATAAACCATATTAGTCAATCAGTTACAATTGTCAAGCCTTAAATATGTTTAAATAGACGGCGGGCGGGCGGCGGAGCCGGAAGAAGGGTGGCTGTTGGCCCCCGGAGCGATCAAGCCTCCGGAAACAATCAGCTTGAAGGCCTCCTCAACGGTCATTTGAAGAAAATGCAGCTCTTTTTCCGGGGCCAGCACGTAATAACCGGTGGTGGGATTGGGGGTACAGGGGATAAAAATATGCCAGATCCGTTCGCCGGCCTGACGTTCCAGTTCACCCCGGGCCGGGCCTGCGGAGAATCCTATGGAAAATACCCCCTTTCGAGGGAATTCCAACATCACCACCTGTTTAAAATGGCCGCCCGAATTCAGGAAGATGGCCTCGGTGAATTGTTTTAAGGCCTGGTAAATATTCCGGACTATGGGAATTCGGCGTACTAAGGCCTCCCATAAACCCACCATCTTTTTCCCGGCATAATTGTGGGTCGCTATACCGACCACCAAGAGGAGAAGCGTCAAGAGGACCAGGCCCAAACCAGGGAGGTGAAACCCCAGCAGGGTGTCAGGGTGGTAGGTCTTGGGGATAACGGAAAGGAATTCATCCATGACCCCGATCAGGGCCTGGATGATATAGATGGTGATGGCCACCGGAATGACGACGATCAGCCCGGTGAGGAGGGATTTTTTTATCCAGTTTTTTAGGCGGGACACCCCGGGCCTCTACTAAGCGGCTCTGAGCAAACGGCGATTCCCGGCGTCCACCTGGACGATCTTCGGTTGAAAATTCTTCAGCTCTTGTTCGTTCAGCGCAGCGTAGGTGGCAATGATGATCAGGTCCCCCACCACCCCTCTGCGGGCGGCCGCTCCGTTCAGGCAGATCTCCCCGCTTCCGCGGGCCCCTTCCACGGCATAGGTTTCAAATCGCTCCCCATTGGAAATGTTATAGACGTTGATTTGCTCAAAGGGCAGGATATCGGCGGCTTCCATCAGGTCCAGGTCTATGGTCATACTGCCCTGGTAATGGATATTGCTATCCGTGATCGTTGCCCGATGGATTTTGGATTTTAAAAGGTGGCGCAGCATGGTTACTCTACCTCCAATAGATAGTTATCGATCAGTCGGGTTTTGCCGACCCGGACCGCCAGGGCTAGAATGCCCTGAGGATTGATTGTTTCCAATTCTTTCAGGGTTTGGGGGTGAACGATTTTGGCATAGTCGATCCGATTTTCCGGGTGGCTGGACAGGACCTGGGTTACTTCGGCCAGGATTGATCCGGTTTCCCGTTCTCCCTCTCGGCACCTTTTTTGGGCGGCTGAAATGGACTGAGAGAGGGACAGGGCGGCCATTCGGTCCTCCGCTGAAAGATACACATTTCTGGAGCTCATGGCCAACCCGTCGGCTTCCCGAACAGTCGGTCGGCCGATGACCTCGATGTCCATATTCAGGTCCCGGACCATTTGCTTAATGGTGACCACCTGTTGGTAGTCCTTCAGCCCGAAAATCGCCATGTGTGGTTTAACTAATTGAAACAACTTGCAAACAATGGTAGCTACCCCTCGGAAATGCCCCGGCCGACTGGCCCCGCATAAGCCCTGAGTGACCTCCTCCACGGAAACGTACGTCTGATAGTCCTCCGGGTAAAGGTCTTCATGGCGGGGGGTAAAGAGGATATCCATCCCCGCCTCTTCGGCTAGTTGACGGTCCCGCTCGAAGTCGCGGGGGTATTTTTCGAAATCCTCCCCGACCCCGAACTGCAAGGGGTTGACGAACAGACTGACCACTACCTTATCGGCCACTTCCCGGCCGTGGTTCATTAAATTTAGGTGGCCGGAGTGGAAAAAACCCATGGTCGGCACCAAGGCAATCGTCCTCCCGGTCCGACGTTGATTATCCGCCCAGGATTGCATGACTTTAAGTTCTTGAATGATTTCCATATGCGAGTCCATCAAACAAAAAAAACCCCCGGACTTCTCCCAGAGGCTGTTCAGCGCTTTTTCAGGAAGTCTCAGTCCAATCCGCTTGGATCCAAGCCGCCAAATTAAATTATTGAATAGTATAATTTTTTTAATTCAGAATGTCAACTATTGTGATGGTCTTTTATAATCAGGAAGAAGGACTTCTCCGAAGAGAGTTTTCTTGACGGCTGGAACCCTTCTGGTTATACTCTTTATTATGCTGATGTTATTAGTATTATGGCGACCTTGAAAACCACCGATTCCATCCAGGAATATCCCCGGCAGATTCGGAACCGTAAGCTATTAGAAGGACTGCAGCAGGGCGGTTCCGAAGAAATAGACCGCCAGGAAAAAGGGTTGGCGGACGGAAAGAAGTAGCATTATCTCCACCTTTTGCTCGAATTACGGGAAAGGCAATCTAATCAGGGGGGATACTCCCTACCCGTACCAGTAGGCAACTTTAATCACCAACCCCTTGTGATTTGTTCGCTGAGAAGAATTAGGTCTTCAAATGGATTTTACCATTTTTTGCGAGAGCTTAGGAAACTCGGAGGGTATTTCAGAGGGTTGAATTCCCTTGACATATAACGACTTTTGATTATAGTAAACAGTTTATTTTAATTGCGGATAGACTTTGATGGCTGATTTAGCCCCGAAGACGAAAATTATCCCGGTAGAAGCCATCCTCCGGGAGCGGTTGACCATTAACCAGGTCCTTGACCGGGACTGGTTAAAAGAGCAGATCCGGGAAAGAAATCTGGACTTTTCCCCCGTTGGAGCGTTCTCTTTGGCCGGAGATCTTTTCGCTGCCGGATCGGAGATTTTTTTTCGAGGACGCCTGAAAGCGGAGTTTCGTCTTTCCTGCGGTCGGTGCCTGGAAGAATTCAGCATCAAAATGGACGATCCGCTGGAAGCCCAATGGCGGGTGTTCAGTCCCCCAGGGTCGAAAGGCGGCGGGAACCCGGATCAAAGGATTCAGTTGGAGGACCTGGAGACCGGGGTCAGGCAGGAAGAAGGGATTGATCTTTGGGAGACGATGCTGGAACAGGTTATCCTGCATCTTCCCATGCGGCCTTTGTGCCGTGATTCCTGTCAAGGTTTGTGTCCGGTCTGCGGCGAAAATAGAAATATCCACCCCTGCCGGTGCGGAGAAAAGGGGAAAAACAACATTTGACGGACTCGCAAAAAGTCCGTCAGCAGCCCGAGCGCGGTTAAGCGCCGGGCTGGGGTGAGGGTGGTACCATTTGAATTCACTTCAAATGGCGGGGGAGGGGAAGCCCTTCCCCGCCGAGCAGAAAGTCGTTTTTAGACTTTTTGCGAGGTCATCAACATTTGATGGTTTAAGAAAAATTCAGCTTAGCTGATTCTGGAGGAAACGCAATGGCTTTACCTAAAAGAAGACATTCCCGGTCGCGGCAGGGAAAAAGGCGGGCCCATGATGCCTTGACGGCTCCGTCTCTGTCCGTCTGCCCGCAGTGCCACGAACCCAAACTCCCCCATTTTGTCTGTCCCTCCTGCGGGATCTATCGTGGGCGGAAAGTGGTTGTTCAGGAAGAGGAATAGGGATCAGCGCGGGTCCATCCGGCTTGGGGAATCAATTTTTGAATCCGATTAGAATTGCCGTCGATGCCATGGGCGGGGATCAGGCGCCGAGCGCCGCGGTACTGGGGGCTGTTCTGGCCACCAGGGAGCTGGGCATCCCTATTGTCCTGGTGGGGAACCCCGAGGCCATTAAGCAGGGGTTGGCCGGACAAACATTTAACCGGGAGCTGATTACCATCCACCCGGCTGCGCAGGTGGCCGAGATGAGCGATGCCCCCATCGAGGTCATTCGAAAAAAGAAGGATGCCTCCATTCGGGTGGCCTTGGAGCTGGTCAAAAAGGGGGAAGTCCAGGGGGTAGTCAGCGCCGGGAACTCCGGCGCCACCATGGCCTTAAGCGTAGTGGTCCTGGGCAAGCTGCCCGGGGTGGACCGTCCGGCCTTAGGGGCTATTTTACCTTCACCCCATACCCCGACGCTGGTCATCGACGTAGGGGCCAATGTAGATTGTTCGGCATCCCAGTTGATCCAGTTCGCCATCATGGCCGAACCCCTGGCTCGGTATATCATGAAACGGCCCAATCCCCGGATCGGCCTGTTGAGCATCGGGGAGGAAGAGTCCAAAGGAAATGAACTGGTTCACCAGACCTTCGAGGGGTTGAAGAAGACCCCCCTGAATTTCGTCGGCAATGTGGAAGGGCGAGACCTTTTCAGCGGGAAGGTCGACGTGATCGTTTGCGACGGATTCGTGGGGAATGTCTGCCTTAAATTGAGTGAGGGACTGGCCGAAGCCCTTGGCCAGATGCTGAAGCAAGAAGTCCTGAAAGCGGGCCTGGTTTCCAAGCTGGGGTCTCAATTGATGAAGCCGGCGTTTAATCGTTTTTTTAAAAGGGTGGATTACGCCGAAGAGGGAGGGGTTCCTCTTCTGGGGGTCAACGGGGTAGTGGTTATCAGCCACGGGGCTTCCGGACCCAAGGCCATCATGAATGCCGTTCGGGTGGCCCGGCGGGCGGTTGAGAACCGGATCATCGACCAGGTTCTCGATTCCTTGAACCGGCACGAGCCTTTCTATCGAAGAAATAAACCCCAACGCTTTTGGGAGAGCTTCCGGAAGAAAACCGGCTAACCACGGGTCGGAAGACGAGATCCTTCGCTTTGCTCAGGATGACAGTGGAGCGAAGGGCTCAGGATGAAAGATTGGGACTTTTCGCAAGAATATCAGGTAATACCAATCAAAAATATCTCTGGTTCAAATTGTTAAGAGGGGTTCAACATGGATTACTTCCTGACCGAAGAGCAGCAGATGATCAAAGAGATTGCCCGAAAAATCGCCGACGAGCGCATCAAACCGGTTCGGGCTGAATTGGATGAAAAGGAGGAATTCCCCTGGGATATTCTTAAGCTGATCGGCCAGTCGGACCTCTTTGGCGTCTATATACCCCAGGAATACGGCGGTTTCGGGGGAGGAAGCTTCGAAAATTGTCTGGCCGTGGAGGAATTGTCCCGGGCCTGTCTGGGTGTTTCCACCAGTTACGCGGCCAGCGCCCTGGGGGCGTACCCGCTCCTTTTATACGGCAACGAAGAGCAGAAGAAAAGATATTTGCCCGAAATCGCCAGCGGCCGGAAGCTGGCCGCTTTCGCGCTGACCGAATCCACGGCCGGCAGTGACGCCAGCGGCATCATGACTACGGCGGAATTAAAGGGAAACGACTATATCCTCAACGGCACGAAACAATGGATTACCAATGGGGGCGAGGCGGAGATCTATACCGTGATCGCCATCACCGACCGCAGCAAGGGCCCTCGCGGGGCCAGCGCCTTTGTCCTGGAAAAGGGCGATCCCGGTTTTGATTTCGGTAAGAAAGAAAGTAAGATGGGTATACGGGCTTCGGCCACCCGGGAACTGATTTTCAACCAATGCCGGATCCCCAAAGACCGGTTGATCGCCCGGGAGGGGATGGGTTTTATCGTGGCCATGAAAACCTTCGACCAGTCCCGTCCCGGGGTGGGGGCTCAAGGGGTCGGCCTGGCCCAGGGGGCGCTGGAGGAGGCCGTTCAATACGCCCGTACCCGCGTCCAATTCGGCAAACCCATTATTGCCTTTCAAGCCATCCAACACCTGCTGGCTGACATGGCTACGCTGACCGAGGCGGCCCGAGCCCTGGTCTACTCGGTGGCCCGGTATGTCGACAGCGGGGCCAAGGAGGTATCCAAGGTGTCCGCCATGGCCAAAGTCTTCGCCAGCGACACGGCCATGAAAGTGACTACCGACGCCGTTCAAGTTTTTGGAGGGACCGGATACATGCGGGATTACCCGGTTGAAAAGATGATGCGTGATGCCAAGATCCTGCAAATCTACGAAGGCACCAACCAGGTTCAGCGCAACATCATCGGCCAGGAGCTGAATAAAGAAGGCGGAAGGAAAAAATAAACTCGAAATTCGAAGCACGAAATCGACTCGGCTGAGCCTTTCGGTAAACTCAAGGCCCTGAGCTTGTCGAAGGGCTCGTCGCAGGCCGAAACAAACACCAAGGCTCAAAACCCAAATGATCAAAACTAAAACGTTTAGAATCTTGAATCTCGGTCATTTGGATTTGTTTCGGTTTTCGGATTTATCCAAAGAAGATAAGAAAAACCAATAACTTATGCATATCATAGTTTGTTTGAAACAAGTCCCCGATGCCCGGCAGGTCAAGCTGGATCCGGAGACCCACACCCTGATTCGTTCCGGGGTGGAAAGCATCATCAATCCGTACGATATGTATGCCCTGGAAGAAGGGTTGCGGATCAAAGAGCGGTTGGAAGGCACCGTGACGGTGCTGACCATGGGCCCGCCGCAGGCCGAAGCCGCGTTACGGGAGGCCATTTCCTACGGGGCGGATGAGGCGGTACTGCTTTCGGACCGGGCCTTTGCCGGGGCCGATACCTGGGCGACTACCTATACCCTGGCTCGGGGCGTTGAAAAAATCGGGCCCTTTGATTTGATCCTTTGCGGCAAGCAGGCCGTTGACGGGGACACCGCCCAGGTAGGACCCGGGCTGGCCGAACGGCTTTCTCTGCCTTATGCTGCCTGGGTGAGAAAGATCGAAACCCTGGAGCAGGGGTTGATCCGGGTCCAACGCCTGATGGATGACGGCTACGATCGTCTGGAACTTGCCCTTCCGGCCCTGCTGACCGTGGTTAAGGAGATCAATGAACCCCGGGTTCCTTCATTAAAAGGGAAGATGCGGGCCAAGAGTCAAAAGATCCCCCTTTACGGCGCAGCCGATATCGGGGCCGATCCCCAGCAGACCGGTCTGGCCGGTTCCTATACCCAGGTCATTCGGATTTTCGCCCCGGTGCGCGCCCGGGAAAAGGAGTGGTTGACGGGTTCGGTGGAGAACCAGGTGGGGCAGCTCCTTCAAAAATTATCCGCCCGGCAATTAATACCTGCTGCTATTTCCTGATCGAGGTCGGCGCACGATGGGTTCTGAAATTTTGATCGACTTAGAGCGGTGTTCCGGTTGCGAAAGCTGTCTGGAAGTCTGCCCCTTCAGTGCGCTGGAATGGCGCGACGGAAAACCGGTGGTCAACGACCAATGCACGCTCTGCGGGGCCTGCGCCGAGGTTTGCCCGGAAGAAGCGATTACCCTTCCGGAAAGGGCTTCGGCGAGCGGTCCGGAAGCAGGCTATCAGGGCGTGATGGTTTTTGCCGAACAGCGTCTGGGGCGATTGGCGGATGTGGCCTTTGAACTGCTGGCGAAGGGCCGCGAATTGGCCGGTACCCTGGGCGTGAACCTGACGGCGGCCTTATTGGGGCGGAATCTGGCCCCCTTGGCGGCGGAGCTGGTGGCGCAGGGGGCCGATCGGGTCTATACGGTGGATCATCCCCGGGTGGAGGGATTTACCGACGAAGCTTACGGGGAGGCCCTGACCCAGATTATCCGGACGGTTCGGCCGGAAATCCTGCTGGCCGGCGCAACCTCCGTCGGCCGTTCCTTTATCCCCAAAGTGGCCACCCAGGTGGGCACGGGGTTGACGGCCGACTGCACCGATTTAACTATCGATCCGGAAAAAAAACATCTGCTGCAGACCCGTCCGGCCTTTGGGGGCAATATTATGGCCACCATTATCTGTCCGCGGAGGCGTCCGCAAATGGCCACGGTCAGAGCCCGGGTGATGAAACGAGGGGCGGTACAGCCCGGACGACCCGGGGAAGTGGTCCCCTTTGAGGTGGATTGGAAACGGGTGCCCGGTAAAACCAGGCTGCTGGAAATTGTCGAAGAACTTACGGAGAAAGTGCGGCTGGCCGAAGCCGATATTATCGTGACGGGAGGCCGGGGTTTGCAGGAGGGAAAAAATTTTTCTCTGATCCGGGAATTGGCCGATTGTCTGGGCGCGGCCGTGGGGGCCTCCCGGGGGGCGGTGGATTCGGACTGGATTCCCTACGCCCATCAAGTGGGGCAAACCGGGAAGACCGTGGCCCCTAAATTGTATCTGGCCGTCGGCGTTTCCGGGGCGGTCCAGCATTTGGTGGGCATGCAGTCCTCCGAAACCATTGTGGCCGTGAACATTGATCCCCAGGCCCCTATCTTTGACGTGGCCACCTATGGTATAGTGGGCGACCTTTTTGAGGTGGTCCCGGAGATGATCCGGCAATTAAAAGCGGCCGGGGGGCGGTAAAGCCTAAGGGAGAGCGTATGTCGGAACAGATGATAATATTAATTACCGGAGCTTCCCGAGGGATCGGCCGGGCCATCGCCCTGCGGCTGGCCCAGCCGGGGGTAGTCCTCCTGTTGAACCATTACGACCGGGAACCGGACGCGGCCGAACACACACTGCAGGACGTTGTGGAGCGGGGCGCTCAGGGGAAGATTTACTATTACAATGTGGCCGAATTCCAGGAAACCCAAGCTCAGGTGGAAGGGATGCTGGCGGAATGGGGTCGGATCGAGGTGCTGGTTAATAATGCCGGCATCACCCGAGACACCCTGTTGATGCGCATGAAGGAAGAAGATTGGGACCTGGTGCTGAACATCAATCTCAAGGGGGTTTATAATTCCACCCAGGCGGTCATTCGTTCCATGATTAAAAATAAGTTCGGTAAGATCGTCAATATCGCCTCGGTGGTCGGAGCCATAGGAAATGCCGGGCAATCCAATTACGCCGCTTCCAAGGCGGGGATCATCGGGTTCAGCAAATCGGTGGCTAAGGAAGTGGCCGGTCGGGGCATTACGGTCAACGCCGTGGCCCCCGGCTTTATCGACACGGAAATGACCGCCGTTCTGCCTGCACCGGTACGCCAGGAGTTTTTGAAATCCATCCCCATGGGCCGCAGCGGGCAACCCGAGGAGGTGGCCGAACTGGTGGCCTTCCTGATCTCGGGAGCGGCCGCGTATATTACCGGCCAGGTGATTCATATCAACGGGGGGATGTATATGTGAGGGGCTCGGACGAGCCCCCCCATATGAATCCTGAAAATAAGGGGGCGACATTATCCTAAGTAAGTGAGATCAATAATTAATAATCAATTGTTAATTATTAACTATTAATGAGAGCCTTGTGGTGCCGAATATATATTTTCATAATAAAGTAAGTAAGCAAGTAAAGGAGGGTAATCACCCATGACTGTCGAAGAAAAAGTAAAGGCTATTATTCGTGAACAGTTGAGTGTTTCCGAGGAGGACGTGGTTTCCCAGGCCTCCTTTGTGGATGATTTGGGAGCGGATTCTTTGGACCTGGTGGAAATGATCATGGCCATGGAGGAAGCCTTCAATATTTCGATTGCTGATGAAGATGCCGAGAAAATAAAAACCGTTCAAGACGCCATAAATTATGTGCAGGAACATTCCAAGTAACGGGAAGCAAAAACCCTGCTCCCCGGTGTGAGGAGGAAGGTCTTGAAAAAACGCGTAGTGGTAACCGGTCTGGGACTGGTAACTCCGGTGGGAATCGGGGTGCAGGAGAGCTGGGAAGCACTCTGCCGGGGGAAATCCGGGATCGGGCCGATTACCCGTTTTGACGCCGGCGGTTTTAAAACCCGGATCGCGGGCGAGGTCAAGGGGTTTAAACCCGAAGACTTTGTTCCCCAGAAGATGATCAGGCGGTTGGATGTCTTTATCCACTACGCCCTGGCGGCCGCCCGCATGGCGAAGGAACAGTCCCGCTTGCGGATCACCCCGGAATTGGCCCCTTGGGTCGGGGTAATCACCGGCAGCGGGCTGGGGGGGTTGCGGACCATCGAGGAAACCCATAAGACCCTGCTTTCCAGGGGTCCGGATCGGATCAGTCCGTTTTTTATTCCCATGATCATCGCCAACATGGCCCCCGGTCAAATCGCTATCGAATTCGGGGCCAAAGGCCCCAATCTTTCACTGGAGACGGCTTGCGCCGCCGGGGCCCATGCCATTGGGGATTCTTTCAAATTGATTCAGCGCGGGGCGGCCAAGGTGATGTTCTGCGGGGGGGTGGAATCGGTTATCACCCCCTTGGCGGTGGGCGGGTTCAATGCCATGAGGGCCCTTTCCACCCGGAACGACGAACCGGAAAAGGCCTCCCGTCCTTTCGATCGGGACCGGGACGGGTTTGTCATGGGCGAAGGCAGCGGCATCTTGCTGCTGGAGGACCTGGACTTTGCCCTGGAACGAGGGGCTTTGATCCTGAGCGAAATTGTGGGCTATGGATTGACCGGGGACGCCTATCACATGACGGCCCCTTCACCGGATGGAGACGGGGCCATTCGCTGCATGCAGATGGCCCTGAGTGACGCCGGATTGGCTCCGCAGGAAATTCAATACATCAATGCCCACGGCACCTCCACCGAGTTGAATGACGCCGCCGAGACCAAGGCCATCAAGGCCGTCTTCCGGGAGCACAGCCGTCGAGTGGCGGTCAGTTCGACCAAGTCCATGACCGGTCACCTCCTGGGGGGCGCGGGCGGCGTGGAGGCGGCAATATCGGTCCTGGCCCTGGTGAACGGGATGATCCCGCCAACAATCAACTATGAAACTCCGGATCCGGATTGCGACCTGGATTATGTCCCCAACCAGGTCCGGAAGGCGGATCTCTCCTGTGTCCTTTCCAACTCTTTTGGCTTCGGAGGGACCAACGCCGTGTTGATATTTAAAAAGTATGTGCCCTAAAAAAAGAAAAATCGACCTGATCCTCGGCGCCGATCACGGGGGAGTGGCCTTAAAGGAAATATTGCTACCTTACTTGACGACCCGGGGAATCCCTTGGGAGGATGTCGGGACTTTTGGGACCGAGTCGGTGGACTACCCGGATCTGGCCGGAAAAGTGGCCCAGGCTGTTTCTCGGGGGAAAGTCCCCCGGGGAATCCTGATCTGTGGGACCGGGATCGGGATGGCCATCACCGCCAATCGCTTTCCCAAGGTGCGGGCGGCGGTCTGTAACGACCTTTTTTCGGCCAAAATGGCCCGGGCCCATAATGATGCCAATATCTTGGCCTTGGGCGGACGAATGATCGGACCGGGGCTGGCCCTGGAAATCGTGGAGACTTTTCTAAACACACCCTTTGAGAGGGGCCGTCACTTGAGAAGGATCCGAAAACTGGAGGTGGGTTGCTCGTGGGGGAAGTGAGGAAAGGCAAAGGGCCGGCGCTGGCACAGGTGGATCCTGAAGTCGCCCGGGCCATTCGCGGTGAGTTGAAAAGACAGAGCGAGAGGCTGGAATTAATCGCTTCGGAAAATTTTACCAGCCGGGCAGTGATGGAGGCCCAAGCCAGCGTGTTGACCAATAAATACGCCGAAGGGTATCCGGGAAAACGGTATTATGGGGGCTGTGAATTCGTCGATCAGGTGGAAATCCTGGCCATTGATCGGGCCCGAAGGCTTTTCCAGGCAGACTATGTCAATGTGCAACCCCATTCCGGATCTCAGGCCAATATGGCCATCTTATTTTCAGCCCTGGAACCCGGGGATACCATTTTGGGCATGGATCTGGCCCACGGCGGGCATCTGACCCACGGCAGCCCGGTAAGTTTTTCCGGGCGGTTTTTTAAAGTCCGCTCCTACGGGGTGGACCGTCAGACCCAGCGGATCGATTACGGTCAGGTGGCCGATCTGGCCGGAAGCTGTCGTCCCAAGCTGATTATTGCCGGGGCCAGCGCCTATTCCCGAATCATCGACTTTGCCGCCTTTGCCCAAATCGCGCGAGAAGTCGGGGCCTTCCTGATGGTCGATATGGCCCATATCGCCGGGTTGGTGGCCGCCGAAGTTCACCCTTCCCCGGTGCCTTATGCCGACTTCGTCACCTCCACCACCCACAAGACGCTGCGTGGCCCCAGAGGCGGGCTGATTCTGGCCAAGGAAAAATACGGCAAACTTTTGAACAGCCAGATTTTTCCGGGGATTCAGGGGGGCCCGATGATGCACACCATCGCCGCCAAGGCCGTGTCTTTTAAGGAGGCCTTAACTCCGGAGTTCAAGGTCTATCAGCAGCAGGTAATTCGCAACGCCCAAAAATTGGCGGCTGAACTCATTAGCCGTGGATATAAACTGGTGGCCGACGGAACGGACAATCACCTGATGCTGGTGGATTTGAGCACCAAGGATCTGACCGGGCTGGAAGCGGAAAAGGCCCTGGAAGCGGCCGGGATTACCGTGAATAAGAATAGTATTCCCTTTGAGACCAAAAGCCCCCGGATCACCAGCGGGGTGCGCATCGGGACCCCGGCCGTCACCACCCGGGGGATGAAGGAGCCCGAAATGGGACGCCTGGCGGAATTCATAGATCGGGCCTTGGCGCCGACGGCAAATAGCAAAGCGCTCCAGACTATTCGGGAAGAGGTTCGAAAATTCAGCCGGGGATTCCCGCTGTTTCCTCAAATCGGCTGACCGATGAATGCCGTGGGGCGACCTACCTGGATTGAGTATTTTATGGATATCGCCGACCTGGTAGCCAAGCGATCCACTTGCCTGCGCAGGCGGGTGGGGGCCGTGGCGGTCAAGGAAAAAAGGATTCTGGCCACCGGGTACAACGGAGTGCCGTCCGGGATTCCCCATTGTCTGGATGTCGGTTGCCTGAGGGAACAGGAAGGAATACCCTCGGGGGAACGGCATGAGCTTTGCCGGGGGATTCATGCCGAGCAGAACGTGATCATCCAGGCGGCCTATTCCGGGGTAGCGATCCAGGGGGCCTCGCTGTACTGCACCAACCTGCCTTGCCTTATCTGTTCCAAGATGCTGATCAATGCCGGGATTCGGGAAATATTTTATCGGCAAGGGTACGCGGATCGTCTCTCCGAGGATATGCTCGAGACCGCTCGGGTGCCTTTAATCCAGATTACCCGGTAAGAAATCCGGCCGGAACTTGCGGACGGAAAAAGGGTTGTCATGAAATGTCCCTATTGCAGTTCGTTCAATAATAAAGTGGTGGATTCCCGGTTGAGCAAGGAAGGGCTGCTGATCCGCCGGCGAAGGGAATGCGACGATTGTCAAAAACGTTTTACCACTTATGAAAAAGTGGAGGAGATCAACCCGGTGGTCATCAAGAAAGACGGCCGTCGGGAACCCTACGACCGGGACAAGGTGGCCGAAGGGATCCACCGGGCCTGTCGCAAGCGGCCCATCAGCGTGGAGGACATTGAAGCTTTTCTGGATACCCTGGAACAAGCGCTGCAGGAGTCAGGACGGAAGGAGATCTCCTGCTCGGAGATCGGAGAAAGGGTCATGGCCCAGCTCCATGAATGGGATGATGTGGCCTATGTCCGCTTTGCCTCGGTTTACCGGCAATTCCAGGATACCAGCGATTTCATGCAGGAACTGAAAGACCTTTTGGAGAGCAAAAAGCGGGGGAAAAAGGTCGGTAAGGGCAGGAAAGCGGACGGCCAGTGACCAGGAAACCCGAAGAGTCCAGCGCCTATCTGCGGCTGGCCTTGCGTTTGGCCCGCAAAGGATCGGGCCGGACTTCGCCGAATCCCCTGGTGGGGGCGGTAGTGGTCCGGGGCGGCCAGGTGGTCGGGGCGGGATATCACCAAAAAGCGGGAGGCCCCCATGCCGAACGAATCGCCTTGGCGCAGGCCGGCCTAAAGGCCCGTGGGTCCACTTTGTACGTGAACCTGGAACCCTGCAACCATACGGGGCGCACCCCTCCCTGCACCGAAGCCATCCTGGAAAGCGGCGTCAAGAAAGTGGTTTTCGGGATGGAGGATCCCAACCCGCGGGTCGCCGGCGGCGGCGGCGCTTATCTGCGGTCCCGGGGAATTGAGGTGGCGGGTGGGCTCCTGGAAAGGGAATGCCGGGCCCTTAATGAAGTTTACGTGAAGTGGGTGACCACCGGCTTCCCTTTTGTCACCTTAAAAGCCGCCCTGAGCCTGGACGGAAAGATTGCCACCCGAAGTGGTGATTCCCAGTGGATCAGTAATGAACTGTCCCGGGCCAAGGTACACCGGCTTCGGAGCCGGGTGGATGGAATCCTGGTGGGCAGCGGAACGGTCCTGGCCGACGACCCGCTCCTGACTCCCAGGCATTCTCGAAAAATTGTCCGGACCCCGTTAAGGGTGATTGTGGACCCGCACCTGAAAACCCCCCTGCCGGCCAGGTTGTTTTCAGACCCGGGACCGGTGCTGATTGCCGCCGCTGAAGGCGCGCCGAAAAAGAAGGCGGCCGCCCTGGAGCGAAAAGGAGTCAACCTTCTATTCCTTCCGGCTCGGGGAGGACGGTTCGACCTGGAGGCCTTGCTGGGCTATTTGGGGCGGAAAGAGGTCACCGATCTTCTGGTGGAGGGCGGAGCAGAGATATTCGGTTCATTTCTCAGCGAGGGACTGGCCGATCGGATCTGGCTGTTTTACGCCCCGATACTCATCGGCGGCCAATCGGCCAAGGGAATGATCGGGGGGCGCGGGGTGGCCACGGTGGCCGAGGCTTCAAAATTTGAACGCCTGAAGTGGCAGTCTCTGGGTAGTGATTTTTTTGTGGAAGGCTATCTCCAGAAATGAAAAGGTGCTACTATTGTAGCAGGCGTTCACCCTTTTGGGTGGGTAGCCAGAAGAGAGGGTGGATTAACCTAGAACCGGGCCCCCATGGCCGACGGGTCTTGGCGAAAGGGTTTTCCAAAGGTACTCCGGACTTCGAATCCGGGCCTAATTTACTAATTTTATTAGTCATTAATCAAAGGACGCCAGGGGACAGACAGTGTTTACCGGATTGATTGAAGGGCGGGGGACGGTCGCGCGTCTGGAAAAAAATGGCCACAGCCTTCGTCTGTGGGTCAAGGCTGGATTTCCCTGGCCCGATCCCCGGGTGGGAGAGAGCATTGCGGTCAACGGGGTCTGCCTGACGGCCACCTCCTGGCAGGATGCGGTCTTTTCCGTGGATGTTTCCGAGGAAACCCTTTCCCGTTCCACCTTAAATCTGTTGAAGATCGGGGCCGGCGTAAATCTGGAGAGGGCCTTGAGGCTTTCCGACCGCCTGGGAGGCCATCTGGTTACGGGTCATGTGGACGGGTTGGGGGAGATCAGCCGCAGAGAAACCCGAGGAGATTTTTGGTGGATTCAGATCGCCTTTCCCGAAAACTTGGGGCCCTTTATCGTCGAAAAAGGGTCCATTGCCGTGGAGGGGATTAGTTTAACGGTCAATAAGGTTTCCGGGCTCACTTTTGACTTGACGATTATCCCCCAGACGGCCGACCAGACGACCCTGCCGGCGAAAAAGGTGGGGGAGGCGGTTAACCTGGAAACCGACCTGGTCGGTAAATATGTCGTTCATCTTCTTGACCGGACCCGATCGGCAGGAGCGAAGCCGGAATCAAAAATAAACGCGGAATTTTTAGCCCGGAACGGATTTTTATAATAAATTTAAGGAATTTCTAAAATAAGGAGCAGCGCGTATGCCCATGGTAGCGATTGAAGAGGCATTGGAAGATATTAAAGCCGGGAGAATGGTCATCCTGGTGGATGACGAAGACCGGGAGAATGAGGGGGACCTGACCATGGCCGCCGAGAAGGTCACCCCGGAGGCGATTAGTTTTATGGCCAAGTACGGGCGGGGTTTGATTTGCCTCTCCCTGACCCCGGAACGGATCGAGCAGTTGCAGTTGCCCATGATGGTACAAAACAATACCTCCCCGTTTAAAACGGCCTTTACTATTTCCATCGAGGCCCGGCGGGGTGTAACCACCGGTATTTCAGCCCACGACCGGGCAACGACCATCCGGACGGCTATTGCCGAAGATACCCACCCGGAGGACCTAGTCAGTCCCGGTCATGTGTTCCCGTTGCGGGCCCGTAAGGGCGGGGTCTTGGTGCGTACCGGTCAAACGGAAGGGTCGGTGGACCTGGCCCGGATGGCCGGCTTAAAACCCTATGGGGTGATATGTGAGATCATGAAGGATGACGGGACCATGGCTCGCCTTCCGGACCTGGAGATCTTCGCCCGGGAACACGGATTGAAAATTATTTCCATCCGGGACCTGATTGAATACCGATTCCAGAACGAATCTTTCGTGCACCGGCGGGCGGAAACGGTTCTGCCCACGGCCTATGGGGCTTTTACGGCCATTGTCTATGAAAATGACGTGGATGAACACCAGCATCTGGCCCTGGTAAAAGGGGAAATCAAATCGAAGGAGGAAATCCTGGTCCGGGTTCATTCCGAATGCCTGACCGGAGATGTCTTTAAATCGCTGCGCTGTGACTGCGGGGACCAGTTGATTTCCGCCCTGCAGCGGATTGAGGCAGAAGGCCGGGGGGTTCTTCTCTATATGCACCAGGAGGGCCGGGGGATCGGACTGGTCAATAAGCTGCGGGCCTATATGCTCCAGGATCAGGGAAAGGACACCGTGGAAGCCAATGAGGCCTTGGGGTTTAAGGCGGACCTGCGCGATTACGGTATCGGGGCCCAGATCTTAGCCGATTTGGGAGTGCGCAAAATGCGCCTGATGACCAATAATCCCAAAAAAATAATCGGCCTGGAAGGCTACGGGATCCAGGTAACCGAACGGGTGCCGATCGAGGTCTTTCCCCAAAAAGAGAATATCAACTACTTGAAAACCAAATGCGAAAAAATGGGGCATCTGCTAAATTTGCCCCTCTGAACAAGAGGACCTATAAATTCGAAATTCGAAGCACGAAATCGACTCGGCTGAGCCTTTCGGTAAACTCAAGGCCCTGAGCTTGTCGAAGGGCTCGTCGCAGGCCGAAACAAGCACGAAGGTTCAAAATCCGAATTCGGATTTGAATCCAGGTAATCGGGAGGGGAACATGACCAAAGTCTATGAGGGAAAACTGCAGGCGGAAGGGATGAAGTTCGCTTTAGTGGTCAGCCGCTTTAATGATTTTATCAGTGATCATCTGCAGGGAGGGGCACTGGATGCCCTGATCCGCAACGGGGCCCGAGGGGAGGATGTGGACGTTTTTAAAGTCCCCGGGGCCTACGAGATCCCTTTCCTGGCCAAGAAAATCGCCCTGCTCAACAAATACGACGCCGTGATCTGCCTGGGGGCGGTGATCCGGGGGGCTACGCCCCATTTTGAATATGTCAGCGCTGAAGTATCCAAGGGGGTGGCCAATGCCTCCCTGGAAACCGGGGTGCCGATGGTCTTCGGCGTGATCACGGCCGATACCTTGGAACAGGCCATTGAACGGGCCGGATCCAAGGCCGGCAATAAAGGTTGGAGCGCGGCCCTAGCGGGGATTGAGATGGTCGATCTCCTTCGTCGGCTGAACGATTAGCCTTTTATAGAAAACCCCGAAGACTTCTTCCGACGTTATGGCCAGTCGACGGCAATCCAGGGAATCGGCCATTCAGGCCCTTTACCAACTGGACTTAAATCCCGGGGACTTTCAACAGGGGTTGATGCTTTTCGAGAAAAATTATCCTCCCCAGGAGGACGGCTATCCCTTCTTCCGAAAATTGGTTCAAGGGGTTTGTGAAGAAAAGAAAGCCATTGATCTACTGATTCGGCGTCATTCTCAGCATTGGCGGTTGGAGAGGATGTCTCCGGTGGATCGCAATATCCTGCGGTTGGCCGTCTATGAACTGCGGTTCGGCGGTGAGACGCCTCCCAAGTCCGCCATCAATGAAGCCATCGATTTGGGAAAACGATACGGAAGCGAAGAATCCAGCGCTTTTATCAACGGGATACTGGATAGTATCTTAGCCGAGATCCAAACGCCGGTCGCAGAGGCCGGAGGCCCGGAAGGACCAGCCCCAAAGAGGGACAAGGCACCGCCTTCGGCCTCCGGGGAGGCGAAGGGAAAACCGAGGGGGAGTGGGAGTGGTCATAAAAAACAAATATAATCCGGAAGCGATTGAAACCAAGTGGCAGGTCCGCTGGGGAAAGGAAAAACCCTACCGGGCCCGGGAAGCGCCGGATCGGGAGAAATATTATCTCCTGGAAATGTTTCCCTATCCCTCCGGAAAGATCCACATGGGGCATGTGCGCAACTACTCCATCGGAGACGTAGTGGCCCGTTATAAAAGGATGCGGGGCTTTAACGTCCTCCATCCCATGGGCTGGGATGCCTTCGGAATGCCGGCAGAAAATGCGGCCCTGGCCCGCGGCATTCATCCGGCCCGCTGGACCTACGACAATATTGCCGCCATGCGGGTTCAACTGAAACGCTTGGGTTTCAGTTACGACTGGGACCGGGAGCTGGCCACCTGTGACCCCTCCTATTACCGCTGGGAACAGCTTTTTTTCCTCAAGATGTGGGAACGCGGGCTGGTGGTTCGAAAAAAATCGCAGGTCAACTGGTGCGACCACTGCCAAACGGTATTAGCCAACGAGCAAGTGGTGGGCGACGGCCGCTGCTGGCGCTGCGACCAGACTGTGGGCTCCAAAGAACTGGAACAGTGGTTTTTTCGGATCACCCGGTATGCCGATGAGCTGTTGGAGGGCTGTGCCGCCCTTTCCGGTTGGCCGGAAAAGGTCCTGGTCATGCAGCGCAACTGGATCGGCAGGAGCGAGGGGGCGGAAATCGATTTTCCATTGGAAAAGGGGCCGGGAGTCCTGTCGGTCTTTACCACCCGTCCCGACACCTTGTTCGGCGCCACCTTTATGAGCCTGGCGCCGGAACATCCCCTGGTCCGGGAATTGATCCGGGGCACGTCACAGGAAAACCAGGTCCAGGATTTTATTCGGAAGGTGCAGGCCCAGGATCCGTCCCAGCGACTGGAAGCGGACCTGGTCAAGGAAGGCATCTTTACCGGGGCCTATTGTCTCCATCCGCTGACCGGGGAGCGGATGCCCATTTATGCGGCCAATTTCGTGGTCTGGGGTTACGGAACCGGAGCGGTTATGGCGGTCCCCACCCATGACCAGCGGGATTTTGAATTTGCCCGCCAATACGGGCTTCCTCTCCGGGTAGTGGTCCAGCCGCCAGAAGCGCCTCCGTTGACGCCGGAGTCTATGACCGAGGCCTATGAAGGGCCCGGGCATCTGGTCCATTCCGGACCCTTCAACGGCCTGGAGAACGAGGTCGGCAAAGAAGCCATTACCCGGCATCTGGAAAAATTGGGGCAGGGGCGGAAAAAAGTCCAATACCGGCTGCGGGACTGGGGGGTATCCCGTCAGCGTTACTGGGGGGCGCCGATCCCGATGGTCTATTGTCAGCAATGCGGCATCGTTCCGGTGCCCGAGACGGAGCTGCCGGTGGTGTTGCCCCTGGAGGCCCAAATTCCGCCCAGCGGAGGATCGCCTTTGCCGCTGCTTCCGGAATTTGTCCAGACCCGTTGTCCGAAATGCCAAGGTCCGGGAAGACGGGAGACCGATACCATGGACACTTTTGTGGAATCCTCCTGGTATTTTGAGCGGTATACCTGTCCGGACTTCGATCAGGGGCCATTGGATCCGAAAAGGGTCCGCTATTGGATGCCCGTGGATCAATACATCGGGGGTATCGAGCACGCCGTCCTGCACCTCCTCTATTCCCGTTTTTTTACCCGAGTGCTCCGGGATCTGGGCTGGGTAACGGTCAGTGAACCCTTTACCAATCTCCTCACCCAGGGGATGGTGATCAAGGACGGTTCCAAGATGTCCAAATCCAAGGGCAATGTGGTTGATCCCGATGCCCTGATTCGCCAATACGGGGCCGATACGGTCCGTCTTTTCTGCCTTTTCGCCGCACCGCCGGAAAGGGACTTGGACTGGAGCGATCAGGGAGTGGAAGGATCCTTTCGTTTTCTAAACCGGGTCTGGAATCTGATCCAGGAAGATCGGGAGCTTCTGGAAGGAGCGGGTGCTATCCCGGACGCGGCGGCCCTGGACGGAAAAAATCGAAGTCTGTACATCAAACTGAATCAAACCATTAAAAAAGTCACCGAGGATATCGAGGACCGTTTTCATTTTAATACGGCCATCAGCGCCATTATGGAATTGGTCAACGCCCTCTATCTGTTTCGGGGTGAAGGACTGCAGGATCCTCCGAGCCGGTCTGTTTTTTCTCAAGCCCTGAAAACCCTGCTGATCCTGCTGTCCCCCCTAGTCCCTCACCTGGCTGAAGAGCTTTGGGAGCTATTGGGCCAGGAGGGGCAGGCCCAGGGCCAGCCCTGGCCTGCCTGGGATCCCGGGGCCTTGACTGAAGAGGACCGGGTACTCGTGGTTCAAGTCAACGGGAAGGTTCGCAGCCGGCTGACCGTGAAGGTCAGCGCCGCGGAAGGGGAAATGATACGGCAGGCCCTGGAAGACCCCAGAATTCAGGAATGGCTCCAGGGGAAGGAAATCATCAAAACGGTGGTCGTTCAGAATAAACTGATCAATATCGTTATTCGTTAATCAGGCCGGCTGGCAAACCCCAGGGGTTTAAGAAAAACGGATCGCCCGGAAAAGGTTCGCACCGTCCGGAAAGAAGGAAAAAGATGAATAAAAAAATAGTCTTGAGGGTGCTCCTGCTGCTGGGACTTATGGCCTTGGGGTTGGTTAGCGGATGTGGGTATGGATTTCGGGGAGCGGTGAATAACCTGCCCCCCGATATTAAGGGGGTTTATATCCCGGTTTTCGTCAACAATACCACCGAAGGGGGGGCCGAGGTCGTTTTTGCCAACGCCTTAATTTACGAATTCACCCGCGGCGGGGTTATAGGGGTGGTTCCGGAGGCCAACGCCCAGGGGATCATTTATGGAAGGATTAAATCGGCTACAGTGGATTCGGTGATTTACGCCAGTCAGACCCAGTCGGTGGACCGGAAGGTGACCGTGGTCCTGGAGGTCATTTTTCGGCGGGCGGACAACAAGAAAATCCTCTGGCAGAATCTGGATATGATCCGCTATGAGAATTTCCGAGCAGGGGCGGATCCCAATCAGAACGATCGGAATCGGGAGGAAGCCCTGAGAAAGATTTCCAAGGACCTGGCGGAAAGAATTTATAGTGGAATTTTAGAAAATTTTTAGTCGCCGCCTCAGGAGACCACCGGTCATCCTTTCGCTGGATCAGGGAGCGGAGACCGGCGTTTTCTTACGCGGACGGGACGGAGTGTCGGTTCAGTTTTTTCGACAACCGGGATATCTTTCGCGAGGCCGTACGAGGGTGGACGACTCCTTTGGAGGCGGCTCGGTCGATTTGGGCCATGGCCTGGATCAACGCCGGGCGGGCCGATTCAACGGTGCCGGTTTCCAAGACCTGATAAAATTTCTTAATGGTTGTTTTAACTAATGATTTTGTGCTCACGTTACGCAGGCGACGCGCCTGGGACTGCTTCACCCGTTTCAAGGCTGAGGGATGGTTGGCCAAAAGGTTCTCCTTTTTCTTGAAAAAAATTTAAAATAGGTATACTATAGCTGTTTATTAAAAAAGTCAACGAATTTATTTGGCACGATGGGGATGTAGCTCAGATGGGAGAGCGGTACGTTCGCAACGTACAGGCCGGGGGTTCGATCCCCCCCATCTCCACCAATTTTTTAGTTCGAAAATAAACAGCTCGGTTGACTAAACTGGTAATATTCATTAATAATTAATATTTTTATTTTCTTTCCTCACGCGGGGCATGAATGTCTGGTACGGCTTCGTCCTGGAACCCCTTTCGCCGAAAGGGATGTAAGGTTGCAAAATGCCCTCAAAACGGATCGGAAAAGTAAACCGAGAGACGAAGGAAACCCAGATTCGCCTGGCCCTGCGGCTGGACGGAAGCGGTAAAAGCAGGATTCAAACCCCGATCCCTTTTTTGAATCATATGCTGGAGCTTTTGGCCCATCATGGCCGGATGGATTTGACCATCCTGGCCTCCGGGGATATTGAGGTGGGTTTTCATCATACGGTCGAGGACATCGGGCTTTGTTTGGGCGAAGCCCTGAATCAATGCTTCCATGATTTGGCGGGGGTGAATCGCTACGGGAGTGCCCTCTTGCCCATGGATGAGGCCCTGGTGCTGGTGGCCCTGGATATTTCCCGGCGTCCCCATTTGCACTATGGCTGGAAAACCAGGAAAATCCGGGTGGAAGGCTTTGATATCGGGCTCATCAAGGAGTTTTTTCAGGCCCTGGTTAATCGCGCCGGGGTGACCCTTCATATACAGGTGATCCACGGCGAGAACCTGCACCATATTATTGAAGCCATGTTTAAAGGGTTAGGCCGGGCCCTCCAGCAAGCCGGTCGCCGCCTGCCAGGGCGGCTACAAGTCGTCTCGACCAAGGGGATATTGGGATGAAACGAATTTTCACGAATCGACTGGGGGGAATCCTTACCGCTCTGGGCCTTTTGGGGGGTCTGTTGACCGGCGCCTGGGCCGCCGATGCGCCGGCTAAGAAACGTCTGGTCCTGGTTCCCTTTCAGGTGGAGAGCAATGGCAACGCGGACGTCATCCGCTGTCGGGCCTGTGGCAATATCTTAGGCGCTGGAAAGGTGGAAGGAGATCCCAGTCCGGCCTTGACCTTATTGCTTTGGAATTTGCTTAAGGATCAGGTCAAGGGCTACGAATTGATCAGCCCCGGGCAGGCGGAAGGGGCCTATCAGACCCAACTGGCTAAAAAAATTGAACAAGACCCCAAGGTTCTGATGAAGGCCATCGGGCAGGACCTGAAGGCCGATGGGGTAATCTGGGGAGGGATTTTTCGCTACGAGAATCGAAAGGGGACCGCTTATGGCGTGCAGGAACCGGCTTCCGTTTCCCTGGATCTGCATCTTCTCCGGGTCAGTGACGGGTTGATCGTTTGGAAGATCCAGTGGAGCCATACCCAGAAATCCCTCAGTGAAGACCTCTTCCAATTGGGGGAGGTGGCCAAGCGGGGTCTGCGCTGGTTGACGGCGGAAGAATTGGCTCAGTCGGGCCTGGCCCAGATGATCAAGAATTTTCCCGGCCCCCAAGCTTGGGAATGAGCGGGCAAAACAAGCCGACTGCGGGTTTCGGGGGGAGCGCTAGGTCGCGAGGGCCTCGATGATTATCATTCCGGCGGTGGATATTAAGCAGGGCCTGTGCGTCCGCCTTCGGGAAGGGAAGGCGGACGCGGTGACCGTTTTTTCCGATGACCCGGCGCAGATGGCCCGGCAGTGGGTCGCTCAGGGGGCCGAACGTCTCCATGTGGTGGACCTGGACGGGGCCTTCGAAAAGGGACCCCGTAATTTTTCCCTTATTAAAAAACTGGTCCGATCCGTCTCCATCCCGGTCCAACTGGGAGGGGGACTTCGTGATCTGAAGACCATCGCCCGTTATTTGAAGGCCGGGGTCGCCCAGGTTATTTTGGGAACCATTGCGCAGAAGCAGCCTGCTCTGGCCCGGGAAGCCTGCCGCCTCTTTCCCGGCCGGATCATCATTGGAATAGACGCCCGGGACAACCGGGTGGCCGTCGAAGGTTGGACCGAGGTTACCGCTCAGGATCCTTTGGATTTGGGCCGAAAATACGAAGACTGGGGGGTACGGGCCATCATCTATACCGATATCCGCCGGGATGGGACTCAGAAAGGACCGGCCCAGCGGTCCACGCAACGTCTGTCCCAGGGACTGCAGGTCCCTATTATTGCGGCCGGCGGGATTGCCACCCTGGAAGATGTTCAAAAAATGGCTCGGTTGGAAAAATATGGGGTGGCGGGGCTGATAACCGGGAAGGCGATATACAGCGGTTCCTTACGCTTGCCGGAGGCCATCGGCTGGCTTAAGAATAATTCCCAGGCCGGTCGCCTTTTTGAATAATACCTATTGACTTATTGAGTTATTATAATCATAATAAAGGTTTGACTAAAAAAACAATTTAAATAAATTTTCGATGGGAGGGAGGGAATTGAATGACGGGCGTAAGGATCAAGTCTGCTGAATCCTTTGAAAACGCCTTAAGACGGTTCAAGAAACAGTGCGAAAAGGCCGGAATTCTTTCAGAGGTCCGCAAAAGAGAATATTATGAAAAGCCCAGCGTCAAGCGGAAAAAGAAGGCCTTAGCCGCCAAAAAAAGAGCACTCCGGAGAATGCGGAAATTTGAATCATAATTTCTCTCTCGGTGCGGAACGAGGCCGTGTTTTTACTTGAGCGTTTAAATCCCAAGCTAAAGAGCGGCTTCTAGAGGGCGCCTATTACGCACTTCGTTGAAAAACCGGATTGAACAATTTCAAAAGGAGAAATTATCGGCGGTTGAAATTTGAAAACCGTCCTGATATTTGCCTAAAATCCATGAAGCTCCCACCAGAGTATCGGCGGGAGCTTCAAAACTTTCGGGAAACCGTGGGAATCCCCTGGACCATAGATTCTTAGCTAGATGTTGGGTTAGCGTTTTGGTCCAATCTCGAGTCTGCAGCGTCTCCGCATCGTTGACCGCCAACCCCCAATCGAGCCCGCGAGCCGACGGATAAGCCGATGGCCTTCATCTCCGAATCGTTTGTCAGTCAACTCAAGGAGGCGTCCAATATCGTTTCGGTTATTTCGAGATTTGTCCCCTTAAAGAAGGCCGGGCGCAATTTTTTAGGGCTTTGTCCTTTCCATCAGGAAAAGACGCCCTCCTTGACGGTTAATGAAGAAAAACAGATTTTTCATTGCTTCGGCTGCGGGTTAGGGGGCAATGTCTTTACGTTTCTCATGCACTACCAGCGCTTGAGTTTTCCGGAAGCGGTTAACGAATTGGCCCAATTTCTGGGGATGGCGGTCCCGACCGCCGTGCTTTCCCGCGAACAGGTGGCGGAAAATCGCCAGCGGGATGAACTAAGGACCATTCATCAACTAGCGGCGGATTTTTATCATCGCCAACTGATGTCCGCCCAGGGGGGACGGCCGGGCCGGGAATACCTGCGCCGGCGGAAAATGACCCGCGGGATCATCGAAGAGTTTACCCTGGGCTACGCTCCGGACGCCTGGGATCGGTTGGCCCAATTTTTACAGCAACAGGGTTTGGATCCGTCCCGGATAGAACAATCGGGCCTGGGTAATCAAAAAAGACCGGGGAGGGATTTATGACCGGTTCCGCAATCGACTGATCTTTCCGATTTGGGATGAAAAAAAACGGGTGGTGGCGTTCGGGGGTCGGACCTTGGGAGAAGATAATCCTAAGTATTTGAATTCCCCTGAATCCGTCATTTTCAGCAAGGGACGGTCGCTCTATGGCCTACCTCAGGCTCTGCCGATCATTCGGCAGGAACGGCAAGCGTTAATCGTCGAGGGCTATTTTGACTGTTTGAGCCTCCATCTTCATGGTTTTAAACAGACGGTGGCCACCTTGGGGACGGCCCTGGGCGCCCATCAGGTTCGCCGCTTGAAGGGGATGGCCGAAGAACTTATATTGGTCTATGACGGGGATTCGGCCGGACGGCAGGCGGCCTTGCGCAGTGTGGCCATTTTCCAGGAGGAGGGAGTTTCCGCCCGGATCAAGGTCCTGCCCCCCCAGGCCGATCCGGACAGTTATTTGTTCCAGGTCGGGGCCGAGCGGTTTGCCGCGGAGTTGAAGGAGTCCGTCCCGATGATGGTTTTTTTCCTGGACCAGCATTTGGAGGGGGTATCGGGCGACATTCAAGATCGACTCCGAGCCTTGGAAAAAGTCCTGCCGACGATCCAGTCCCTGGCCCCGGCCGAGCTGGCTTATTATGTCCAATTGATCGGCGAACGGTTGACGCTGTCGGAATCGGCGATAAACCAGATGCTGAGGGCCCAAGGGCGGACTAATCCGGCAGCCCGGATTGCTGAAAAAATCAAAGGGGAGCAGGTTCAGGGCCTGGAGTGGCGGATCATCGAAGCCCTGCTGCGAATCCCTCAGGCGCCGGAACGGCTCTTGAGCCTGGATTTGCACAACGTCGTGGTCGGTGTGGAAGCCGTTCAGGTGTTTAATGCCATTTCCCAGACGGTGAAAGAAAAAGGCCAGATGGATCTGGTTTGGCTGCTGGAGCGGTTGGAGAATCAAACTCTTAAAAATCGGGTGGCGGCCCTGGCCCTTCAAGAGTTTGTCGACGAGCGTGATCAGGATTCTTTTTTGCTAGACTTGTTGAAGACCCTTGAACTGAGAGCCATTCGCCGTCGGGAAAGGTCTCTGCTCCAGGCCATTCAGGACCAGGAGCGACAAGGGATGACGTCTGAGTTGATGGCCCTGCTGGAGAGGAAACAGGACCTGCTTAAACAACGGAAGCAACTATTAGCCCCACTGAAGAATTAAGGAGCTCTAATGTCTAAAAACACCACTCTGGAAGATTTCAAGATGATTTCCCTGACCAAAGAAAAGGAATATCTAGATCTGGAGGAGGGCGGGGAGGCTTTGACCCAGGAATTAGTGGGTCACGAACCCATCGATGATATGTTGTTGATCTTTGAAGAAACGGAAATTCAGCTTCTGGACGCCACCCCCCGGGGCCGAACCAAAGATAAGCTGGAGGAGGAGCGAACCGAGGAAGAGGAGGAAACGGAAATTCGCTGGGGGACGGAAGTAGGGGCTAAAACCACCGACCCGGTAAAGATGTACCTGAAGGAAATGGGATATTATTCCCTCCTGACCCGGGAAGGGGAGGTAGAAATCGCCAAACGGATCGAAGAGGGCAAGCATGAGGTGATTAATGCCTTGCTGGAATCCCCGGTGGGTATTAAGGAATTTATCACCCTGGGTGAAAAATTCCAACAGGGGATCGTCAAGCTGAGAGAGATCGTTCGAGACAGCGATGACGAAGAACCGTTTATCGAAACCGAGGCCCATCGAAAAAAAGTCCTGCAGCTTTTCTTGGAAGTCAAGACGATCTATGAAAAGAACATCAAGTTGCAGGAGAAATTAGGACAGGATTTGGTGGCCGCTCGGAAGAAAAAGATCAAGGATCAGATCGATGAGAATAAGCACCGGATCGTCGAGCGCCTAAAAGAATTGCGGTTGGATAAACGGCAGATCGACCGGGTAGTCAATAAGCTTCGGGCTTTCGTTGATCGCATCGAAAAGGGGGAAGCGGAGATTCAGGAGGCCCTAAAAAGGGTCTCGATTCCTTTGACGGATCTAAAAAAACCACTCCGCAAGTTTAAACAGGACGGCCTGTCCCGGTCCTTAGTGCGGCTGACCGGTCTTTCCAAGGAAGAGCTACTGGAACTGGACCGCCGGGTCCGCAATGGGGAGCGAAAAGTTCGCCGGGTGGAACAAGAATCGAAGATGACTTCCAAGTTTTTGAAGAAAATCCTCCGGCAAATCGAGAACGGGGAGTATAAAGCCAAGTATGCCAAATCCGAACTGATCGAGGCCAACTTGCGTCTGGTGGTCAGCATCGCCAAGAAATATACCAATCGTGGCTTGCAGTTTCTGGATTTGATCCAAGAGGGCAACATCGGACTGATGAAGGCGGTGGATAAGTTTGAATACCAGCGAGGATATAAATTTAGCACTTATGCCACCTGGTGGGTGCGCCAGGCCATCACCCGGGCTATCGCCGATCAGGCCCGAACCATTCGCATCCCCGTACATATGATCGAAACCATCAATAAGCTGATTCGCACCGCCCGTTACCTGGTCCAGGAGATGGGACGGGAACCCACTCCGGAGGAAATTGCCGAGCGAATGGAATTCCCGCTGGATAAGGTGCGCAAGGTCTTAAAGATCGCCAAAGAGCCCATATCCCTGGAAACACCGATCGGCGAGGAAGAGGACAGCCACCTCCGGGATTTCATTGAAGACAAGAAGATCTTGTCGCCCTCGGAGGCGGTGATCCGTCTGAACCTCTCCGAGCAGACTCGCAAGGTATTATCCACGCTGACCTCCAGGGAAGAGAAAGTGTTGCGCATGCGGTTCGGTATCGGGGAAAAAGCCGATCATACGCTGGAAGAGGTGGGCCGGGATTTTGACGTCACCCGGGAACGAATCCGCCAGATTGAGGCCAAGGCCCTCCGCAAACTTCGCCATCCCAGCCGGAGTAAGCGCTTGAAAAGCTTCGTGGATTAGAAAACACCGCTAAAGCAATAGGGAAAACCCTTTCCAAAGGCCATCAACGTTCCTTAAATTCGGAAAGGCGGATAAGCGTCCGATCAACCCCGGTAAGCTTATCCGCTTCGACCACCCAACCACCACCCATGGACTTGTAGAGATTGACCAGGGCCCGAAATAGAACGCCTTGGGTCTGAGTATAGGAAAGCTCCGCATTAAAAAGACCCCGTTCGGCATCGAGGACCTCCAAATAACTGGTATACCCGTTTTCATATCGCATCTGGGCCAGGTCTAAATAGGCCTTCAGTGCCTCCACCTGCTTTTTCTGAACGGCCAACTGTTCCCTGGTTTTGGACTGATCGATCAGCGCGTCCTCCACCTCCCGGAAGGCGGTTTGAATAACCTGCTGGTATCGGGTCAGGGCCTGTTGCCGGACCGCCTCCGAAACCTTAACTGCCCCAGCGATGCCTCCGGCCGAGAAAATAGGTGCGGTCAAGGAGGTTGAGAAATTCCAGGCCCTGGCCGCACCGGTAAAGAGAAGGGATAAATCGGTACTTTCTAGACCCAAAAAGCCAGTCAGGGAAAGGGTCGGGAAATAGAGGGCCCTGGCCACGCCGATTCTGGCATTGGCGGCGATGAGGTCCTGTTCGGCCCGACGGATATCGGGTCGTCTTTCCAGTACCTGGGAGGGGATCCCGGCCGGAACCGGGGGAAGCTTCAGGCTGTCCATGGTTTTGCCCCGGGGAATAGGACCCGGGTTTTGCCCCAGCAAAATACTTAAGCTGTTTTCCTGCTGGCCGATTCCTTTTTGCAAAGCCGAAACGGTGGCCAGGGCCGACTGGACTTCCGAATCAATTTGTCGTAATTCCAGTTCGGCAATCAGTCCCCGCTCATAACGAAGCTTGAAAAGGTTGTAGGCGTCCCGGCGACTCTCGGCGGTTCGTTGGGCGATCTGGAGCTGTTTATCCAAATCCAGTAGATCGGTATAGGCTATGGCCACCGCGGTGATCACCGTTAAAATAACCGTTCGTTTGCCTTCTTCGGTGCCCAGAAGGTCGGCTTGAGCCGCTTCCCGGGTTCTCCGGAGACGTCCCCAGAAATCAATTTCCCAACTGGCGTTGAGCAGGGTTTGGTAATCGTTATACAGATTATCGGCCGTAGCCGGCCAGGGTGGATTGGTATATTGGGTAACATTTTTTCGTTGCCCAAGGATCAGGGCACCAACCTGAGGGAAGGATCCTGACCGGGCCAGGCCGTAGCGGCCCAGAAATTCTTCGACCCGCGAGGCCGCGATCTTGATTTCCTTATTTTCCTGAAGGGCGGTCAGGATCAACCGGTTCAAAACCGGATCTTGGAACTGCTCCCACCAGGGCGTATTGGCCGTCTCTTGGGCCTCCCTTTCTTCCCAGCGCCAGGATGATGGGGTATTTAATTCCGGACGTTTATAATTGGGACCCAGGGTACAGGCACCAAGGAATATAACCAGGAGGAAAACAACCAGCCATTTAGTCATGAGTTGCCTCGCTTTCCGTCTTCCGGCTATCTTTTTTTCGACGATGGGCGATTTTTTCCACCACATAAAAGGTTACCGGTATCAGAAAAATGGCGATCACCGAGGCGGCTGTGGTACCGCCCATAACCGCTGTGCCCATAATCCGTCTGGCCACGGCCCCGGCGCCCTTGGAAAAGACCAGAGGCAGCACCCCCAGGAGGAAGGCCAAGGAAGTCATCAAGATGGGTCGGAGACGGAGACGGGCCCCTTCCAGGGCGGAATCTTCCAGGGGATGTCCCTTTTCATAGCGCGTCTTGGCGAATTCAACGATTAGAATGGCATTTTTGGCCCCCAGACCGATGAGGACGATAAGGCCGATCTGGGCGTAGACATTGTTGGCCTGTCCCAGAATCCAGATTCCGGCAAAGGCCCCAAAAACAGCCACCGGGGTGCAAAGCAGCACACTGAAGGGCAAAGACCAGCTCTCATAGAGGGCGGCCAGGATCAGAAAAACACAAAGGAGCGAAAAACCGAATATGGCCGAGGCCGGGATCCCTTCCTGGGCCTTTTTTTCCTGAAAGCTCATGCCGATATAGTCGAATCCCATCTCAGCCGGCATGGCTTGATGGAAGACTTCTTCGAGGGCCTTCATGACCTGTCCGGAGCTGTAACCGGGTTTGCCCATGGCATTAATCTGAGCCGAACGGTAGAGATTATAGCGCATGGTAAACTCCGGACCCGAGCGAGACTCCATGGTCGTCAAGGCGGAAAGGGGCACAAAGTCCCCTTTGTTATTATGAACATAAAATTGCCGGATATCATCCGCCTTGGTTCGATATTCCCCTTCGGCCTGGACAAAGACCTGCCATTGCCGGCTAAAGCGATTAAAGTAGTTGATGAAATAACCGCCCATGAAGGTCTGGAGAGTCTGATAGACCTCTCCCAGGTCAATCCCCTGTTTAAGAATCTGGTCGCGATCCACTTTCACGAAGCGCTGGGGAACGGCCGGTAGAAAGGTGGTGGTTACCCTTGCCAGTTCCGGTCTTTTGCGGGCCTCCTCAATGAACTTGTTGACGTTTTCAGCCAGGAAGGAAATGGGCTTGCCGGCCCTGTCTTGGAGAACCATCGTGGCCCCACCGGCCAGTCCGATACCTTGTATGGCCGGTGGGGGAAAGGCAAAGGCCACGGCCTGGGGCAATTTGGCCAGTTCGGTATTCAGGTGATCCATGATGGCCTGGTATTGCTCTTCCGGTCTTTTGCGGTCTTTCCACTCCTTCAGCGTGACAAAGAAGAAGCCGCTGTAGGTATTTTGAGCGATACTCATCAGGCTGATACCGATGATGGCCTGGTTGTGTTCCACTCCCGGCGTATTTTTAAGAAGGGTTTCAATTTTTCGGCAGGTATCGTCCGTCCTTTGAAGAGAGGCAGCCTGGGGTAGGGTCAGGTTGACGAACATGTACCCCAGATCTTCTTCCGGCAGGAATCCGGAAGGGATTTTAGAGCCCAAGAGCCCGCCGAGAAGGGCTATTCCGGCCAGCAGGATTAGACTCAAGGCACTTTTGCGAAGGAGAGACCCGCAGATACGGATATAGCCTCTCGAAGCCTTACCGAAAGAGCGGTTGAACCATCCAAAAAAGATCCCCAGGGGGCCCCGTGTCTGTTTCCCCGGTCTGAGCAAGAGGGCGCAGAGGGCCGGGCTGAGGGTCAGGGCATTGAAGGCCGAGATCAGGACCGAAATGGCTATGGTTATGGCGAACTGCTGGTAGAGGCGGCCGGTGATCCCCGGGATGAAAATGGTGGGGACAAAGACCGCCGAGAGGATCAGGGCAATCGCGATAACCGGTCCCGAGACCTCCTCCATAGCTTTAAAGGCCGCCGCTTTGGGCGCCAACCCTTCTTCAATGTGCCGCTCCACCGCCTCTACCACAATGATGGCGTCATCGACCACCAGACCGATGGCCAGGACCAGACCAAAAAGGGAGAGGGTGTTGATCGAGAATCCCAATAAGGGAAAGACGGCAAAGGTCCCGATGAGAGAGACCGGAACCGCCAGGGCCGGGATCAGGGTGGCTCGCCAGCCCTGAAGAAAAATGTAGACGACCAGGATGACCAGGAGCAGGGCCTCTAAAAGAGTAATAACGATTTCCTTGATCCCTTCGTTGATGGACTTGGTGGTGTCCAAGGAAATGGTATAATCCAGGTCCGGCGGAAATCGTTTCTTAGCCTCTTCCATCAATTTTTTTATAGTGGCTACGGTGGCTAAGGCATTGGAACCGGGCAACTGATAGATGGCCATGATTCCGGCCGGTTGGCCGTCGATACGGCCCTTGATGCTATAGCTTTGACTGCCTAATTCGATGCGGGCCACGTCCTTCAGCCGGACAATGGATCCATCGGGATTGGCCCGGAGCACGATGTTTCCAAAATCTTCCTCGGAAACTAATCGGCCCTGGGCCGTAACGGTATAGGTATATTCCTGGCCGGGCGGTACAGGCTCGTTGCCGATTTGTCCGGCCGGGTTGACGGTATTCTGCTCTCGGACGGCGTTGACAATATTGGAAACCGTAAGGCCCAGCTTCCCGAGAGCGTCGGGTTTGACCCAGATCCGGATGGCATAGGGGCCGGCCCCGAAAATGGCCACCTGACCAATGCCGGGAACGCGCAGGAGCTGGTCGTTGAGATTGATATTGGCATAGTTGGCCAGGAAGGTGGCGTCATAGGTCCCCCGGGGAGAAACCAGGCCGATGAGCATCATGAGGTGCGGCGCGGGATTTCACCATGGTTACCCCGTAATTGCGCACATCCGCCGGTAACTGCGCCTCGGCCTGGTTTTCCCGCATCTGGGTAAAGATCAGGTCCGTATTGGGGTCGGTCTTGACATCGAAGTTGACAAACATGCGCGAGGTGCCGTTACTGGCATTGATGGAATACATATACCCCATGTTATCCACGCCACTGACCTGTTGCTCGATGGGCGTGGCCACCGATTGCTCCACGGTCTCCGCGTTGGCCCCGGTATAGGTGGCGTAGATCTGAATCTCGGGGGGGACGATTCCGGAAATTGGGCCACCGGCAATCCCAACACGGACACCAGTCCTAAAATGACAAACAAAATAGAAATGACCATGGCCACGATGGGGCGATTGATAAAGAACTTGGACATTCGATCTACCCCCTAATTTTTACGGGCCCGCGGGCCTTCGGGTGCGGAGGCTGATTTTGAGGCGGGAGGCAGCAGTCCCCGGAGGCGGGGAGGAAACGGAGGTCTGAGGGGTCATTTTAAAAGGCTGGGTCTTGACGACCGCCCCGTCCTTGACCTTCTGGAGCCCTTCACTAATAATCTTTTCGCCGGGTTTGAGGCCCTCTTGGATGATCCAAAGGGTATCGATCCGTTCACCCACCGTAACCGTCCGGATGGCCACCTTATGGTCGGAACCTACTACGCCGACCTGATAACTGCCTTGAAGTTCCGTAACCGCCCTTTGGGGGACCAGCAGGGCCCCTTTTCGGGTCTCCACCTTGGCCCTTACTCGGGCAAATTGGCCGGGCCGGAGAACGTTGCCCGGATTGGGGAATAGGGCGGCTACCTTGATGGTGCCGGTTCTGACGTCTACGGATCTCCCGGCAAAGGAAAAGGTCCCGGGATAAGGATGAAGGTTGCCATCGGCCAGGATCAACTCGAGGGGAATATGCTGAACCCGGTTATGATCTTTGGCCACATAGCGCAAATACTCCTGTTCGCTCATGGGGATATAAGACTTTGATCGGATCCACGGTGGAAACATTGGTCAGTTCTCCCGGGGTCCCGGGACCTACCAGGTTGCCGATCTGGATCTTGGCGATACCGGCTATGCCATCGATAGGGGAGGTAATCCGGGTGAAGCCTAGGTCCACTTTGGCCTTGTCCACCACGGCCTGGGCGGACACCACTGCGGCCCGGGCGGCCTGTTCCGTACCTGCGGCATCATCCAGGTCTTTCATGGCTGACGGCCCTCCGTTCCACCAACGGTTTAATCCGCTCCAGATTGGCCCGGGCGTTTTCCCAGCGGGCCCGCTGCTCCGTGAGCTGCCCTTCGGCCTGGGCCAAAGCGGCTTGAAGGAAACGGTCATCAATATGAAAGAAGAATCTGGCCCTTTCTGACGAAATCTCCTTCCTTGTAGTCCTGTTTGACAAGATACCCTTGGATCTGGGCCCGAATCGCGGAATTGATCCAAGCCGCGGAGGAAGCGGTCCATTCCGTATAAATCGAACTTGTGACCAGGACATCTGCCTCTTCAACGGTCATTCTCGGCGGGGCCTCTGTGGTCGGTGCCTTTTGACATCCCAGACTAATAAAAGTCATCCCCCTCAGCCTAAGAACGGATACACCAGAGCGCACGGTCAATCTCTTTCCTCTCATCATGCCAACCCCTCCTTGTTACCGGCAGGCTTCCTCCCGATTGGAGGTCCAGTCCCTCGTTGCCCACCGAATCTCCAGAACCGGGCGAAGATTAACTTCAATGGGCGGGGAATTCAACTTAATATCGCTCACCCCTCAAGGGGCAGCTTTCGGTAGAACAAGGATTTTCACCTCAGGGATATTTAACATTCGAGATTTTAAGGTGTCTGAGAAAAAAATAGGTAGTTTAGTCCGGTCTATTGACTTAACAGGTCTATGAGACGATATTTTTTTCCTCTTAAAAGACCCCAGGCGATTGCCTAGTGCTCCTGAGGGAGCTCCACTCCTTTGATTTCTTGGCGAGGTCATGATGGTTGAAGAACTTTCGGAAAAACAGGCCGGAGCGAACCGCCCCCGCGGGGGCTTACGCAGGCGTTGGTGGGCCGTCGTTTTGTTGTTAGCCCTGGTCGGGGCCGGGACGGTGGCCTATTTAGTGAAGGGAGGAAATACGCGAGCTCCGGGGGCCAAACCAGAGGCCGGCCCTCCCGTTCGCGCCGTATCGGTGGCGGCTGTGGCCGCCAAGCAAGGGGAAATGCCCATCTACCTTAATGGGCTGGGATCCGTGATTCCCCTGAATACGGTCACGGTTAAGAGCCGCGTCGACGGGCAGCTTATGGAGGTCCTTTTCCAGGAGGGGCAGACCGTGAGTAAGGGTCAACTCCTGGCCCGGATCGACCCTCGGCCTTTCGAGGTGCAGTTGACCCAGGCCGAAGGGCAGATGGCGAGGGACCAGGCGCTCCTGAAAAACGCCGTCCTCGACCTGGAGCGCTACCGAGGTCTCTGGCAGCAGGACTCCATCCCCAAACAGCAACTCGACACCCAGGAGGCCCTGGTGCGCCAGTACGAAGGAACGGTCAGGGCCGACCAGGGGCCGATCGATAACGCCAAGCTGCAATTGGTTTACTGCCGGATAACGGCTCCCCTCAGCGGCCGGGTCGGTTTACGTCTGGTGGATCCGGGCAATATCATCCATGCCGCCGATCCCAACGGGCTGGTGGTTACCACCCAGCTTCAACCCATCTCGGTTATTTTTTCTCTGCCCGAGGACAACATTCCCCAGATACTCGCCCAGCTCAAGGCCGGCCGGCGTCCTCCAGTTCTGGCCCTCGACCGTGATCAGAGCAAAAAACTGGCCCTGGGACATCTGCTGACCATCGACAATCAGATCGATGCCAACACCGGGACCGTGCGGCTGAAGGCCCTGTTTGAAAACAAGGACAACCAACTGTTTCCCAACCAATTCGTCAATGCCCGCTTGTTGGCGGAGGTCAGAAAAGATGTCATCCTCATCCCGGCGGCGGCCATCCAGCAAGGTCCCCGAGGGGCCTTCGTCTATTTGGTTAACGCGGACCGGACCGTGTCCGTCCGCCCGGTCAGCGTCGGCGAGATACAGGGCGCCGAGGCCTCCCTCCAGTCCGGTCTGACCAGCGGGGATCGGGTGGTCGTGGACGGCGCCGAACGGCTGCGGGAAGGGGCCAGAGTGGAATTGCGGGAAAAGGGCAACGGGAACGGAAACGGCCGGCGGAGCCGCTGATGAACCTTTCCCGCCCTTTCATCCTGCGACCGGTGGCCACCACCTTGCTGATGGTGGCCCTCCTGCTGGCCGGCGCCGTGGCCTACCGTGAGCTGGCTGTCTCGGCCCTGCCCCAGGTGGATTACCCCACCATTCAAGTTCGGACCTTTTATCCCGGCGCCAGTCCCGAGGTCATGGCCTCGTCGGTGACCGCCCCTCTGGAACGTCAATTCGGGCAAATGCCCGGTCTGACCCAGATGACCTCCACCAGCTCGAGCGGCAGTTCGATCATCACCCTGCAGTTTACCCTGGACTTGAGTCTGGACGTGGCCGAGCAGCAGGTCCAGGCCTCGATCAACGCCTCCTTTACCTTTCTTCCTCGAGACCTGCCGTCTCCGCCGGTCTATAGTAAGGTCAATCCGGCCGACGCCCCGATCCTGACCCTGGCCCTGACCTCCAAGACCTTGCCCCTGCCCACCGTGGAGGATCTGGCCGATACCCGGTTTGCCCAAAAGATCTCTCAATTACCCGGTGTGGGTCTGGTGAGCATCAGCGGCGGGCAGCGGCCGGCGGTGCGGATTTTGGCCAATCCTACGGCCCTGGCCGCCTATGGACTGTCTTTGGAAGACCTGCGGACGGCCATTACCAACGCCAATGTCAATCTGGCCAAGGGCAGCTTCGACGGCCCACGCCAGGCCTATAGCATTGAGGCCAACGATCAGCTTTTTACCAGCAGTCAATACCGCCCTCTGATCATCGCCTATAAAAACGGGGCGCCCATAAAATTGTCCGCTGTGGCCGAAACCGTGGACGATGCCGAAAATATCCAGCAGGCGGCCTGGACCAACACGGTTCCGGCCGTGATCTTAAATATCCAAAGGCAGCCGGGGGCCAATGTCATCGAAGTGGTCGACCGGATCAAGAAATTGATGCCCAAATTGCAAGGTTCCCTGCCGGCGGCCGTCCAGGTCTCGGTTCTGACCGACCGGACTACGACCATTCGCGCCTCGGTCCGGGATGTGGAGTTCGAGCTAATGCTGGCCGTGGCCCTGGTGATCCTGGTCATCTTTATCTTCCTGCGCAACCTTTCGGCCACGACGATTCCCAGCGTGGCTGTCCCCCTTTCTCTGGTGGGTACTTTTGGGGTCATGTATCTTTTGGGATATAGTCTGAACAACCTCACCTTGATGGCCCTGACCATTTCCACCGGATTCGTCGTCGATGACGCCATTGTCATGATCGAAAATATCGCCCGGTTTATCGAGGAAGGAGATACTCCCCTCGA
This sequence comes from uncultured delta proteobacterium, assembly GCA_963843145.1. Classification (GTDB taxonomy): domain Bacteria; phylum Desulfobacterota; class RBG-13-43-22; order RBG-13-43-22; family RBG-13-43-22; genus CAVQSS01. The sequence goes on from CAWJJC010000021.1 coordinate 79,245, forward strand.
GGCCGCCCTCAAAGGCTCCAAACAGATCGGCTTTACCATCTTGTCTCTGACCGTTTCCCTGATCGCCGTGCTTATTCCCCTTTTGTTCATGGGCGACGTGGTGGGTCGGTTGTTCAGGGAATTTGCCGTCACCCTGGGGGTGACCATCATCATTTCCGCCGCCGTCTCCTTGACCCTGACGCCGATGATGTGCGCCCGTCTCCTCAAACACACCCCCCTGGAGCGTCAGGGCCGGTTTTACCGGGTCTCCGGGCAGATGTTCGATCGCATTATCGCCGCCTACGGTCGGAGCTTGCGCTGGGTGCTCAGGCATCAGCCGGCGACTTTAATCGTGGCCGTCGGCACCCTGATCCTGACCGTGGTCTTGTTTTTCATCGTTCCGAAAGGGTTTTTCCCGGTCCAGGACACGGGGCTCCTCCTCGGCATATCGGACGCCCCCCAAACGATCTCCTTTCCCGCCATGGCCGGGAGACAACAGGACCTGGCCAAAGTGATCCTCAAGGACCCGGCGGTCATGAGCCTGTCCTCTTTTATCGGGATCGACGGGACCAACGCCACCCTCAACAGCGGACGGATCCTGATCAACCTCAAGCCCCTGGAAGAGCGGGGGATCAGCGCCACCCAGGTGATCAACCGACTCCAGCCGGAGCTGGCCCGGGTCGAAGGGGTCCGGCTCTTTCTTCAGCCGGTGCAGGACCTGACGGTCGACGCCCGGGTGAGCCGTACCCAATTTCAGTATACCATGGAAGACCCCGACGCCAAGGAATTGTATGTCTGGGCCCCCAGGCTGGTCAAGGCCTTAAGCCAGCGGCCCGAGCTTCAGGAGGTCAGCAGCGATCAGCAGGACCAGGGACTGCGGCTGGCCGTGGACCTCGACCGCAACACGGCTTCCCGCTTCGGCATCCAGCCGCAACTCATCGACGATACCCTCTACGATGGCTATGGACAGCGAATCATCTCGACCATCTTTACCCAATTGAATCAGTACCGGGTCATTCTGGGCCTCAAGCCGGAGTTTCAGCAAGATCCGAGTAAAATAAGAAACCTCTACCTCCCGGGGAAGACCGGCGATCAAGTACCGCTCAGTGCCTTCACCCGGACCTCGGAGACGACCGGACCGCTGCTCATCAGCCGCCAAGGACAATTCCCCTCGGTGACCATCTCCTTCGACTTAAAAAAAGGGGCCTCCTTGGGAACGGCCGTTCAAGCCGTGGAGGAAACGGCCCGGCAGTTAGGCCTGCCCTCCAGCATCCGGGGGAGTTTTCAAGGAACGGCCCAGGCCTTCAAGGCTTCCCTGGCCAGCGAGCCCCTGCTGATCCTGGCGGCCCTGATAACGGTTTACATCGTCCTGGGCATCCTTTACGAGAGCTACATTCACCCCATCACCATTCTTTCCACCCTGCCCTCAGCCGGGGTGGGAGCCTTCCTGGCCCTGTTGCTATTCCGATCCGAATTCAGTGTTATTGCCCTGATCGGCATCATCCTGCTCATCGGCATCGTCAAAAAGAACGGGATTATGATGGTCGATTTCGCCCTCGAGGCCGAGCGTAAGGAGGGAAAGACACCGGAGGAGGCCATCTACCAGGCCTCTTTGTTGCGTTTCCGGCCAATCATGATGACCACCCTGGCCGCCCTGCTCGGGGCCCTCCCTCTGGCTATGGGCGGCGGAGTAGGGTCGGAGCTGCGACATCCCCTGGGGATATCCATCGTCGGCGGCCTGATCATCAGCCAGATCCTGACCTTCTACACTACGCCGGTCATCTATCTGGCGTTCGACCGGTTGGCCCAAAGGATCAAAAACCGTCGAACCCATCATTCAGACGATGAACCTTTCAGCCCACTTCATCAATAGACCGGTAGCCACCACCCTGCTCACTCTGGGACTGGCCCTGGCCGGGATAATCGCCTTTCGGCTGCTGCCCGTATCGCCGCTGCCCCAGGTGGATTTCCCCACCATCCAGGTATCGGCCTCCTTGCCCGGGGCGGATCCCGAGACCATGGCCACCTCGGTGGCCGCCCCCTTGGAGCGCCAGTTCGGACGCATCGCCGGAGTCACCGAAATGACCTCCACCAGCTACCGGGGCTCTACGGGCATTGTCTTGCAGTTTGACCTGGACCGCAATATCAACGGAGCGGCCAGGGACGTCCAAGCGGCCATCAATGCCGCCCGGGGTTTTATGCCGGCCAATCTTCCCCGCAACCCTACCTATCGCAAGGTTAACCCGGCCGATGCCCCCGTGCTGATTGTCGCCCTGACCTCGGAAACGATCACTACGGCCAAGCTTTATGACGCGGCCTCGAGCATCATGCAGCAGAAACTTTCCCAGGTGGATGGCGTGGGCCAGGTATTTATCGGCGGCAGTTCCCTGCCGGCCGTACGAGTGGAGTTGAACCCGACGGCCTTAAATAAATACGGGATCAGTCTGGAAGACGTCCGGGGCGTCTTGAGCCGGACCACGGTAAACCGGCCTAAAGGCCAGTTGTTTAACCAGGAAAAGACCTGGGAGATCCAGACCAACGACCAGCTCCGTACCGCGGACCAGTATCTGCCCTTGGTCATCAGTTACCGGGCCGGCGCCGCCCTCCGACTAACCGATGTGGGCCGGGTGACCGACTCGGTGGAAGACCTGCGCACTGCCGGGATGGTCAACGGAAAACCCGCGGTGATGGCGGTCATTTTTCGACAGCCCGGGGCCAACATCATCGAAACGGTCGATCGGGTCAAGGCCCTGCTGCCCCAACTTAAAGCCGCCCTGCCCGGGGAAGTGGAATTTTCCGTCGTTTCCGACCGAACCCCCCCCATCCGGGGTTCCTTGAGAGACGTGGAACGGGCTTTGCTGATCTCCTTCCTGCTGGTCATCCTGGTGGTTTTCGGCTTCTTAAGGAGCTTCCGTTCCACCATCATTCCGGGCGTGGCCGTGGCCGTCTCGCTGATCGGCACCTTTGGGGTGATGTACTTGTTCGGCTACAACTTGGACAACCTTTCCCTCATGGCCCTGACCGTGGCCACGGGATTTGTGGTGGATGACGCCATCGTGGTCCTGGAAAACATCACCCGCCATATCGAAGCAGGCGTCCCCCCACGGGAGGCTGCCTTCCAGGGGGCGCGGGAAATCGGCTTTACTGTTTTGTCCATGAGCACCTCCCTGGTGGCCGTCTTCATTCCCATCCTGCTGATGGGCGGCATGGTGGGCCGCTTGTTCCGTGAGTTTGCCGTCACCCTCTCGGCGGCCATCCTGGTCTCTTTGGTGGTTTCGCTCACCACCACGCCCATGATGTGCGCCGCCTTCCTAAAGTCCGGGAAAAACGGGGACCATGGCACCTGGTATAAATTCAGTGAGGGCGTTTTCAATTGGATGCACCGGCGCTATGAAACCACCTTGGGCTGGTCCCTGCGCCACTCCCGGTTCATGCTGCTCTTGATGTTCATTACGGTGGGTACCAGCGGCGTCCTCTTTGTCGTCGTTCCCAAGGGTTTTTTCCCGGAGCAGGATACCGGACGGATTGCCGGGTCCATTCAGGCCGAACAGGATATATCCTTTCAGGCCATGCGGGCCAAGCTGGCTCAAATTTTGGCCATCATCAAATCGGACCCGGAAGTGGTTTATTCCGCGGGTTTTACCGGGGGCGGGGGCGGCGGCGGGACGGCGGCCAATACCGGCCGGATGTTCATTACCCTGAAGCCCTTCGAGGAGCGAACCTCCCAGATCGGGCAAGCGATTGCCCGGCTGCGTAAAAAGCTGGCCCAGGTGCCCGGCGCCCCGAGCTATCTTCAGCCGGTCCAGGACCTGCGCGTCGGAGGGCGGGCCAGTAATGCCCTGTATCAGTATACCCTCCAGAGCGATATCTTAGCCGACCTGACCACCTGGGCCCCGCGCGTCCTGCAGCGGTTGCGCAGCCTGCCGGCGCTGGTGGATGTGAGCAGCGACCAGCAAAACAAGGGGCGGGAGGCCCGGCTGGAAATCGACCGGGATACGGCCTCGCGGCTGGGGATTACTTCCCAAATGATCGACAACATCCTCTATGATGCCTTTGGACAGGCGCAGGTGGCCATCAATTATACGCTGTTAAACCAATACCACCTGATCATGGAGGTGGCCCCGGAATATTGGCAGCAACCGGAAACGCTTAAAGATATTTTTGTCCGCGGCGCCCAGGGGGTCATGGTGCCTTTGGGGGCCTTCAGCCGGTTTGATCGCAAGGCCACTTCCCTGGCCGTCAACCACCAAGGTCAGTTCCCTTCGGTGACCATCTCTTTTAATTTGCAGCCGGGCAAATCGCTCGGAGAGGCCGTCAAAGCCGTAGAAACCGCCACCCGACAAATGGGAATGCCGGCCTCCATCCGGGGCAGCTTTTCAGGCACGGCCCAGGCTTTTCAAGCCTCTTTGGCTAACCAGCCCCTGCTCATCCTGGCGGCCCTGGTGACGGTCTATATTGTGCTCGGTATCCTTTATGAGAGCTATATCCATCCCATCACCATCCTCTCCACCTTGCCCTCGGCCGGGGTGGGCGCCTTACTGGCCCTGCTGATCTTTCGCACCGATTTGAGCGTCATCTCCTTTATCGGGATTATCCTGCTGATCGGCATCGTCAAAAAGAACGGCATCATGATGGTGGACTTCGCCGTCGAGTCCGAGCGTCAGGAGGGGAAAAGACCGGAGGAAGCCATCTATCAGGCCTGTTTGTTGCGGTTCCGCCCGATCATGATGACCACCATGGCGGCCCTCTTCGGCGCTCTGCCCCTGGCCTTGGGCCGGGGCGTAGGCTCGGAGCTTCGCCGTCCCCTCGGTATCGCCATCGTCGGCGGACTGGTTATCAGTCAGATGCTCACCCTGTATACGACACCCGTCATGTATCTCTATCTTGATCGGTTCAGGCTTCGCCTGAAAGGGTTGAGGCAAAAACGCCCTCGGGAAGCCATAGGAAATAGTCCGGAAATTGTGTGAGGTGAAGACGTGAAGATCATTACCCGGAGAATAAAGTTGATGGGGACAGCGGCGCTGTTTCTCTTGTTCACCGCCTGCGTGGTGGGGCCCGACTATCGAAGACCCGACGCCCCCGTGCCGGAAGCCTACAAAGAAAGCGCAGCTTGGAAAGCGGCTCAGCCGGCCGATGCCGTCACCCGGGGGGCCTGGTGGGAAGTCTTCGCCGATCCGCAGTTGAACGGCCTGGAAGAGCAAATAAACCTCTCGAATCAGACCGTCAAAGCGGCCGAAGCCCAGGTCCGTCAGGCCCTGGCGCTGGTTCAGATGGCCAGGGCCAGTTATTTTCCCTTTGTCACCGGCGGCGTCTCCTTTACACGGTCGGAGAGCTCCGCCACCCTCACCAAGAGCCAGGCGGTTGGGGGCACTCCCACCTCGGATTATCTTTTACCCGTCAACCTGTCCTGGGAGGCGGATGTCTGGGGACGAATCCGCCGCACGGTCGAGGCCAGCCGGGACAGCGCCGAGGCGAGCGCCGCCGATCTCGAATCCGCCCGTCTGAGCGCGCAGAGCGCGCTGGCCCAAGCCTATTTTCAATTGCGAACGGTGGACACCCAGAGGCAGCTTTTCCAGGCGACGGTCACGGCCTACCAAAAGGCGCTGCAGTTGACCCAGAACCGTTATGGCGGCGGTGTGGCGGGGAAGGCCGATGTACTCCAGGCGCAGACTCTTCTGGAGTCCACCCAGGCCCAGCTTATCGACCTGGGCGTGCAGCGCGCGCAGTTGGAGCACGCCCTGGCGCTCCTCATCGGGAAGCCGGCGTCGGCCTTCTCACTGGCGGAGACTCCGTTTAACCTGGTCCCGCCCGCCGTACCCGTCGGCCTGCCGTCGGAGCTTCTCGAACGAAGGCCCGACATCGCGGCCGCGGAGCGGCGGGTGGCCGCGGCCAACGCGCAGATCGGCGTGGCCACCGCCGCCTTTTTTCCGAGATTTACCCTGAGCTTATTGGGCGGGTATGAAAGCGGCGTCGCTGCCAACTGGCTTACCTGGCCGAGTCACTTCTGGTCGCTGGGGCCGGCCCTGGCGCAGACGCTCTTTGCCGGCGGCTCGCTTCGAGCTCTGACCGACCAGGCGCGGGCGGCCTACGACGGCGCGGCGGCGTCTTACCGTCAGACCGTGCTGACGGGATTTCAGGAGGTCGAGGACAACCTGGCGGCGCTGCGTATCCTGGAAGGGGAAGCGCAGGTGCAGGAGGCGGCGGTGAAGGCGGCCCAGCAATTGCTCACGGTGACCATGAACCAGTACCGGGCGGGGATAGTGAGCTATCTCAATGTGATCACCGCGCAGACGACGGCTTTGACGAATGAACGGGCGGCAGTAAACATTGCCGGGCGGAGGATGGCGGCTACGGTACTGCTCATCAAGGCCCTGGGCGGGGGGTGGAAATCGGCCGCCTCCGCACCAGGAATCTAGCCCGGCTGTAGATAGCCTGAGGGCCGACGGTTCCGGTTAGGTTCATGTTCAACGAGGGATTAGGCCGTTCATCCTTTGATGCGCGGGTGGTTTTTTTCGACCCCGCCCTCCGCATCATCGCCGGAGGAGTGCTGGGCGCCGAGAAACCAAAATAAAAAGGCCAAAATCACGGTCAGGAAGAAGAGCGTGAAGGCCAGCGGTTGGCCGTGCCACAACCCGCCAAACCATTCCCGAAACTCCGTAGCCAGAATATTGACTTTACCGCCATAGAGCTCTAAATCACGTAAGTATTTTTTTGTCTCCAGAGGATTGTAGCCCAGCGGGTTGGGAACGGCAGGCCCGGCGGTTAAATAAACAAGGAGGGAACTGCTCAAACCAACAGCTAAGAGGATAACGGCAATCGATTTGGCGTGGGTTGCCAAGCGCTTGAGGGTATTTGGCCTGTGGTCATTTTGGGTAAGAATATTTTCTCGTATAGTGTTTAATTCATCTATGGATATAGGGTGGCCGCGCCTTCTAAGCTCATTGGCGGCTGCCTCAACGGCTTCCAATCGATACTTTGAATAATTGGCTATATATTCCTTAAGTTCTGCATCTGAAAGAGTGGGGATCCTGGTATGAAATGGTTCTGCCATGGGCTTCCTAATCAAGTGAGGCTTCGTCCTTTTGGGTGGGTAGCCCAAAAGATCTGGCGCGGCCGTCGGGTCTCGGCGAAAGCGTTTTCCCTCTCTCAATTTAACTGGAAAGTCACATAGGACAGGCCCGCCGCCCGTTCTACTTGGAGAACCACGTAGCTGCCGGGTTTCAGGTGATGCAAGGCCGAATAAAGCGACTCGAGGCTGTTGATGGCCGCTCCATTCAGGGCGTGAATGATGTCCCCGGTGGTCAGGGAGTTCTTGGTCAACCCGGATGTGGCCGTTTTGGCTACCACGACGACTCCGGAGCCCTGACGAATCCCCGGAAGGAGCGAAAGGACCTTTTCGTCGACGTTGAGGCCCACAATCCCCAATTTTCGCACCAGGTTCTTTTCAGGGTCCGCCAAATCAAACAGACGATCTACGTTTTCATGGTGCTCAATGACCTCCACGTCGAAGGACAACTTCTTCGTTCCGCGCAGGACCTCCATTTTGACGTTCTCCCCGGGGTTGACTAGAAAGAAGCTGATTCCCAAAAGGGGGAGATTGTCGACCGGTCTCCCCTTGACCGTCAGGATGATGTCCTGAATCTTGAGGCCCGCCTTATCGGCGGGAGATCCAGGGGCCACATCGCTGATAAGGACCCCCCAGTCTCTGGGAAGGCCCAGGCCGGCGGCCATCCCCGGCGAGATGGACTGAACGTGGATGCCGATTACTCCCCGGTGGAGGTGCCCATATTGACGGAGTTGGGGATAGGCGAAGCGGACGATGGCGCTGGGAATGGCGAATCCCAAGGCCTCATTTCCTCCGGACTGGGTAAGGATGAAAGTGTTGATCCCCACCAGTTCTCCCTGCACGTTTACCAGCGGACCGCCGCTATTGCCGGGATTGATGGCGGCGTCTGTCTGAATGAAAACCAGTGGACTATCAGGTTCGAGCTGACGGGCGACCGCACTCACCACGCCCATGGAAACGGAATTCCGCAGTCCGCTGGGACTGCCGAAGGTGAAAACGATCTCTCCCTGCCGCAGTCCCTCGTACTTTCCAATGGGCAAGGCCGGCAGTCCCCGGGCCTCCACCTTCAGCAACGCCAGGTCCAATTCGTTTGAGACGCCCACCACGCGGGCCTCCAGGGTGCGACCTAGGGAGGTAGAACTTGAAAAGGCGGAAGCCCCCTCATCCCCTAAAGAGGACAAAACCACTTGGACCCGGCTCTCGCCGCTGACGACATGCGCATTGGTGACGATAAAGCCATCGGGATCGATGATGGCTCCAGATCCAATGCCTCGTTGTTTTCCAAAGACCAAACTCCCTTCTCGATGACTTTCATCATCCAAAGGCTTGAATCCTGTGACCAGTACCTGCACCACACTCGGGGAAACCTTTCCTACCAGGTCTTCCACGGAAGCATTGAATTGAATAAGGGCTTCGGAAGCCTGGGCCTTCTGGGCCGAATGTGCCTGCAACTCTCCGGCCAGCAAGGCGTACCCGACGCTGACGATTACGAGTCCTAGTCGCATCCTGCTCAGTCGAAACAACCGTCCTTGAAATCGGATCCATCCGAAATTCCTCACGTTCAAGTCCGAATTCCCCACTTTATTCTCAGCGATCATCGTCCGCCTCTCTGGTCTGCGCTTGGTTCCTTGGTTCTATCTGGAAAAAGTATAGGGTAAGAAAAAAGACCGGTCAACTCCTAAAAGATGGAATAGGTAATGATGCCGCAGACCGCCACCATCAAAATCAAACCCAGGATGAAGGCCCCATCGGCAATTTGTTCCAGGCGAGGCATTCGATGAAGACTGCGCATTCGCAAGGCCCAATAAGCACAAAGACAGGAGCAGAGAAAGAAAAGGGCGTCGAGAGAAAGAAGGTCGTCGGCCAAGGTATCGATCTTTAGGGTGGAAATAACCACGCGAATAAGTCCGATGACCGTTAGACAGACGCCGACCATGGCGGCGGATACCGAAAAAAGGTGGATGGAAATGTCCTCTTCGAGAGGTTTAGGCATTCTTAGCTGAGGCATAGGTTCGGTCTCCAGGCTTGCTCTGCAAAAAAAGGTGGTCTAGTTGGGTTTGATGTGTATTTTCAAATAGCGATCAAGGACGCTTAGGCGTTAGGGATGATCTTCTCTCTTCTTGAACGATTTTCCATCAAATTCCGGATAGAGTATCTTTAGGCAGTCAGGGCAGATCGAATGGCTAAACTTCGCCAGAGAATTTGCACTGATATAGTCTTCCAATGTTTTCCAATCAATGTCTTGTCTAATCTTTTTGCAATTGGCGCAGATGGGGATAAACCCTTCAAGAATTCTAATTTCCTTCTCTAATCTCTTTCGAAAGTAACAGAACGATGAGAAGATGACCAAGAAATATATTACTAGTTCAAAGATCACCTCCCCTTTTCGCTGAGAGAATTTGGTGGGTTCGTCGCCGAACAGGTAATGAGGTAAGTCCAGAAGCTCATTGGCTATGGTCAAAAAAACAAATATGGTCAGCATAACTAGAAAAACAACCCAGATTTTCTTGTGAGCCCGTAAAGGCAATGGATTATGACTTTTTGACATGGATCTGCCCTCCCTCTGGGTTTAATCAAATGCGGAGGCGACGATCTGCTGAAGGTCCTTCGGAGTGGTGGCACCGAGGGCCTCCTGGGCCAGGGCTCGCGCCTGATCAATCGTCACCTGTCGGATAGCGTGACGTACCCGCGCCGCCAGAAATGGATTCAGACTGAGGTCCGTCACGCCCAGGCCCACCAACAGGCAGGCGACCACGGGATCACTGGCCGCTTCTCCGCAGACGGTTACGGCCATCCCCCGGTTCACGGCAGCACGGACTATCCGCTCCGTGGCCCGCAGCACGGAGGGATGGAGAAATGAAAGCACCCCCGAAGGTCCCTGCGATCCACGGTTCATGGTCAAGATGGAGTGGGCCAGATCGTTGGTCCCGATGGAGACAAAATCCGCGATTTGCAGAATTCCCTGGATATCAAAGGCCGCGGCCGGAGTCTCGATCATGGCTCCGATAGGCGGTCGTTTGCTCAGTTGCTCGCTTTGCACTACTTCGTCCACCAAGCGGCAAGCCTCGCTCAAATCCGCCACGCCTATGACCATCGGGAACAAGATTTTCACGTCACCCCTTGGTGCGGCTCGGAGGATCGCCAGGATCTGGGTGCGGAACATGGTTTTCTCGGCCAGGGAATAGGCCAGACCGCGCAGGCCGGCGCGCAAAGCCAGATCGGTGGCGATGCCGTCAAAGCGCGGCATCTTGTCCCCCCCGAGATCCATCGTGCGGATGACGACCGGCCGCGGAGCAAGCAGACCGGCTACCTCGGAATAGGCCGCTGTTTGCGTTTCCAGGTCCGGCGGTCGTTCCGCCTCCAGAAACAGGAATTCCGAGCGAAACAGGCCTACGCCATCCAGTCGATGCTCCAGGACTAGGCAAGCTTCATCCGGACGGCCGATATTCGCCTGTAACCCGATCGCGACACCATCCTTGGTGATACAGGGCTGGACCGGCTCCTGGGCGGTGGCCGCCCTGAACAGGGCGGATTGTGTCTGACGCGCCGCAAAGCGCGCCTTCTGGGCCGGGGTCGGGGCTACCGTAACGGTTCCCGCTTCGGCATCCACCAGCAGCCGGTCCCCGGAGGCCAGCAGCGACGTGGCGTCCTTGATGTCGCAGACTGCGGGAATATGTCTGAATCGGGTCAGGATCGCGACATGCGACGCGGGGCCCGTTCTCTCGGTGACGATGGCGGCCACAAGGGCCGGATCGATCTGGAGCGCATCGGACAAAAGGAGTTCTTCAGAGACCAAAATGGTTCCCGGCGAAAGGGCGGACAGGCGGTTCGAGGCCGAATTATTCGAGGTTCTGAGGTGGCGTAGAACTTGATGCCCCAAGTCGCGCACGTCAGCGCTGCGCTCCCGCATGAATTCCTGTTTCAACCCCTGGAGCCGCCGCTCCATCTCTCGGATCTCGGCCAGGACGGCCTGTTCGCTTCTGACCAGATCCTGAGACACGCGTCGTTTGCATTTCTTCGTAAAGGAGGGGTCTTTGAGCATGGCCAGACGCATCTCCACCAGAGCGATCTCATCGTCTGCCTTTTGGCGTTCAAACTGCTTCCGAATGGTATCCAACTCGTGGATTGACGCCGCCAAAGCGCAGTCAAAGCGGTCACCCTCCGACTTCACCTCATCCAGAGCAATGTTTGGCTCCCCGAGTGCGGATTCAGGCTCCGGCAGGTAGACCACGGCCACTCCGTCGGCTAAGCCAGGGGAAACCCCGCGGCCTTGCATGGTCGTGCCTACCAGTCGGGAAAAGGCGCGAAGATGCTGCATCTCTTCGTCCTTCGTCGTCAGGTCCTTTTTAATCTGTCTGGTCTCAATGGCTTTTCGGCCTACTAAGTAGGCATATAATGACAAGGCGAGCACTTCAATCGCGGCATTGATGCTCTCTAAGGGAAGTAATTCAGGTACCCGCCAATAGACTTCAAAATAGACCCTCAGCACCGGAAGCAAGACGGATAAGATATAAGCCAGGGTCCTTGTGCCCATCCAGGCCGCCAGGCCAATCGGCAGAACATAGAGGAGAGGAAAGCGAATATCTCGGCCCGTGACCAAGTCAACGGACAAGGTAACCAGCGTGACCAGCAGGCAAACGGCTGTGGGGTTCCTCTCGGTGAGCTGTTTCATGGAACGCAGAGCAGTTGTCAGGTGAGCTTCCCTCCTCCTACCATTAGACGCCAATCATAGTTAGGTTAATCCGCAGAGTAAAGAATAGTCTTCAATAAATCATTATTAAACTTAGGAGTACAGGACCATAAAAAGGTTAAATATCCGATTAAGAACCCTGGTTTCATCCGCCCTAAAAACATCCCTTTTTCAATTCCAGAATAGACTCATTATGCCAAGCGATGAAAGCAAATTTAACCTAATGAAATACTTCCTGGTCCAAGAGATCATGACTAGGTAAGATTTGAGGATGTTTTATTCGCCAAGTCAACCTGAAGAGGAGGACCCGTATGAAAAAGATCATTGTTTTGTTGATTATCTGTTCGATGCTTGTTTTATTTGTTCCCGCCAAACAAGTGGAGGCTCACGGCGGGTTAGGGTGGTTACTTCCCGGATTGATTATCGGTGGGGCCATCGGCTTGAGCCTAACCCCTCGATACTACTACCCCCCGCGTTACTATTATCCGCCTCCGGCCTATTATTATCCCCCGCCCGCCTATGACTACCCGCCTCCGGCCTATAGTTCACCTCCGCCCCCACCCGATACCTCTTCGAGGGAAAGTGATCAGGCGTCGAAGTCAGGGGGTCGGATCTTCATCTACCCCCGCCAGGGTCAGACCCAGGAAAAACTGGAACTGGATCGCAACGATTGCCATAACTGGGTTTTGGGCCAAACAGGATACGACCCGACCAAGCCGCCGCCCAGCGATATGTCTCTTGCTCAGATAGAACAAGAAAGTGCGGATTACCAGCGGGCCTTGGGAGCCTGCCTGGATGCCCGGGGGTACACGGTGAGATAACGCGCCATGGTCGTTTAACTCACTGAATGTTCATAAAAAATACAAACCAATAGAATTTTCCAGAAAGGAGAAAATCTAATGAAAACCAGGACTAAAATAGTATCGATGCTTGTTTTGATGGTTTTTTGCTTCAGCGCTTATGAGGCCTACGCCTTCGGAGGGCCCGGCAGGCGAGGATCTGAGATGAAGCACCTCAAATGGGTACTGGCCAAGGCCGGGGTTCCATTGACCGACGACCAGAAAACCCAGATCAAAGGGATTTTTCAGGGAAACCGGGACCAGATAAAGACGGAGCGGACCGCTTTATTCCAAGCCCGCCGGGCTCTTCAAGCAGCTATTTTATCTGGCAAACTCAATGATCAACAGATCAATGACCAGGTAGCCAAAATGATGCCCCAGATCAGTGCCTTGGCGGTGAACCGGGCCGGCCTTTATAATCAAATCGTTTGGGATGTGTTGACGCAGGACCAACAGGCGGCGCTACAAGCCCGTGCCACTTCCGAACAGGTCCAGCAATAAAAAACCTGGAAAGGATGGTTTAATTTGAAAAAAGGGATCGGGGGCCTTTACGTTTTCTCGGCCCCTGATCCCTTCCAAACGGTCTTTACCGTGGCTCAAAGTTTTCTAACCCCTGACCAAGCAGAACGGTTACCCGTCTTTGGTTTACGTTTAGACATTGAACCCAATTTTTACGTCGGCCCCGGAGTTCCATCCTGGAATAACCTGATCTTATTATCAACCAAAGGACGAAAGCTTTCTTAGAAATGGATGGTATCTTTAAGGCTGACCACTAGACCTCCAACAATGAAGGAAGGCGTATTTCAGGGCCAGCGAAATAGGAAAGGGGAATTTAAATTGACTTTCCAAGGCAGTTCGCCTAAATTAAATAGTTTGGGTGGGCCCATAGCTCAGTTGGAAGAGCCACCGGCTCATAACCGGAAGGTCCCTGGTTCGAGGCCAGGTGGGCCCACCATTAAATATTATAAACCCAGACGATTAACATTTAAAATGATGCTCCATCAAAATAGCAAAAAGCGAATCCCCAAACCGCTCAGGGGATGGGAGGACGAAAAAAGGGTGCCGCGTTAATCGGGCGCCCTTTTTGTTTAATAGCGGATGGTGGTCACCACTAAAGAGATTATCCAGTGGCTCGATTCCCGATATCCCCCCCACTGGGCCGAGGATTGGGACCAGGTCGGACTTCAAGTGGGCGATCCCGGGCAAGCGGTTCGGCGCCTGGGAATCGCCCTGGAAGCCTCACCTCGAACGATTCAATGGGCGGCTTCTGAATCCATCCAATTGCTCTTATGTCACCATCCTTTATTATTCCAGCCAGTTAGCCGACTTCGCTATGATCGGGAACCCGGTAAGACGGTGCGGAAGCTGATCCGGGGGGAGATAGCCCTCTGGGTGGCCCACACCAACCTGGATGCGGCTCCGGAGGGAGTCAGCACAGCACTGGCTCGAAGGTTGGGGTTAACCCGTTTGAAGCCCCTGGAAGAAAAAACCAAGGACCTCTGCAAACTGGTGGTCTTTGTTCCGGCGGGTTATGAAGAACGTCTGCAGCAGGCCCTCAAGATTCCGGGTATCGGACAAATCGGGACCTATCGGTTTTGTACCTTCTCCGCCCGGGGGGAAGGGCGGTTCACCCCCGAACCGGGGTCCCATCCCTTTCAGGGGAAAGCCGGGCTTGAAAACCGGGCGCCGGAAACCCGATTGGAGGTCCAGGTTCCACGGGCGCAAGTCGAAACATTGCTTCAGCGTTTTCGAGCGTCCCATCCCTACGAGGAGATGGCCTACGACCTCTACCCGCTTCAGAACAGTGCGCTCGGGGTGGGGATAGGGCGGCTGGGGATCTACGACCCCCCCTTATCCTGGGATCAATTCATCTCTTTTCTGCGCGAGGGCGCTGAAGCGCCGTTTATCCAAGTTGCCGGAAAAATTCCGCAAAAAATTGAGCGGGTCGCCGTCTGCGGTGGCGCCGGGCGTTCGTTGCTTCCGGCCGCTCTGGCCGCTCAAGTCCAGGTCTTCGTAACCGGGGAGATCGGACACCATCCTTCCGTGGAGTTTTCCGGAGAGGATCTGGCCCTGGTCAGCATTGGGCACTATGTGTCTGAAAAATGGATCCTTCCAGTTTTAGGACAGCAATTGATCGAGGCCGCGGAGGCGCAGGGTTGGGAGTTGGAGGTCCGGGTCCACCTTGAACCAGGCGATCCGACCTGTCGGTATTTTTAGATGGAAAGCGAATTCAAATAGGGGGAAACGAATGGAGGAACAAATTCGTCGGTTGGTTTACCTGCAACAGATCGATAACGATATCCAACAAGTGAAGGTCCAAGCGGAGGAGACTCCCCGTCGTTTGGCCGGGATTGACTTGGAACTCCAAGCGGCCCGGCAAACCTATGAGACCTTTTTGAACAAGTTGGAGGAAGTAAAAAAACAGCGACGCGACCTGGAAAAGGAAGTTGAACAATACGACCAGAAAATTAAGAAAAGTCGAACTAAACTGATGGAAGTAAAAAACAATAAAGAATATAAGGCGATGCTCACCGAGATAGACGACCTGGATAAAAGCAAGGCCAGCCAGGAAGACGCTCTTTTGGAACTGATGGAACAAATGGAGGCCTTGACCCTCCAGGTGCGGGAGCAAAAAAAAGTTTTGGATCTAAAAATCGTTGCCGGCAAAACCCAAAAAGAAGAATGGGAAAAAGCCGGTGAGGGTTATGCCCGGGAATTAGCCCGCTTTGAGGAAGATCGCCAAAAAGCAGCCGCCCGGGTGGAAGATTCGCATCTTAAACAATATGAATTTTTACGGGAGCGTTTGCGTGGTTTGGCCTTGGCCGAGGTTCGTAATGCCGCCTGTATGTCCTGTCATATGCATATCCCGCACCAATTATATAACGAAATTCAACGGTGCGACCGGATTATCAATTGTCCCAATTGCCTGCGAATTTTATTTTACTCGGGGAAACCCGAGGCCGCCAAGGAATAAACCCTGTCTGATTTTAAGAAACAAGCTGTCGGGCAGTGGGTGGTTTTCTCCGATGGGGCGGCTAAGGGCAACCCTGGGCCTTCCGGGGCCGGATGGCTCATCCGTGATCCCCAAGGGCAGATCCGGGAAAATGGAAAGTTTCTGGGGCCTGGGACCAACAACGAGGCGGAATATCAGGCCTTGACGGCGGCCCTGGAAGAGGCCTTGTCTCTGGGGGCGAAAGCGGTTAAAGTGCATCTGGATTCCGAACTGCTGGTCCGCCAGATTAACGGACAGTACCGGGTGAAAAGTGATCGCTTGCGAAAGTATTACCACCAGGCGCAAGATCTTTTGAGCCGTTTTCACGATTATGCTATAATTCATATTCCCCGGGAGCAGAATCGGGAGGCGGACCGGTTGGCCAATGAGGCCATCAAGAATCATTATAAAAACCAAACCAAAAATATTTGAATAATTGGTTTAACTAAATAATCAAGCAATAAATAATGATACCCTATAGCGTGGAAGTGGATCAGATGATCGCCCGCTTTCGGGCGGGAGGAAAGTCCGAGCTCCAAAGGGCAGGATGCTGGGTAACACCCAGTCCCGGTGACGGGAAGGAAAGTGCCACAGAAAATATACCGCTCCGCCTCCGGCGGAGTAAGGGTGAAAAGGCGGGGTAAGAGCCCACCGGTATCCCGAGCGATCGGGATAGCCTGGTAAACCCCATCCGGAGCAAGACCAAATAGGGGGGCGTTACGGGTAGCCCGCCCAAGGCCCCCGGGTTGGTTGCTTGAGGTCCGAAGCAATTCGGACTCTTAGAGGAATGATCATCATCCCGGCCGGCGTGAGCCTCCGGGAAACAGGACTCGGCTTATGATCCACTTCCACCTATTTTCTTTCACCTTTATCCGCGAGGGTCAGGCTATGCCCGCCATCGAAAAAAAATAGAGATCAGGCCTTGAAGACCATCGCCTTGATTACCGCCGGCGGGAAAGGACAACGGATGCAATCCTCCACGGCAAAACAGTTTTTGCTCCTGGGGGGAAAGCCTATCCTGGCGCAGACCATTGCGGTTTTTGATGCCTGTCCGGTCGTGGATGAGATCTTTGTCATAGCTCCCCAAGATGAAATGGCGAAGGTTCAAACGGATATCGTCGAAAAGTACCACTATAAAAAAGTGCTCAAGGTGGTTCAGGGGGGCCGGAGACGGCAACAGTCCGTCTGGAATGGGTTACGGGCGATAAAGTCGGATTGTTCCTGGGTAGTGGTTCACGACGGGGTCCGCCCTCTGATCAACCCTCAATTGATTGAAGTCGGTATGCTGGAAGCCCGGCAGACCGGCGCCGCCATCGTAGCCGTTCCCGCCCGGGATACGGTCAAACGATTAGCCCCGGGGGGGAAATTGCAGACCCTGCCCCGGGAAGAGATCTGGCTGGCCCAGACGCCGCAGATTTTTGAATTTTCCCTGCTCTGCCAGGCCCACCAGAAAGCGAATCAGGATAAATTTACGGGAACGGATGACGCTTCCCTGGTGGAACGATTGGGGCATCCCGTCAGCCTGATTTCCGGAGACTACCGAAACATAAAGATTACCACCCCGGAAGACCTGACGATCGCTGAGACGCTGATCAAGAAGGAAAAAAAAGATCTATGATCCCGCCCTTCCGAGTGGGATTGGGCTATGATGTCCACCGTCTGGTTCCGGAAAGGGCCTTGATCCTGGGAGGGATCGAAATCCCTTATTCCCTGGGGCTGGAAGGCCACTCCGACGCCGATGTGCTGGCCCATGCCCTGGGTGACGCCCTCCTGGGGGCCGCCGGGTTGGGCGATTTGGGGCGGCATTTTCCGGATTCGGATCCCCGATATAAAGGGGTATCCAGCCTCATCCTTTTGAAGGCCATCCTTTCGAAGATCCGGTCCGCAGGCTGGGAGATCGGCTACCTCGATAGTACGATCGTGGCCCAGCAGCCCAAGCTGGCGGACTTTATCCCTTCCATGCGTCAGACCCTGGCGGAGAGCCTTCAAATAGCTTCGGACCAGATCCATATTAAAGCGACTACTTCCGAGGGACTCGGATTTTGCGGCCGGCAAGAGGGGATCGCCGCCTACGCCGTGGCCCTGATCAATCAATAAAATAATGGGTGCACCACCGCCATGTCGTTAAGAATTTACAATTCCCAAACCCGGCAAAAGGAAAATTTTGTTCCCTTGAATCCCCCCCGGGTGGGGATCTATGTCTGCGGGGTGACCGTCTATGACAGTTGTCATATCGGTCATGCCCGGTCCATGATCGTTTTCGACGTGATCGTTCGCTTCCTCCGCTCCCAGGGCTATGAGGTAACCTATGTCCGCAACTTTACCGACATTGACGATAAGATCATCGCCCGCTCTAATCGGGAAGGGGTCCAGTCCGAGGATTTGGCGGAAAAGTACATTGCAGAATTTAGAGAGGATATGGCGGTCTTGGGAGTGTTGTCTCCTGAGGCGGAACCTCGGGCCACCCGCCATATCCCGGCAATCATCGCTTTAGTTCAGAAGTTGATTGATCTGGGGGCGGCCTACGCGGTTGACGGGGATGTTTTTTTCGCGGTAGAGCATTTTAAATTCTACGGCCAACTTTCCGGGAGGAACCTGGAGGAAATGCAGGCCGGGGCGAGGATCGAAGTGGACCCCCGGAAACGCCATCCCATGGACTTTGCCCTTTGGAAAGCCGGAAAACCGGGAGAACCGACCTGGGAAAGCCCGTGGGGTCCGGGACGGCCGGGATGGCACATCGAATGTTCGGCCATGAGCTCCTATTACCTGGGGGAGACCTTCGACATCCATGGCGGCGGGCAGGATCTGATTTTCCCGCATCATGAGAACGAGCAGGCCCAATCCATGGCCGCCTCGGGTCAGCCTTTGGCCCGGTACTGGGTCCATAACGGTTTTGTCACCATCCGGGGTGAAAAAATGTCCAAATCGTTGGGCAATTTTTTGACTATTCGGGAGATGGTCCGGCGCTTCCATCCCGAAGCGGTTCGTTTGTTTTTACTTTCACGGCATTACCGCACCCCGCTGGATTATTCGGAGGAAGCGCTGCAGGAGGCCCAGAACCACCTGCACCGTCTTTACCAACTGGTTAAGGACCTGGAGCATCCGGAAGACCGTTGGCAGCGGGGGGGAGCGGAAGACTTTTCGGAGGAGAAAATCCGCGAACTGGCCGGAGTGGTGGATCAATTCAAGGAAAAATTTGAAGGGGCCTTGGAGGACGACTTCAATACCGCTCAGGCCCTGGGGTACTTTCACGATCTTTCCCGCAAGCTGAATCGCCTGCTGGACAATCTGAAGCTAAAAACCATTGGAACTTCGAAAGGAGCTCTTGTCCAGGCCGCCGGTGTTCTGAAAGCCGCCGGCTTGCTGCTGGGTATTCTGAACCTGCCGCTGGACGATTTTTTTGACCAAGAGAGAGAACGGGTTTTGGAAAGCCGCGGGTTGTCTAAACAAAGCATCGCTGATCTCATTGCGAAACGGGTTCAGGCTCGCCGGGAAAAGGATTGGATCCAAGCCGACGCCCTGCGCGCTCAGCTTCAGGAGATGGGGGTCATCCTCAAGGACAATCCCCAGGGCACGGAGTGGGATTTGGAAGAATAGGTGGTTCGCCCTTTTGGGTGGGTGGCCTCAATATAGGGTAGGTTAATTTGAAATCGGGCCTTCGTGGCCGTGGGGTCTCGGCGAAAGGGTTTTCCGTATTGCTTTTTAGGTTCTAACCCGGCCCTTTTATTATCGAATCCGTCAAGCACTGACGGAAACCGGAAAACTTGAAGGAGAAGGCGATGGATGATTTAGCCGGCAAGCGAGTTTTGGTTACTGGAGGTTCAAAGGGGATCGGACTGGGGATAGCCCGCTATTTCTGCGAAGCCGGGGCCAGGGTGGCCATTTGCGGACGGAAGGAGGCCAATTTAGTGAAGGCCCGGGAACAACTGGGCGAGGTGGTTACCGTGACGGCCCACTTGGGCAAGGCCGAAGAGGTGGAGCAATTGTTTAAAACCGTCGAGAATACCTTCGGGAGCCTGGATATTCTGATCAACAATATGGGAATGAATATTTTCACCCCCTCGACCGTGGAAGCGGATATCGGTCTCTGGGATAAAATTATAGAAGGAAATCTGAAGTCGGCCTTTTTATGCTGCCGGCAGGCCTTTCCCTTGATGAAAACCAACGGCGGGGTCATCGTCAACCTCAGTTCCATCGCCGGCCACCGGGCTGCTCCCGGCATGGGTATTTACGGGATCGCCAAGGCGGGACTTAACATGCTGACTAAAGTACTGGCCAAGGAATTGGCTTCCTACGGCATCCGGGTCAATGCCGTCGCCCCCGGAATGGTGGAAACCGATTTTTCCAGGCCTTTTTGGGGTAACGACGATATCCTCAAGGAGCTCCTGAAAGCCATTCCCTTGGGCCGAATCGCCCGCGTTGAGGATGTGGTGCGGTTGGTGGCCTTCCTCTCCTCGGATCAGGCCGGTTATCTGACCGGCGAAATCATTTCCGTATCCGGCGGGACCGAGGCCTAAACCGGTACGGATTCCAATCACTGGTTGTTGGTCGGTGAGTCTGAAAACAGAACTCGGCAACAGAAGGCAATTTTGGTTAGTATTTATGCGCTTGACGAATATTGCTATTCCAGTATAATAATAACCATTATCATTTAAGAAGAGTTTATGGAAACCAAGGAAAAGAAAACAAGGACCACCAAACAGCGGCAGGTTATTTTGGAAGAAATTAAAAAGGTGAGTACTCACCCGACTGCTGATGAGGTCCATGCTCTGGTGAGGAAGAGGCTTCCCAAAATCAGCCTGGGAACCATCTACCGCAACCTGGAATTTATGGCCGGGCAAAACCAGATCCTGCGGTTGGATTGGGCCGGAAACCAACGCCGTTATGATGGGAATACGTCCAACCATTTTCACTTGCGCTGTGTACAATGCGGACAGGTTAAAGACCTGCTCATGGACTATCCCCAAGAAATAGAAGAAAAGGTGGCCTTAGAGACAGATTATGAGCTTTTAGGCTGCCGTCTGGAATTTGTCGGACTTTGTCCGCGATGCCAGCCCGAAAAGCAAAAAAGCCATTAACGCCAACTTACATTGATACAGGGAAAGGAACCGATAATTATGGATTTAAAAGGGTCCAAAACGGAAAGAAACCTATTAACCGCTTTTGCCGGTGAATCGCAGGCCCGGAACCGTTATACCTATTTTGCCAGTCAGGCCAAAAAAGAAGGGTATGTTCAGATCCAGTATATCTTCGAAGAAACGGCCAATCAGGAAAAGGAACATGCCAAACGGTTGTTTAAACTGCTGCTGGGAGGGGAAGTGGAAATTCAGGCCCGATTTCCCGCCGGGGTAATCGGAACCACGGCGGACAACCTCAAGGAGGCCGCCGGAGGGGAGAATTACGAGTGGACGGATATGTACCCGTCTTTTGCCCGGGTGGCCGTGGAAGAGGGTTTTGAGGAAATCGCCAAGATTTTCGAGTCCATCGCGGTGGCTGAAAAACAACACGAACGACGCTACCTCGGTTTCCTGGCCAATATCAAAAATGGGACGGTTTTTAAAAAAGATACCGTCGTGACCTGGCGCTGCCGCAACTGCGGCTACCTGCAGGAGGGCCGCGAGGCCCCGGACAACTGTCCCGCCTGCGACCACCAGCGAGAGCAATTCGAATTGCTCTGCGAGGACTGGTAGTAACGAATTTATTCTAGGAGGATTGTTCAATGACGGAAAAACTGGAAGTCTATCAATGCGAGGTTTGTGGCAATCTGGTTGAGGTGCTTCATGTCGGCGGTGGGACGCTGGTCTGTTGCGGACAGCCCATGGTCTTGCAGAAAGAGAATACCAAAGAAGCCTCTCTGGAAAAGCATATTCCCGTCTTGGAGAAGACGACAGGGGGCTTCAAGGTCTCCGTGGGCAGCATCCCCCACCCCATGGAGGAAAAGCATTATATCGAATGGATTGAATTGGTGGCGGATGGGAAGGCTTACCGTCAGTTCCTGAATCCCGGCGACCCCCCGCAGGCGCTCTTTGCCTTGGAGGCGGAAAAGATCACGGCCCGGGCTTATTGCAACCTGCACGGAATGTGGAAGTCCTCCTAATTCAAATTGCGCTTCGTCCTTGGGGGCAGGAGCCTGACCCGTAGCCAGCCAAGAGGACGCAGAAGCAACTCGCTGTTGCACTCGTTCCCGATTTTTGTTATTCTGGAAGCCAACCAGACCGGAAGGGCGGGGAATCCCGCTCCGCTCCGGAAACAACCCAAAATTCGACGAGGAGACCATGACCGCAACCAGAGAGCGCTTCACCCAGATGCTTTGTACGGCCCAGGAGATGGAAGAGAAGGGCAGGGCCTTTTATGAAAAGGCCAGGTCCACTTCCGAGAACCCGCTGGGGAAAGAGATCTTTCGCCTGCTGATTGATGACGAAATCGTCCATCTGGAGCGGATCCGGAAAATTTCCGATTCCCTGACCAAGGATCAAAATTGGTCCGAGGACTGGAAAAAACTTCAGTGTCCCTACCAGGATCTGGGGCAGGTTTTTCGGGACCTGGTGTCCCAATACAGCCAGGCCGGCATTGCAGGCAGCAACGATCTCGAGGCTCTGAAACTCGCCCTGGATTTTGAGCTGCGGAGCGTCGCCTTCTACGAAAGCCAGTTAGCCCAGGCCGTTGATCCTTTGGAAAAGGCCTTTCTGGTCCAGATGATCAAAGAAGAAAAAGGACATGTCCTGACTCTTGAGGATACGCAATATTACCTTTCAGACCCCGAAGGCTGGTTCATGGAAAAAGAACGGGCCGGTTTGGACGGGGTTTAGCTCCCCGGTTCAGCGTGCATGTCGCCGGATCCGATCAACATAGTCATCGGTGGAGAGGCCGGTCAGGGTCTGATCACCATCGGGCAGCTCTTGACCAAATCCCTGGTTCGAAGCGGGTATGAAATCGTAGTCACCCAGGACTACCAATCCCGAATCCGGGGCGGACATAATACCTTTCGGGTCCGGGCCTCCACTGAATCCTTAGCGGCGCCCCAGGAGGCCATCGACCTCTTAGTGGCCCTGGACTCCGCGAGCGTGGACCTCCATCGACCGGAACTTTCCCCGCAGGGTCTTATCCTGATCGATGACGATTTATCCGCCCCGGAAGGCTGCTGTCGAAAGGTTCCCTTAAAGGAATTGGCGCCGGACCGCTATGCCAATATCACCGCCCTGGGGGTGGTCAGTACGCTGCTGGGCTTGCGGGAAGAAATCGTGCTTCAAGCCACGGCAGATTTTTTCGGCCATAAAAGCCCCCAGGCCGCCGAAGGAAATCGCCAGGCCCTCCAGGCCGCCTTTACCTGGACAAAAAAACAGTCCATTTCCTTTCCCGCCCTGCCGGAAACCAGTCGTTCCGTCTCGAAACTGATCCTGACCGGGAATGAGGCGGTGGCCTTAGGGGCGCTGTCCGCGGGGCTGAAATTTTTTGCCTTTTATCCCATGAGCCCTTCCACCTCCATTGGTCTGACCCTGGCGGCCCAGGCCAAGAAGATGGGGCTGGTGGTGGAGCAGGCCGAGGATGAAATCGCCGCCATCAACCTGGCCCTGGGGGCCTCTTTCGCCGGGGCGCCCAGCATGGTGGCCACCTCCGGGGGAGGGTTTGCCCTGATGACCGAGGGGGTCAGCCTGGCGGGAATGACCGAAACCCCCATGGTGATCGTGGTGGCCCAGCGACCCGGACCGGCTACCGGTTTGCCCACCCGCACCGAACAGGGGGACCTGGAATTCGTTCTTCATTCCGGGCACGGGGAATTTCCCCGGGCCGTTTTCAGCCCCGGATCGGTGGAGGAATGTTTTCTCCTGACCCGAAAAGCCCTGGAACTGGCCGAGCGATCTCAGGGACCGGTGTTTATCCTGACCGATCAGTTCTTGGCCGATTCTTACCGAGCGGTAGACCCTTTTGACTTATCCCAACTCCCCCCTATCCTCCCCCGAACCAGCCCGGCGATCAGCGAACCCTATCTTCGGTATGCCCTGACGGAAAGCGGCGTCTCACCGCGACTCTATCCAGGGTTGTCCGATCACCTGGTGGTGGCTGACAGCGACGAACATACGGAAGACGGGCACCTGACCGAAGACCTAACCGTCCGGATAAGAATGGTCGATAAAAGAGGGCGAAAGCTGAGGATGATCCAGGAGGCGGCGGTTCCCCCGGAATTCAAGGGTGAGCCCCGACCGGATCTTTTATTAGTTACCTGGGGTTCCGGTCGAGGGGCGGTCTGGGAGGCGGTTTCCCTGTTAAACCTCCGGGGGAAGCGAACGGCCATGCTTCATTTTTCTCAAGTCTGGCCTCTGATTCCCTATCAGTTTTTATCCCTCCTTCATGAGGCCGGGGAAATCATAGGCGTCGAAATGAATGCCACCGGACAGTTCAGCCGCCTCCTCCGGCGGGAGACCGGGGTGACTATTAAAAAAACGATCCTTCGCTATGACGGCTCCCCCCTCACCCCGGAATACCTCCTCCGGGAATTGGAACAGCGCCAATGGTTGACGTAGAAGAATTCGGAACCTTCGAAACGGCTTGGTGCCCGGGTTGCGGCAATCACGCGCTGCTCTCGGCGGTGAAGAAGGCCCTCTCCGAGGAAGGGCTCAAACCGCGGCAGGTGCTGTTTGTCTCGGGAATCGGTCAGGCGGCTAAAGCGCCGCACTATCTGAGGGCCAATTTTTTTAACGGACTCCACGGTCGGGCCTTACCGGTGGCTACCGGGGCTAAGCTGGCCAACCCGGGGCTGGTGGTGATTGCCGAGAGCGGGGATGGCTGCAATTACGGTGAGGGGGGCAACCATTTTTTAGCCGCCATCCGGAGAAATATCAATCTGACCCTGCTGGTCCATAATAACCAGGTTTACGGCTTGACCAAGGGGCAGGCCAGCCCTACCACGGGGGAGGGTTTTATCACCAAGGCCCAGCCCGAAGGGGTCCCTTCGGCACCCTTCAACCCGGTAGCCGTGGCGGTGGCCATGGAGGCCGGTTTTGTGGCCCGGGGCTTCTCCGGTTTTCCGGATCATCTTTCCGGCCTGATCCGGGAAGCGATCCGCCATCCGGGATTTTCACTGATTGATATATTGCAAAACTGTGTCTCCTTCAACCGGGTCAACACCCTCGCCTGGTATAAGAAGCGTTGCACCCCTTTGCCGGACGATTACGATCCCCTGCACTGGGAGGGGGCCATGAGCCAGGCTCGGGAGTGGGGAGACCGCATTCCCATAGGAGTGCTCTACAAAAATAAGCGACCCCCGTTTGAAACGCATTTCCCCGTGCTGCAACAGGGGCCGCTGGCCGAACAGAAAGTGGATCGGGATTTGCTCCGCCGTATTATGGAGACCTATCAATAGTCGTTTAGTGGGCCACCCGGATGATAATATTCTCTAACGTTCTAATAGTTGAAGCCCTAAATCCGAAATTCGAAGCACGAAATCCGAAACAAGCACGAAGGTCCAAAATCCACAAAAACGTTTTGGATTTTGAAATTTGATCATTTAAATTTGTTTCGAGTTTCGGGCTTCGAATTTCGAGTTTGAACCAAAAATTCATCCATTCTGTTAAGGGATTAATTGGAGAGGTGGAGATGAAGAGGATAATCGGAGTCCTGTTGGTAGTGAGCTTCCTGGTGGCGATGTCCGTCTTGGCCGCCTCGCCTGCGAAAAAGGAGGTAATCAGCGACGATACCCAGAATTGCCTGGGCTGCCACCGGGAAATCTCTCCGGGGATCGTCAAGGACTGGGAAAACAGCCGACACGGGCGGATGACCCCCCTTGAGGGACTCAAAAAAACGAAGCTGGAACGCCGGGTTTCCAGTGAGAAAATCCCCGGGGCCGTGGGAGGCACGGTGGTGGGCTGCGCCGAATGCCACACGCTGAATGCCGCCAAGCATAAGGATTCGTTTGAACACAACGGGTCTCAGGTCCACGTGGTGGTTACGCCGGAAGACTGTGCCGCCTGTCATGGAAAAGAGGTCCAGCAATACGGGCAGAACCTGATGGCCAAGGCCTACGGAAACCTAATGAATAATCCGGTCTACCGCCTGTTGCTCGAAGATATCAACAGCACGGCCTCTTTTAAGGAAAATAAACTGATCCTGACCAAACCCGATTCGGAAACCAATGCCGATGCCTGCCTGTTTTGCCACGGGACAATCATCGAGGTCAAAGGCCTGAAAAAACGTGACACCCCTCAGGGCGAAATGAGTTTTCCAATACTTAGCGGCTGGCCCAATCAAGGGGTTGGTCGGGTGAATCCCGATGGGAGTTTGGGTTCTTGCGCGGCCTGCCACACCCGCCATAGCTTTTCCATCGAGATGGCCCGAAAACCGTACACCTGTTCCAAATGCCACAAGGGGCCCGATGTGCCGGCGTTTCCCGTCTACGAAGTCAGTAAACACGGCAACCAATACGCCGCGCTGAACAAGCACTGGGATTTCCAGGAAGTCCCCTGGAAGGTTGGTAAGGATTTCACCGCGCCCACTTGCGCCACCTGCCATGTCAGCCTGATCGTGGGGGACGGAAAACAGGTGCTGGCTGAGCGGACTCACCGAATGAACGACCGATTGCCCTGGCGTATTTTTGGGCTGATTTATGCCCACCCACACCCCAAGGCGGCGGATACCACCGTGATAAAGAACAAAGCCGGTTTGTCCCTGGCTACCGATTTCAGCGGGGAACCGGCTCAGGCTTTTTTGATCGATAAGGCCGAGCAGGATAAACGGCTGAAAACCCTGCAGCAGGTCTGCCTGGGCTGTCACAGCCAAAACTGGGTGGAGGGCCACTTTAAACGCCTGGAGCACACCATCCAGACTACCAATCAGATGACCCTGGCCGCCACCCAGGTGGTCTCGGCGGCCTGGGAACGGGGGCTGGCAAAGGGTTTGGCCCAGAAGAGCAGCCCCTTTGATGAGGCCATTGAAAAGAAGTGGTTTGAACAATGGTCGTTTTACTCCAACTCCACTCGGTTTGCCTCGGCCATGATGGGGGCCGATTACGGGGTCTTCGCCCACGGACGCTGGTATCTAAGAAAAAATCTTCAGGAAATGGTTGAGTGGCTGGCCGAGCATGACCAGGGAAGAAAACCCTAGCCAAAAATAGTTGAAATATTTTTGGCTAACCGGGTAGAGAAGGAACCGAAGGAGGGTGCCCATGAAAAAGTATGTTTGTGATGTTTGCGGCTATGTGTACGACCCGGCAGCCGGGGACCCGGAAAACGGGGTTGCTCCGGGAACGGCCTTTGAGGATCTACCGGACGATTGGCTTTGTCCCTTGTGCGGGGTCGGCAAGGATCAGTTCTCTCCGGAAGACTAATAAGGAGCCCGGAATGAAAAAGAAATTTTATTCCACTGCGGTACTGCTGTTTATCCTGGTTTTAGGTCTGATCCCCCGCAGCCTGGCTGCCGCCCCGCCCCCCCCGGCCAAGGGAGAGCCCTTTCCGGCCATTACCCTTCCGATTCCCAAAGACGCGGAGGCTAAGAATTATCTGGGCCTGACGGGGAGCGGCTCCTTTAAAATTACCCAGGTCAAGGCCCAGGCGGTGCTCATTGAGATTTTCAGCATGTACTGCCCCTTCTGCCAGAAGGACGCGCCCGGGATCAACGAACTGTTCCAGGCCATCGAAAGGGATCCCGAGTTAAAAGGCCGGATCAAAATTCTGGGTATCGGGGTCGGGAATTCCGCTTACGAAGTGGGGGTTTATAGAAAGATCTACAACGTTCCCTTCCCCCTCATCCCGGATGAACGTTTTGTCCTGCATCAGGCCCTGGGGGAGACCCGTACCCCTTACTTCTTCCTGGTAAGCATCAATCCGGGCGGGACCGGGGAAGTGACCTATTCTGAATTGGCCGGCTTCAAGGGGGTGGAATCCTTTTTGGAAATCATTCGAAAGTCAGCCGGGATCAAATAGGAGGTTTTTATGAAGCGCCTGAAAAGTTTATCGGGGTTCCTTTGGGTGGCAGTCCTGTTTTCGCTGGGAGCGGCCGGGCCGGTTTTCAGCCGCTCCGAGGCCTTTAAGGAAAATATTTATCCGGTGGGCCAACTCAAGCCCACGGACAGTAAACTCAAGGTCAAAGTGGGAGAAAAGGCCCCGGATTTCACTCTTCCCTCCGTAGGGGGGGAGAAGGTTTCCCTGCACCAGTATCTCGGGAAAAAAAACGTGGTCCTGTCGTTTGTTCCGGCTGCCTGGACCCCGGTCTGCTCGGATCAATGGCCCGGGTATAATATCACCCAGGGGCTCTTTGAAGAGCATAACGCGATCCTGCTGGGGATTACGGTGGACAATATCCCCACGCTCTTTTCCTGGACCAACCAAATGGGCCGGCTCTGGTTTCCGGTGCTCTCCGATTTTTTCCCCCACGGGGCGGTAGCCGCCCGGTACGGTATTCTTCGAACGGACGGCATGGCGGAGCGGGCCCTCTTCGTGATTGATAAGAAGGGGATCATTCGCTATATCGACGTTCACGACATCAACCAGCGTCCTCCTCTCGAAGCTCTGATGGGGGAATTGGGAAAGCTGGAAAAATGATGGACTCGAAAAAGTCCATCGACAGCCCGAGCGCGATTAAGCGCCGGGCTGGGGTGAGGGTGGCCATTTGAATTCACTTCAAATGGCGGGGAGGGGGAACCCTTCCCCGCCGAGCAGAAAGTCGTTTTTTGACTTTTTGCGAGGTTATCAAAAATAGATGGTTTTTAAGGGCCGGATTAAAGCCCTCCTGGATTTGGAAGACTATGACGGGCTGCTGGAGTTGTCCGACGTCCATGGGGGGAAAGTGAGCAAAAGCCTAATCAGCCTGACCGCTGACCTGGATCTAGATCGACGTTGGCGGGCCATCCGGGCCCTGGGGCTGGTAACCTCCCGGATATATGATCGAGATCCGGAA
This sequence comes from uncultured delta proteobacterium, assembly GCA_963843145.1. Taxonomy (GTDB): domain Bacteria; phylum Desulfobacterota; class RBG-13-43-22; order RBG-13-43-22; family RBG-13-43-22; genus CAVQSS01. Next base: position 107,699 of record CAWJJC010000021.1, read on the forward strand.
AAGGCCCGGCAGGTTGTTCGTCAATTGATCTGGAACCTGAACGAGGAATCCGGCGGGATCGGCTGGGGGATGCCGGAGGCTTTCGGAGAGATTCTGGCCCGGCAGGAGGATTTGGCTCGAGAATATGCCTGTCTTCTGGCCTGTTATCTGGTAGAGGACAAATCCTTTCTGGAAACGGAAGGACTGCAAACCGGAGTGATCTGGGCCCTGGGGCGGGTAAAGACCTTCCCTCAAGAAATGAAGGATCGGATTATCGAAAAGCTGAAGGGGTTCCTGGGGCAGCCGAATGCCGACCTGAAAGGTCTGGCCGCTTGGAGTTTAGGGGAACTGGACGGCCGGGAAGCCTTTCCCGACCTGGATGCCTTGCCATCGGATGGTCGAATGATTAAAATAAAAAGAGGTGAAAATTTGGTCAGTATGGCAATCAACGATTTGGTCGAAGAGGCTAAAATTAAATTAAGTAAACTTTGATGGAAAGGAGGTGGACAACGTGAACGATTGGAAATGCAGCAAATGCGGATATACTCTGAAGGCCGATGCGCCGCCGGAAAAATGTCCGGCCTGTAAAGAAACCTGCGAATTTGTCAATGTGACCTGTTATATTCCAGAATGTGGTTTTACCGGTTCGGATAATCGTCTGAAGGGAGAATCCTAATGTCCAAGAAGAAATATAGGGTTCGGGCGGAGTGTCCGGCCTGCGCCTGTGGCGACGTGTCCTTTTTAGGTCCTGAAAAGTTGAGGGAAAAATTCATCGGCGATGAAAAAGAGATCGATATCCTTTGTCCCCTGTGCGGCACCAAGCACCGAGGACGGGTGGTGGCCGAAGAGGAAGTGCCCGGTCAATGACGGTTCTGGGGATCTATGGCAGTCCCCGCCAGGGGGGCAACAGTGACCAGCTCTTGGATCAAGCCCTGGAAGGGGCGCGGTCGGCTGGGGCGACCATTGAAAAGGTCTACGCCCGAGATCTGAAGATGTCGGGTTGTCTGGAGTGCGGCGGGTGCACGCCGACAGGCGTTTGTGTGGTCCAGGATGAGATGGCCCGGGTATATCCCTTACTGGAGGAGGCGCGGGTTACTATTCTTTCCTCCCCCATATTTTTTTACGGGGTCACTGCTCAGTTGAAGGCCCTGGTGGATCGCGTTCAGGCCATGTGGTCCAAACGGCTCTTGGAAAAAAAGACGCCGGAGGAGCGTAAACGGTATGATCACGGGAAGGGCTATCTGATCGCCGTAGGGGCCACCAAGGGCAAGACCCTCTTTGACGGGTCGCAGATGATGGCCAAGTATTTTTTTGACGCCTTGGATATGACCTATGAAGGCGGCCTGTTTTATAAGGGCATCGAATACAAGGGGAACATCAAGGATAACCCGGAGGCCCTCCGGGAAGCATATGACTTGGGGGTGAAAGCCGTCCAAGGGGAGCCCGGACTTTAATAATGATGACCTCGCAAAAAGTCGTCACCCCGGTGAAAACCGGGGTCCAGTGAATTGATAACTACTTGAATCTCCTGGATTCCGACTTTCGTCGGAATGACGTAAACGGTCTCTCGGTGATTTTTTGCCAGACCACCAATAAATCAATAATCAGACGAAACCAATCTGGAGGAGGAGCAAATGACCACACCCATGCATTGCCCGGGATTTGAAGGTATGAAACATCTGAAAGCCTTTTCCTGCAAATGTCCCAACTGCGGCAAGGAAAACGAGATTTTTTCAGACGAGTTTGAAAAGAAGCATGTCTGCAAAGGCTGCCACCAGGAGATCGATTTCACCAAGTGTACCCTGGAGGCCGGGGTCTAAATTTTTCCACCGCTAATGCCTGGTCTTTTGACCAAGGGTGGAGATTTACAGCCCAGATTGAAGGAATGGTGCAAATTCGAAATTCGAAGCACGAAATCCGAAACAAACACCAAGATCCAAAATTTAAATGATCAAAACAAAAACGTTTTGGAATTTGACCATTTGAATTTGTTTCGGGTTTCGGATTTCGTGCTTCGAATTTGTTGTGGAGGTGGGGGATGGACAATCACTTAATTAACGAGAAAAGCCCCTACCTCCTCCAGCATGCCCATAATCCGGTAAACTGGTATCCCTGGGGTGAAGAGGCCTTCGCCCGGGCCAGGGAAGAGCGGAAGCCGGTCTTCCTCTCTATCGGCTACGCCACCTGCCACTGGTGCCATGTCATGGCCCACGAATCCTTTGAAGACGAAGAGGTTGCCCGGCTGATCAACCTTCATTTTGTAGCGGTGAAGGTGGACCGGGAAGAGCGCCCCGATATCGACCAAATCTATATGTCCGTTTGCCAGGCCCTGACCGGCCGTGGCGGCTGGCCCTTGTCCCTGTTTCTGACTCCGGAAAGAAAACCTTTTTTCGCCGGGACCTATTTTCCCAAGACCAGCCGGCTGGGGATGTCGGGTTTCACGGAGCTGTTGACCCAGATCGCCGCCCTCTGGGAAAAAGACCGGGACCGGATTCTGAAAGCCGGCGAAGAAATTACCCAATCCCTTCAGTCCCGGGTGTCAACGGCTGGAACGGGCTCGGTTCCGGACCTGAAGACTCTGGAAACCGGCTATGACCAGTTAGCTAAAAGTTTTGACTCCCGCTGGGGAGGGTTTGGAGAAGCCCCCAAATTTCCCACCCCCCATCATTTGACCTTCCTGATTCGCTGGGACCGACGCCGCCCCGATTCCCGGGCCAGGGAAATCGTTACCAAGACCCTGGAGGCCATGCGTGGCGGGGGGATTTTTGATCAGGTGGGCTTAGGGTTTCATCGCTACTCGGTGGATGCCCAGTGGCTGGTCCCGCATTTTGAAAAAATGCTTTATGATCAGGCCCTGCTGGCCATGGCCTATACCGAAGCCTATCAGGCCTGGCGGGACCCGGACCACGCGCAGGTGGTCAGGGAAATCTTTACCTATGTTCTCCGGGACATGACCTCCCCGGAGGGCGGATTTTTTTCGGCGGAGGATGCCGACAGCGAGGGGCGGGAGGGTTTGTTCTATGTCTGGAAGCCGGAGGAAGTCAAAAAAATATTAGGTCCGGATTTGGGCGACTTTTTTTGCCGCTGTTACGATATCCAGCCCGGCGGTAATTTTGAGGAAGGGGAGAGCATTCCCCATCTCCCGCTGTCTCCGATTCAGGCGGCGGACCGGGAAAAAATCCCCCTGGAAGAGTTGACCCGGAAGCTGGAAGCGGCCCGGCAGATCCTTTTTGAACTCCGGGAGCAGCGGATCCATCCCCTGAAAGACGATAAGGTCCTCACCGCCTGGAACGGCCTGATGATCGCCGCCTTGGCCAAGGCGGCCCAGGCCCTGAATGAGCCGGCCTTTGCCCGGGCCGCGGCCCGTTCGGCGACCTTTATCCTGGAAAGGATGCGGGACCCCTCCGGTCGGCTCTACCGGCGTTTCCGGGAGGGCCACCTGGCCAATCCGGGGTACCTGGAAGATTACGTCTATTTCGTCTGGGGGTTGATCGAACTCTACGAAGCCACTTTTGACCTGAACTTTCTGCAAGAGGCGGTCAATTTGAACCGGATGGCCGTTGATCTGTTCTGGGATGAGGATCAGGGCGGGTTTTTCTTTACGGCCAAAGACGGCGAACCCCTGATCTCCCGGGAAAAGGAGATTTACGACGGGGCCGTTCCCTCCGGAAACTCCGTCGGCCTGCTCAACCTCTTGCGACTCGGCAAGATAACCGGAGCTTCGGAGTGGTCTGAAAAAGCGGACCAATTGTTGCGAAGCTTTTCCGCTACCATTTCGGGCTACCCCATGGCCTATACCCAGGTTTTAAATGCCCTGGACTGGGTGGTGGGACCCAGCCAGGAGATCGTTATCTCCGGGGACCCCGATCATCCGGTTTCCCGGGAGATGGTTCGTCTGGTCCGGGAGGCCTTTCTGCCCAACAAGGTCCTGCTTTATAAATCCACGGGACCGGAAGGGGAGGCGCTGAGCCGGGTGGCCCCTTTCGTGGGTCCCATGGTTCCGGCGGCCGATAAACCGACAGCCTACGTCTGCGAACAATATGCCTGCCGGAAACCGGTCCAGACGGCGGAAGACCTCCGAAAGTCTTTGTTTTGATCAGTTAATTTTTCGTCAGCCCCGAAGTCCTTTATCGGGGATCCATCGTTCTTAAGAAAAGCCTGGATTCCCGCTCAGAAGCGCCGCGGGAATGACGCTTTATGATCTTGTTGTTATTTTGAGGCCATTTACTAATATGTAAGCACCTATGTTGCCTGGTTTTATTTTTCAAACCCTCCATGAAAATTAATCTGGAAATGATTCGGCTGGTCTTCTTTTGGGGAGGCTTGGTGCTGTACGGGCTGATCGAGTGGCGGATCCCCTACCGCCCCAACACCGTCTCCAAGCCCCGACGCTGGCTGGACAATGTGGGCTTGTCGGTTACCAACGGCATCATCCTCTATCTTCTTTTTTTCTCCCTCATCGTCCAAACCGCGGCTTATGTCAGCGAACGGCAGTTGGGGATTCTGAACCTGGTTTCGATGCCGGCCTGGCTGCGGATCGTCCTCACCGTGGCGGTCCTGGATTTCATGCTTTATATCTGGCATTTCCTGAACCACGAAATGCCCTTTCTTCTGGCGCTTTCACCGGGTCCATCACAGCGATTTGAACCTGGATGTCTCCTCGGCCCTGCGTTTTCATCTGGGCGAACTGAGCCTGTCGGCCGTCATCAAGATTTCCCTGATCTACTTCCTGGGGGCCGATATACGGGGGGTGGTGATTTTTGAAATTCTGGTAGTACTCACCTCTCAATTCCAGCACAGCAACATCCGCCTGCCGGCCTGGTTTGAAAAACTCTGGCTGGTTTTGTTTGTGCCGCCTTCCATGCACCGTATCCACCACTCGGTGGTGATCAAAGAGCGGAACACCAATTACGGGACCATTGTTTCCCTGTGGGATAAAATGCTGGGCACCTTTTTGTATAACCTGGACCAAACCCGGATCAAGATCGGCGTGGGGGCCTACCCGAGAGCTGAAAAGGTGCGGTTTCCCCATTTGCTGGTTATGCCCTTTACCAAAGCGATTCGTTGAAGGAGAAAGGGGATGGCGTCCAGCCTCTTAGACCCTGCGTGATAGAATGGCCCCGTCGCTTTTTCGCGTATGAGGGAGAGCCAGGAACAAGATTTATTGAATGGTCTTATCAGAACCATCCCTCAAGGCACCCCAATTTTTCTTTTGACAATCCTTAAACTTACTGATATTCCTACAAAATAAATCGATAAATTTTGGTTTCGCCTTTGGCGGTGCCAACCAGGCCATTAGACCCGGTGTCACTGGCTTGCATGGGCCTTCGTCCCGGCAACCTGCGTGTCACGGGTCAACGCCGCATTAGGTGAAAGGAGTCCCCATGAAGAACATGATGATTTTGGTATGCATCACATGTTTGTTTGTATTGTCGGCGGTCTCCGCAGACTCCTGCACGGTGTTCCGACTTAAAGCCAATGACGGATCGATCATGGTCGGACGCTCCATGGAGTTTGCTGTGGATCTGAAATACGACGCTATCGTGGTTCCGCGCAATAAGGCTTATGTAAGCTTCGCCCCTGACGGAAAAGAAGGCTTATCCTGGAAAATACGCTATGGCTACGTCGGGATTGCATCTTTCGGGATGGAGTTTGGCTTGTCTGACGGGATGAATGAAAATGGACTTGCAGTCGGGCTGCTTTGGTTCGAATCCGACATGAAATGGCAGGATGTTGCTGCCGGTGAGATGAAACAAGCCCTCGCCCAGGGTATGGTGGGCGATTGGATTCTGGGCAACTTTGCAACCGTCGAAGATGTAAAGCGGGAAATCAGGAACGTGAAGGTATTCAATTACACAGATCCTAAAACAAAAATGTCCCCGACCGTCCATTTTATCGTTTATGACGCAAAGGGCGGTTGCATCGTGATCGAATATGAAGATGGGAAATGTAACATCTATGACAATCCTCTCGGCATCATGACGAATGCTCCCAGATTCCCCTGGCAATTGACCAACTTGCGCCAGTATGTCGGCATGACGAGCGAAAAACCGGAGCCCTACCAGATGTCCGGTTTGACGTTTCCGGCGACTGGCCATGGGTCGGGAATGTTCGGCCTTCCCGGCGACCTTACCCCGCCGAGCAGATTTGTTCGCCTCGCCGTTTTGACCAGGTTCTCCGATATGCAGCCGGACGCCGAAAGAACGCTTAATCTTGCCCAGCACATTATCAATACGTTTGATATCCCCTTCGGTATGGTCACCGATACAATGCCGGATAAAAAGATCATTCTTAAGGAATCAACACAATGGGTCACGTTTCGGGATCTCACCAAACGTATTGTATACTTCAAAACGTACGACAACCAGAATCTTCGGAAAATCGACTTGAAGAAGATTGATTTCTCGGATGGGAAAATAAAGCGGATTCCCATGTTCGAGGCCTCTGAGATCATCGTGGATATGACTGATCGCGCACGTTGAGTTGACCAGATGAGCGAAGGAGGAGGCAGATAGCGTGTTAATCTGGATACATGGGGCACTGTCCTATAAAATAAAATGCGTCCTCTGAAGGAGGGTCGGACCTAAACGAACCAGTTGAAATTCATCGAATTTTAATGATTCAGGTGCCTATTTAAGGCCATAAAAAGCGCTTTTTGACATCAAAAAGAAGCTTAAAAGCAGGTAACCATGCCCAGAGCCAATCGCTATTTCCTCCCGATCTGGCCCACCTTTAAATGAACATGTTGAGTTGGCACGTAAGCGGCTAGAAGAGATTGGAGGCGACGTATGAGTGAACCTATGGGAGAAGTTTAGCCTTGAAATGTTGATAATTCTGGCGACAAAGGCTGGAATGCATGTGATTCTTAAGACAGCGGCGTAGCTGTCCGCCAATTGTTAATTTTTCTCGAGGAAAGTCATGTTCTGGAAACAATTGTTTTCGCCGGTTAAGGCCATCGAACCCCAGGAGGCTAAGGCCCTCATGGCCGGGTGGCCGGAGGGAACTTATACCCTGCTCGATGTCCGCCAGCCCGGCGAGTATGAAAAAGAGCATCTTCCCGGGGCCAAACTGGTCCCCCTAGCCCAACTTTCCGACTCTACAAAGGACCTGGACCCCCGGAACCCCGTCATCGTCTACTGAGCGGTAGGCGGAAGGAGCCGCGTGGCGGCTCAATTCTTGTCGGGACAAGGGTTCGGGGAAGTCTATAACCTCAAGGGGGGCATCAAGGCCTGGCAAGGGGTGAAGGCCTTCGGGCCGGTGGAATTGAACTTGGATTTGATTCGTGGCGATGAGAGCCCGCTGGAGATCATTTCCCTGGCCTACGGGATGGAAGAGGCCTTGCGCCGGTTTTATGTTTTTTTTAAAGACCGCACCTCCGACGGAGAACTTCAAAAACTCTTAATCCTTTTGGCCTCGGTGGAGGAAAAACATAAGGAAATTTTGCAGGCCTTGTACCTGGACCTCCCCGATGCCTCCCCGGATTCAAAACCATTGGAGGAGAGGACCCAGGACGAAGTGCTGGAAGGAGGTTTTCGATTTACGGATTTTATCCGGGAAAATGAACCGCTGTTGAAAAACCCCGCTGCTGTGCTGGAGACCGCCCTGATGCTGGAGACCCAGGCCCTGGACCTTTACCTGCGATTTGCGGCCAAGGTGGGGGAGGGGGGTACGAAAAACATCCTTTTCCGCCTGGGGGACGAGGAAAAGGCCCACCTGGCCTCCCTGGGCCGGTTGCTGGATGAAACGTTAACGTGAAAATCACCTGCACTTTTTGCTTGACATATATGTTTAGATGGTATACACATATCTTCCATGAACAAATCGGACGCCTCCAGATTTTCCCTTGTTGGGAAATTCGGCCGGGTGGCAAAACTCTGGGAGCAGTTGGACAAGAAGCCGCGCCAATTCGGGACCGGGGAAGACTTCTCCGGCTCTGAAATCCACCTGATTGAGGTAGTTGGACAGAACGAGGGGCTCAGCGTGACTGCCCTGGCCAAACGGTTAGGTATAACCAAGGGTGCGGTATCTCAAACACTGAAAAGGCTGGCGGCTAAAGAGATCATTGTGAAAGAGACCGATCCGTCCAACACGTCGCGGGTAACCGTGAATCTTTCTACGAAAGGGAAAGTGGTCTTCTTCGCGCATCTGCACTGGCACGAGACCATGGATGGCGGCTTTCGGGACTATTTCCTGGGCCTGTCTGAGGAGCGGATTCGGTTCCTTGAGGAGTTTCTGACCATACTGGAGCAATTCTTAAAAAGAAGGAAATAATTTTTTTTCAGCATAGTGTATAGTAAGTAAACACATAGACAGGAGGCACTCATGAGATGGACAATCAGCGGCCAGGGGGTGGACCGAATGCCCGGTTTGGCTTTCCGGATGATGAAGGTTCTGTTCGATGTCAGGGACAGACTCGTGTCGGTATCCTCCCTACTGGAGGAGTTCAATATTAAACCGGGACAGACCGTGGTCGACTATGGCTGCGGTCCGGGATCCTACCTCCAGCGCGCCTCCGAATTGACGGGACCACAGGGACGGGTATTCGCTCTCGATATCCACGAACTCGCCATCCAGGCAGTGAAGAAACGGGCCGATAAAGAACGGCTGACCAATGTGACCGCGGTACTAACAGACCGCAATAAATGTTCCTTGGCCGACGAAACGGCCGATGTCCTCTACGCGCTGGACATGTTTCATATGGTGAGCGATCCCAGGGGCCTGCTGAGGGACTTGAACCGGATATCGAAAAAAAGCGGATTTCTTTTCATAGACAACGGCCATCAAAGCAGAGACGAGGCCCGATCAAAGATTATTGATTCGGGTGAGTGGGAGCTGGTTGAGGAAAAGAGGCGTTATATGAAATGGCGTCCACTCATAAAGGAAGCGTAGCAAAAGGCAGGCATTCAACCAATTAAGGAGGTCCCCATGTCCGCAAAATTCCGCTCCCAAACTTCCCCGCTCGATGGGGTTCAGAGAACTGGCGTCGGTTTGGCATTCATTCTCTTTCCCCTCATCTTCATCTATGCCTTTGCCGCTCATCCTGGCTTGTTCCACCCTCACAGCCATGCCTGATGGTTTTGAAATCATCGGAGTGTCCGCTTCGATACTCTTGGCGGCGGGTCTGATTCCCATAGGACTCCGCACCTTGGGCGGCCGATATCTTCCGAACTCTCGATGCCGAACCCCCCACGACCTCGTCGCAGCGAATATTCGCACGGCGCCGATGGCCTAACCCCGGGCCTGGTCCGCGACCAACCCGCCGAAACGGAGGACCGGGACGACTCTTTTTAATTTGGCAATCATTGGTGAACTCCTTGAATTACCTGAGGTTAGGGGGTGAGGTTATGGTGATAGGAGTTTGGGGTGAGGTAAGATCTTTCTCTTACTAGTACAAGTATGGGGCCAACGGCCCGGGGGTGTCAAGAGGAATGATTTTTGGTTGTTTGCCCTTTGGGGGGGGGAGCCACCCCAAAGGGCAAAGCGTCTATTTTTTGTCCCCAGGGCCATCTTCAAGCCGATAAGAATCCGGGATCGAGCGGAAACCTTTAGACAAAACCAATCACCAGGAGAACGACGGAGGCCAAGCTGAGCGAGGCGCGAACCCAATTGGCGATTTGCAGTTTTCGGCGCTCCTCTTGTAGCGCAGCCACAGCGCTGCTCTCCAGGGCCTCGACTCTGGCATAGATCGGGAGAGTGGTGGACTTGGAGACGATCGAGGTAATCACCCAGAGGACCAGCCCCGCCGTGAACCAGCGATTGCTGAAACCATAGAAGATGAAATAGGGCACCATGCCGACAAAGGTAATGCTGGATACTCCGATGGCATAAGGCGACCTCAAGGCGCGTGTTTTTAACGGGATTGGCGGACTTCCAAAAGTCTGTCAACAGCCCGAATGCGATTAAGCACCGGGCTGGGGTGAGGGTGGGACCATTTGAATTCACTTCAAATGGCGGGGGAGGGGAAGCCCTCTCCCGCCTCGCAAAAAGGCGTTTTTGGACTTTCTGCGAGGTCATCAGGATTAAGAAACGTTTGAAGGCGGCCTCGTCCAAATCATTCATCACCCCCTGGATCACCCCGGCGACAAATATCACAAACCCGGCACAGAGGGCGGTAGGGACGAGAAGCAGGATTTCAACCAAAGTTTGAGTCATTTCAGAACCTCCGCTGGTTTGAGCGCCTCCTGAAGTGCGGAGCCAATGTCTTGCTCCAAGGTGGAGACCCCCTTGATAACCCAGGGGCCTCCGTTCTGCCAGTGGGCGGTAAAGTCGGCGGTGATTTGCCCGGTGGCGGGAGAGACGGCGCGAATCTCCAGGACCACATCGGTTCCACCCTCCACCAGGGCGAGGGAGGAGAAGAGCTTTACGATCGGGCCGAGTTCGCGGACGGTGATAAAAAGAACCTGACCGGGGTCGCTCCCATAGGTGGCGATGAGCCCCGGGACCTCCGCCGGCGGAAGTTCAACGGATTCCCGATCGCCGACCTGGCGGATGACCCTGACCTTGGCAAAGCACCCGGACATGGCGAAGAACTGCTCAATCCCGCGCTGGGCAAAGGCCTCGCGGCGCGGGACCTCCTTCTGACCGGGGCGCCACTTTGACCCCCAAAAGACCAGTGCCGAGGCCTGTTCGCCGGGCAGTTGGCACAGGGGCTGCTGGGAAACCTGGCCAGTCACTTGAAAATGAGTGCTGGCGCAGCCGGAAAGCACTAGCATGGCGAGTGAACTTAATGATACGGAAAAGACGATTCGCATGAAGGGGACATCAAAAAGATGGCATCACGGAGTTGAGCCGGAGCGTATTCGATCGGCTCAAACGACTTATTATGTGCTTTTCTCAATACGGATACCGGACTTACTATTCAGCGGGTGCTCTTTTTGCGACTCGCTGTAAGAGATTGGTTCGGTACTCGTCTTTCAATCCTTCATCTGCTCCTTGGCCGATTTGATGAAGCGTCCGAAGGCTCTGTCCTTCTTCCGTTTGTCCAGGTATGACATCTCGTGGTACTCAGACTCCTTCTTGAGCTTCATAAAGCTGGAATAGCGATCTTCACTCAACTCACCGCTGGTCACTGCAGCCAGCACAGCGCAGTCCGGTTCCTGGGTATGGCCACAATTGGCATAGCGACAATTCACGGAAAGCTCGACAACGTCTTCAAAGCCTTGGTTGATCCCATCACTCGCACCGAGAAGGCCGAGTTCCCGCATTCCGGGGGTATCGATCAACATGGAGCCTTGATTAAGAACGATGAGCTGTCGACGCGTAGTGGTATGTATGCCTTCTCCCGTTCCGCTGACGGCTTTGGTGTCAAAAGCGTCCTGCCCGATCAGGCGATTGATGAGCGTTGTCTTGCCGACCCCGGATGACCCGAGCAGGCAATACGTTCGTCCCGGGACCAACACCTGCTGGAATTCGTCAAATCCGAGGCCGGTAATGTTGCTGAGAGCCAGGATTCTGGCTGGGATGCCGGTTCGTCTAATGGCCGCAAGCTTCTGTTCCAGGTCATCCTTGGTGATCAAGTCCGTCTTGGTAAGAATAACCATCGGCTCAACACCGCCATCGGCTGCCATTACCAAGTACCGATCCATCCTCCGCACATTGAAGTCAAAATGGCACGATTGAACAATAAAAGCGATATCTATGTTGGCGGCAATCATCTGGAAATCCACTGTTTCACCGGCGGACTTGCGGCGCAGGAACGTCTTTCTCGGAAACAATCCATGGATAATTGCTGCCGTATCATCACTGTGATAGCGTACGGTCACCCAATCGCCGACACAGGGCAGGTCAACCGGGGATTCAACCTGGAAATAGAACTTCCCGGCGAGTTCAGCGGGGATTTCCCCGAGTTCATTTCTGATGAGGTGTGAGCCCCGATCAACTGCCGATATGCGCGCAATGAAGTGACCCTCTTGCCGTAAGTCGCTGACCTGCGCTTGAAACCATTGGTCGTAACCTAGATCACGCAATTCCATCATATCTTTTTACTACTTTCCGGTTAAATCTTACAGGTTTTTTGTACCTTGCTGATAAATTAAGATATACAGCTTAAGTCGACAGCCTATCCTGAAACGACGTCTTGATCAACCGTCAGGTCTATTTGCCGCTATTGAATCCCGATACTCCTGAACGGTCAGCAACCGCCATTTATCCGGTCCCTGCAATTCCAACACCCGGTCATGAAACTCCACGATGCTGGTGCGATGGCCGACACTGATATAGTTAATCCCCAGTTGCTGCAACCGGTGGTAAAGATTGGCCTCGTCAGCGACACCCAGGGCGCTGGTGGCCTCATCCAGGACGGCGTACCCGGGCTGATTGATCAGCAGGCGGGCGAAGGCCAGCCGCTGTTGTTCCCCCAGGGAAAGAACGTCGGCCCAGTCCAGTACGACCTCGAATCCGCCGACGCGCTCAGGCAGGGCTTCCAGACGTACCATTTCGAGAATCTGCCTCAGCCCGGTTTCCGTGATCTCGTTTTTGATTTGGGGATAGATCAGTTGTTCCCGTAAGGATCCGAGGAGCATGTAGGGACGTTGGGGCAGAAAGAAGATTTCCGCCAGCGGCGGCCGCTTGACGATCCCCCGGCCCTGGTTCCACAACCCGGCGATAGCTCTGAGCAGCGAGCTTTTACCTACGCCGCTTTGGCCGACGACCAGCAGATTTATTCTGGTTTTTGGGTCCAGGGTCAGGTTCTGAATCAAAGTTCGCTGCCGGTTGGGCGTCATCAGGGTCACCTGGCTCAGGGCAAAGTGGTCCGCCGACTCGGAGGTGATGCCAACGGATGGCGCCCGGTCCGGGGCGATAGCCTCGGCAAAGACCGAAAGACGCTGCACCCCGGCGGCAAAATTGGTGATGGGTTCAATTTGGGCGACGATGAGTGACAGGGCCGCATAGACTTGGGTGAAGGCAAAATTGGCCTGGACCATGTCGCCGTATTCGATCTTACCGCCGAAATACAGAGGGAACAGGACCAGGAAGGGCAAGACCACCGGCAGATAGCTGTAAGCCGTGGTGAAGAAGGAGAGGTTTCGCTGCCAGCCGATGAGCAGACTGAAATTTTTGAGGACATTTCGGAAGCGACCGGTGATCTGGTCGATTTCCGGTTTCTCGCCCTGATAGAAAGCGATGGATTCCGTGTTGTCGCGCACATGGATCAGGGAGTAGCGGAAATCGGCCTCGTAGCGCAATTGATTGAAGTTTAGGGGCACCAGGCGCCGCCCGATAAGGGCCGTGAGTCCCGTACCCACGGCCGAGTATCCCAGTACGACAATTACCAGCAGTCCGGATTTGGACCAAAGAATGCCTGAAAAGGAGAGCAGGTCCATCAGGGAGCCGAGCAGGATCAGTAAAAACGAGAGCGAGGTCCGGGTAAAGGAGCGAATGTCTTCCATGATCCGTTGATCGGGGTTGTCAATCAGTCCTTGGGCTTCGATCTCGTAGTAGTTGCGGTCCTTGAAATAGTTGGCCAGAAAGTCGCCGGTCAGCCACTCCCGCCAGCGCAGGCCCAAATAATTCTGGACGTAACTGTACAGGGCGACGATGGGAATGCCCAGGAGAAAGCCGCCGAAATAGGTGAACACATACAGATAGGCCAACTCCTGATTTTTTTTCACCAGGGCGTTGGTAAAGTAATTGCCGATGTAGCTGAAAGCCACGTTGATGCCCGTCACGGACAGGGACAGCAGCAGCACGATGGCCAGCAGGGTCCAGGCCTGCCGCCGGGGGCGCAGGGGGCCGCCGAACATACCGAAGACGAGGGCCGGAATCACCAGGGCGACAGCGGCCAGCAGCCACGCCTTGGAGCTGAAAATGCCTGTCACCACGGGCACCAGACCCGCTGCGATTCTGGCGGTCAAGTCCGGTGCGAAATGGTTAACCGTCAGGATAATCCCGGCTACGATCATGAAAAGCAGGCCGAACAGAAAGACCAGCAGCATGATCATCAATAACAGGGTTATCCAGGACCCGCCGCGGATACGGGGGAAAAAATAAGGCTGGGCAATGGTAACAAAGCTTGTCCAAAGCGTGCGTTTGTTTGGAAGGGTGTTATCGGGGATCATGGTTGTAGATTCGGAAGGCCTTAATGATTATTAACAGGCTCAAAATAATATTGACTCAATTTATCGATGTAGCCAAGTTTCGACTAAAGACAATCTCTCACAGAGCACACGGAGATCGCAGAGATAAAATTATTAATTGCCGCTAACCCCGCCGGAGGCGTGAGAGGTTTTTAAAAATCGCCCTCTCAGCGATTTTTTAAAAGAAATATTCTCTTTTCCCTTGACCCTTAAATTTTTTGTATTTTATAATCTCTCTACTCAAAAGCAAAGATCTTAAAGGAGGCAACCTTGGCCATTCGTATTATCAGACTGGGTTCACCCCGGGAAAAAGGAGAAGGCCTTCGCCTGGGTACGGTTCGCCGGCCTCCTCGCGGGGTTCCAAAATCGGAATACGCCCGGAGAGACTTTTATGATGTCTGGCTTCCGAACCTCTCCCCCAGCGAGGACCTGCTCAAAGAAGCAAAAAAGGCCGAAGATGACCGGTCTTGGGCTGCTTTTAAGCGCAAGTTCCGGAAGGAAGCGAAAAAAACGGAGGCAAGCCGTGTCCTGGATTTGTTGGCCGCCCTTTCGCACCAGACCAATATGTCCCTTGGCTGCTACTGTGAAAATGAAAACCGCTGCCATCGCTCGGTCCTCAGAGAACTGCTGGAGGAGCGGGGCGCAAAGCTAAGTGGGTAAACATCCATTACCCGGCTGCGGTTCGGTAGCCTCTGGGGACCGCCTAGTGCGCATGTCCTGAGCTTGTCGAAGGAGACCCGCATGCTAGGTGGTGTGGGGAGGGGGGGTGAAAAACTCCCCCTTGCCCGATTAGGTGTTTTTGAGCATCTTTTGAGCTAATATACCAAATGCCTCCGTCATTGTAGGATGTGGATGTATTGTCTGCGCGACATCTTTAAGAGTTAATTTGTTCGCCACAATCAATGCAGCCTCTCCCACCAACGCTGCTGCGTTGCCATTACAAATATTGACACCTATTATTTCTAAATTCTCTTTATTAACCACATATTGCAGATACCCCAAAGGTGTATCAGCAACTTGAGCGGCTGCATCAATCTTGTAGTCATAAACACCTATCATAACATCATAGCCTTCTTGAATGGCCTTAGCTTCTGTAAACCCCGCAGTAGCGATCTCCGGTTCAGAAAACAATACCCACGAGTTCTTGGAAAAATCCACTTTCTGTTTATTTTCCGTCATAATATTTACAGCAACAAGATGTGCTCCATATGTGGCAACATGAGCAAATTTTGGCCCATCAATTACATCACCAGTGGCATAAATACCCTTTGTAGAAGTCTCAAGAAATTCATTAACAATGATACCTTTGCGATTGAATTCTACATTGGCCTTATCCAAATCAAGGGATTCAACATTGGGCACTTTACCAGTAACAACAAGTACTTTCGCAAAATTGTCTTTGCGTTCAGTACCATTTGCTTCGGTAAATATTACATTATAATGTCCATCTGATTTATTTATTTCCTGGACTCTTGATGATGTGTAAATTTCAACACCGGAGCTTGCGAGCGCATTACCAATTATTGAGATATATTCTGCCTCAACAATGCCTGATAAAATACTATCCATTATTTCAACTATTGTACACTTTATACCCAATTTTGCTAGCATTTGAGCTAACTCGACACCGATTGGTCCACCACCAACAATGAGTAATGTTTCCGGAAGCTTATCTTGAGAAAAAAGAACTTCGGTGGTAAGAACATCTTGAACAGAATTTCCTTTGAATGGTGGTATAAAGGAGTGAGCACCAGTGGCAATAATAGCTTTGGTAAAAGCATAGTTCTCTTTTCGTCCAGTATCCTTTTCTTCAATTATTAATTCATTGCTGGAAACAAATTTTGCATGCCCGGCAACAAACTCAAGAGTTGGCAAATTATTTACCATCTGCATAGCTCCAGCAGATCGTTTTTCAAGAATAAAATTCATTTTATTCTTAATCTGATTCCATGCTTTTTCTCTATCCTCAGATGACCAGGTTCCCTCTGCCAAATATTTACGTTCCGTTGAAAATTCATCAGACCAATGCCTGATAATTTTTGACGGGATGCAACCAACAAATAGACATGCACCTCCAAGTTTTCCTGATTCTTCCACTAACAAAACAGATTTGCCTTGAGAAGCTAACTGCATAGCGGCTGGTGTCCCGCCAGGTCCTCCTCCAATTACGATAACATCAAATTTAGTATTCATAAAATACTCCTTTATAATTTAAAGTGATGTTTCCCACGAAAAGTGGATACAGCTAACAAGTTATTCTAAAGTTTTCTGTATCCCTCTCTTCCAAAAGGTACTCTCTGGGAAGAGAGACCCCTGTCCTTTGTCTATTTTGGTTGACTTATGGTTTGGCCAACACATTCGATATGTTTGTAACCTAGTTTTAAAAGAAAAATATTCTCTTGACAAATAATTTGTTATCTACAACCTTGGCCATTAGTATTATCAGACTGGGTTCACCCCGGGAAAAAGGAGAAGGCCTTCGCCTGGGTACGGTTCGCCGGCCTCCTCGCGGGGTTCCAAAATCGGAATACGCCGGGATAGACTCTTATGATGTCTGGCTTCCGAACCTCTCCCCCAGCGAGGACCTGCTCAAGGAAGCAAAAAAGGCCCAGGATGACCGGTCTTGGGCTGCTTTTAAGCGCAAGTTCCGGAAGGAAGCGAAAAAACCGGAGGCAAGCCGGGTCCTGGATTTGTTGGCCGCCCTTTCGCACCAGACCAATATGTCCCTTGGCTGCTACTGTGAAAATGAAAACCGCTGCCATCGCTCGGTCCTCAGAGAACTGCTGGAGGAGCGGGGCGCAAAGCTAAGTGGGTAAACATCCATTACCCGGCTGTGGCTCGGTAGCCTCTGGGAACCGCCTAGTGCGCATGTCCTGAGCTTGTCGAAGGGGACCCGCATGCTAGGTGGTGTGGGGAGGGGGGGTGAAAACGCCCCCTTACCCGATTAGGCCCGACCGTGTCAGATGTCGGGCCTGAGCTTACTCTTGCCTCACTATATCGACCGAGATCTCCACCGCCGGAATCGTTCCTCTGTTCTCAAGCCAGTGTGTGGTGTTCCTATCCTCAGGCCAGCCTACTCCCGGGCCATAGTCCGTAGCGACTCCATTTCGATGGTCAGTGATCGTTCCTTGCAGTATGTAGACGGTGCCTGGTCTGTCTTTATGGTCGTGAATCGGGCCGAAGACGCCTCCAGGCTCGATGGTCACCATACGCATTCGAAGTTGGCGCCCTGCCAGGCCCTCGATCTCAGGGCCAAGGTCAACCGTTGCAAGTAACTTCACCGTAACACCTTTCGTCTCAGGTGCTACCTGTTCGTTGCTCATCGTGCTCTCCTCTCTATGATTTCTAATTTGCTTCATCTGGATAATGTTTTTCTAAGCACTTATCACAAATTCCGTGGCTGAATCGGGCTTCTGAATGATCAGAAATGTATTTTTCAAGTTGGCTCCAATCCCCTTTGTCGTCGCGAATTTCTTTACAATACATGCATATAGGTAGAATACCTTGTAATGTTTTAATCTCGTCAATTGCTTTTTGAAGGGCATCATTTTTCTCCTGAAGCAATTTTTCCGAGTTTAAGACCAGCTTGGTAGCAATAAAGGCAATAATTAAAGATATCAAAACACCTGAAATCGATAAAATAAGAGCGATCTTTTCAAGATTTGATTGCTTTGTTGCAGCAAGTTCGATGAAGTTATCAGCCTTGTTTCTTGCATATGAGGTTAATTCCAGCATTTTAGCCTCAAGTTTTGCTGCATGTTCAGCCCCATTTGTTTTGGTTATAAGAATAGCTTCTTGTTTATTGCCTGAATTAAGAAGTCTGACCACGTTTTCTCGGATGGGTCTCCAATTTTCAAAAAGTTGTCTGCTTTGTTTCTCAAGTGTCTTTCCTTCCTCACCGAGAATATCCTTTTGGATGGTATCAAGCTGCTGGTACACATTTTGTTCGTTTTCAGCTACGGCATTTAACGTATGCTTTATCTCGTCAGGAGAATTCGCCAAGACAACATCTTCCATGCTGCGATGTATTTTTGTTATGTTAAGAGCCGCAAGAAGGGAGGCATTTGAGACTACAAGTGGATGTTCATAAATCTTTACTGTGAGATCACCTAATGTGCGTAACCCTATTATTAAAACGATTCCAAAAGAGACAAATAAAAAGATGATGAGCAAAAAGCTTAGGGGTAATCTTTGTTTTTTAATTATATTTAAAAGAGAGCTCATTGGTAACTCCTTAAATATTTTTATGCTAGCTCAGCGACGCGCCGCTTTTGGCGCGTCCGCTGGAGCGCTGGGTTGACCATCGTCTCGACTCCCTCGAGTCTGGCACCGGCGAAGAGCGTCGCGAGCTCCTCCGGGTGGCAGAGCGGGAAACGGACGCCTTCGTCCAGGCTCGAAGCGTCCGCATCAAGCTCGGTCGCGGCATCCCAGAAGAACCGCATGATCTCCATCTTCCCGGCGTAATCCCAGACGTACGCCACGATCATGCCACCCTTGCCCGTCACCCGCGCCATCTCGGCGAGAGCGGCTCGCTGATCGGGAACAAAGTTCAGGACCAGACCCGAGACCACGACATCGACCGACCCGTCACCGAGAGGAATCGCCGTCGCGCTGCCTTGGTAAAGCACCACCCGGCCCGCGAGATTCTCGGTTGCGGTCTTGAGAAATCCCTCCGAAGGTTCGACGCCAGCGACGGAGGACGGCGGGCAGCGGTCCACGGTCGCCGCGCACAGCGCCCCTGTACCGCAACCCACATCCAGCCACTTCCGGCTGGCCGGAATTCCCAACCATGAGAGAAATGCTGGCGCGATTTGACGACTCCACCGGCCAACGTACTGCTCATAGGGGCTTCCGCGCTCCCAAGTTTCGGACACCTGTTTATGGGCCATTGCAAACCTCCTACGCGTCCATAGATGCCCAATGCGGCGTTGACCCGTGGCACGCAGCTTGCGGGGCCGGAGGCTATGGAAGCAAGTGACATCGGTGTCCAATGGACTGGTTGGTGCCGCCAGCGACGGCGCCGGGCTGCTTGGTTGGGGTCGGACATAATGCTGTTAACTTAAGGGTATTTCCCCTGCCTACAGCGTCACCCCGGCGAAAGCCGGGGTCCAGAAAGCCTGAAAAATCTGGATTCCGGCCATTCGACTAGGCTCATGGCCCTGAGTAAGCCGAAGGGCTTCCGCCGGAATGTCGGCAACGACTTAATTTTTGGACTAAATCTGTTAAGTTAACGGTATTAGGTCCGAGCCCGAATTTAGTCGTGGCCCTACCCTAATTTCCCATACGGCTCACCTGGAGCCGGCAATTTCGGCGATCAGGTGCAGCCGATGGTTATCCATCCTTTCCTTCTTTCTCAGCAATCATGCTTTCAATAGGCGTTTCTTTGAAAACACCGGCTAACTCTTCTTCGAGCCTCATTCGTTCTTCAAGAACTTTCCACATCATTTTCTTTGCCAACGCCTGGAAGACTTCCGTTGCATCTCTCGTCAAAGGGGCTGTGGTATCGTTTGCCCACGGCACCAGAAATTTTTTGTCTGCGATTGTCCATATCTCGGGTTGAAGGTCGATGGTTGAGGAGTCCGAATGGGCAAATGCGGTGTTTCGGTCGGACATCACCACCTCATGCATCTCCTTTTCAGCTTGAGATAGCCCTTTCAAAAGAGATACCGGAAGATCAGGGACCTTTTTTTCAACCCTCCTATCATTCCCGGAAAACGGTCGAGAGTAGGCGATGATCATTGCGCAATTGAAGGCCTCCAAGGGTCTGCAATCTTTAGAATCATGAAGTCTATTTCCGAGGATGTACGACGCGAAGTCATGCGCTTGCTTGAAGTCGCGACGAGAGATCAGTAACCTATAGAACTTTCGAAGCTTTCCTCTCAACTCGGGACCTATGTTCATATCTTTATGCTCCATTATGAACATTGGCTCTGCCATTCTATCCTCCTGCATTCAGGTTCTTGGCTAACCCCCTGGAAGAGGAGAGCGCAAACGCGCGTCTTCTCGATCCCTTTGATGGGCAGGGACCCGCAAGACCTGATCTTGTTTATATGACCCGACGTAGCCTAGAGGATGGGCCGCCGATATGTGGCCCATCGGAAAGGTAACAGGCATGGCAGTTTTTTTACCGTGTCCGGTTGGCGACAGGTTAGAAGATGGGCGCTCAGTCGCGCCTTTTGCAGATGATTACAATTTCATTCTTCAGCTTGTCTCCCAGAATTAATCGGCACAAGTCTGGCATCAGATCGTCTCCGATTTTGTTCCCTGAAGGGCTACTGAAGCTCACAATTTCAAAACCTTTCCTGGGGCCTACAATCAAGTCTCCTCCATTGGTAAAACCAACCGACACGAAATCATCTGAGGGAAGGTAACCATGCACAGTGCACATTTGGGCCGTTATTGTAAGCACACGGGAGCCAAACCCACCTATCTGCACCACATGAATTGAATACTCATCAATCTCGCCGTGCAATTCGGTGTTCTCAATGGCAAGCACCTCTCGTGAGAACTTAACGACCCGGCCATCATTCAAATTCAAAGTGGACTCAATGGATTTGATAATATCCTCCGGGACCATTTGGTTATCTTCCACTCTTATTTCCGCAGTCTTTCCATCGATAACTACATGAACCTTATTTCCTGAGCCATCTCTCCTGCCAACAAGAACATGGATATCCTCGCCTTGCGATCTCGTTTCAAACCACAAGTCCTTTTCTCGCAGTCGCTTCCTTACCGTTCTCGCGGTTGAGTTTAATTTGCTTTTATTAACAGAATTGGGTCGGGCCACGCTAATCTCTTGATTCAGTTTTAGTGTCCTAGGAATAGGCGTTTTTCAAGCCTATATTGTCTTTTTCAGCCCCGGAATGAGCATTATAGCGAACAGCCCGATAGCTACGGCAATTCGGTAAAAAAGCGCTCCCAGCGGGGTTGATAATGATCCAGGATGTTCAGGGAGATCACCACGGCGGTGGCGCGGCCGACGATTTGATCGCGGGCCACGAAGCCGAAATATCTCGAGTCGGCGCTGTTGTCGCGATTGTCGCCCATCATGAAATAGTGTCCCTCGGGAACGGTCACCGGGCCGAAAGTCCGCAGCGCCGGCAGCCGGGGGGTTACCAGGACCGGATGTTTTCTGCCGGTCAGATCTTCCGTTACGCAGAATTGATCCGCGGCGACCGACAACCCCGGATTACTCTGATCGACCGGTTCGTAGGCGACCTCCTGGCCGTTGACCAGCAAGTGGTTGTTCCACAAGGCGATGGAATCTCCGGGAAGACCGATTACCCGTTTCACCAGCCGTTTGCCTTCCTGGGGGGAATAAAAGACGACGATCTCCCCCCGCCGGGGATTGCTCCATTCGGCGAGGTGCCGGGTGGTGAAGGGGACCTTCAGGTCATAGGCCAGTTTGTTCACGAAAATCCGGTCCCCTTCCAGGATCGTGGGATTCATAGAACCGGTGGGCACCACGTTCCAATCGGCTATGGCCGACTTGAAGGATCCGGCGACGAGCAGGGCCACCAAAATAGAAAAGATCCAGCTTTTCCAGATGAGGGACTCCTTTTTTAGCCAGGTTTGAGACATAACGGATTTGACGCCTATTTCTCGTTTCCGCTACTTTTTGGGGGCCTCGACGATGGATACTCCTGTGTCATCTATCTTGAACGTCATTAGGTCTGCACCCACTACGACGGGACCATCGTAGGTCTTGCGTGTCGCTGCCAGCAATTCTTCCGGTGTGGGGAATGGAATACCCGCCTTCGGCATGCCGGAGAGCACGAGGTGGGAGTAAACGGCCAGCTTGGGCCGGGCGACAGCGAACAGCTTCCCGGCGAGTTCCGGCGAAATATGGTGTTCATATATGGCCTTATAAACAGGATACTGGTTAAAGAGCTTTTCAGGGATCATGGCTACCTCATGGATGAGCAGATCAGCGCCCTGGGCCGCTTTTTCAACGTTGGCACTATAACGGGTATCGCCCGAAATCACTACCGAGTGGTTTTTGTAGGTGATTTTGAAACCGTAGCAAGGTTTAACGAGATCGCCATGATCTACCTCAAAGGCGGTCACCACAACACCATTCTTTTCATAGACGACCCCCGGCTTAAAATCGTGCGCCTCCACCTGGATGCCGGCTAAAGGGTTCTTTTCATCCTCGAGACGAATGCGGCGATCTTCAGAAAAGGCTTCCCAGAGATTCGACATCATTTTCTCCGTTCCCGGAGGACCATAGATTAAAAATGGCTTCTTCCGTCCGCCGAAGGCCGTTTGAATCCATCCGCTTAGCCACAGATCAGAAAGGCCATTGATATGATCGGAGTGCAGATGGGTAAGGAAATGAGCATCGATGCTGCCGAGAGGAATCTGTTTCTGCCACAGACGGATGGTGACGCCTCGCCCCATATCAAAGACGAGTCGTTGTCCCCCGGCTTCAATCAAGGTGCTGTTTCCGAAGCGGGTGGGAGAGGGCACCGGCATCCCGGTACCAAGCAGGGTGACTGAAAAATCATCTGCGGCCAGTGCCGGAGCGGAGAGGACGAGGGAGAGGCCGAGTAGACCTATTATCGTCAACCATCTGGTTCCTCCTGACGTCTCTTTAAAAAAGTTGCTGAACCTCATCGTTTAATACCTCCTTTTTGATATGAATAGTGTCTGCATCTTGGTTGCCCATGGCCTTTAGGCGGCGTTGACAGCCGTGGCGCGGCCGACGATTCGATCGCGGGCCACGAAGGCGAAATAGCGCGAGTCGACGCTGTTGTGGCGATTGTCGCCCATCATGATATAGTTCCCCTCGGGAACAACCACCGGGCCGAAAGTCCGCAGCGCCGGCAGCCCGGGGGTAATCAGGACCGGATGTTTTCTGCCGGTCAGATCTTCCGTTACGCAGAATTGATCCGCGGCGGCCGACACCCTCGGGTTACTCTGATCGACGGGTTCGTAGGTGGCCTCCTCGCCGTTGACCAGCAAGTGGTCGTTTTGCAAGGCGATGGAATCCCCCGGAAGACCGACCGCCCGTTTCACCAGATAGAGGATCAACGACGGTCCTCAATGACGGTTTTCGAAAGGGCCTTTCCCTTGATATGGATGCCGGCCGTCCCTTCAGGCTTTCCCCCCTCCCATTTGGCCATCCCTTTATCCGTCAGGGATTTCACCGCTCTCCTTTCCCGGGAAAGCGGCACCATCAGGGCCACGTCCTTTCCGTGATCGGTGATGACGATTTCTTCTCCTTCTCTCGCCCGAGCAACAAAACTGCTTAGCTTGGCCTTGAGCTCTTTGATACCTACTGAGATCATAAACAAACTCCGGATTCAATTGTGACTATAACTTAGCAAAAAGGAGATACCTGCGCAAATTAAAATCGGAACTTCGACCAGAACGCTGTTGTTATTTAGATTCTTGCATCCATTGTTAGAGACAAATTCTCAAAACAATGGATGCAAGAATCTAAAGCGTGTAGGCAAAAAGATGGGCCCACCATTCCCGGAGCCGGTCAACCCAGGGTCGCTGTTCCCACTTTTCCAGTGAAACCGGATCCGACTGCTCCAAGTCCTTGGCAAACAGCGCTTCCATTTCCAAGGCGAAGTTGCGGCCCAGAATGACGGCGTTTACTTCAAAGTTCTGGGAAAAGCTCAAAAAGTCCAGGTTGGTGGACCCGACGGTCGACCAGACGCCATCGATCACCGCGGTTTTGGCATGCAGGACGGCGTTGCGGAATTCATATAGCTTCACCCCGGCCTCCAGGAGTTCGTCGTAATAATACCGGCCGGCGTGCCAGGGCAGCTTTTCATCGCTCGTCTTCGGCAGGATGATCTTAACGTCGACGCCGCTCCGGGCAGCTTCTCTAAGGGCGCGTATCATCTGTGAATCGGGAACGAAATAGGAACTCGTCAGGTGAATGGACCGCTCGGCAAAGGAGATGGCGGAGACATACATGACGAAAGTGGTTCGGCCCAGTTCACCCGGCGTGGTCGCCAGGATCTGCACCAATTCCCGGCCCTCCACCTTCAACTTCGGGAAATAATCCGTTTCTGAAAGCGACGGACCGTTCTGCTTTTCCCAAGCCCGGAAAAATATTTTCTGAAACTCAGCCACGGCCGGCCCCTCCACCTGGATGTCCGTATCGCGCCAGGGGAATTGCGTTTCGTCTTCCGGTTTACCGAAAAACCGGCTGGAATAAACGTGACTGATGTTCACCCCTCCGGTAATGGCGATCTTGCCGTCCACGACCAGGATCTTGCGATGATCCCGCAGGGCCACCCTCCATTTTTTCTTGACCTTGATCGGGTTTACGGGATTGAATTCGATCACGTTGATCCCTTTGTCCCGCAAATCCTGAAAAAACGCAGCCGGTGTGTTCAGACTGCCCAGGCTGTCATAGATAAGATTCACCTGGACGCCTTCCGCCTGTTTCCGAACAAAAAGATCGGCCAATTTGCGGCCCATTTCCTCATCATCTTCGAAGATGAACGTTTCCATATTGATGTGGTGTTTGGCGTCCTGGATCACCTTGAGCATGGCGGCGTAGGTGGCAGGACCGTCGACCAGCAGTTCGATCCTGTTTCCCTTGATGAGGGGGCTTCCGCTCATGGCTTCGTTGACCGCGACCTGGCGCTCCAGGACATCCGTCGGATCGACCGAGCGTTTAAGCCGTTCCATGATGGCCTCACCCCGACGAGGAGAGAGCCAGCCGCGGGCCGAAGCGATACGCGGCGGTTTACTGCCGGGAGGGACTGAATTGATAATTTTGGAGGCATCCGGAAGGGTGGCGCAACCTCCGAAGAAGAGGCCTGATAAGGCAATGAACCCTGGGGAGAAGGCCAAATAGTAAAGCAGGAAACGCGGTACAAACTTTTTGGGTATTTTCATATTTCCTCAATCATAATTCAGAATCGATTCGGTAGAGGCCTTCTTCCTTGGCCATCCGGACCGCCTCCTGAAACTCCTGGCGAGTGAGGCGGCAGTTCAGGGGCGAGTCCGGAGGGATGAGGTCGCCGCAGGGGCGGTACTGGTCCATGATATTGACATAGGTATTTTGGGAAATCTCTGTGGCCAGAAAATGCATGGCCTCTCGGGTGCCGGCCAGCCCGGCGGGCAGTACCAAGTGCCGGACCAGCAAGCCCCGGAGGGCGATGCCCTCCTCATCCAGTTCG
The DNA here is from genome assembly GCA_963843145.1 of uncultured delta proteobacterium. Lineage (GTDB taxonomy): Bacteria > Desulfobacterota > RBG-13-43-22 > RBG-13-43-22 > RBG-13-43-22 > CAVQSS01. The sequence continues at coordinate 132,900 of CAWJJC010000021.1, forward strand.
AGGTCGCCTACCTGGCGATGCATCTCTTTCAAGGCCGCCGTGACCACCTCCGGGTAGTCGGGCGCCTGGGAGTATTGGGCCGCGATGTCTCCCCGCGTGTATTTAAAGTCCGGCATATAGATGTCGAAGACTCCGTCGAGGAGCCGCAGGGTGTCGAGGGAGTCGTAACCGCCCGTATTGTAGACCAGGGGCACGGTCAGGCCCTTTTCAATGGCCAGGGGGAGGGCCTTCAGGATCTGGGCGGCAAAATGGGAGGGGCTGACGAAGTTGAGGTTGTGGCAGCCGATCTCCTGCAGATGCACCATGATCCGGCTGAACTGTTCGATGGAGACGGCCTGGCCATCCCCCAGGCGGCTGATCTCGTAGTTCTGGCAAAAGATGCAGCCCAGGTTGCAATGGGTCATAAAGATCGTGCCCGACCCATAGCGGCCCACCAGCGGTTTTTCTTCCCCCAGATGCGGGCCGTAAGAGGAGATTTCGGGCAGCCCGCCGGCACGGCAGAAGCCCTTCTGGCCAGCGGTTCGGTCGGCACCGCATTTTCTCGGGCAAAGAGTACATTCTTTGAGGATGGCTTCGGCCTCGGCGATGAGGCCGGGGAAAAGGCCCTTTTCATAGGTAGCCCGATAGGCCGCCTGGAAATCTTTCCGTTTCATCATATTGGCTAAGACGATATTGGCCCGTCCGGTTTTGTGGCAAACACATAGGCCCTTCGGCTTTCGTACTCTACCCCGGGATAGGGTTCTCTCTCGATAACCTCTATCTTTTCAAATCCGCTGTTCTTTAGGCAACTGGCAATAAAATCGGTGGGAAAGAACCTGAAATCTATATCGATTTTCTGGCCGAGAAACTCGTCTAAGAGGATGGTTCCCTCCCCAACGTGGTAGGTGAAAAGGAATACACCGCCCGGCTGTAATACCCGAAAAACTTCCTGGAAGGCCAGCCCAACCTGTTCTTTTGTGAAATGGACGATAGCGTAGAAGGCGACAACACCGGCTATGGAGTCGGTTGCAAATTCAAGCGCCAGAATATTGCCCTTCTGGAAGTGTATCTCCGGGTGAATTGATCTGGCCTGTTCCAGAATTCCTTCCGACAGATCCAGCCCGGAAATTTCAAGACCAAGGTTTTTCAGGTAGTTGGCCGTTTGACCGGGACCGCAGCCGAAATCCCAGACCGGTCTTCTGTGTCCGATCTCTTGCGAAAATCGGCGGAGAATTTCGCGGTCTTTTGGTTTCTTTTCGTGCTCCCCGGTGAAGGCTTCGGCATATTCTTTAGCTATATTATCGTACTGGATCGCTACTTGGTTTATATCCTGTCCCATTATCGTGGTCCAAGGCTCAAGACGAGGAAACCGCCTTTGGCAATACCTCGATTACAGGGAATGCAAACCGATCAAATTCCCTTCGGTATCGTAAAGGAGGGAGATGAATCCATATTCGCCGATGGAGGTTTTCCGCTTTTGAATCTTGGCGCCGAGCTTTTCAGCACGGCCCTCTTCAACGGCGCAATCCTCACAAGCGAAGTAGACGATGGTGCTGTTGCCCCCGGACGGGTAGCCCTCCATTTTTACCAAGGCTCCCGAGATCCCCATTTGATCCATCTGCATCGGGAAACTCCAGATCTCAACGTCCGGGGTATTGAGTCGTTCCAGCTTCACCTCGAAGACATTTTCATAGAAGTTCCTGGCCCGATTCATGTCCTGAACATAGATCTCAAACCATCTCACCGGATTATGCGCCATTGGAGGTTTCCTTTCATTGTTATTTAAGTATTTTTGGCTAGTCTTATGGTACTAAAATCCTTATGAATGTCAAGAATGCAAAAAGGGCAGGGGGGCTGGAAAGAGGTTCGATTGCGGTCATGGAATTGAGCAATTATTCGGCCTCATGATAGAAAAGAAATAAAAGGTCTGGATCCCGGCGTTCTCCGGGGGACAACCTCCTCCATTGCCTGAAAATCTCCGAACCGGGAAGCCATTCGGCCCTTGACAGATGGGCCGGCGGCTGGTTTAATCAGATTCTTTCAGAGGAACCTGACAGGTAGGAATTCACTTAGGCAAGCAGAGGAAAGGGACCATGGAATCGAACAACCAGCGTTTAGATCAAACCGAAAGTATCCAATTTGACAACGAAAAAGACCAATTGTGCATCAACACCATCCGAATGCTGAGCGTCGATGCCGTGCAGCAGGCCAACTCCGGCCACCCGGGGCTGCCCATGGGGGCGGCTCCCATGGCCTATGTGCTCTGGACGCGTTTTCTGAAGCATAACCCGGCCCACCCGAAGTGGTTTGATCGGGACCGGTTCGTCCTTTCGGCCGGTCACGGGTCCATGCTGCTCTACAGCCTTCTTTTTCTGACCGGTTATGGTCTGACCTTAGACGATTTGAAATCTTTTCGTCAGTGGGGCAGCAAGACTCCGGGCCACCCGGAATACGGTCATACCCCCGGTGTGGAAACCACCACCGGTCCTTTGGGGCAGGGTTTGGCCAATGGGGTGGGGATGGCTATGGCCGAAGCCTTTTTAGCGGCCCGTTACAATCGTCCCGGTTTCCCCTTGGTGGACCACTATACTTACGGGATTGTGAGCGACGGCGATTTGATGGAAGGGGTGTCTCACGAGGCGGCCTCCCTGGCCGGACACCTGAAGCTGGGCAAGCTGATCTATCTGTACGATGATAATCATATTTCCATCGAAGGCCGTACGGATATCGCCTTCACCGAAGACCGACTGAAGCGCTTTGAGGCCTACGAATGGCAGGTGCAGCGGGTGGAAGACGGCAATGATTTGGAGGCCATCGTCCGGGCTATCCAGACCGCCCAAAAGGAAACACAACGCCCTTCCCTGATCGCCGTTCGGACGATGATCGGCTGGGGAAGTCCCAACAAGCAGAATAAGGCCTCGGCCCATGGGGAACCCCTGGGGGTGGAGGAAGTGGGCCTGACCAAGGCCAATTTGTGCTGGCCGGCGGAACCCTCGTTTTATGTGCCCGAACCGGCCCTGGCGGTTTTTCGGCAAGCGGTCGATCAGGGGAAAAAAAACGAAGCCGAGTGGTCCTCTCTGGAGCGGTCGTATGAACAGCTTTTCCCGGAACCGGCCCTGGAATTCAAACAGGTTCTTCGGGGTGAACTGCCGAAAGGCTGGGACGCGGACATTCCTTCCTTCCCGGCCGATCCCAAGGGCACGGCCACCCGCAACACCTCGGGCAAGGTGCTGAACGCCCTTGCCGCCCGGATTCCGTATCTGCTTGGCGGCTCGGCCGACCTGGCCCCTTCCACAAAAACGTTGATTGCCGGCTCCCAGGATTTTACCCCTGGGCAGTTCGATCAGCGCAATATCCATTTCGGCGTCCGGGAACACGGTATGGGTTCAATTCTGAACGGGATGGCCCTGCATGGCGGCGTGATCCCCTATGGTGCCACCTTTTTGATCTTCTCCGATTACATGCGGCCGCCCATGCGGCTGGCGGCCATGATGGGGATAAAGGTAATTTACGTCTTCACCCACGACAGTATCGGCCTGGGTGAGGACGGCCCGACCCACCAGCCCATCGAACAGTTGGCCGGCCTCCGCTCCGTTCCCAACCTGACGGTCATCCGCCCGGCCGATGCCAACGAAACGGCCGAGGCCTGGCGTCAGGCCATCCGGCTCGATGGACCGGTAGCCCTGATTCTGACTCGGCAAAATGTCCCGACTTTGGACCGAACCCGAATGAATCCGGCCTCCGGCCTAGCCCGGGGCGGGTATGTCGTCAATAGATTGGAGGGGAAAAAACCGGCGATCATCCTGATCGGGACCGGATCCGAGCTGTCCCTGGCTTTGGAAGCGGCGGCCCAACTGGAGGCCCGGGGGAAAGCGGTCCAGGTGGTCAGTCTGCCGAGTTGGGAATTGTTTGATCGTCAGCCCCAATCCTATCGGGATGAAGTGCTGCCCCCGACCGTCAAGGCCCGGGTGTCGATCGAGGCCGGCAGCCCCCAGGGCTGGGAACGCTACGTGGGGGACCAGGGCCGGATCATCGGCCTCGATCACTTCGGCGCCTCGGCTCCCTACAAGATTCTCTATCAACAGTTCGGGATAACGGTGGAGCGGCTGGTCGAAGCGGCCCTGCAGGTATCGGAGGGGTAAGATTCAATAACTTTGCCGGGAGGACTACCGGAGGTAAAATCCAGATCCGGGAAAGGAACGTCCGCCAATGACCGGAGTCTCCCCGCCGAAATCCGCTGCCGGCAATATGCTGGCTTTTTCGACTCGAAATACACACTTCCGGCTATTTACTTTTTCCCCATCGGCCGGTATATTGAAATCTACTAAAGAAAAAAACCATCCAGCGAAGGGAGAAAGCCATGGAGGAAAAGGAAAAATACAGAGCCCAAGTACAAGCCCAAATGATTAAATTCCACGAAACCTTATCCGAGATCAAATTGAAGATGCAGAAGAGGAACGAAAACCAACCGGATCTGTCCCTGGATCCCTTCATTCAAAAACATGAAAAGGCCCAGGCCAAGTTGAAGGAATTGGAGCAGGCCGATGAAAAGAGTTGGCCCGTGGCCAAAGCCGAACTGGACGACATGATGGGCGACATGGACGCCGAACTGAGGAAGGCCTGGGCCTATTTACCTTAAACTAATTTGATGTTCAGCAGGTGTTTGAGGTAAGAATACCAAGGGTAGGCATGATTTTTTATTCGGAGAGTATGACCTTGACCCGGCCGACCAGCCCGCCGATCAGTCGCACTTTTATCCCGTGGGGGTGAGTGGGCGATTTGGTGAGAATCTCCTGGACGATTCCTGCGGTCAGTTTCCCGGAACGCTGGTCCTGTTTCTGCACTACCTGCACCCGGGTTCCCGGCTGGATATCAGATCTCTTTTTGCCGTCCATTGCTGAAGCCATCTAGGTTTTTCCAAGGCCTATCCTCGAATAAGGGATTGATCGGCCAGCAGGTCGGCCAAATATGGAAAATAGACGATAAGGTTGCCATCTTACCTTTTCGAGGACAACAGGTAACCTCTCTATAGCCATTCCACTGGCACAAGACCACCCACTTTTTTGAAATCGGGGTCCCCGGTGAGGATGGAGGCCTGGAAGCGGATAGCCGTGGCGGCGGCGAAGCAATCGGCATAAGAAATGGGGTGCCGGGCCTTGATTTCTGCCGCTTTCCAGATAAGGTCGCTGTCGGGGAGGACAATTTCAATGGGTAGACGCAGGAAGTTTTCAAGAAATATTTTCGCTTCCGGCAGGCCGGACCGGCGGATTACCAAATAATAGACTTCCCCCAGATTGATCTGGTTCATATAGCCTTTGAGGGATTGATCCCGGCAGGCCATCAACAGAGAGCGGACTTTCTGATAGCCTTTTTCTTTCTGGACCCACCTTAAAACGGCGTGGGAATCAAACAGAATGGGGGTCATCGATCCGATTGTCCTTTTTCCTTTCCTCGATCAATTCGTCAGCCAAGGACCCCGGCTGGTCTTTTAAAAAGCCGGTGAGGAATTCGATGGGATCGTCCGGAAGCGCTCGGATTTCCACATGGTCGTCCACCCATTTAACGGACAGCGATTTACCCGGAGTAGCACCCATTTTATTTCGTATTTCTTTTGGCAAAACAATTTGACCTTTAGAGTATGTTTTGACGATTGGCATTTTAAATATCCTTCCAAAAAAAAGTTATACTTTGTAATTAAAGTATAAAAATTTAGCGCTGTTGTCAATAAATTTTAATGATTTCTATCCGCCATTCGAGACAGCTTTCTAGAAATCCCACCCCAACACCCCCGACTACGATGGCAACAACGCCCAAAACGCCGTTGATATTCGGGTACCCAGGGCCGAAAAACAGCCAGGTCAGGGAAGCAGAGCAGGACAATCAACGTCCGTGAAGTCTCGGCAAAAGGGATTCCCCTATTGTTTGGTGAATTCTAACCCGGAAGGGAAGGCTTAGAGGCTTAGGGGGCTTCGGACCGGTCAGTTTGGGGATAGGAGGGCGGAGGGAATGAGTAAAATCCAATAAGGAGAAAGACAGGACCCCTTCTAGAAATATTAATGATTCAGGCCGGTTCAATAAAAACAAAGCCGGCCTGAATCAATGACCTTTTACTGCCTATGCCCGGTTATAAGTACCCGTTCCTCCTAATGAATTCAGCGTGAAACTATTGACCGCCGTGGCAGTCAGATTAATAGTGGCCGGCTGGCTGGCTCCCGTGGAGATCGTTACCTGGGTTCCCGATTGAGTCCAGGTGAAGTTTGAATTGATACTCCCTTGGTAAGAGCCGGTTCCATTTGAATTGAAGACAATTGTTGGAGGAAAATTCCCATTGGAACTGGTCAATTTCCAGGTGCCGATTAATGTGGAGGAAGCGTCTCCTCCGCTGTTCGTGCCGCTGCTGCTGCAACCCATTCCCAGAGCCAAAACCAGAACCAAGGTCACTAATAAATAAATTTTTAAACGCATCTCTTTTCCCTCCTCCTTAAAATAGATTTTGCTTATAAATGGTTTAGTCAATGAAAGGGTTTATCAGGTTAAAAAAATAATTATTCTTTTTCTTTTTTTTAAAATCACGGGTTGACTGATTTATTTCCCTCGAGGGTCAAAACCTGTATATCGGCATAATCACCAATCGCGTGCGAATGGGTATCGTCCGAGTCGGTTAATACCGCCAATCCGGAGGTCGTCGGACTTTTTTCGGCCTCGCCGTAGAGCTCGCGATAATCGGCAAGCACATTCCTCCTTTCGTTCACCCAGGCCCCCTGGCGGGACCGTCCGCTGCGAACCACTACGATTTTGGTCGTCGAGGAATAGGGGGAGGCAAAGGTGGTCCCGGCCGGAAGCGTGTCACTCCAGATATATTTGATCGTTTTGATAAATGGCCAATGGCCGAAAACCACGTACAGACCGAGGACGCTGTCGTTTCGGCTTCTTTCCCGCTCGTTGCTGTTAACCGGGAAAACCACGGCTCGCCACTGCCATTGCAGCAGGGGAAATTCCCGCAGGGCCCAGGGATGTTCGTAGCCCAGTTGGTCTCTCGTACCCTTGGCGTCCGCATGGAGAAACCGTTTGCCATTCTCTGCCTGGACCGAATAGACCCGGTTGGCGCTTTTCTCGTCCCACGATATCCAACCTGAAGGCAACTTGCCGATCTCATCGGCCTGAAAGTTTATCCGGAACGGGGTCTGGGCGAACAGCCTGGTTGAACACCCCAGGAAGATGATGAGGATCATCATCCCCATCCGTTCGTGCCGGGTGTAAATCCGCCCCCTTGGCCAGTGGGTTATATTCATAAGATCAACTTAAAAAACAATCCTGGAAAGACTTCCCGGACGATTGAGGAGGATTGAATTTTATCATAGTTGCCGCTCTCCCCAGCGAGGAGATTTCTCCGGTTTTCCGGGTTTTACCTTGATTCCCTGCTTGTTAACCCAATCCCTTCCCGCCTCGGCTAATTGCCGGTTGCCGCATCCCATAAAATTTTCAGCCATTCTAATATAACCATATTCTTGCAAAGCTCGTATCAACTGGGCTTCGGTCCCGGGTTCTCCGCGGCGGATAAAGAAGGCGTGGGCCCCGGTGACGGCTTCCAGGTTTCCATTTTTGAAGGCGGCAAGCAGAAACGCCTCGGCCTCGGGGTCCCGAATTTCACCCAGGGCCACTGCGGCCCTGCGTCTGACGGTAGCGGCCTTTTCGTCTTGGAATAAGGCCATCAAAGGCCCGACGGCCCGCGGGTCCTTGATCTTCCCCAGGGCGATAGCCGCTGTTCGACGAACCTCTTCTTTTCCATCCTGCAGGGTGGCGATCAGTCTTTCCACCGCCCGGGGGTCGTTGATTTTACCCAGTGATCGGGCGGCCTCGGCTCGGACTTCGGCATCTTTATCCCCCAAGGGTTCCAGCAGCGGCTCAACCGCTCGCGACTCTTTAAATTTACCCAAAGCGGCTGCTGCTTTACGCCGAACATAACTTTCCGGATCGTGTAAGGCCTGGATCAGGGGATCGATGGCCCGGGGGTCTTTGATCTCTCCCAAGGCACTGGCAGCCCGACGGCGGACGTAGCCTTTGGGATCCTGAAGGGCTTTGGTCAGGGCCGGTACGGCCCGGGGGTCCTTCATTTTTCCCAAGGCGGAGGCCGCCTGACTTCGAACCGCCCAATCGGGATTTCCCAGGTCCTGGATTAACCGGTCCATATTCCCGGCGGCCGGCTGCGCTTCCGCCGAAACCCATCCCGGTGAGAGGAGAAGAAGAGTCCAGAGGGCGATCCATAAAAGATTAGAGGTCGTCTTCCGATTAGAACGCTCGGCCATCGTCATTCCTCCTTTTGTTTAGAGGACGCGGGGATTAATGTCTTCTGTCCTGAGGGTTCCTTGGGGATGACCATTCGGTAACGGACCTCCCCGGCGGCCGAAACGATTTGAACGATCATCTCATTTTTTTTGATCCACAAGTAGGCGAACCCCGGCTCCGGGAAATTGAACAGGGCTCGGGGACCGGTCTCTTCTTCCGGTCGCAGTTTGCCCGCCGAGCCGGAGACCACCAGCGGCAGCCCGCAGTCGGCTTTCAGTACCTGCTGTTTGTGCTCATGCGCAGAGAGATACAGGTCGACCTTCCCACAGAGCAGAGGGAGGACGTCTTCGATCAGGAAATCGGTATTCCCGTGATAGCCGTAGGAAAAAATGGGCTTGTGCCCCATCACCAAATTCCAGCGGGCCTGGGAGTTTTCCAGTTCCTGCCTCAGCCAAGCCTTCTGGACCTTGGAACTTTGAAAAGAATTGGTATTCAGGGCTATTATTTTAACATCGCCGATGCTCAAGGAATAGATATCCGAGGGCATCCGCCAGGTTTTGGATTTCTTGGTATAGTCGATCTGGGCCCGCCAGTTATACATCTTACCGTTCCGGCCCCAGTCGTGTTCCCCCAGGATGGCAAAAATCGGCAGCCCCAGTCCGGCATAGGGTTTTTCAAATTTTTCAAGGAATTGGGGGTCGTTGTCCGAAGAGACCCCGGCTGGGTGTATATTGTCGCCCAGCATGAGGGCCAGATGGCAGCCCTGATGGGCGCAGAAATCTTTCATGGCCTGGGCCACTTTGAACTGAATCTCGTCGCCGGTGCCGCTGTCCCCGAAAACCAAAATCTTTAGTCCTTCGGCCGCGATGGTCTTTTCCGTTACCGGAAGTGGAAAGTCGCGCGGAAGCACGATATCCACCGGATGTTCCTCTATCGGTTCATCAGGCAGGGTGACGGCCGCCTGCGAGAAGGGGTAGATGAAGAGAAAACTGAACAGGGCAAATCCAGTGATTAAAAACCGGCGCCTGGATAAAATCCTTTGGTTGAATAATTCCATTTGAATTAATTTTTATACTCTATTACCGTGATTCTCAAGAATTTTTTCTAATAAAACAGAAATACTAGTTGAATGGAGGTCTGTTTTAAATGCCAAAAAGAACTATCACCCTGGTTTCGTTACTCATTCTGAACCTTTTCACCTGGACCGCCGCCTGGGTCTGGGCGGCTCCATTATCTCTGGACCAAAACATCAAGGCGATTTTGGCCAAACAGACCGAAGTCAAAAACGGGTTTGATTTCGTGGCCCTGGGGGACAGCCGGGATGGGGCGGACATTTATGCCCGCTTGTTAACCCGGGCCATGAGCCTCCATCCTCTTTTTATCCTCCATACGGGAGATTTTGTAAAAAGTGGGGACCCGGTCGAATATGAAAACTATAGGAAACAAATCGCCGCGCTGGATATCCCGATAGTGCACCTTCCGGGAAATCATGACGTCCGTGCCGGGCAAGACATCTATCGTCGATATGTAGGAGAAGCTAACTGGTATTTCGACCTGGGGGATATCCGCTTCATCGGCTTGGATAACGGAAGTGGAAAGTTTACACCGGAGGCCTTGGCCTTAGCCCGGCATGCGCTCACCAGCCAAAAAACCTGTCTGGTAGCCTTCCATTACCCTCCGGCGGTAGGCCGTTGGAGCGTTCACGCCATGATCGACGACCAAAAAGGAGGGCAGGGCGGATTGGTATTGGATTTAATAAAAAAAGCCAAAGCGCCCCTGGTCTTCCTCGGGCATATCCATCTTTATGATGAAATGGACATCGACGGCACCCAATACGTCATTACCGCCGGAGGAGGCGCCAGGCTCTATAGTAAATATAATTTCGGAAAAGCGGAATACGGTTTTCTTCTCGTCCAGGTAAGGCCCCAGGGGATTACCCACCGCTGGGTGCCATTGGACTAACTTTTTATTCCAGTCGCCTCGTTCCTCAAAACGCTTCCTCCGGAATATCGAGGGCCGAAGTATCCTCCTGCTGCAGGGCTACCTGCCGGGAGAAGACGTTGGGCAGGATCTGACGGCAGAAGAAGCGGGCGGTCTCGATCTTCCCCCGGTAGAAGATCCCCTGGGCCGACTGGGGATCCACATTTTTAAGCTTCTCCCGGGCCACCAACCCCTGTTCGAGCAGCTCCCGGGCCAGCACTGCCTCGGCCATGCATTCCAGGAAGCGGGTGGCGGATAAGGGGATCAACCCCAGCCGGCCTTCCTGAAAGTACGACAGGAAACGGCCGGCATAATCGCCCAGCACCCCGCCGGCCTTCAGGAGCAGGGTAAAATCCTTGGCCAAGTCGGGATCTTCCGTGTTGGCCTGGGCAAAACCGGTCAATTTTCCAAGCCAACCCTGGAAAACGGCGCCTCCGGACATCATCAGCTTCCGACCCACCAGATCCAGGGCCTGGATATAGGTCGTACCTTCATAGATCGAGGCGCTTTTCACGTCCCGAGCATACTGCTCAACGGGAAACTCCCGGCAGTAGCCCACGCCCCCCATGACCTGGATGGCCTCCCGGCAAAGCAGGTAGGCGAAATCGGAGCAATAGGCCTTGACCAGTGGGGTGAGCAAATCCACTGTTTGACCGGCCTCCCGCCGGACAGCCTCCTCCGGGTCGAACCGGGAGACATCCGTCAGGTAATAGAGCTTCAGGATGAAGGCCCGCATGGCCTCCGTGCCGGCCTTGAGGGTCAGGAGCATACGACGGACGTCCTCGTGTTCGACGATCCGCACTCTGGGACCCGATCGATTACTGAAAAGCGGTCCCTGGACCCGTTCTTTGGCGTAGCTCCGGGCGGCATCGTAGGCGGCTGAAGCCACCCCCAGGGCCAGGAGACCGGTCCCCATACGGGCTTCATTCATCATTTGAAACATCTTGGACATGCCGGTTTGGGGTTCGCCCAGCAGGATACCCCGGCAGCGTCCGTTTTCCCCGAAGCTCAGACCGCAGGTGGCGGAGCCATGCAACCCCATCTTGTGCTCGATGTTGGTGCAGAAGACATCGTTGGGTTCTCCCCAAGATCCATCCGCATTGACCCAGATCTTGGGTACGATGAAGAGGCTGATGCCTTTGGTCCCCTGGGGGGCACCCTCGATCCGGGCCAGGACCAGGTGGATGATGTTTTCGGTCAGGTCCTGTTCCCCGCTGCTGATAAAACGCTTGGTCCCTTCGATTTTATAGACACGGCCAGTTTCGGAAGAAGGGTCCGGCGTGGCCTTGGTTTTGATGTGTCCCACATCACTGCCGGCATCCGCCTCGGTCAGGCACATGGTCCCGCCCCAGATGCCGTTATACATCTTTTCACAGAAAAGGGCCTTTTCCTCTTCTGTTCCGAAACTCTCGATCAGGTGGCTGGCCCCAACCGCCAGTCCGGAATAGATTTTCATGGCCGAGTTGGCGCTGATGAAATACTCGGCCACCTGCCCGAAAATCGTCAAGGGGAGCCCCTGCCCGCCGAACCGAGGGGAAACGGACAGGCTGAACCAGCCGTTCTCGGACAGGACTTTCCAGCAGTCATGAAAGGAAGCCGGGACCTTTACCCGGCCCTCCTCATAGGTCAATCCCTGTTGATCTCCATCCTGCAGGGTAGGACCGATGACTTCCCGGGCTACCTTAAAACCTTCGGCCAGGATCATCTTAAAGTCGTCCAGGGTAAAGTCTTTGAAAGTCTCGTATCCGAGCAGCCTCTCCAGATCCAACATCTCAAAAAGCACAAATTCCGGATCACGGTCATCCCGCCGGAAGAAGTTCACACCCATGGGGGTCTCCTTTCTTTTGCTGCTGAACGGTTGGGAAAAAGGCGCTTTCCCCAGAACCGGATAAACCGGGTTTTCCGTCCCTGTCAACTGAACACGCCGGATTTTTCAAACTCGGCAATTTCCTCATCCCCGTATCCGAGATCTTTGAGGACCTCGATGGTATGGGTCCCGGCCGGAACGCCGATGTTTCGGTATTCGGGAGCGGTTCCCGAGTATTTGATCGGGTGGGCCAATTGTTTGACTGAACCGCCTCCGGGCAGAGGCAACTTGACCACCATTTCCCTTTCCCGGGCCTGGGGATCGGAGAGGGCTTCGGCCAGGGTCAGGACCGGCTCCACGCAGGCGTCATAGTTCTTGAAAATCTCCCCCCACTCCCCGCGCGTCTTGGTTTTAATGATTTCCCGGACCTCTCTTTTTATTTTGGGAAGGTCGGTGGTCACGACCGTTCCCGGAATCAGGTCCGGACGGTCGATGGCCCGGCAAAAGGCGGCAAAAAATTGGGGTTCCAACCCGCCAAAGCTGAGGTGGCTGCCCTCGCTGGTTTCGTAAAAGTCATATAAGGACCCGCTGTTCAACAGGTGTCCCTCCCGCTCCAGTTCTTGGCCGTCGGCTAGAAAAGCCGCCCCGACCATGGCGTTAAAGGCCATGACCCCGTCGGTCATGGCTACGTCGATGTACTGGCCTTCACCGGTTTGCTGCCGGTGAACCACGGCGGCCAAAATGCCGATCACGGAATTATTGGAACCGGAGGCGATGTCGGCGATCTGCATGCCCGTCAGGACCGGACCGGTTTCTTTCTTGCCGGAATAGGCCATCAGCCCGGACCGGGCCAGGTAGTTGATGTCATGGCCGGCGCGGTCGGCCATGGGCCCGGTCTGCCCATAGCCGGTCAGGGAACAGTAGATGAGGCGGGGTTGGCGTTCCTTTAAGGTTCCATAATCCAGACCAAATTTGGCCATTACCCCGGGGCGGAACTGTTCGATGAGGATGTCGTACTCCTCGATAAGCTGGTGAACGATTTTGACGGCCCGGAGATCCTTGAGGTTTAAAGTCAGAGACTTTTTCCCCCGGCCCAGATAAGCCAGAATGGCGGAGATGGTCTCTTTCCCGATAAAAGGCGGCAGCCTAGTGGTCAGGTCGATGCGCGTTCCCGAGACTACCCTCAGCACCTCAGCGCCCATATCGGCCAGCATCATCGTGGCGTAAGGGCCCGGCAACAGGGTGGTGAAGTCCAGTACTTTTAAACCTTGTAAAGGTCCGGCCATGAAATCACTCCTTTAAGTCCGTTGTTTGGCCCTATTTATAATCTTTTTGGAAGCATAAAAGCAACCTTCTTAAGCCCCGGCGCCATTCCTGTCCCAGGCACAGGACCTGGTGTGGGTGTTCCTTGTTTAAGACGAAAATAAATCCGTCCCTCTTGTCATTGCGACCCTGGACTTGATCCTCGCAATAACGGGTATCACAAATATTTTCATGCTTCGGGGTGCCCGCCCCGGGCATGGGGTTTTTTGCCGTCATGCCGGACTCGATCCGGCATCCAGATCCTTTTAGTCATATCCGAGGCCTGGATTCCGGATCGCGCTTCGCTTGTCCGGAATGACGAGCTGACTAAACCCTTTTGAAGCCCATTTTCAGGTTTCGCGGGTGCTCTTTCCGGGCATGGGGGGGATAGTCGCTAAAAAGGATCCAGCCGGGCGGCAGATAGTATGACCATTATCCTAAAAAATAGGGTAAAATAATTTATTTCGGAAAAAGAACTAAAACCGGATTATGTGGTCCCCCAGGGAATGGACTTTCGGGTTCCGCCGGCCGTGGCGGCCGCCGTGGCCCGGAGCGCCCTGGAAACCAAGGTGGCCCGCATAGAAGTCGATCCCGAACTTATTGCCCAAAGGGCTCGGGCCTTTATCTATGAAGGGGGAATCGGACTTTATCGGGATGAGGAGTTTAAGTTGGAAAGCGGGAGATAGCCGGGGCGGATGCCGACGGACCGCAAAAAGTCCGCCCCGCCGGGCGGAAAGTCGTTTTTTGACGATTGGCGAGGTTAGCTAAGGATGAAAGCCGTTTTTTCCATGTGGAAAAATACCCGCATGATTATCCTGACGGCGGTCTGCGCCGCCATTTACGGCGCGGCCCTGATCGCCTTCAAAACGGCCATTCCCTTGATCCCGGGGATCACCGAGGTCCGGGTGGGAAATATTCTTCCCGTGCCCTTCGGCCTGCTTTTCGGACCGGCCGGGGCCTGGGGTGCGGCCTTCGGGAATCTGATCGGAGATCTGCTGGGAGGGACCCTGAGTCCGGGTTCGACCGGGGGCTTCGTGGGCAACTTTCTTTTGGCCTATCTCCCCTATACTCTCTGGACCCAGTGGGTCCCTTTCCACCAGAAAACCCGGGAATGGAAACCCGGAGGAATTGGACCCTGGGTAACGTATTTTCTGGTAACGTTTATTTCCGCAGGGGCCTGCGCGATAATCGTCGGGACCGTAGTGGACGCCCTGGGAATCGTTCCCTATCTTGTGCTGACCAAGATCATCACCATCAATAATACCGTGGCCGGCTGGATCGGGGTTGTTCTGCTGACAACGGTATTCGGTTTCATTAAGGATGGCCTTCATCTTTTTTGGCCCGAGGTATTGGACGAAGAGGAAATCGGACGGCCGATCGCCGGCCCCTTGGGGGCCTGGGTGGTTTGTTTGGCCACCTTGTTTGGACTTTTCGGCGGGTACTTCAGCACGTTCGGTCCGGGCGCCATCGGCGGGCTGTCTTCACTGGCTATTATGCTGGGATGTCTGCTCCTCTAAAGCGGAACCCCCCCGTGCCTCAGGCCATTACCATTGAAGGCCTGTCCTTCACCTATCCAAAACAGGATCAACCGGCCCTGCGAAAGCTCAGCGGCTCCATGGACCAGGGGCGTTGGACCGTTCTGATGGGCAGGGAAGGGGCCGGCAAATCAACCCTCTGTTTTGCCTTAAATGGGTTAGTTCCTCATTTTTTTCGAGGAAGGTATCAGGGCCGGGTCATGGTCGGAGGCCGGGATCCGGCCCGGAGCAAAGTTTCGGAAATGGCCCGCCGGGTCGGTTTGGTTCTCCAGGATTTTGAGACCCAGCTTTTTTCGACCTCCGTGGAATTGGAAATGGTCTTCGGACTGGAAAATATAGGACTCCCTCAGGGGGAGATGGACGCCCGGATCCAAAAATATTTGAAGTGGGTCGGCTTGGAAAAGATGCGGCAGCGGGAACCGGCCAGCCTTTCCGGGGGGGAAAAACAAAGGCTGGCCATCGGCGCGGTCCTGGCCATGGAACCTGATTTTTTGGTTTTGGATGAACCAACCACCGATCTGGACCCTGCCGGCCGGCAGGACGTCTATGGAATTATTAATCATTGGCGAAATCTGGGCAAGACGCTGGTTTTGGTGGAGCAGGACCCGGATGTGGTTTTGGAGGCCGATCGACTCTGGGTCATCCAAGAAGGGGAACTGAAGACCAGCGGGCTTCCCGAGGACCTCTTCAGAAAAGGATCTTTTTCGGAGCAGGGGCTGCAACGTCCGGCCCTGATGGAGTTGTTCCATCTGTTGGATTGGTCGGAAGGACCGCTGACCGTCGATGAGGCCGAGTTCCTGATTCGGAAGAAAAGTCCGGTATCGATAGAAAAAAATTATGGGCTTCCGGAAGGTCGAATGAATACGGGTAAGGCCCTGATACAGGTTGATCGGGTCGAATACCGTTATCCCCAGGGGGGAGCCAGTGCCCTTAAACAAGTCACCCTGGAGATCCGGGAAGGGGAATTTATCGCCCTTCTGGGGCCTAATGGCTCTGGAAAGTCTACTCTGGCCAGGCTGTTGAATGGTCTGCTGAAGCCCTCGGCCGGCCGAGTCCTGGTGAAAGGCCGGCCGACCACAAGTTTCAGTCCTCCGGATATGGCCAAAGAGGTGGGCTATGTTTTTCAAAATCCCGATCACCAGCTTTTTGCCCGAACCGTTGCGGAAGAGGTGGGCTTTGGCCCCCGAGTCCTGGGCCTGGAGAGCAAAGCCCTTCAGCAGCGGGTCAAAGAAGCGCTTGAGGCCGTCGGTTTGGAAGGATATGACCAAAGAGAGCCTTTTGCCCTGACCAAAGGAGAACGACAGCGCCTGGCCGTAGCCTCCATGCTGGCTGCCCGCCCCTGGCTGTTGATTTTGGACGAGCCCACCACCGGCCTGGACAACGGGCATCAGCGGGGAATGCTGGATATGTTAAATCGACTGAACCAACAGGGTCACACCATCCTGATTGTTACCCATCATCTCTGGGTGGCCGCAGAATATTGCCGGCGTTGTGTGGTTCTGAAAGAGGGGAAGGTCTGGGTGGAAGGAGCCACGCGATCCGTTTTCCAGCAGGAGTCGCTCCTGAAGGAAGCCTCCCTGGTTCTTCCGCCGATCATGCGGCTATCCAATCGGCTGAATTATCAGGGACTGACTGCGGCGGCCCTGGCCCGGGAAATAAGGCCATGAATTTTTTTCTTTACTCCGAGCGAGAGACCCTGATCCATCGCCTCGATCCCCGGACCAAACTGGCCTCCCTGGCGTCCCTTTTTGCCTTAGCCTTGCTCTTCAATCATCCCCTCTATTCGGCCGGGGTAGGCCTGGTGGTAGTGACGGGATTCGTCGTGGCGAAGACCTGGAAGGGATTGTGGCGGTTTCGTTGGCTTCTAGGGCTTTTGTTTATTTTTAGCGGTATAATTTGGCCGTTAACTTTGAAGGATTTTCCGGTCTGGTGGTCGGCAGGGCCGTTTCAGATCAGCAGGGAGGCAGTGGGGTATGGCCTGGCCATGGGAATTCGCCTGGTCACCTTTGTCAGTAGCGGCATCCTTTTTCTCTCGGTTACGCGAAACGAAGAAATCACCCAGGGTCTGATAAGGATAAAAGTCCCCTACCCGGCAGCTTTTGCGCTTTCTACCGCCCTGCGTTTACTGCCTACCTTTGTGGGGGCCGGGGCCACTATCATCGAGGCGCAGCGCTCTCGGGGATTGGACCTGGATAAAGGAAATATTTTTCGGCGGGTCGGGTACTTTATCCCCCAGGCCGTTCCCCTCTTGATTTACGCCCTTCGCTACACTAATTTTCTGGCCATGGCTTTGGAGTCCCGGGGGTTCGATCCCGGTTATCCGCGGACCTGGTATCGGGAATTGAAATTGGGACCCAACGATTACGGGGTGTTGGCTGGCGGGTTAATCCTTGTTGGGTTGGCGGTTTTTATCCGTCTCGGACTGGCTGTGGGGGCTGTCATCCCCCAGCGTCTCTAAGGCCCCCTCGAATAGAGGCTGAAAAACCTCGCAGTTCCGGCAAATCATTATTTTGTCCTTCCAGCTTTTTTGGGCTGATCCCCGGCAGAAAGTTCCGCTGATGAACCAGCAAAGGTGTCCGCATCGAAACTCCCAGGCGGGACAGTGGAGTTTTTGATTCGGGGGGCAATTTCTAATCAGCCAGCAGACTACGGGCCGGCGCTGGATATTTCGAACCCGGGAATAAAGAAAAAAAACCTGCCGTTCGACGCCGCTCGGTATTTTTCGCCAGCCCTGTTCGTAGCTGTGTACCGCTTTGACGGAGAGGCCGAGTAGTCGGGCCATATCCCTCTGCGACTTCCCGATTTTTTTTCGAAACCCTGAGAACTCCCTGGAGGTCATAATTTTTGACGTTTCATCCTTTTGGGGAGGTACCTCCGCCTATTGGGTAGGGCCGTAAGGTCTCGGAGGCCTGATTTTAGGTTAACCTGCCGAATTTTGTGGACACCCGCCCAAGAGGACGAACAAACAATATGTTTTAAAAGGAGTAAAAAGCCGTAAAAAATTCTTGTTTTCTATGCTACATTGTAGTATATACCACTAAGTGGTAGATAGGCAATAAAATAGTATCAGGGTCGGGGAAAGGTTTAACTTTTATTCGGAAGGCGGGTCTGAAGGATGGTATTCGAAAAAGAGCGCGCCAAAAAGGCGATCGACCCCAATCGCCCCACGACCAAGGCCAAAGCGGCGGCAACCACACCGATCAGCGTCCAATAATGGATACCCAGGGTCAGGACGATGACCATGAGCAGAATGTCCAATCCGGTAGCCCAGGTAAGAATTGCGGTGCGGCGGGCGTTGACCAGCACGGATCGTTGGAAAGTCAGCGCCATCCAGAGGGCCGGGAGGGGAGCCAGAATTTGAAGGGGTCTTCGAACAAAGGAGGCCAATTCCGGGGATAACCCGGATACCCGATGAAACCATAACAAGGAAAGAGGGGAAAAACCAAAAAGCGCAAAAAGTACGACCGTCAGGAACAGCAGTCCCAAGGCGAAGCGGAGCAGTTTTCGATAATTTTCCAGGTGGTCTCCCAGAAGGGCGATGGTAACTTCCTGGAAGGACAAACCGAAACTCATGAAAATAAGCAGCAGGGCTTGAAGCACCGGCCAGACGGCTAAGGATTCAATAGCCATTCGTCCCTGAGCCAGGAAATAGGAGATAACCGGGTTAATTCCCAGGGCCAGCATGGAGGTCAAGGCCAGGGGAAAATAGAAGGCGCCGATGGCTCGGTAGGTCAAGACTCGAGGGGACGAGAAGGAATCCTTATTCCCTGAATGCAGCCTGCGGATGATTTTTCTGGCCATCAGTCGGCTGGCCAGGGCTTCAATCACCACCCCGGTGGTCAGGGCCCAGGCGCCCACACAGGCACCCGGCCAGGGGGAGAAAAGGAAGAGCAGTATCCCGGTTAGCGCCATGGCGGTCAGCCTGATTGCAGTCCCGGCGGCCACCAGCCAGGTGCTTCCATGCTGGATGATGATCCCGTGGTAAAAACGGCGATAACCGATGGCCCAGGGGACGGCAATCAGAATGAGGGAAGCCTGATGGGTCAATTGGGCAACCCGGTCCGGAAGGCCGATGAGTTTCAGGGTGACAAAATAAAAAAGGGGCGGCCAAAGGCCCAGACCCATTACCCCGGTTACCACGGTGATCAGACCCAGAGAAAAGTGGCGCATTTTGATATAGTCCTGCCAATTCCGGACCAGGGAGTTGGAGGCGCTGACCAGCATGAGTACCGGGGCCTCAATGAACAGCGTTATCGCAAAGGCGACCCCAAAGGCCGCCAAATTGAACTTGGCTTCGACTAAACGGGCGATGACGGCGCTTAAGAAGGATCCCTCAAAGGCCATCATCAACCAGGTTACTTCCAGGGGTAACCAAAACAGGAAGATATTCTTATAGCGCTGGGGTTCCTGACGGTTTTTCATCTTGGGAGGATGGTTAGCATTTCGGGTCGGAGGAATCAAGTAAATTGAAACGGCGGGGGCAGGCAGAAGGGAATAAAGCCAGGTACTAAAAAATACAGCTAACTTTCTTAATAAATACAGGATTCACCCCATTTTTTTTTAAGAAAAAGGAGTTATACTTTTCTAAAATTCGACTAAGAACCTTAAAGTGGAGATTGTTATGTTTTGTAAAAGACTGCAGGCGACCATGACGGTCAATGCCTGCCAAAAAAGGCAGAAGAAGGCACTTACCTATTTGGAGTTGGAGGCCTGTCGGGAATGTCCCCAGAAGGGCTTGGTGAACGCGGGATTGGAATCGGACCAGGATATCCTTAATATGATAAAGGAAATAGGTCTGCAATCTCCCCTGGGATTACAACTGCCCGGAGGAATCCAGCCCCTGATGGCTGTCGCTGAGGATAGAAATGCAATGAACCCGGCCAAGATGGAGAAAACCGAACAGAAAGGCTTTTATCGGCGAAGGATGAGAATGTCCCCTTCCCTGGACCATTCCGTATAACGCGTTCTCCCCTCCCCAACGGGCGGGTGATCGGGATCCGTAGCGATTCCCATCACCCGCCCCCTCCTAAGGCTAATTAAAAATATTTGAATTTTTGCTTTAAAAAGGTCCAGTACCTATTAGTTACCGTTTTCCAACCCTAAAGTAAAACGCCAGCGGCAGTAGCAATCAGCGGGATGGGGATCCGGTGGGGCGAACAGACATTCCACCCTGATGGCCGGGTCGACGGCCTGGGCGAAACGCTGAAACTCTCCCTATAGCGGGATGGGTCGGTGGGGCGAACAGACATTCCACCCTGATGGCCGGGTCGACGGCCTGGGCGAAACTCTGAAACTCTCCCATGTGCATGAATTTGCATACGAATTCGTTTAGACCCCGGCGTAAGCGAGCCTCCTGGGTAGGGCATTTGGGGACCGTAATGAATACCTCATTTTCATTTTCTTCAATTTGATAACCTACTAAGGGGGTCCAGGGAAAGAAGCGCAAGGCCTGGACAAATCCTTTTAACCCTTTTTCTTCGATATGGAAACGCCGGATCAAATCCTTGGCCGCCATTGAAGGGACGCGGGACCAGACCTGTTCATTTATTCGTTCGGCGGTGGGCTGATCAAAGGCTTCGGCCACATAGAGGAACCAGAAGGCATCCACCACTCGGTAATGCCAGAGCAGAAATTCCAGATAACTGCGCAATTGCGGCGCCTCTAAGGTCTCGAAGATGCTTAAATCCATTTTCTTCTCTCCCGGGCATGTGGTAATCCATATTAAATTCAAATGGTTGCGGTGTAAATCCCTGAAGCCTGAAAATCCGTTCTTTGCGAGTCCATCAATCTTAACCCAACGCCATAAAATTTCAACTTGTTTAATAGGATTAAAGGTTACTGTCAAAAAAACCGATTGAAAAAGTATTCTTAAATCTTCTTGGGGGACTTATGCTCAATCGCAATCCAAACCGCCTATGCGCCGAATTTCCAGAGATTTTTCAAAATTATTTGGACCAGGCCAGCCGAATCGTTATCTTGCTGCTGGATCAGGAAAAGAACATTTTGGACTGCAACAAAGGTTTTTTGCGCGAATTCGGACTGGAAGAGAAGCCCTTAGGCGAGAATGTCAGAAATTTTACGGCACCCGGAGATTGGGAAAAACTGAAATTTCCAGACTTTATCCCTTTAAAACCACCGCTGCGGGGTGCCGCGCACGGTTTGGTTGATTACCAGGAATCAAGCCTTGATTTTCTTGATCGGATGTCAAAGAAGCACTTCCTTCATTGTTGTGTTTTCAACCTCGGGACTCAATACCTTATTTTTGGGGAAAAAAACTAATACCCGCCGTATTTCCTCCTAGAGGAAGGTGACTGTTGGGGATCGGTCTGTCGATGAACACTTTTTGGATTATTTTGATTCTGGGCTCCGGAATGCTGGGAGGTCTGGTCTGTTGGCTGATCATGCGCCAGACCCGGCGGCGCGTAGATCTGTTGGCTCAAAAGATTAGGGGGATCGGCCCGGCCGGTCCGGCCAAGCGCCGGATCAGCCTTCCCAGTGAAGCCGACCAGATCACCCAATTGGCCGAATCTTTCAACCAATTGTTAGATAATTTGGAAGCGGCACAGCAAGAAAAAAGTGAAGTGGAAGCGGACTACAAGCGGTTGTTCAATCAGGGGTATACTGGAAATTACTGGTCCAGTCCGGAGGGCGAGATCCTGCGGTGCAACCCGGCTTTTGCCCAAATCCTGGGATATGATTCGGTCAAGGCGTTGGCCGGAGTTAACCTGAAATCTTTGGTAAAAGGGGCGACTCAATGGGAACAATGGAAGCAGGAACTGGGAAAAAGGAAAAAGTTGGAATTTGAGGAGCAACCCTGGATAAAACAAGATCAGACCAACCTGATCGTCTCCGGAAAAATGCTTGCTATAACGGACGATCAAGGGGAGATTATCCAGATCCAGGGATTTTTGCAAGATATTACTCGAAACCGGGCAATAGAGGAAGACCTGAAAAATTTGCGGGATCGCGATCCCCTGACCGGATTATTGAACCGCTGGACGTTTGAGCAGGAAATGGAAAAGTATGACACCGGCCAAAGCGATCCGGTGGGGATTTTGATCGGTGATGTGAATGGGTTAAAATATGTCAACGATACCCTGGGACATGAGGCGGGCAACCGGCTTCTGGTGGCCACCACCCAAACGATCCGAGAAGCCTTTTCGGAAGACTGCCTGATGGCTCGGGTGGGGGGGGACGAATTCGCGGTGATGGTCGTTAAAACGGAGCGCCCTCTCTTTGAAAGGGCCAGGCAAAAAATCCGTGAGGCCGTCGACCGCTATAACGGAGAAAACCCGGGTTTACAGTTAAGTCTGGCCATCGGATTTCACCTCAACGATGAGGCGCCTTCTTCGGTTCATGAGATTTTTACCCAGGCTGAAAATAATTTGCTCCGGGAGAAGCTCCTCTGTAATCAAAGTATCCATAGCTCCGTGGTGCAGACCTTGAATAAGGCCCTGGAGATGCGGGATTTTATAACCGGGGGGCATGCGCACCGAATCCGGGAATTAGCGGAAAAGTTGGCCCGGGCCATTGGGTTGCCGGAGCGCAGCGTCATTGATATGCGGCTCCTGGCCGAATTTCATGATATCGGGAAAGTGGGGATCCCTGACCGGATATTGATGAAGCCCGGCCCTTTATCGCCGGAAGAAGCCATAGAGATGCAGCGGCATAGTGAAGTGGGCTATCGAATCGCTCTGGCGGCGACCGACCTGGTGCCCATAGCCGACTGGATATTGAAACATCACGAATGGTGGAACGGCCAGGGATATCCTGGAGGGCTTAAAGGGGAAAAGATCCCCCTGGAGTCCCGCATCCTGGCCATTGTGGACTCCTACGACGTCATCACCAACGATCGACCCTACCGAAAGGGAGCGTCCCACGCGGAAGCGCTGGAGGAGATTCAAAAATACTCCGGGATACAGTTCGATCCGTATTTGGTCAGGATGTTTTGTCAGCTTTTTGAACAGCCGAATTCGAATGGAGTGAATCTGGTATGATTATCAGGAATCTTTTGCACCCCGAGGTCCAGGCCACCCGCTACCGGGCCCATGATGGGGGCGTGGCCCACATGGTCCTGGACAACCGTCACCTGCAAACGCTTATGTTTCTGGCCCAGGCTGCCGTGCCTTCAGGAGAAAAATTGTCCGGCCACCGGGACCCCATGGAAGAAATCTATATTATCCAATGCGGTCAAGGAAGGATGCAGGTCGGGGAGGAGCGGCAGGAAGTTCAGGCTGGTGATGCCATCCACATTCCCATCGGCCAATATCATGAACTGATCAATACCGGTCAAGAGGAATTATCCATCTTGGTGGTGGCCGGGCTGATTCCTTAACAAGGCCAATAATCAATGATCAATTCTTAATTACTAATTGGCAATTGATTATTGATAATTCGTCTTATTGAAGGGCCTTATTTCCATGCTTCGGGGGGTCCGCCCCGGGGATGGTGGTCTAGTCTGAAAGCGGGTCAGCCGGGAAACGCGTGGTCACTCCACTCGCTGGAAGTGTTTCCGAGAACTCCGGCAGACCGGGCATTCGTCCGGTAGATCGGCGTCGAAAACATAACCGCAAACCTGGCAGACATGATAAACGACCTCCCGCTCGGTGAGCATGGCGGTCAGGGCCTCTTTGTACAATTTGGCGTGCCGGTCTTCCACATCCCGGGAACGGATAAAACTCCAGGCTACGTCCTCCCGTTTTTGGGTCAGGGCCTCCCGGATCAGTGCAGGGTAAATTTCCCCCTTGGCCCGGATCTCATTTTCAAAGGCGGTCTTTAAGTTATCCGCCGTTTCTCCAATGACCCCTTCAAAGTATTTTAAGTATTCCGCGGCATGAATTCGTTCAGCCTCGGCTACCGCCTTAAAGAGGCCGGCTATCTGAGGGTAGCCTTCCTGGGTGGCTTTTTGGGCAAAGGCCTGGTTCCGGACCTGGGCCTTGGATTCCCCGGCGAAGGCTTCTTTCAGCAAGCCTTCCAGGGATTCGGGTAAGGGGTCGGAAAGTATAAATTGATACCGGTGGGCCCCGCAGACCGGACAATAATCGGGGGGTTGATCTCCGTTCGCCAGATAACCGCAGACCGTGCATTTCCATTTTTTCATAGATAATTGACCCTCCTGTTTCAATCTCATTGACAGACCCAGGGGATCAGGTTATATTATCAGCAATCTAATGGAAATGAATTTTTTTATTCCGATCCGACACTTAGGCGTTAAAGAGACATAGAGTCCCTGGACTGGATAGAAGGAAGGTTATGCCCGAAAAAGATTATTACAAAGTATTAGGGGTGGAAAAGAAGGCCTCCGAGGAGGCGATTAAGAAGGTCTATCGCAAGCTGGCCATGAAATATCATCCCGACCGCAATAAAGGGGATAAAAAAGCGGAAGAAAAATTTAAGGAAATCAGCGAGGCCTACGCGGTCCTGAGCGACAAGGAAAAGAGAAAACAATACGATACGTATGGGGCCGACGGGTTTCAGCAGCGTTACAGCCAGGAAGACATCTTTCGCGGGTTTGATTTTAATAATATTTTCAGGGAATTTGGATTCGGCGGCGGTGGCGGAGGTTCTGAAAATATATTTTCAGGCCGGGGACGGAGCAGCGGCGGGCGCCAGTACCGAACTTATGTCCACCCCGGAGGCGACCGGGCCTATGAGTACGGAGACCCTTTTGGACAATATGGTGGGGGCGCCGGAATGCCGCAACAAGGGGCTGACCGTTTATATGAATTGGCCATCACCCTTCAGGAGGCGGCCAAAGGGGGCGAAAAGACCCTCACTTTCCCGTCCAGCAACAAGATGGAGAAGGTTTCCATCAAAATTCCGGCGGGGATTACCACGGGTAAGAAGTTGCGGATTGCCGCTAAGGGAGAACCCGGGCTATTCAAGGGCCCTCCCGGAGATCTGTATATCCAGATTAAAGTGTTAGAGGATCCCCTCTTTAAAGTGGAAGGTCATAACCTGGTCGTGGAAAAGACGATCAGTTTTAGTCAGGCGGCCCTGGGAACCCGGTTGGAGGTCCCTACCTTGGGGGGGAAGGCGCTACAAGTCAAAATTCCTCCGGGAACCCAGCCGCAGGCCAAGTTGCGACTTAAAGGCTACGGCCTCCCCCCTTTCGGCGATAAAATCCAAGGGGACCAGATTGTCAAAATTATCCTGGAAGTCCCTCAGAAACTGACTGACCCTCAGAGAAAAATCCTTGAAAATCTGGCGAAGGAAGGCCTCTAAACTGTCGCTTCCGGGTCCTGCTTAACGGAAAAGGACTATCCTTGAGAAAGGCCTGCTGTCCCGCCCCCTCCGGCGGGATGGTTTTTTAAGGGTCATCTTGAGTCCAGGGTCCGCCTTCTCAGCAGCGGCTTCCATTCTTGAGTACCAATCTTTAAACCCTATGCCTATTTTTCAACATTTAGCGATTGACTTGGGCACCACCTATTCGGTGGTTTGGATCCTGTCGTCGAATAACTTTGTCCAGGAGCCGACTTTTGTGGCCTTTAAGCGCCGGGATCGTCAGCCCCTGGCCATTGGTGGGGAGGCCAAACGGATGTCTGGCCTGACCCCGAACCATATTCAGGTCATCCAGCCTCTCAGGGAGGGGGTCATCTCGGATTTTGAAGTCTGCAGCATTTTTTTGCAAACTCTGATTAAGAGGGTTTTATCCAAGCGGAAGGGATTCGTTCGAAATGTTCTGTTTTGCCTCCCTTGGGGGGCCACGGACGTTGAGATCCGAGCTTATCGGAAGCAGTTGGAGCTCTATCCTTTTTCCCGTATTTATCTAGTCCGGGAGCCTTTGGCTGCGGCCTTGGGGGCTGATATCCCCATAGAAAATCCCGACGGAAATATTCTGGTGGACCTGGGCGGCGGGACTACGGAAATAACCACTTTGGCGATAAACGGGATCGTCCACTGCAATTCTCTGAAAACCGGAGGAAACAGCATGGACCAGACCATTCAGCATGAAATCGAACTCAAAAAACAATTTTGCATCGGGCTGACCACCGCCGAAAGCATCAAAATAAATCATGGGACCATTGCCCCGCTGATCGAAGATTATTCTTTTGACATCAAAGGCTTTAATCGGCGTAATCATCTTCCTCGGAGGATGTCCCTGGGGACCGCCGAGATACGAGATAGCTTGGAGCCCATCGTTCAAAAAATACTCCTGGGCATCAATACGGCCTTCGAGTCACTGACCCCCGAGCTGGCGGCGGACATCTCCACCAACGGGATCACTCTGGTGGGAGGGGGAGCCTATCTGCGGGGTTGGTCGGAGCGAATCAAGGATCGTTTTAATCTGCCCGTCCATATTCCCTCCAAACCGCACCTCTGCGTTATTAGAGGCATGCAAAAAATACTTAAAAAGTTTAAGACCTACCGTTTTCTTCTTGAGGAATAGCCTTTCTCCTGCGGAGAATTGAGCGCCTTACCGCTTCAGAAGATTTCAAAAGCATATTCGGCCAGGAATCGGTTGTCCAGAAAAAGACGGGCTTTCCAGGGTCCGATAAACTTGCTTTCGGAGGAAGAGAGGTTCCATAATCTTTTCTTGAAGGACAGCCAGCCCCAGGTCCGGTAATTGATGGTACCTTCGGGAACGGAAAATTTAAATCGGGTGGTTTCCTGGATCTTTTGATCCGGCCGGACCCAGTGCACCATGAACTGATGGGAGTTTTTGAGGCCGGTCCAGACGGTAACCAGGTAAATGCGATCACTCATAGAAAAGCGGCTGGATGGCGCGAGACTGGTGAGATCCTTGGTCATCAGGGATTGAAAAGTCGGAGCGGGCGCGGAGTACAGGGTTTTCGGGAGGAAAAGGATCAGCAGCGCCGCAATAAGCCACCCGGGCCCCTTATTGGATAGAAGCCGACAGCCCTTGACTTTGAATAATTTCTTTGACGAAATAGATGGGTTTGTTTTGAGATTCATGATAGGTGCGGACCTGCAACTCCCCGAGAAGTCCGATGCTGATGAATTGTATTCCTATAAATATCAATAAAATCGCCAGAAGTAAAATGGGACGGTTGGACAGGGCTATTCCCATGAAAAGCCGCTCAATGGATAAATAACCGGCCAGGATAAATCCGAAGAATCCGGACAGGATTCCCCAGAGACCGAATACATGGATAGGGCGGGTAGAATAGGTCAGCAAAAATTTTACGGTGATCAGGTCCAGGATAACCCGAACTGTACGGGAAAGTCCGTACTTGGAGCGTCCAAATTTTCGGGGGCGATGGTTAACCGGGATTTCGGCGATACTGACGCCCATCCAACTGGCAATGGCCGGAATGAAGCGGTGCATCTCCCCATAGAGGCGGATATTTTTAGCCACCTCCCGCCGAAAAGCCTTCAGGGTGCAGCCGTAATCGTGTAGTTTTACCCCGGTTACCCAGGAGATCATTTTATTGGCCCAAAGAGACGGAAGGCGTCTGGTTAAAAAGGGATCTTTTCTTTTCTCACGCCAGCCGCTGACAATGTCATAGCCCTCCCTCATTTTCTCCATCAGCCGCGGGATATCGGTCGGGTCGTTTTGCAGGTCCCCGTCCAGGGTGACGATGATCTCACCTTCCGCAGAATCAAATCCGGCGGCCATTGCCGCGGTCTGTCCGAAATTTTTTCGAAACCGAATTAACCGAAAATGGGTGAATCGGAGCAGCTCTTTCTTTAAGAGTTCAAAGGTTCCATCCCCGCTTCCGTCATCAATGGCCACCACTTCGTAGGTCCAGCTCGTTGGCTGGAGGGCCTGGTAAATCTCATCCAGGAGGAAAGGGATGTTTTTGTGTTCGTTGTAGAAAGGGATGACGATGGAAAGATCCACTACCGGTCCTCTTAAGGGTCCATCTGATGGGCAATACCAGGGAGGGCCTTAGCGCCGGAGCCGCCAGGAAGCCTTCCACAATAAAATAGAATGGAATTCCCTATAGTTAAAAGATTTCTTGCATCTTGAAGCAGGGGGCTTTAAAAGTCAAGGGTTATTTGTTGGGTGACTCCTTCCTATATTTCCAGGAGGCAAACCAGAGTGGAAAGAGAAGACAGCTTTCCACCAGGAGGACGTAGGCATTTTGAGACCAGAAATCAGGTTGTCTAAAATCCCGGACTGCAGCAGGGAAGATGGGCAGTGGGGAGGTCTGCGGATTATCTGAAAAAGGCCAGAAAAGAGGAAAACCGATGGGGGGGCGATGGTCTTCCGTAAAGAAGTCCAAAAGAAGATGAGAACCCATGAGGAGCAGCAGAAGGCTGCTCCACTTTATCCAGGAGGATCCGGTGTACCGCAGGCGAAGGATTGATCCAAAACTTAGGGCCAGAACAACGGCCACGATCAGGCTGTGGAAATAAGTTTGGTGAAACCGGCTAGGATCTCCGAGAAGGAGGCCGGGGACGAAATCCAGGTCCGGCGCCAGGGAAGCGGCCGCCACCAAGGCGTTTAGAGCCCAAGGCTTGATTTGAAAACCCCGACTTCCGAAGGGCCAAAGATTAAAAAGGGTGAATCCCAGCAGGGTATGAGCAACGGGCGAAGGCATGCTAAATCGGTAGGTCCAAGCAGTCAAATAAAACGAATATTTTCACTGGCTTCCCTCCATAGCTCCGGGGGGGGCAGGTTACAGGTTGAAAATTGGTTCAATCCATGGGAATATGGACTCTATATTTTATTCTAACGAATTCTTTGGCCCGATGCAAAGGGGAATTCGTCCCCTAATCATATATTCGTTCCTCTACCGCCAGACCTTCGAATGACGAAAAAGAAAGCCTCAATGAAGCGCCTCTACTGGCTGGGACTCCTTTTGCTGTTGGGGGCCGGGATTCGCCTGCTTTATCTGGTATACCCCTACATGGATGCGGACCAGGCTATCAACGGGTTGATGGCCCGCCACGTCCTCCTGGGAGAATTTCCGATATTTTTTTACGGGCAGGAATATTGCGGCAGTATTGAGGCCTACCTGGTTTCCACCGTCTTTTTCCTCTTCGGTTCATCCCGGTTTACCCTCGGGCTGACCGTCGCCCTGCTCTCCCTTTTTCTGATTTTCTTTATTTACCGGCTCACCGCCCTCCTGCTGGACCGGAAAACCGCCCTGGTGGCCGCGTTGTTGACGGCCTTTCCTTCCTATTACTTAGTCTTCCATTCGGTCCTGGCACGATCGGCCTATATGGAATCTCCGGTCCTGGGGATATTGCTCTTCATTTCGGCGGGCCGCCTCCTCTACGCCCAAGACCGCCATCCCGCCCAGTATTTGTGGCTGGGCCTGCTCGGCGGTCTGGGTCTCTGGACCCATTTTTTGTTTGTTTTTTATCTGACCCCGGTCGGCCTGCTCCTTCTGCTCAAGGAAAAGGCCTTCTGGCGGGACCCCAGGGTTTTGGGGTACCTGTCGGCCGGGCTGGTCCTGGGGGGATTGCCGCTCTGGGTGTACAACACGATCCACCCGCTGGCCACCTGGGTCCAACTGCAGCACAATCCGGTCCATGAACCTTTCGCCGACTCGCTGCTGGCCTTTTTTTCGGTCAGGCTCCCGGAACTTATAGGCTCGCGTAACAGCCTGACGAATCAATACCTGGTGCCCTATTTTTCGTCGGTCGCCTACGGGATCCTCTTGGCGGGTTTTATTTATCTGATCGTTCTCCGGATCCAGGGGGTTTTTCAAGGTGTCCGCGGGGAGAGGGGATGCGGGCAGGGTTTGGATCTTCTCTTGATTTTCATTGTCACCTATCCCTTGATTTTTTCCCTCAGCGGTTTTGCCGCCAACCATACCACCCGCTACCTGGTTCCCCTTTATCCGGCGCTTCCGATTTTATGGGCGGCACTGTTTTTTAAGCTCAGGAAAAGGGCGCCAGCGCCGGCCTGGTTATTTCTGGTGCTGATCGGTTTGTCCAATGGGCTGGGCCTTTACCAGACGGGTCTGGTCTTTCACCCCGAAAAAATCAGGGAATACCGGCAAAAAATGATGGGCGACCAGGCTTTGTTTGCCTATCTTAAGAGTCAAGGCCTCCACGAGGTTTATGTGACGGATTACTGGAAATCCGTGCCCCTGACCTTTGACGCGGGAGAGGAAATCATTTTTGCTCAACCCTATCACGACCGTTTTCCATTTTTCACCCGTTTGGTGGACCACTCCCCCCGACCGGCCTTTCTGAGCACGGGCAGCGAGGGGGTTTTTGAGAAAACCTTGCAGGCTATCGGCGGGTCCTATAAAAAGGAGGGGCGTTGGCTCTTTTATGATTTTGAACCGCCGCCTTATGATTTTGTCGAGCTATCCGCTGCCGGCTGGCAGGCTCGGCCGGATGGTCCCGACGCCCCCGGTTCAGCGGCCTTTGACCGGGACTTGGAGACCCGCTGGAATCCGGGGGGCTCCATGAAACCCGGAGAGGTTTTTCAACTGGATTTGGGGAAAACAGTCCCGGACGTAAGCCGGGTACTGCTCTTTGCCGGAAGCCCCAATGGGATTCCCCGGGGCCTGCGGTTGGAGCTTTCTTTGGACGGGAGAAATTATAAGACCCTGGCGGACATCGCTAATTACTGGAACCCCCTTTTCTGGTCCGGACCGCACCCCTTCAACCGGGTGGAAAAGGGAATTACCGAGCTGGTCTTCCCCCCTCAAGCGGGGCGCTTTCTGAAGATCACCCAGACCGGGACCGATTCCCAAAACGGCTGGGAAATTGCGGAAATTTTGGTTTACCGGGGTATCTCCCGGGGTCATCAGGGTCCCCCGAGGGGGATTCCTTCGTTTTCGGACCTGCTGGGCCGGCTAGGCACTTTAAAGGAGGAGCGGGTTTTGGCCAATCCCTGGATTCAGGCCCAGGTGGCTTTCAACCTGCCGGGCAAAAGGGAAGAATGGCTACCGGCCAGGTTGCCGGAAACCGTTGGGGATCGCCTCCCCCCTTACCCATTTCCGGCGATCGTCGCCGGCAGTGGAGCAGTCGGAGGCTTTGAAGCAGGATTTGAATCAAGTGGCTCCAGGAGTCTATTCGGAAGAGCGGATAGATGATTGGGTCCTTTTTGTCGGAAAGAGTTATGAAAAGGGATACCGGAAGCTCTCCCGCAGCGGATGGCAGGTGTCGGCCAACTATAACGGCCGAGAGGCCGAAAGGGCCATAGACGGTAAAATAAAAACGCGTTGGACCAGCGGCCGCCCTCAAGTCTCCGGTATGTTTTTCCGGATCGATCTGGGAAAATCGGAAAAGATCGCCCGAATCCGGTTACGACTCGGGGATTCCTATCGGGATTTCCCTCGAAGAGCGGAAATTCGGTTTTCTTTGGACGGCCTTCGCTGGGAGAAGGCGGTTCCTCTTAATATCCCGATTTATTGGACCGGAGAAAAACTCTTCAAAGATGATCGCAGCGAAGAAACGGACCTGGTTTTTAGAGAAACACCGGCGCGGTTTGTCGAGATCCTCCAAACCGGACAAGATTCCGTCTATTATTGGTCTATTCACGAATTGGAGCTTTTTGTCCCTGAATAGCCTTTTGCGGTCAGGGCCGGAGAATCCGGTAGACCATGGCCTCGTTGGTCAGTTTTTCTGGAGCAAAAAATTGCGGGTTTCGGAGAAAAAGGGCCATGATTTGTTCTCTTTCCGGTGGGGGGTAATAAGATAGGTGAACGATGAGGTAGCGAACCCCGATTTGTCCGAGTTGATGGATACGCCTCAAAGTTTCTTCGGAGGGAAAGCCTTTTAATTCCTGCTCATAAAGACGGGTATACCCCGGCGGTATGAAACCGCTGTACCCGTTCACCAGTTTTTTCCAGTGATAAGTGGAAAAATAGACGTAAGGGGCGTCGCGGTAAACATCTTCCGGACGGGTCGGCAGGGGTATTTCCAGGATAGCGAAATCACCCGGCTGCTGAGCCAGCCAGGTATAGACCTGGGGGAAGTCGCGCCCGACCGGAACGGTAGGCATGGCGATGGGAAAGGAGGCGTATTCAATCAGCACCAGGAGGGCGAACCCGGAGCCCAGCAACAGCCGTTTCCAGGAGGATAGAATTCTGCCCAGGAGCCAGGCCAAACCATACCCGGCAAAGACGCTGACCGCCAGGTGCATCATGGCTATGAAGCGGGCGGGGACCCGCAAACCATCAAACCCCGGCACCCACTCATATAACAGCAAGTAAGGGCCATAGGCGATTTCCACTCCATTAAAGTGGATTATCGGGCCCAGGGTCAGGAGAAAGGAAAGGCCGAGCAGGGCAAGATAAAATCGCGGCTCCGGGGAACTGAACCGGGGCAGCAGGACCCCTATCTTTTGCCGAAGGGAGCGGTCGAGCAGGAATAGGCAGGTCAGCAAAACCAAAAGGGTCGTTACCGGGGTTTTGAGGTCCCGGGAATGGATCTCCAGCCCTCCGAGGGATAGGGAAAACCCCCCGGTCAGCAGGAAAGAGACGATCCAGATTCCGCTAAGAAGGATAAAGAAACGCAGGAGGCGGACTAGCGCGCCGACCGTCTTGATGGGAGACAGGGGCCTTGGCGAGGCGGGATCCGGAGATTTTTCCCAGTGAACCAGGGATCCTATCCCGGCCAGAGACATTATCAAGGCGATCAAGCCCACAAAGAGATCGCCTTCCGGTTTCATGAAACCCTCCAATAGTTTTCCCCAGACGTGGTTTTGAGCAGGGATGGATAGAAAGGAAACGAAATCGGCTGAGAAAAAGACCACCTCGCCGAAGGGGCGGATAAAACCAAAGTCCTTTTTCAATTTCAGGTAGGGGAGATAAACCGGGAGGATAATCAGGAACGAGAACAAGAAAAACAGGCCAAAGCGCCCCGTTAAGCGGTAGCGGTCCCCCCCTCCTTCCCGCAAGGCCAGGACCATGAAAACAACCACGAAAAGGGTCAGGAACAGCCCATAATACCCGCAGGAATAGAAGGCTAAGATATAAAAAAGGGCCGCCCCCCAAAGGACCCGATAGGAAAAAGACTTCACCGTTTTATGTAGAAACAGAAAGGTCAAGGGCAGCCATTGGGCCGACAACAATTGCAGATGAGCCAGATGGCCGATGCGCCAGGGAAAAAAGGAATACAGCAGGCCTGAAAAAAAAGCGGCGTAGCCGTTCCGGGTTAAATACCACACCAGGAAATACATACCCAGGGCGGTCAGGACAAAGCTGATCAGGACGGAAACGTTGAACGTCACCAGGGGATCATTAAAACCCAGTTGGATCGGGACCGCGGTTAAGGCCACCCCCAGAAGGTGCTCTGAATAGGCCAAGGTATTTTTATAAGGGAAAAAGATGTTGGCATCAAAGATAGAGCCCCATTCCCCCCGGGTGATCTTCCGGATCCCCCAGGCAATGATCCAGGTATTCAGAAACGAATCAACGTAGTCTCCGATGATGGCCACCTTCAGACGAAGGATGGCCGGGTAGGTCATAACCAGCGTTAGACAGGAATAGAGGAAAAGAGCCAGCAGATGGGGAAGCGATCGACGCCAGGTCATGGATGGGAAAGGTCTTCTCCTTTAGGCCGTCTAGGGTGTTTCAAAAGATGAACGTCGAACAGAGAACATCAAGTGAAAACCTCCGGGACTATTGGGGGCCTTGGTTCAGGGCCTTTCGAAAGACCTGATCATAGGTCAGGATGTTGGCGTTCCAGGAAAAAACTTCTTCCACCCGCTGCTGGTTTTTTTTACCGAGCTCCCGGGTCTTTTCCGGATCGGACAGCGCTTGGACGATCCGATCGGCCAGGTCTTGGACATCTCCGGAACGGGCAAAAATACCATGCTCCCCTAAGAATTTCCGGTTGTTTGGGCCCTCAAAACAGACGATGGGCAAAGAGGCTCCCATGTAGTTGATGATCTTACCGCTGGCTTCACCGGCCTCGTCGATTTTCGGATCCACGGCCAGATCCGCCAGGAATAAATAAGCGGGCAACTTGAAAAAATCCACCTGTCCCACGAAAAGACAACGATCCGCCACCCCCAATCCGGTTATGGTTTTTTGGGATTCTTCCACGGGGTAGCCTACGATGACAAAATAGGTTTCCGGTTTCTGCTTAAGAACAAGCGGAATAGCCTGCCAGAGGTAATCGATGCCTTTGGATTTCAACAGAGCGCCGGTGTAAAGGACCACCGGACTTCCGGACGGCAGGCCCAGTTCCTTTCTCAGATTCTGTTCGCCGCCTTTATCCGCAAAGAAATCGGTATGAACGCCGTCAATAACCGTGGCCACGTTCGCAGCCGGGAGTCCCATCTCCTCCACCATGAAGGCGGAGACGGTAACGTTGCTGCCGACGGTGTACTCGGGCATTCGAGAAATCCAGCGTTCAAAACGCCAAAAAAGCCGGTGAAGGAAAGCACCCTCCCGGAAAAACCCATAGGTGACCAGTTCCTTGGTCAGGCTTCCCTGGGCATCGAAGACCAGCGGTACTCGCCGAAAACTGAGTTTTCGAACAAAGTGTCCCAGAAAAGCCCCTTCATGCAGATGGCCGTGGATCAGGTCCGGTTTATCGCGCCAAAAAACCCGCAGACTTTTGAAAAAGAGGAGGACATCGATATAGAATTTCTGCCAGGAGGAACCGGCCTCCAATTTTTTATACCAGGGGATATTCAGGATCCGTTCGGTTTTGATTCCGGGGATATCCCGGCCCAGATGATAGGTGCACAGGGTGATATCATACCCGAGGTGCTGCAGTGCCCGAATCTCCCCCAGAATACGCATGTGACAACCTCGGTCGGCGAAAAAGGGGGTTGGGGCGATCATCAGTATTTTTATTTTTTTTTCCATGCTAATTCCGTTCCGCCCGCTGGGCCAATAATTTTTCCTTCAGGAAGGTCCGGGCGTATTCCAGCGGTACACCGGCGAACTGGGGTCTGCGGGGCCGATCACATCGGGCGCAGACCTTCAGCCCGTCATAGGCTTTCCGGGCCAGGTGTTGACGAAGTTGGGTCATGGCGGGACCGTTCCAGATTTCCGCCAGGGTTTGCCGGCCGACTTCTCCCAAATTCATTTCCCCCTGAAAATCCTGGGGACAGGGCCCAACCGTTCCATCCCAGTAGACCACCAAGGCATACCAGGGAAAGGTACAACACCCCAGCTTGGCCGGAGCAGGGAAAGAGGAGGGGGAGGTGGAAACCAGTCCGCCCCAGTTATGGGGCCGGCGATAAACCACCCGGTCCAGTCCCAGGGATTTCAATCGGCGGGTCAGTTCCCTTAATCGGGGATCCTTGTTCTCCGCGGGCCGACCCATAATCTGGAGAACCGTGGTCATTTTATTGAGTTCCCGTTCCCTTTTCAAGATCAAAAATTCCTCGATTCGGGACAGCGTGTCTGCGAAGCGGGCCGGCGGCCGGTTTCGCTCGTAGGTGGCCTCATCATAGCCGTCAAAGGAAAAGGAGAGCCACTGCAGTCCCGAATCCAAAAGTTTCCCGGACAGGGAAGGAGTTAATAGGGTGGCATTCGTATGGATGCGGGAGGGGATCCCCCGACGGTCCGCATAGGCAATCATTTCCGCCAACCGGGGATGAAGGAGGGGTTCTCCTCGGTGAAATAAATAAAGGTCGCCCACCCGGCCGGCACTCTGGTCCACCACTTCCTTGAAGAGGTCGAAGTCCAGGAAACCTTTTTTCTCCGGGGGAAGGTCCCGGTTGGGGCAGAGAGGGCAGCGCAGGTTACAGTGGCTGGTCACCTCGATCCACAGCCTGGAGGGGAAATAGGGCAAGACTGTTTTTTGATTCCGAAAAGCCGATCCTATGGCCCACAGGCGCCCCACGTTTTTGGTAAATTCGAGGCTCACCGCTGAGCAATAAAATGGCGATGCCAGATCGCCAAGTTGATCAGCGCCCAGAGCAGGTGGTTGTGGTTATGCACCCGGTCCAGGTGTTCCCGGATGAGACGGTTCAGGTAAGGCAGATGCGTGGTTTCAGCGATGATGGGAGATTCGTTCAACAAACCGACCATGTAATCCTTCAACCCCTCCCGGAGCAGGTTTTTGATGGGCAGACTGTAGCCCTGCTTGCCCCGGTGGACGATACGGTCCGGGAGCCAACCTTCCAGGGCTTTCCGGAAAATGGCTTTGGTTTCAAAACCTTTTAGTTTCCAGGAGCCGGGCAGGGTGGCGCTGAATTCCACCACCCGATGGTCCAGGAAGGGAACCCTGATCTCCAGGGCATGGGCCATGCTCATTTTGTCCACTTTCATCAGCACCGAATCGGGCATGACCATTTTCAGGTCGAGGTAGATCTCCCGGTTGAGCCGGTCGTTGGAAGAACAACGCTCCAGGCAGGCCTTCACCGGTCGAAAGGGGTCGGTCGAAATCCGGGCCTTGAAAGAGTCTTTGAACAACCCGTCTTCCCAGTCCGGGGAGATGAAATATTGCCAGCGCAGGTGCCCGCCCTCCAGCGGCAGGTGAGAACCTTCCATAAACCGCTTGAGGATATTGATGGCCCCTTTTTTCTGTGGCTGGTCGGGCAACCGTTTCACCCCGGGATAGAGGACTTTCTCTCGCAGCCATTCCGGGACCCGGCGATAATATTGATCGAACTTGCTGGCCTTGAATCGGTCGTAGCCTACAAAAATTTCATCGCCCCCTTCCCCGGATAAACAGACCGTGACGTGTTTTTTGGCTTCCCGGCAGACCAGATACAAGGGCAAGGCGGAAAGATCGGTCATGGGCTCGTCGAGATGCCAAACCGCATCTTCCAGGTCCTGTACGGTGACTTCGGGGATCATCAATACCTGGTGATCGGTTTCAAAGCGGTCGGCCACCATTTGGGCAAAGGGTAATTCGCTGAAGGAAGGGTCGGGATAACCGATAGAAAAAGTTCGCAGGGGGTCCACGCCCAGATCGCGCATCAGGGCCACCAGGGTGCTGGAATCCAGTCCGCCCGAAAGGAAAACTCCCAGCGGGACGTCGCTGATCAGGTGTTGCCGGACCGTGTCCCGCAGCAGGGCCCTCAGGGCTTCCACCGCCTCTTCCGGGGAACGCCAGTCCTGGGAAAAGCGGATATCCCAATAGGGCTTCACCTCCAGGCCCCGGCTGGAGAAGGTTAGAAAATGCCCCGGCGGCAGCTTGTTGATCCCTTCGAACATGGTCTGGGGGCTGGGGACAAATTCGTAGCCCAGATAGTCATAGAGGGCCTGGGGATTCACCCGGCGGGGGATATCCGGGAGGGTCAGGAGGCCTTTGATTTCCGAAGCAAAGGCCAGGCGGCCTTCCTGGTGGTAATAATAGAAGGGTTTAATCCCCAGTCGGTCGCGGCCGGCCAGCAGGCATTGTTGCCGGCGATCCCAGAGGGCGAAGGCGAACATTCCCCGCAAATGCTGGAAGACCTCGGCCCCCCATTCCTCATACCCGTGAAGGATGACTTCGGAGTCGGATCGGCTCTGGAAGACGTGACCTTTTTTTTCCAGAAGGTCGCGTAGTTCCAGGAAGTTGTAGATTTCGCCGTTAAAGACCAGATGGAGGGACCCGTCCTCATTGGTCATGGGTTGCCGGCCCTGTTCGGAAAGGTCGATAATGGAGAGACGGCGATGCCCCAAGGTGATCCCTTCAGCGGAGAAAATGCCGTTTTGGTCCGGTCCCCGGTGTTTTATGACCTGGGTACATTTTTCAGCCAAAGCGGTGTCAGCCCAGGTAAATCCGCAAATACCACACATCGTATTGAATTCCTTTCCAACTTTCAATGTATAGCATAGTGGAGTCGATTTTCAACACTTATTAAGACGGAGGATTCCCAGATGACTAAAAAGGCGTTTTTGGCTTTTTGCCTGGGCCGGTCAAATCATAATTAAATGTTGCCAAGAGGCTAGGATCAGAGGGAATAAAATAACTTGCCAATTAGCCCCTAATTAGGATAAAATAAAAAGTTTAAATCTACTTTAAATGGATGGAGATCAATGGCTGAGACGATAACCCAAGAGCAGATTAAAGCTATCCAGGAAAAAAATGTGGGCATGTATTCCAAGCATCCTTGGCCGGTCAACCGGCGGACGGCGGAAGAGATGGGCTGGCGTCTGAAGGTCCTGGGAATTCATCCCGAGGAATATGAAGGCAAGCGGACCCTGGAATGCGGCTGCGGGACCGGCAATTATGTGATCTGGTATGCCATTGGCGGCAAGGCCAGCGAGGCCGTGGGTATCGATTTGTCCGACGGCTCCTTGGCCGTGGCCAACAAGCTGAAGGAAGAGGGCCAGGTGGACAATGCCACCTTTGTCAAGATGGACGTGCTGGATCTCCAGTTTCCGGACAACTCCTTTGATTACGCCTACTCCTATGGGGTCTTTATGATCACCGGGGACAGCGAGCGGGCCTTCCGGGAAATGGTCCGGGTGACCAAGCCGGGAGGTACGGTGACGGTCAGCGTTTACAATACCTTCGGCCGTTGGCCGGTAACCATCCGCCAGAAGATATTAATGAAACTGGCCCCGAATGACCCCGACAAGCGGGTGAAACTGGGAATGAAATATTTCCCCGGCCCCTTCAAGAAACTGGACAAACGCTATTACGGCTTGAATACCGAACAGTTGGCTTATGACACCTTCGGGATTCCTTTCGAGCAGGTCCATAGCGCCGGCGAGGTTCTGGGGTGGTTAAAACGGGCCAACGTTAAATACAAAGGCTCTTTCGCTCCCTTGCGGGTTTCCGATTATTTTTACGCCTTTTCCCTGGATGAATACCAGGATTTTCGAAGCACCTTCACCGGCTACCCGGCCACCCAGAAGGTCAGCGATCTTTTGTTCAAGGTCTCCGGACGAAAAAAAGGCAATCCAATCAACCAGTTCAAATACCCCGGGCCTCTTTCCCGAGGCATCTGCCAGTTGATCTGGCTGCTCATCGGCGGCAGCCGCTTTTCTTGCTTTACCATCTCGGGGGTTAAACAGTAATCAGCGGTCACTCTTGATCATTGGATCAGGAATGGCGTCCCCTGACCGTCAGCCGCCGGTCCCTAATGATCGTCCGAGGGAATGGTTTTTGTGACTTGGGCCGGGCTGCCTACGGCAATCGCGTTCGGCGGGATCGAATGGGTGACCACCGCCCCGGCCCCGATGACACAGTGATCTCCGAGGTGGCAGTCTTGAAAGATAACGACCTTGGCGGCAATCCAGCAGTCCTTCCCGATTTCCAGCGGTAGCGAGCGGCCCGGTTCCATATGGGGCGAGGTATAGTCATGTTCACCGCCGCTCATGATCAGACAATAGGGGCCGATAAAGGTGCGGTCTCCGATCTCCAACCGATTGGTGGAGCTTAGAGTACTGTAGTAACCGACATTGACCCCGTTCCCTAAAATCAGGTCGCCGTTTTTGGTCTGGATGATACTGCCCTGACCGATGTAGAGATCGTTCCCGATTTTAATCCCCTGGCGGGTAGAGCCTTTGCCGTCCAGCAAGACATGGTCGTCAAAAATCACTCGATCGCCGATCACGATCCGGTGAGGGGATCGAATGTTCATGCCTCGTCCGAAGAGCACTTTTTTGCCGGTTGCTTTAAATAAGAAGGGATAGAATACAGACCGCAGCGCCAATCCCAAACCTCCGGGAACCCAGCCGAACAGGGTAGTGATCAGTTCGAATTTAATCAGGGCCCACCAGCCCTGATCCCCCACCATCAGGGATTTGTATTTTTGGAGGAGGCCTCCCTGGCTGTCAAAGACCGATTTTACCCGGAATTCGTCCAGCGCGGCCCTTTGTTTTTCGTCCATGGGCGAGCAGTTATAATCCTTTCAGGATCTTTCTCAAAGGCTTTCGGGCCCGTCCCAGCAGGCCGAGCAGGATTTCCCCCTGGGAAGAATACAGGACCCGGTAGCCCAGGGCTTTGATTTTAGCGTAAGGCCAGAAGACTTTGAAGGTAAACCACCGCTGGGCCTTTTCAATCTCCTCGGGTTTGAATTGTGGCATGCGGAGCATGGACTTTTTATAAATAGTGTCCGCTTCCCCTAAGCGGGCGTCCTCCTCCTGAATATAGCCCTCTTGAAGACAGAGGTCGTAAAGGTCGGTCCCGGGCATGGGATAAAAAATGGCGGAGCCGACCACGTCGGGTTTAATCTGTTGATTAAGCCGGATGGTCTCCTGGTGCAGAGCCAGGGTTTCACCGGGGAGACCCACCATGTTCAGCGTCTTGATCTGAAGTCCCACATCCTTGGCGGCCTTCGTCACTTCCAGAATCTGCTTGTTGGTCATCCGTCGTCGCAGCACCTGGTTGCGGAATTTCTGATCCCCGTGCTCCACCCCGAAACCCACTCGCGTCCCGCCGGCGTCCTTCAGGGTCGCCAGTTTGTCTTTATCCAGGACCTCCACCCGTCCGGAAAACATGAAAGGCAGCCCCACCTCCTTTTTGTATTTTTCGGCAAATTCATGGACCAGGTTCCGGTCGATCCAGCAAATGTCGTCATCAAACAATATTTCTTCAAACCGGTAGCGCTGTTGCAGTTCTTTGATCTCGCGGATGATGTGGTCGGCGCTGCGGAAGCGGACATAGCGGCCGGGCTGCATCTTCCGGATCCGGTGATTGGAGCAGAAAGTGCAGTTGAACGGGCAGCCCCGGCCGGCCATGATCCGAATCTGGGAAAGCCCCCAATTGCTGATTACTTTCTGATGGTCGCCCAGTTCCCGGTCCACGAAGGGCAGGCCGTCCAAATCCTGAATAAAGGGTCGCGAGGGGTTCTGGAGGATGCGGCCATCCTGTTTGATCCAGAGATTTTGGATCCGGCTGACATCATTTCCTGTTTCCAGTGCCCGGACCAGATCCAGCATGGGGTATTCCCCCTCCCCGATACAAAGGGCATTTAACCGGGGGGTCTTTTCCAGACATTGAGGATAGATGGTCGGGTGCGGTCCGCCCAGGATGATGAAAGGGTCCGGGCTTTCCACGGCCTGGATCATTTTCCGGATGAACTGAAACTGGGGGGCCGTAGTATAGATTCCGATGAGTTGAGGTTTGATCCGCTTCAAATCTTCCTGCCACGTTTCCAGGTAATTCGAGTCCGGATAATAACCAAAATGAATATCGTTATACCCCTGCAGCTTTAGGTATGCGGAGATGGACATCAGACCATGAGCAGCGCCCAGGGCCCCGAATTTCTGATTAATTTCGGTTAAAACCAGTAATATCCTCAAAAAATACTCCTTAAAAAAACCTTTGGCCGAGAGCCGACGGCCATTGGGGATCCGGGGGGTACCTCCCCCAAAGGGTAAAGCGTCTAACTTATTAAATTAACATACCTGCGGTGAATAGACAAGGATTGATGGGGCCTCGAATAGCCCATCCCCGGAAGGGGCCCAGGGCGATTTTTTTTATTTGAGATTTTGCCTAGAAAAGTTAATCTGTTATCAGAAAGGTGTTGAACAAACCATGAAAAATAAAAGTCTAGGGTGGCTGATCGCGGCCCTGATATTGACGGTTATAGGGGTGGGACTTTATAGCTTTGGACTGCGGGCGGTCTACCGTCATTGGGGCTACTTCTTTCTCAAATCCGCGGAAACCCAATGGCCGTCCGGCTCCAGGGAAAAGATAAGAAATCTTTTGGGGGACCGGCAG
Organism: uncultured delta proteobacterium; assembly: GCA_963843145.1. Taxonomy (GTDB): domain Bacteria; phylum Desulfobacterota; class RBG-13-43-22; order RBG-13-43-22; family RBG-13-43-22; genus CAVQSS01. The sequence continues at coordinate 174,231 of CAWJJC010000021.1, forward strand.
GGTAAGGTCGTTTGGAGTTCAAGCCGCACCGGGACCCATCAGCTTTTTCTGATGACCCTTCCGGACCTCCGGATCTACCAACTGACCGATAATACCCACGTTAGCTTTCACCCCCGTTTCAGTCCGGAAGGCCAACGGATCGTCTTTGCCCGTTCCCAGCGACCCTGGGTTTCCGAGAGGGACCAGATCCCCTGGGATGTGTATATCCTGAATTTGACGGGGGGTAAAGAGCGACTGGCGGCCTCAAACGGCAATTTTCCCCTTTGGCTCCCGGACGGGGAACGGATCCTCTTTCTTCGAAAGGATCAAGTGGTGGTCAAAGATCTGAACACCGAGAAAGAACGGGTAGTATTTGACGGTCGAAAGCCGCCTTTTGATGGGGAACCGTCCAACCCGGAAATCTGTCCCTGGGACCCCAAGCTCCTGAGTGTTACCCTCAGGGGGAAGACTTCGGGAATTTTTATCATCAATCTGAAAACCGGGAGCCATTCTCTTCTAAGTATTTCCGGCTGTGAGGCCCATTGGCGGCCGGACCGGTCGGAGATCGTCTGGGTGGAGAACGGCGGCCGCGGTGGGACCCGGATTATGGTCTCACCGATCGATCGAGTTCAACCGGCCGTCTTTATGGACCTTCCCTTTTCTTTCAGTCATGAATACTTTCCCCGCTTTTCAGCCGATGGAAAATGGTTTATCTGGGGGGCTTCCGCAGGCGAGCATGAGCACGATATCGCTGATTACGAAATCTTCCTTTGGAAAGTGGGGACTCCCTGGGAAACCGCCGTGCGGCTGACCTACAATTCTGCCAATGATCGCTTTCCGGATATTTTTCTGCCCTAGTGGGTCTGCTTCACCCGGTTTAAACGGGGGGAGCCAGGCCGTGGAGCGACCGGCATTCTAACCAAACGGATCGGTCAGGGAAAAAACCGGAAATCCTTCCGATTAAGGGGCCTTTTCGACCACGATCCGGTCGATGGAAAAGGGGATCCGGTTATAGCTAAAGACCCGGAATTCCAATTCTTCCTGGTTCTTTAAGGTAAAGGGCAGGATCACCTCCTCATATCGTTCCAATGCCCTAAAATCCTGTCCGGAAATCTCTTTTTGAGCGCAGAATGATGGTTCCCCGTTTGAGCAGAGACATCAATCCGGGCAAGGGGACCGGCCGTATTCAAAGAGGAGGTCTTTTCAGCCGAAAACGCGCCTGATAGGATCCTGGTGCATAGCCTTGGTGGGGCCCGAATAACACGTACGCGGGATGGTCTACCTCCGGATCGGTCTTGAGCGCCCATCCCCCGTCAGCCTCAGGGTCAGGGACCGGTTTGATTAAGTAACGAAATAATTCCCGAGCTTCATAGGTAATCGGCGGCGAAGGACGGTTGGCAAAGGAAACGACGATTTTGTCCGACCGGGTCGTTTCCCGGCCGAAAGCGTAGATACGGAATTCGAGAATTTCGGGTCTGTGGATTTCAAAGGGCAAGGTGAAGCGCTGATAGTTCCCGGGTCTAACAAAATCCGTGCCGCGAAGTTCCTGCTAGGCGATTACTTTTTTCCCAAAAAAAGTGACTGCCTCCACTCGCAGCAGCGGAAGGGGTTCGGTATTTCCGCTTGATTGCAGCCGAAAGACCGCTTCATAGGGTCCGGAAGGGAAAGAACCGATAGACCTGATAGGCCACCAGTCCGGACTGGTCCGAGCCGCGAGCGGCCTCGACAGCCCGGCCCATCGAGGCTCTCTGGGTCTTTTACCACCTTTCCGACCCGGTGCCTCATCTCTTCCGTTTCTAAGATGACGCCGGTGTATTCCCGGAAAATGAGTGCGGTGGGTGGGCCGCCACTTCTCCGGGGGGAAGAATCCGAAAAAGGGATTGAGACATATTGGTCTCGATCAGTTTCAGGTAGGGGGAGGCCGATAAATTCCGGAAGGCCAAGTACCCGGTGAAGGGGCTGACTTTATAGAAATACAACTCCTGGTGATGGACCAGATATTTACCCCCAACGCGTCGGAGGTGTTCATAATCTTCTCTAGAAAGTTCCCCGACATTGAGCCCGATCAGGGGCCAGAAGACTTTGTCGACATAACGGCGGGCCACCACGGGACTATAGCCGTTGACCATCGGGACGGAGGACTGGGTGATATAGTATTCATACAGGGAAGACTGGTGGGAATCACCCGGGAACATGGGCAGACCAAGGACCAGCCGTTCTTCCGGCGGCATCCGTCGCAATGTCTGGTAGATCGGGTTTCCTTGATCGAGCAGGGAAAGTCCGATTTTTTTTTGGGGATGATAGTCCCAGAAGGGTGGCCCGCCGTAAGATCAGTCCGGGGCTGAGACCGCTGCCGCCCGGGCACCCGAAAGAAGGCCGAAGGAGCCGTTCGTAATACTTCCAGCCCCGCGGCGGAGACCAGGCCCCAACAGAGAAAGCAGAGAAAAATGATCCGGGCCGGGTCCCGGGGATATTTGAAAAAGGGAAAATGATTGTAGAGGAAACGGTAGAGGGGAATACCGGAGAAAAATTAGCCCCGAAGGCGATAGCATAACTGAGGATCAGGATGAAGGTAAAGAATCCGAATCGGTAGCAGTTGCCCGGGGCGCCAGAAGCCGGAGTCTGAGAAAAAGTTCGATCAGCAGAGAAACACACAAGGCCACGGGATCATACCCGGATAGACAAAGCTTTCCGGTCCGGTATTGTCCCGTTTGAACAGGGCGGAGATTTCCGGTGAATAGAGGGCCACATCCTGCCAGGTCCGGCCTTTTCCGACGATGGAGTCCTCAACCAAGGCTTTTCTTGTCTGCAACGTTAAACCCCGGCCAACCCGAGAAATGAAGAGGGCGATCACCAGGACCATGGCGGCAAGCTTTTTCAGCGGCGGGCCTGGGAAAGCCGGGACGATAGGTGCCGGGTCGACTTTTGTGTAAACGAAATTTAGATGAAGATCATCCCCAGGAAGATAATAAGAAAAATGCCTTCCGCATAAACGGAAGCGGAAACAGAAGGGGGATGGGGGCCAAAACCAGAGCCAGGGCCGGGAGATAAGCTTAGGGCTTCTTTTTTTCTGGTCCGCAAGGGGGTGGCCGGTAAGGGTGCAGAATAACTGGCTGGTCATGAGCCAAGAAAAATAGAAGGCCAGGCCGTAGAACCCGAGTGCGTAAACCTCCGGCGAGTCCGAAGGCCGGTTCCTGATGTAACAGGGGCCGGGTCAGATAAACGGAATACCCGGAGAGCACCCCCAACGAGAGGACCAGTATCAGGGGCCAGAGGTGCCCGGGTGTCGTGGGGGAGGCTTCGGTTGCCCAGCGCAACAACCAGAGGCTCCCCCAATACGGGCCGGGAGATAGAGACCTAGAAAAAGGAGGAAGAAATACAGGAGGTGGGTCTCCACCATCCCCAGACACAGGACGCAGATGCCGGAAAGAACCACGGGGCCCTGGCGTTGTTTCCGGTATCCCTTTTCAAAGAAGTAAAGGCTTAAGGGGATCAAAAACCAAACATAGCCGTTGATGTGGCCGGAGAGAAGCTGGGTCTGGCGGCTGGGCGCCAGAGTGAAGACCAGCCCGCCCAGAAAGCCGCCGGCCGGGAAAAACCCCAGAGCCGGAGGAGATAATATAGGGATAGTCCGGAAAAGACAAAGGTCAGCAGGATAAGCAGGTTATGGGCGGGGACATTTCCGAAGACCGATAAGAGGAGAGAAAAGTATCGAAACTGGGAATTGGGCATACCCATGGGGGAAGTGCCCGCCGGCAATGTTGAATTCATAGGGATTGGTGAAGAGGGACGGATTGACCCAGCACATTATCTTTAAAAAGCCAGAACCAATAATAGATCTGAAGGTGGTCGCCGGAGACCAAAGGAAGGATCGCGGTCTGCCCATCCGGAAGAGAGACGTAGGGGATGGCCTTCGGGTGAAATGCGGATTAGCGGATAGGTGGCAACAGGCGCAGCCAGGCAAGTAAAGGAAACCGATGATCAGCCATTCCCAGCGGAACCGGTTCTGGGAGTTGTTCCCCACGGTCCTTTAGAACCCCTTAAGTACCTTTCGCAGGACCTTCCGAAATCGGCGGGAAAGGGTCAGGTAGAATTCCCCTTGCTTCGAATAGATCATCTTGTAGCCGATGGCCTTGATCAGAGAATGTTTCTTGAAGACCTGGAAACCGAACCAGCGGAAGCAGCGGGCAATGTCTTTTTTGGGAAAGTGGGGCAGCTCGAGTAATGATTCCCGCCGGGAGACGTAATTTTCCGGCAGGGATTCCTCCGGATGGAGGTAGTTTTTTTCCAGGCAGTAGTCGTACAATTCCGTCCCCGGATAGGGGTAAAACACGGATATGCTGATGACGTCGGGATTTATTTCCCGGTTGATGCGGATGGTGTCCCGAAATTTTTCCTCCGTTTCCTCTGGCAAGCCCACCATATTCAGGGTCTTGACCTGGAGTCCCACGGACTGGGCCAGGCGGGTGGCTTCCAGAATTTGGCGGTTGGACATCTTACGCTTCATAATGGATCGCCTGATTTCTTCATTTCCCGATTCCAGCCCGAAATCTATCCGTCGGCCGCCGGCTTCTTTCAGTTTCCGCAGAACGTCTTCGTGGCAGGCTTCGACCCGGCCGCAGAAGACAAAAGGCTTGCCGACTTCCTGGGGATAACGGCGGCAAAATTCATCTACGATCTCCCGGTTCATCATAAAGATGTCGTCGTCGAAAAAGATTTCATCGAAACGGACCTTGGCCTGGATGGCTTTGATTTCACCCAGAATATGCTCGGCGCTGCGGTAGCGCACATACCGGCCGGGTTGGGTCTGGCTGGTCCGTTTGTTGGAGCAATAGGTGCAACTGAAGGGGCATCCCCGGGTAGCCATGATCCGCAACTGAGAAAACCCGTATTGATCGATGGCGGCCTGCATATCCAGCAGTTCACGGTCCTCGAAGGGCAACAAGTCCAGGTTCTGGATAAAGGGGCGGGTTTCGTTGCGGAGGATGTTCCCGTTTTGCCGGATCCAAAGATTTTGGATCCCGGTAAAATCCCGTCCGGCCTCCAGGGCCTGGACCAATTCCAGCAGGGGATACTCTCCTTCCCCGACGCAGATGGCATCCAGGCGGGGGATGGTTTCGAGACAGCGGGGGTAACAAGTGGGATGGGGGCCGCCGCCGATGGTGAAAATCGGGCGGGGTACGGCTTCAATCAGCGTTTTGATAAAGAAAAACTGTTCGGCCGTGGAATAAAAACCGATCAGATCCGGTTTTTGCCGTTGGATCTCCGCCCGCCAGGTTTCCAGATCCAGGGATTCCGAAAAATAAACCATGGAGACCTGGGGATAGCCGTTTTGTTTCAGAACCGCGGAAAGGGAAAACAGCCCGTGCTGAGAGCGCAAGGCCCCGAATTTCTGGTTAAGTTCCGTAAATACCAACATGATTTTCATAAAAAGCAATACTCCGAAAACAAAGGATGGTTTGGCCAAAAGTCCAATAAAACAGAAACCATTATTTATAACGAACCCAACGCATTAAATCAATAATAATAAAAACCGGGGTCCCGGGCAGGGGATTTTAGATTGACCGCAAAAAGGTTCCTGATTATATTGGCCGCTTTAAAGGTCGACTTGGTTGCGAGCCCGTCCGGTATTGACAAGCGCGCCGGGGGAAATTTTTTTGACGCTTCGTCCTTTTGGGTGGGTGGCCACAATATAGGGTAGATTAACCTGAAATCGGGTCTCCGTGGCCATACCAGATCTGGAGGGTACCCACCCAAAAGGGCGAACAATTAATTTTTTTGAGTAGTTGGTTAGAAATCCAAAATCAGAATAAAATATGCTAGAATCTGAGAGAGAGGAATCGATGGGAAATCTTTATAAATGTCTGGTTACCGGGGGGACCGGATTTACCGGGAGCCACCTGGTGCGGAGACTGCTGAAGCGGGGCCATGAAGTAGAGGTGGTGGACAACGCTCGGGGCCTATTCTGGGAGGAACTGGAAGGACTGGGGGCCCGCCTGGTTCAGGGTAGTGTTACCGATAAGGCGCTGATGGATCGTCTGGTCGCCGGGAAAGAAGCGGTTTTTCACGTAGCCGCCGCCTTCCGGGGAGTCAGCCTGCCCCACAAGGTCTACTGGGAAGTCAACGTGGAAGGGACCCGCAATCTCCTGGAGGCCTCTTTCCGAAATGGGGTTCAGCGGTTCATCTACTGCAGTACCGAAGGCGTTCATGGCCATATCAAACATCCCCCGGCCGATGAGAACGCCCCCATTGCCCCGAAGGATTATTACCAATATTCTAAATGGGAAGGGGAAAAGGTCGTTCAGGAATATATTCAAAAAGGATTGCCGGCGGTGATCCTGAGGCCGACGGCGATTTATGGGCCCGGCGACCCGGAACGGTTCCTGATGATCTACCGTCGGGTGAAAACCGGGACCTTCCCCATGTTCGGGCCCGGTCGGGTTACTTATCATCCGCTCTACATCGATCACTTGACCGATGCCTTTGAGCTAGCTCTGGTAAAGGAAGCGGCCCTGGGCCAGACCTACCTGATCGCCGATCAAGAGTATATCCCCATCAAGGAGTTGGTTCGGGAAGTGGCTAAAGTCATGGGGGTTCAGGTGAAGATCCCCCAATTTCCCTTTTGGCCTCTTTATCTGGCCTCCTGGTTGTGTGAGCTGGTCTGCAAACCCCTGAATCTGACCCCGCCCATTTTCCGCCGCCGGGCCGACTGGTATCGCCAAAATCGGGCTTTTACCATAGAAAAGGCCCGGAGAGAGCTGGGGTATACCCCTGAAGTACGCCTGACCGAGGGACTGACGAGGACTTATGACTGGTACCGGGAGCATGGCTATTTGTGACCATAAATTCTTTGGCCTCTGAAACGGGGGCAGAAGCTTTACTGTCTTTTCCCTAAGCAGGCCACGTTCGAGGGTACCCCTGAGACAGGGTGATTTATGACGGCCGTTAGTTCTTCAGTTCGAAATTTTCCCGATGAGCAGGCCCCGCAGCCGCTGGACGTCGTGGTTCCGGTGCTTAACGAGCGGGAGATGCTCCCCCTTTTTTTGAACCGCATTCAAGCCTTGGGTCTGCCTTTAAACCTGATTTTTGTGGATAACGGCTCCACGGACGGGACCCTGGAGTTTCTCGGCGACCTACCGGGCGTAAAGGTCATCGCCCATGGGCGGAACCTGGGTTACGGGCGCTCCCTGACCGACGGGTTGCTGGCCTCGACCTCCGCGCGGGTCATTATCATCGATGCCGATTGTGAATACCCTCCCGAGGCTATACGGGCTCTTTTGGCCGGTCTGGACCGATTCCCCGTGGTTTATGGAAGCCGTTTTTTGGATGGCAAGCGGATTGCTATGTCCCCCTTCCGCCGCTGGGGCAACCGCGCGCTGACCGGACTTTTTAATGGTCTTTACGGACAGCAGCTCACCGATCTCTACACCGGGATGAAGGCCCTGCGGCGAACAGCCTTTGAAGGGCTGACCTTTACCCGGAACGGGTTTGAACAGGTGACGGAACTGGCCGCCAAGGTGGCCCGTCAAGGGATGCGGATCGGCGAGGTTTCGGTGGCTTACGCCCCCCGGCAGACCGGCCGCTCCAAGATGCGACATGTCCCCGAATTCCTCAAGGCCGTTTACTGCCTGCTTTATTACCGGGTCGGCCGCCATGGCTGAACGGATCGGTTTGATTCCGGCCGCCGGTAAAGGCACCCGGGCTTATCCCTATACCAAGAATATCCCCAAAGGCTTGCTTAAAGTTTCCGGCAAACCGTTGCTGGAACACCTGGTGGAATTGCAGCGGGACCAAATGGGGTGTCGGCATATCTATCTGGTGGTGGGGACCGCCGGGCAGCAGATCCGCGATTATTTCGGGGATGGAACCCGCTGGGGTGTCCGGATCGAGTATCTGCAGAACGACCGGGTGGATCGGGGGCTGGCCTACTCCGTTTCATTGGGGGAGCGGGTCATCCGGGAGCCTTTTCTGTTGCTGCTCTCGGACGAATACTATCAGGACACCAACCACGCGCGCCTGGCTGGGATTTCCCTGCAAGAGGAACTGGGCTACTGCGGCCTATTCGAATCGCAGGACTGGGATCGAATCCGTCGGAACTACACGGTTACCCTGGAGGAGAATCGCGTCACCCGCCTCCTGGAGAAACCTCGGGAACGGAAAGGCGACCTGCTGGGAACAGGGACCTTCCTGCTTTCCCCCCGGATTTTTGGTCACCTGAGTCAGGCCTTGGCCGATTCCTCCGTCTCCCCGGATTTTATCGGGGTCCTGGACCAGGCGGTCCAAGCCGGCGAGATCATCCGCCCGCTGCGGCTCAGCGGCCAGTACCTCAACATCAACGATGTGGACAGCCTGAATTGGGCCAATTTTTTGGGGCGAAGCCGGCAGTTGCCGCAGGCCGGCTTAAGCGTCATCGTCCAGTCTCTGGGAGGGGAGGAGGGGCTTCCCCGGGTAGTGAAGGAGTTCAACGACTTGCCGCGGGTCATGGAAGTCCTGGTGGTAGTGCCCGCCGGAGCCGTCCGCCCGGCTTGGGTCGGTTCGCTGCCTAAGACGCGCTGGGTAGAGGCGCCGCCCGGGATCTCGGAATACGGGAGCCTGATTGCCTGCGGGTTGGATCAGGCCCGGGGGGACATTCTGACGGTGGTGGAGGGGTCTTATTCCTTCTTTCCGGGAGACCTTCCCAAGTTTCTGGCCTATTTGGCCGATGCCGATTTGGTCCTGGGTACCCGGACCACCCGCCAGCTTATCCAACAGGGCAGTCGGATGAAGGGGTTGGTGCGGCTGGCCCATATTTTTCTGGCCAAGCTGATCGAAATCCTCTGGATCCGTCACCGGATCCGTTTGACCGATGTGGGCTGCACCTATCGGGCCCTCTGGCGGCACAGTTATCTGGATATCCGGGATCGTTTAAAAAGCGCCGGACCGGAATATGTCCTGGAGATGGACCTTGAAACCTTGCGGGCCCGGAAGCGCCTGATCGAAGTCCCGGTCAGCTTTTTGCACACCAACGAAGCCCTGGCCGAGCGCTATCAGCGGGCAGGAGTATTTTTCAGAATGCTGCGAACGATTATCCGCAAGCGTCTGGGTCGGGATTAAATATCTCGAATATTTTCCTGCGGCTTATCGCCGAGGACAACCGCTGTCTGAAAAAGCATTGGCAAAATCCTTTAAACCGATTATGATCGATACTATAATTCCAGGGGAGCATCTCCCCTGAGCGGATGGATAAGGAGACCGGGCATGCTCGAATCGAAAAAAAAGATGTCTCAGTATTATTCCGATTTAAAATCAGCCTTGGAAAAAGGGAAGGGAGACCCCCAGACGGTTTTTCGGGACTTTGAAAAGGCCAGCCGGGATTTCCTCGGAGAAACCGGCAAAGTACCCCGGGAAGTGGGCGACGATTTTCTAAACCAGGTGGCCCGGCTGGGGGCGAAAATCAAGGCGGGGGACCTCGCCGGGGCCCTGCATGAATACGAGGGCTTGAAAGACAGGAAAAAATCCTGTCATCATGAATACAAAGATTAGGGGAAAGCGTCATCCAGGAGAAGTACAAACTTTTAAGGATTTTTAAGCGATTAAACTAACCCGGGTGCCTTTGGAGGGCAGGGCCAAACGGGGATCGTCCTGGCGCCGGTAGGCTTCAATGAAGGCCTGCTGCAAATAAGGAGGGATCTGAAAGTGCGCCCCCGCGGAAGGGTCCTGGCCAGCGGTTTGGATAGGGTGAAGGGGCTTGACCTCTCCTAAAGAAATCCAATCGGGCGATTTGACGTCTAGGATAACCGCATCGGCTTCCAGGATTCTTAGATTATTAACCCTAGGGGCCGCCACCTTTGCCCGAAGTTGGCCAGGGAGGAAGTTATAGTGGTGGTAATTCCGATGGGCTGGTATTGGGAAAAAGGCTACGGGAAGTGATTTGTCGATGGTCACTTCTTTATTCCCCCATGACCGGACCGGATCCTGATTTTCGCCAAGCTGTTCGATAGGCGTCAAGGACTATGAACAGACCAAGAGACAGAGGCAGGATAATGGTTGGCCAAAGAAGCGAATAGGAAGGTAGTTTTGATATCACTGCCCCATTTCCTCCCATTGATGTTCTATTCATGAATAGGCTGGTCCAAGGAATCCAATGTTCGCTTATGCAGAAAACCTTTCCTCTTAATATTAATTACCCCCCCTTTTATTGTTATGCAATCCCTCGAAAGTAGGGATTTAATCGTTTATTCGCGAATTCGGAAAATAGGTTTGTGAGGCACCGCGCTCTTTCCCCGGTTGAACTATATTAGGAAAAAAGGCAGGCTGGCGAAAGGTTGTAAGGGATCTTCAAAAATATCCCCGCCTATAAGGTCTTTTCATATCCCTCCCCTGAGTCTTGAAAATAGCGAACCGGCGGCCTTATCAAAACTCGGGGGTCAGAGGGGAATATTTCCATGTCGCCGAAAGGGGACCGGTCTTTTTTTGTTTCGCAGCATACGCAGGGCCTTGATTAACTGAGGACGGGTTTCGCTCGGTTTGATGACCTGGTCTACCAGCATGTTGGAAGCCGCATGAAAGGGATTTGAAAACTTGTAGTCGTATTGATCGATCTTCTCCTGCCGGAAAGCCGGGGCATCGTCGGCCTTGGCGATCTCCTGGCGGAAGATCAGGTCCACCGCCGTGGCCGTATCCAGCACCACCAGTTGGGCAATGGGCCAGGCCAGCATGAGATCCACTCCCATGCCGACGCAGCACATGGCCATGACGGCCCCGCCGTACTCTTTTCTCAGGGCCAGGGTAATTTTGGGGACCGTGGCTTCGGCATAGGCATACAGCATCTTGGCTCCGTGGCGGATGATGCCCGAGTGTTCCTGCTTAACCCCGGGGAGGTAGCCGGGAACATCCACAAAATTGAGGAGAGGAATATTAAAGGAATCGCAGAAGCGAATAAAACGGGCCGCCTTGTCGGCCGAGTCCGAGTCCAGGCTTCCAGCCCAGATCTTGGGCTGGTTGGCCACGATGCCTACCGTCCGACCTTCCATTCGTCCGAAGCCGACGATAATATTTTTGGCGAATTTGGGAAGGATCTCGAAGAAATCGTTGTGGTCCACTATCCGGAGAACCACCTCCCGCATGTCGTAGGCCTTTCGAAAATCGGCCGGGACGATTTGTTCCAGGGTCTCATCGGTTCTTTCCGGGTCATCCGTGCATTCCCGCACCGGAGCTTCCGCTTCATGGCTGGCTGGAAGGTAGCCCAGTAATTTTTTTATCAGTTGGAGGCAATCTTCATCGCTCTTAGCCACAAAATGGGCGGTACCCGTGACCTGGCTGTGTACCTTGGATCCCCCTAATTCCTCCATGGATACTTCCTCACCGGTCACCGATTTGATCACCGCCGGCCCGGTGATGATCATGTGGCCGGTCTTCTCGACCATGATGATAAAATCCGTGATGGCCGGGGAGTAGACGGCCACCCCAGCGCAGCTCCCCATGATGGCGGAGATCTGGGGAATAACTCCCGAGGCGGCGGTGTTGCGAAAAAACATGCCCGCCACGCTTTTGGAGGCAAAAAAACCTTCGTTCAATCGACCCCCGCCGGAATCGTTCAAACCCACCAGGGGGGCTTTGACTTTCAGGGCCTCCTCCATGATGCGGCAGATCTTTTCGCCGTGGATGGCGCCCACCGACCCGCCCAGGACCGTGGCGTCCTGGGCATAGGCAAAGGTCAGACGTCCGTCGACGTTACCGTAACCGATGACCACGCCGTCGCCCGGGACTTTCTTTTCCTGCATGCCGAAATCGCGTGACTGGGTTTCCGCCAGCCCGTTCATCTCCACGAAGCTTCCCGGATCGAACAGGAGTTCCAGTCGTTCCCGGGCCGTCAATTTGCCCTGGGCGTGACGTTTTTCTATGGCCTTGATCCCGCCGCCCAGGCGGGCTTTTTCCTGCAGCCGCTCTAGTCGTTCCAGTTCGCTCCGGTGTGATTTTTCCACGTGGTATCTCCTCATTTTTACTTGGAATATGCTTCCACAAGGCCAGAGTATAGAGAAAGGGGAGAAGGGGAGTCAAGGGCAAAATGGGAGAGGGAGGTTGGAGGTACTCCGTCTTCACGCTGAACAGCTCTTGTTTATGCGATTGACATTCTCCCTCTATTTTTACTATTTTAGATCATTAAACTATCCTCTGAAACAAAGGAAAGGGTACGGTTATGGATTTTGAATTTACGGAAGAGCAAAACGAATTTCGTCGGCAGATTGCCCGTTATGTGGACGATCGGATTGTCCCGGTTGCGGAACAATTTGATGCGGCCGGGGAGTTTCCTCGGGACATCATGCTGGAATTAGGGGAATTGGGGTATCTGGGGATCAAATATCCGGAAGCCTATGGCGGCTCCGGCCTGGAGGAACCTCATGTGTATCATACCATATTCTGTGAAGAGCTGGCCCGGGGGTCACTGGGCATCGCGGCCGGCATCGCCATGCAAACCTCCACCGCCACCTACGGGGTCAATAAATGGGGGACCGAAGAACTGAAACAGAAATACCTGGTCCCCGCCCTGCAGGGGAAAATGATCGCGGCCTTCGGTCTGACCGAACCCAACGCCGGTTCGGATGCGGCCGCGATCCGAACCAAAGCCGAACGCGACGGCGATCACTACATCCTCAATGGGACCAAGATATTCACTACCAATGGAACGGTGGCCTCCTTCATAACCATTGCGGCCCGGACCACTCCGGGGAAAGGCTTTAAAGGAATCTCCCTTTTTTTGTTGGATACGAGCACTCCGGGGTTTTCCGTGGGCCGGAAATTGGAAAAATTCACTATTCATTGCTCCGATACCGCGGAACTGGTACTGGACAACGTGCGCATTCCGGCGGAGTGCCTGTTGGGCGAAGAGGATATGGGCTTGCTCAATATCAACCAATCCTTGGTGGACGATCGGGTCATGACCGCCGGCCTGTCTTTGGGGGTGGCCCGGGCCGCCTACCAGGCGGCGCTCAAGTATGCTCAGGAACGGGAACAATTCGGGAAAACCATTGGTAGTTTTCAAGCCGTACGCTTTCGCCTGGTGGATATGCTGGCCCGTTTGAAGACGGCCGAATTGATTACCTACTATGCGGCCTGGAAGGCGGATCGAGGCGACAAAATTATCCAAGAGGCCGCCCTGGCCAAACTGGTAGCCTCGGAAGCGGCCAACTATATCTGCCGAAAGGCCCTCTCCGTCTTCGGGGGGTATGGGCTGATGATGGAATACCCGGCCCAGCGTTTTCTGCGGGATTCTTTTTTTCCGCTGGTAGGCGGAGGCACCTCCGATATCATGAAGGTGGTGATTTCGAAGGAAATGGGGCTATAATCCTCAAAGGAGGACGATCCATTAAAACGATTTTGACGGTTGCCCTGCTGGTCGGCCTTTTTCTATTGACTCCGGGGAGCGGTTTATCCTCGCTCTGGGCTATGGGCGGTAAACCGCAGGCCCCTCCGGTTCCGGTTTCCAGGAAAAAGGAGGTCAGCGCGCCCGCACCCTCCGTTCCGGAAACCATCCTAGTCAGCCTTCCGGTGGGGAGCCCGATTCGCGTCCAGCTTAATCAGACCCTCCGGGTCTCCCTCCTCCGGGTCGGATCCGCGTTTTCCGGCACGCTCAAGGAACCTCTGGCGCTGGGGGGGCAGGTGATCGTCCCCCGAGGATCGTTTCTGGAGGGCTTCGTTTCCAGGGCGGTCCCGAAGAACCGCTTCTGGGGAGGAGGTTTATTGGAACTGAAACTGACTCGACTGGTTCTGCCGGACCGAAAGGGTTATTTCATTAGCACGGAACCGTTCATCAAGGCCGGGAAATCCAGCCTCTTTCGAAACATCAGCCTGATCGCCGGAGGCGGGATTGTGGGGATTGGACTGGGTTCCCTCCTGGGACAAACGGCCGGGACTCTGATCGGAATGGGGATCGGGGGCGGTACCGGAGGGATTTTAGCCTGGGTCACCGGCCAATCCGATATTACCTTGCCCGCCGAGTCGGAGGCGGTGTTTATCTTATCAATCCCCGTACCCATGACGATCAAAACGCCAGTCCCCAGCCGGATCTTGGGACCGAAATAGCCGCAGGAGGGGTCAAACGATGCGGGTCCACCTAACGGTTATTTAGGCTACCACGTTATACTTCTTCATTTTTTTCCAGAGGGTGACCCGGCTCAGGCCCAGTCGCCGGGCGGCCTCGGCTTTTTTCCCCTGGGACTGTTCCAGGGCCAGCAGGATTTTTTCCAGCTCTCCCGGGCCCCGTGGTCTTTCCCCCCTCGGCTTTTCGCCTTGGTATTTTCGGGGTCGTTCATGGATCATGTAGCCGGGCAGGTGTTCGCTGCGAATCCATTTTTCCTTGCAGACACCAAAGGCATACTCCAGCACGTTGATCAGTTCTCGGATATTCCCGGCCAGTGATAATTCATCAAGTGGTCCATGGCCTCCGGGCTTAACCCCTGTATATTTTTCAATCCCCGGAGGCGGATTTTAACCATGACCGATTCGGTCAAGAGGGGGATATCCTCTTTTCGCTCCCGAAGGGGCGGGATGCGGATGGGGATGACGTTCAAGCGGTAAAACAAGTCTTCCCGAAAAGCCTCACGGTCGACCAGGTCCTTTAATTCCCGGTTAGTGGCCGAGATAAGCCGAACGTCGGTTGCTATAAATAATTACTTCCCTCGCAGTAAACCCCCTAAACCCCCGGACCGCTTTCTCAGGGTCCGGGGTCCCTCCGAATTATCCCTGCTTATAGAGAACGCCGATGACCTCTTCGAGTCCCAGTCGGGTCAACCGCTCCCGGTCGGGTCTACCGGTCTCCCGATCCCAGCCCAGGGCCTGGTAAAAACCGTCGGTCAAGGCTTCCACCTCCAGGGTAATCCCCTTGGCCGGCCCCTGGGAAGCGGGCGGTTCGCCGAATAGTCGGGGGTGGGGTCGAAAATCCTTTTTGGGATTCAAACCTTCCCGGAGGTTAAAGGCCTGGCGGAGCTGTTCGATCCGCTCGCCGATGACCAGATACTCCTCCGGAGGATTTTCCCAGCCGGTGGCCGCGTTCAGCCACTCGCAAAGCGGAAAACTTCCTCCTATCTGGGTGCCGAACAGACAGGCCCCAGCCCCGTCGATGAGCATTTTGTAAAAACTATCCACGGCCTGAGCCGCCCCCTTGTTGTCGGTCCGATATTTTTGCTTGCGGGTGGTGAAAAAGGGGATTTTTTTCGCCCGGGGGAATTTTTTTTCCAAAAATTGCAGGTCCAGATAGGTGTAGGAGGAAACGGTGTGGCGGCCCGGCGCCGGTTCGCAGGCATAGGCCATTCCGAACCCGGGGTCGAATTTGGGGTCATGCATGGGAGGTTCTACCCCGCCGCAATGGACGGCAAATTGTTCCGAACCGCGCCCCAGCTTTTCCGCCGCCCTTTTTACTCCGTCGGCCAGGAGATCCCCCAGCCCCTCGCGCCGGATGATTTTTTCGGTCAAGGCCAGAATAGCCGAGGCGTTGCCCCAGCGTAATTCCAGCCCTTCCGTGTCTTCCGGTTTCAGTATTCCCTTTTCATAACATTCGATGGCGAAAGCGACGGTTCCGCCGCAGGAGATGGAGTCCATTCCGGCCCGGTTCAGCAGGTCGTTGATTTTGAAAATGGTAAACAGGTCATCGTTGAGCAGCAGGCTCCCGAAGGCGCAGAGCGTTTCATATTCAATTTTATGCATTTCCGGGATAGGGAAAGGGCCTTCTTCGATTTTCATCAATCCGCCGCAATGAAGCGGACAGGAAAAACAGCCGTATTTTTTGGTCTCGTAACGGCGCACGGCTTCGGCCCCGATCTTCTGGGACCGGGAAAGAGGGAAATCGCGGGTTCCCACTCCGCTCCAGTTTTTGATCGGGCTATCCCCGTTCTCGGCGCTCATGGCGGTCAGGGCCGTGGTGCCGAATTTTTTCAACAGGAGACGCCAGAGGTCGGCCGGTTGGCGGGGATAGATCCGGCTGCGGCGGGTGATTTTCCCCATCGTTCCCAGAAGCCCGTCGGTCAAAAACCGTTCCAGCCACTTCTTGGCGGAAAGCTGTTTCTGGAAGTCCCGGCTGAGGCGGTTGATCCGGGGGCGGTCAAAAACCTCCACCCGCCAGGTCCCGGCGGCGACGACGGCCTTCAGCTTTTTGGAGCCCATGACCGCCCCCAGTCCGCTCCGGGCGGCTATCCTTCCTCGATCGGTTACGACCCCCGAGATCAAACTCAATTTTTCCCCGGCCGGCCCGATGCAGGCCACCTGAGCCCGGCTTCCGTGCCGCTCCTGCAAGCGAGTTTCCGTTTCGATAGCGTCCAGACCCCAGAGATCCGCGGCGTCTTTCAGCTCGGCGGTTTGGTCATCCAGATAAAGGTACTGGGGCTGTTCGCCGACACCGGTAAAAAAGAGGGCATCCAGGCCGCAGCGTTTCAACCAGGGTGAAAAATAGCCGCCGCAATTGGCATCTCCCCAACCCCCGGAAAGAGGGGATTTCCCCACGACGGTGAACCGTCCGGTAAAAAGGCTCCCCGTGTCGGTCAATAGCCCAGTGGTGAATCCCAGGATATTTTCGGGACCCAGCGGGTCACTCCCGGCCGGCATCCGGTCCCAGAGGACCTTGGCCCCCAGCCCGACCCCGCAAAGGAATTTTTGATAATGGGCATCCGCCAATTCCTCAACGGTTATTTTCCCGGCGGAGAGGTCCACCCAAAGTATCCGTCCCCAGTACCCTTTTCCCTTCGGCAAAATTTCGGGCATAATATACCTCCCCTATAGACCTTGAGTTAAACTGTTTCGAATTTCGATATTCGAATTTCGGATTTGAAGTTATACCACTCTTTTAAACTTACCCGGAATGGCCCCGCAAACCGGGCAGTTTTCAGGAGCGCGACTTTCACTGATATACCCGCAGACCTGGCAGACATAGTAATCTTCATCCGGGGCGGTGAGGTTTTCCAGTAAGGCTCTTTCCAGGAGGGCGGCCTGAAGCGGCTCCACTTCCCGGCTTTGGGAAAAGGCCATCCGGGCGCTTTTTAGCCCTTCCTCTTCCGCTTCCCGAATCATGGGGGGATATTCCTGTTCATAGGCCCGTTGGTTACGGGTGAGAGCGGATTCCAGGTTTTCCCGACTGCCGCCGATTTTTCCCCGCAGCAAGAGCAGAAAGCGGTGGGCCTGAACGGACTCGGATTCGGCCAGTGCCCGGAAAAGGCGGGCCAGCGAGGGGTTGGCCTCATGGTCGGCTTTCTGGGCAAAGGCCGTATCGCGGGCCGAAGCTTGCGATTCGGCGGCCAAAGCCCAGGACAAATTCCTCTCTGTTTTTTCTGACATAAAAGCGCTCCCTATTTCCGCTGAGTATGGTATACTGCAACGTATTATGCCCATGGGGCCGGGGCGCTGTCAAGCAAAGCCAAAGCGGCCCAAAGCCTTTCCGACTCCTTCGGCTTGGAGGATGAAGAGGATGAAAATGAGTAGCGGCAGGACGGTTTTTTGTTTCTTAATCGGATTCGTGATCCTGGCCTGCGGGTGGCTGGTCCCGGGAGACGGGCAGGCTTCACTGTGGAGAAACCTGTTTGCCGACGGCCGGACGAATACGATGCCGGTGCTCTGGGATCAGGTTTCCCGGAAAATCATCCCCCGTCTCGACCTGAAAAGGCTGGAACGGGGGGAGGTGATCTCCGAAATTAAAAAACTAGATTCCCAGACCGTGGCGGCCGAGAGTGTGGGACTGATCAAGGCCACTCCCGAGGCCTGTTTTAAGGTGGTTCGTTCCTATAATCGGTATACGCAGATCATGCCCTGCACGGTGGAAAACCGGGTGATTCGGGTTTTTAAGTTGGAGGGAGCCTATGCCGGGGCTGAAGCGGTTGACTTTTGGACCCGGGTGAGCGTTCTGGGGTTTGACACCCGGTATCTGCTCCGTATCGCCCATCTCTCCGACCTGCAAAACCGGCGGTTTCGCAGCTTCTGGACACTGGTAGGTAACCCTTCCCAGGTGGCCGGGGTTTGCGATTCGGGAAAAACGCCCTGCGAGAATGATTTGGCCCTCAATCTGGGGTCACACCAATTTGAGCCCTATCCTGGAAATCCGAACTATACCCTGCATACCTACACCTTAACCCTCGAAGGGAAAACTGGCTCCAGCAGACGGCCATTCGGCTGGGTGGCCTAAAAACTATGGAAGAGGTCACTGAGGGTATCCGCAAGGCCCTGAAGGTCAAGGAGTAAAAAGAGGGGAAGAAGTCTCCCGCTCACCCTTTGGACCAGGTCTTCACCGCAGGAAATCGTTTGCTGCGAGGGAGGGGCTTCCCTGCCAGCGCAAGAAGCACCGGGTTTCTTTCGGGGGTATAAAGGCCCGCACTTCCACCATCCGCGTAGCCGTATCAATGGAAACATAGCGCAGGGAATCCGGCGCACAGGCCCCCGAGTTCACGTAGACACCCTGGCCTATGGGGATACAGGCCATCTGATGGGAGTGTCCCATGACAATCACATCGTTTTTCCCGAGATGGAGGGCCTTGATGGCGGCCATTTCCAGGGCTTTGAAAAACCGCTGGCCCCAGTCATAGAAGGGGCCCTCGAGAAAATCCGCCAGACGGCTGAAGCCCAAACGGCGCAGTCCGCCGATCATCCAGGTGACAAAAAAGGGCAGTCGTCCGTGATCGCCGATAAAGGGGTCAAATTGATGCCCATGGGTCAACCAGATACGCCAATTATCCTGTTTTAAGCGAATCTGGTTTAACGTTCCCAAAAATTTTTGAGTGATCAGGTCGTGATTTCCAAAAATGGAAGAATAGTAACTTTCCCGCCAGCGACTGACAATCCGGGAATAGCGTTTCAGAATGGCTTCCAACACCTCGGATCGGGAACCGGGATAGCTCCCGTAGTCCGTCTGATAGATATCCCCCATCAAAATAATCCGCTCATGGGTCCGGTGGAGATGATCATCCAAGCGTAGTAAACGGCCTTCTTCCCCTAAAAATTTGTCCAAAAGCGGGGTATGACCCAGGTGAAGGTCCCCAAAAGTGGCAATGCGCATCAGTGGCCTTTCTGACCTTATTATCGTTTCGAGGGCAAAAGAACTTTAACTTACTCCCATCCCCGCCGTTGGAAAATAGCCTGACCCGCCTCGCTCTGCAAAAATAGTATAAAGGCCAGGGCCAAGTCTATCTTTTTTGTCCAGGCCGTAATGGCCATGGGCGTCGGTCGCAAGGAACCGCTGATTGAGGACAAGGGAATAAATTCCGTCTCCGGCCGCAAAACAAAATGCCAGGATTTGTAGGTGATCCAGGCATCCAGTTCTGGAATTGAACGCCAGGCTTCTTTCCCTTGCTCCCCGGTCGTCACCGATAGATACATATGTTCGGCCGATTAGGCACTTTGTTTTGAAATTCTCCCATGGTTTCCAGTTTCACGTCTAATAGCTTAACGGTTTCGACCCCCAAACCCGCAAGATCGGCAATACCTTTGGGGTTTCCCTTGCGGACAATAATGCCGACCTGCCGGCTACCAATCTGGTGGATGCTGCCCGGTTCGATGGCCTGGGGGTGGCGAGCCATAAAATCCTCCATCATATCCGGCGCACCGCCATAAATCAGGTCGGCCCGTTGCTCGAACCATTTTTCCGGCGGTCCCTTGACGACCTCGATCACGAAGCCCTTTCAACCGAAGATAGGCTTCAGCAGCTTCTTTCATGGCCTCATAAGGGCCGCCGGGACCGACGATCAATAATTTCTCCATACCCTTTTCGTTATCCCCAAGTCCTCCTCCTGATCTCTTGAGAATTCAGAAAACCGATTGGCTGAAAACCATTAAAAGCAGCAGGATGGTGATGGAAACCAAGTTGGCAAATTTTGAATAAAACTTCGAAACGACCTCCTTTATCACAATTTTCGGCGTTAGCTGTCCGCCGGGGGGGGGCCGGGCCATAAAATGACGGATGCGATCCAGACCATTTCGTTATGCCCGGCCGAGTTCAGGTGGATAAAAAAAGAAAGGCTCGGGCAGAGAAATTGACATAGACAATGGGCTTCAGAAGCAGCGTGGTGGATTGCTCGGTGGAAGGCCGCCCATGAAGCCTGATCCGATTAGCCTGGCGAAGCAGCGCTTCATTGGAAACCGACTCCCGCGGCGGGGATTCGAGCCGGTTTCGTCGAATTATTTGCCGCTGCCTTTCACCGGTCTGGATACGGATTGGAAATATCCGGCGTGCGTACCTAGGCGGACTTGAATTTGAACGCCACCGCGCCTCGCTGCTCAACGGAAGGCCATGGTGGCCAATGACCTTGATGGCGGTTATGGCGTTCACCTAGCCAAGCAATTTTTGGGATAATATCATTTAGTTCCCGCGGAGTCAAAAAAAGAAATTATCAGTCCTGAATTGATTTCCTACACCGGCCGATAATAAAAAGCAGGGAAGAAAGCCAGCCGAGGCAAAGAGAATGTTAAAGAAGACCTCGTAGAAAAGTGCCGGGTCATCTTTCCAAAAAGGTTTTGCCTTCGGTTTTATCACTCATTCTTCCCCCTTTTTTTCAAGCGAAACGGGAGTTAACCCGGAGTTATCGTAAACCACCCATTCATCCACGATCGGCTTATACAGGGTTTCAAGATTTTCTAGTTCTACCTTTGAATCGGTGACGCACTACCTCCGCCGGAATAAAGTGCCCCCCCTCCAAAACACGCTGCGTGATCCGGTGGATGGCGTATTCCGCGCGCGGCAAGACGAAGCCGCTCGCTCAGTGGTAGGACTCGGACGGTTTCGGTGGAACTCCTTCTGCATCCCCGTCTATTTCAAAAAACCCTGAATAATTCTGTTGACCGCTTCATCATAGTTTAGCCCCAGGCTCATCAACTTCATCAACTGATCGTTGGCGATTTTTCCGATGGAGGCCTCGTGGGTCAGCTCGGCCTCGGGATGGTAGGCTTTCAGGGAGGGGGTGGTTTCGTTCTTCCCGTTATCCATAATAATGGCATTACACTCGATATGCCCGAAACATTGGGCCCGGGCCTCTATGAGGGAGTAAAAATTCTGCACCGAATCCCCTTTGATCACCGAGCGGGAGATCATATTGGCCCGGCTGTTCGTACCGGACAAAACGATAGTATTCCTCGACTCGGCCGTCTGGTTTCCCTCGGTCAGGACCCGTTCCGTGATCAGGGCCATACTGTTGGGTCCCAGGGTCAGCGTATTCAATCGCCGGGCCTCGTCGACGCCGCCAATTTGCGTCAACTCCATCTCAACCTGGGCACCGTCTTCCAGTAAAACCTTGGTCGTAGGGTTCAACGTTCGTTTTCCCCGGCCCAGACCGGTGGCGTAATGTTTCTCCACGTACGTTACCCGGGCATTGTTTTCCGACCAGGAAATCATGGATGCCGGCGTGCCCCTTGGGGTCGGGGCCGCCGCAATGAATGCCGCAGCCGGCGATGATGGTCACCTCGGAATCCTCCCCGATCAAAAAGCGGTTATGGACCACGTCATAAAGCCCGGCTTGACTCAGGATCACGGGGATATGGACGGACTCGTTCACTGTCCCCGGCTTGATCGTCACCGTAATCCCCCGGCCGTCTTCAATGGTTTCAATCTGGATGTTTGCCGAGGTCTTTTCGGGAGAAGAGCTTTCCATCCTTCCGGATATTGTAGGCTCCTCGGGGGAGTTTCTCCAGTCCGGCAACGGTTTTCAATAAGTCTTTATCGATAGCATTCAACATCGTCTTGTCCGAGGCATTGCCTGTAATTGCAGACACTGGAATCATTCAAGAGCGGCAGGGCACCGGCCAGCTTGCCGGTATAAACCAACTTCCCCTGATTGATCATCAGAACGATGTCCGCCGCTTCGAGAAAAGCCCGGTTGTGGCTGACGACGATCGTAGTGGTTTTATGTTCCGCCTGCTCCCGCTTTAGTAATCGGACCATGGGATCGATGGTCCACAGGTCGATACCCGTATCCGGCTCGTCGTAGATGGCGAGTTTTGATTTCCGAGCAATGGTGGTGGCCAGTTCGATCTTTTTGATCTCCCCGCCGGAGAGTTTGGCGTCCACCGGCAGGTCCATAAAGGACAAGGAACAAATCCCCACCTGTCGAACGATGGCCGGCCAGCTTTGCTTCGTCATCGCTGCCGGCGGGCGATGGCCAGGAGATCCCGAAAGGTAATGCCCTTGAATCGGGCGGGATGCTGGAAACTGTAGGCAATCCCGGACCTGGCCCGCTCCGTGATCGAATGTTGGGTGATATCGGCTCCTTCGAAGAAAATGGCGCCGGAGGTTGCAGGATTGATCCCCATAATCAGCTTGGCCAGGGTGGTCTTGCCGCTTCCGTTGGGTCCGGTGATGACATAAAAGTTCCCTTTTTCAAATAAGAAATTTACGCCAGCGATGATATGGCGCTGTTTTCCTTCTTCAACGGGTACTGAAAAAAAAAGATCCTTTAGCTCCAGCATGGTATGCCTCGCTTAAAAGTCGTGATTTGGAAAAGCTCCGGGGACGTAAACTCAAGCACTCCTCTCCCCAACCGGAGCCCATAGAGCCCGAAACCCTAAAAGATAGCAAAAACAGGCTGATTCTGCTAAGTTAACGGCATTGGGTCCGACCCTCATTCACCATGGGGCATAATCATATAATAATATCGGCTTAAAAAGTATACGGAAAATAATTTGACGGACTCGTCTTAAGTCCGTTGGCAGCTTAGACGTGATTAAGCGCCGGGCTGGGGTAGGGGTGGGACCATTTGAATTCACTTCAAATGGCGGGGGAGGGAAAGCCCTCCCCCGACGAGCAGAAAGTAGTTTTTAGACTTTTTGCGAGGTTATCAATTATGACCGGATTGCCTTTGGCGATCTGGGTTTTCTGTTTGATGGGAATATTCCTTTCCTTTTTTTCCCTTTCCGGGACCTGGCTGGTAGTCGGGGCCACCTTTCTGGCCTTTTTCCTACCCGGAGCAAATGCCCCTGGGATTTGGACGGTACTGTCTTTCCTGGTACTGTCCTTATTGATGGAGGTGTTGGAATGGGTGGCCGGCGCCTGGGGTGTCGTTAAAGGGGCTGAGCCAGGTTGGGTTCCCTGATGGCCCTGATCGGGGGGGTGCTGGGGTTCTTTTTGGGTTTTGCGATTCCGATTCCGCTGATCGGCAATTTTGTTCGGAATGCTCCTGCTCAGTTTCCTGCTGGTTTTTTGGGTGGAACGGCAGCGCCTGGGTGATGACCGCCAGGCGGGTCATATTGCCCTGGGGGCGGTGCTGGCTCAAGTCTATATGGTGCTGGTGAAAACCGGGGCCGCGCTGGGGATGAGTATTTGGCTTCTTTGGAACCTGTATTCTTAGACAGGCAATTTCTAATTCCCTGAAAATTGGGTGTAGAGTTCTCGGGCTAAGGCCCGCAGCCCTTCATCCGCCTTCCCGCCGCTGATGTTGGTGGCGGTGACGATGGCCAAATCGCGGCTAT
>CAWJJC010000022.1:0-350000 GCA_963843145.1 uncultured delta proteobacterium
GAGATCCGCTTCCCGCCATTTTCGCCGGCCGTTGGGCAGCTTCCTTTCGTAATTGCCGAAGTGATCGCCACCCAGGCTTTTGCCCCGGAGTTCCCTTAAGGCCCACAGGTTTTACCATGCTTCCACCCGGCCGTTTTCGCCTCCTGTTTGGTTACGAACTTCAAAGGTAAATGGCTATTTCCTGACTGGTTCAAAGTCCTGAGGACCTCGACCAGTTCGGCTTGGTCTATCTTGATTGGC
Organism: uncultured delta proteobacterium; assembly: GCA_963843145.1. GTDB lineage: Bacteria > Desulfobacterota > RBG-13-43-22 > RBG-13-43-22 > RBG-13-43-22 > CAVQSS01. The sequence continues at coordinate 241 of CAWJJC010000022.1, forward strand.
AGTTTCCCGGAAAGCTCGTGAACGACGGATTCACAAGTGGCCGCCAGCAACATTCCATTTGAAAGCGGGCTGCCCGGAAAAATAACTGCCATTAGAATAATCCCTAGGTAGCCAAGAGACTGGACGATAAACTTCATGGATTTCCTACCGTAACCCTACCCTATCCGGTTGAAACCTTCTTCAATGGATTTACGAACCGCACGCCTTCTATCACGGCCCCCCATTGAAATCCTCTGAAAGAATGAGCGGAATCTGGTGTAATCGCGCCGAAGCCCATATCTGGGCATCCCAATAGGCCATTTTGTAGGTCGAACTCCACGCACCGCCTCCAGTATGATCAGCCGCTCAAATCCAATATCTCCCAGGACAAAAGGTAGTTCTGGATTCGGTCGTAGACCTCTTCCCCGGTCAATGGCTTTTCCAACTTACGCGTCGCATTGACGAAAAATTCCGCCAATACCTGAGGCGTCAGTACTCCCAGACGCAAGGTGGCGAGATGGTCTAAAACCGCAACCGCCTGAGATTGCTTTTCCGGTTCACCCTGGTCATAAGCATAAAGCAGGTATTGGTATCCACCAAGATCTTATCGGCCATAGCGCGCTAGTCTCTCTTCGTAGGCTTCTTCCCGCCTGAATTTTCGACCACCGGAAGAGGTTTTCCGGCCATTCGTTGAGCAATAAAGGCCTTTTCTCGTTCCCAGGCTGAAAGATCTCGAAGACCGGGAACCAGAAAAGCCATCTGCCGGTCTATGGCTCGGCGCATAATCTCCGCCTCTGTAATCCCCAACTTTTTCGCCTGCCTTTTAAGGTTTACATCCTGCAGGGGTTCAAATAAACTTGCTTTCGGATCATCTGTGCCATATCCGTGCCTCCCTAAAGAGCGACTATATACATTACATTGTACATCGTAACCCTTCGGAATGTCAAGAGGGATATCAAACGGAAAAAGGATTGCAGTAAGAACAATTTCTCCTTGCCTAGAATCAGCCAAACTGACAATCTCAAAAACAACTAGAAAAGAGGCCGATGTTGCACCCTAAAAACATAACCGGGGAAGAAGAACACCATCCCCGGCACCAAACTCAAAACCCGGTAACGAAAGGCTCTCCCCATAAATGGCTTTCCCTGGCGGCGGTGGGGTTGGGCGTCCTGATGGCCACCATAGACATCAGTGTCATCAACGTTTCGCTGCCCACCCTGGTGCAGGCGCTTCGGACCGATTTCCCCACCATCCAGTGGGTTATCCTCTCTTATATCCTGGTAATCACCTCGACCATGCTGACCATGGCCCGACTGGGCGATATGGTGGGGAAAAAACGGATATATCAGTTGGGCTTGGCCATCTTTACCCTGGGTTCTTTTTTATGCGCCTTGTCTCCCACCGTCTATTGGCTGATCGGCTTCCGGGCCCTGCAGGGCTGCGGGGCCGTCATGGTCCAATCCCTGGGGATCGCCCTGGTTACCGAAGCCTTCCCGGCCCAAGAGCGCGGCCGGGCACTGGGAATCTCCGGCGGGATCGTTTCGGTCGGGCTGGCGCTCGGGCCGCCGATAGGAGGCCTGATCATCGGGCTGGCCAGTTGGCACTGGATTTTCCTGATCAATATTCCCATCGGCCTCCTGGCCATCGGGGCTACCGGCCTGTTTATTCCTTCCCGTAAAACAAAAAGGGGAGACCAGCGTTTCGACGTCCTGGGCGGACTGGTCTTGTTGGCTACCATCATCGCTTATGCCCTGGGCATGACCATAGGCCAACATCTGGGCTTCAATAATGCCAAGGTTTTATTGCTCCTGTCGGGTGCCGGCCTGGGACTCGGGCTGTTCGTTCGCGTGGAAAAAAAATCGCCCCAGCCTATGCTGAATCCGCAGCTTTTTAAAAACACCCTGTTTTCCATCAACCTGCTCATGGGCTGGCTGGTATTTATCGTGCTAGGCGGAACGTTTACCCTGCCCTTCTATCTGGAGCTGGTCAAAGGCTATCCCATCGAGAAAGTCGGTCTGTTGATGATGGTCGTACCGATATCCATGGGGCTGATTTCCATTATCGCCGGGGCCTTGTCCGACCGGTTCGGTCCCCGGGGGATCAGTCTGTTAGGCCTCATGCTGCTGGTCCTCGGCTGCCTGTCCATTAGCGACCTGAAAGTCGAAACGACCGCCGTGGGCTATATCTTCCACCTGCTGCCGCTCGGGTTGGGGCTGGGACTTTTTCTGGCTCCCAACAACAGCGCGGTTATGGGCGGGGCACCCAAAGAACATTTGGGTGTGGCCTCAGGACTGCTGGCCCTTTCCCGGACCATGGGGCACACCACCGGGATTCCTCTGGCCGGCGTGCTGTTCACCACCGGGATGATGGCTTCCGGCCGGGTCCGATCGGCCGCCGACCTTTCCCTGGCCCCACCGCAGGACCTGGTAAATGGCCTGGCAACCACCTTTCACACCACCGCCCTGATGATCGCTACCGCAACTGTTCTGGCCGCCCTGGCCCTTTGGCTGGACCGCCGCCGGCCAACCTGAAGAATTTCTACCGTCATCAAGAAGATAGCCAGGGAGACCGTTTCCCTCGATCCGTTCCTTTAGGAAAGGCTCAGGCCGCCCGGCCTATCGCTTCCAGGTCGATAAATCGGGCGGCCGTCAAACCCCGGTATCTTTCCGGGTGACAGGTGATGATCAGGATCTGGAGTCGCTGGGCGGATTCTTCCAAAACGTCCAGCACCCGGGCCATGCGGGCGGCGTCGGTAAAGGTCAGCACGTCATCCAGGACCACCAATTGGCGCTCAGAGGAGGCCAGCAGTTCGGCCAGGGCCAGCCGGGTGGCCAGATAAATCTGCTCCCGTTCTCCGCCGGAAACCTGGTCCAGGGGAACGCCGACTCCGGCCGGATCCGGAATCACCTCCGGGGTATTCAGCCCCGCGTTTAATTTGAGCGGACCGGGTCTTTTCCCGGCTATGCGCTGCAGGATATAATTGGCTTTCTTCTCCACCGGGGCCACGAGCCCCGCGGTCATTTCCGCCCGGCATTCTTTCAGGGTCTCGAAAAGCAGCCGGACGGCATTGACCTGCAGGGTTTCGGCCGCCAGCTCCCGCTCCAGTTCGGCCGTCTCCTCTTCGGCCCGACTCAGCAAGGTGTAGGCCCCCTGGCCCCCCAATTGGCGCAGCGCTCCCTCAGTAACTTTTTCATCCGCCAGCGCCCGGCGGGAGGTATCCCAGGCAGCCTCGAGGCGCTTCTGTAAACGCTCCAGCGTTGCCAAGGGATCTTCGTCGTACCCGGCCAGTTTCTTTTCCGCCTCCTGAAGCCCGGCCCGGGCCCCCTCAAATTCCAGGCCCGTCCGGGCCAGCTCTTCGGCCAGGGACTTTTCATCGCCGACCTCTTTCAAGCGGTTGACCAGCTTGGCTTCCAGGGATTGGACCAGGTTCTGATTCCGGGCCAGCTCCCCTTCCAGGTGGGATATCCGGCTGGCGGCCCCGGAAAGACTGATCTGGGCCTTCTCCCACTCCCCTTCCGCCTTTTCCACTTCCCGGACAAATTGTTCCTTGATGGTCCGGAATTCCCGCTGCAGCCGGTCACTTTCCGGAAGATTGTTCTCCCACTGCGGATACTTGTTCAAAAGGGTGGCCATCCGGCTTTCCAGGAGGGCCCGCCGCCCCTGAAGTAACTCGGGGGCTTCCCCGGCCAGCAGGGTTTCCAGGCGGGTCCGGTGTTCACCTATCCGGGCTTCCAGTTCCCGGGCCTGTTCTTCCCGCCGTTCCAGTTCCTCCAGCGGAACGGAACCATAGAATTCGGTCTGCTTTCTGATTTTCTCCTCGGCCCGTTCCGAGTTTTTCCTCAGCTCTCCAATGGAACCGGCCGGTCCTCTGGCCCGGATCCGGGCGATCCCCGGCAAGTTGACGGCGACTTCCGGGGAGCCCTTGATCCGGATCGGGACCCCGGGGTTCAAGGGTACCGGACCGGTCTGCTCTCCGGCGAGCACCTCGGCGGAGCCCGCGGCCTCCGGGACGATTTCCAGGGTGATCAGGGCATTTTCCAAACGCAACCGCGCCTCGTTTTTTTCGGAGATGGCTTTCCGCAGGACCGTCAATTCCCGGGAGGACGGGGCGACCAGACGGCTTCTTTCCTCCTGGATGGAAAGCAGCGCTTTTTGAGTTTCCTGGATTTTGCCGAGGCGCCGGGTCAATTCGCCGGACTGATTTTTTTGAACCAGAAAGGCGGCCGCGTCATCGGCCGCTTCCTGGGCCAGATCCACTTTCTTCCGGCCCAGCCGCGCATCTTCCAGGGCCGCCTTAGCCCCATTGGCGGCCCGCTGCAGTTCTTCCACTTCTCGTTTCTGCAGGGGAAGGTCCCGGCTGCTTTTTTCCAGGTTAGCCCGGGACGTCTGAAGTTCCTCCCGGGTAGACCGGATGCCTTCCTCCTGCTGTTTCCAATGCCGGTAACGGGCCTCCAGGGCCTGGAGCCGGGCCTCTCTTTCTTTTTTCTCCGACAGCAATCCCCGGTAGGCCTCGGTCCTGGCCTGGTGGGTCGCCAGGACCCTTTGAATCTCTTCGGCTTCATGACGAGCCTGGCTGCTTTTGAGCTGGAAATCCCGAACCTTTCGAGAGAGATCGTCATATTCTTCAAGCCTTCTCAAGGCCTCGGCCCGCCTTTCCACGGCCTTTTGCAAGGCCTCTTTCAGTTGGACCAATCGGGGAGCGTTTTTGCCGGAAAGGAGCTTGCCGCCCGGCGTGAAAAACTGGGCATAGCGGGCTTCGATCAACTTTTCCACCGGCCCGGCGCCTTCGACCTGGGCACCCAGAGACGTGCGGATATCCGCCAGGACCTCTCCCGACAGGGCCACCAGGGACAGGTCCCCCTGGGGGGCCCATAAGACCTGAGCCAGTCCCCAGTGTTCCGCCCTGGCCAGGCCTTTAACCGGCGCGTTCCGGGTCAGGACGGCCCGGACCCGTTCGTCGGCCGACGGGCCTTCGGCCAGGGGAACCAAGCGTCCGTTTTCTTCCCGTTCGAGTTTAGAAAAGGGCTGGTCCAGGAACCGCTTGGTGATCCGAAAGGTCGCTCCCTGATGTTCGAAAAGAACCTGCACCGTAGGAGCCAGTTCCCTTTTCCAGGGCTTGATGGCTTCAATGTCTTTCCCCCCAACCTTATGATTATCAAGCAGCGCCCGGCGGAGGGCCTCAAAAAGGGTGGTTTTCCCGCAGGCATTGGGGGCAAAAAGGATGTTCAGCTTCTCATCAAAGGGTCCGACCACAATGGGGTCCAGGAAGCAGCGCCACCCTTGAACCATAATAGACCGAAGGATCATCAGGCCCCCCCCTTCGAGAGGAGAAAAAGCTCCATCAAAGCCTGGGCGGCGGTCTCCGGGGAGGCTCCCTCCGGACGGGGTCCGGGGAATCCGGGATCGGAAAGCTGACGTATTCGGGATGCGGTTTCCCGGAGGATGCCGGGAGGAAGATCGGCCATCCAGGTCTCGTCTTCGGGAGAGGGTTGCAGCCGGGAGAGGTCCACATCCCGGTAGAGAAAGCGGGCGTTGATGATCTCTTGGAGGTGAACGAGTTCTCCCTGTTCTTCGGCCCGGAGAAATCCGGATACCTTCAAGGCCAGCAAGGTGTTTTCCGGCCGGGGCCAGGACTCGATCTTCTCTTTGAGCCGATTCAAGTCGCCCTCTTTCCGGAGGTCGGCCTCCAACACCTCCCAGGCCAACCCGCCGACGGTCATCGGGGTAATCCGGGGGGGTGATTTCGGGGCGTCGATCTCCACGATCAGGATCTTCCCGCTGTCCCGCTCCCCGAAACGGGAAGGTTCGGGAGTACCGGGATAGGCCGTGCGGGTGACCGCCTGGCCCTCCGGGAAAAGGGCCAGGGAATGCCAGTGGCCCAGGGCCAGGTAATCCAATCCCGCCCGGGAGGCCGCATTCCGGGGAATGGGGAGTTCCAGGTCGTCCCCGCCGACCCCTTCAAAGGAGCCGTGGGCCAGGCCGACGCGGATTTCGGAGGTGGTTTCCAGGGGTATCCAGGAGGTAAGGTCTTTCCGGGAAAATTTTTCCCGGACCGGGCAGGGGTACAGCCGGCCCCCGGGCAGGGGTACCGGCTTTTCCTCGGAAAGTATTTGAATGTTGGGCTTTGAGCTCCAGGAGGGGTGCTCCCAGACGGCTCCGGGAACCAGGGGATCATGGTTTCCGGGGATCAGATAAACCGGGAGATCGATACTGCCCAGCAGGTCGGCCGTCTGCTGGATCAGGACGCGCTCCACCGCGTTGTCCTCGAAGGTGTCGCCGGCCAGGAGGATGAAATCAACGTGTTGATCCCCGGCCAAGCGGACGATCCGCTCCGCCGTTTTGAGCCGTTCGGCGCGGACCCGCTCCCCGGCCCCGCCCACCTGGACGGCCTTCATGCCCAGTTGCCAGTCTGCGGTATGGAGAAATTTCATGAGAAATATCTTTTATCCCGTTGGGTACGTTTAAACAGTGGCTCTCCCCCTCCTCGTTCTATTCGACTCATTTCGCTTTTCCCCATTCTCCTTGACCGTAAAATCATCCTCTGCCGCCTTTCAAAACTTCCCGCGCCGCCATGACTCCTGAAATCGAAGCCTGGATCAACCCGCGGGTTACTCCCGCACCGTCCCCGACGGCGAAAAGATTCCTGACTTCCGTTTCCAGGCCGGGGGTGAGCTTGAGCTTCATGGAGTAGAATTTGACTTCTACGCCGTAAAGAAGCGTATCGCCGGAGTTCACTCCGGGGGCCACGTTATCGAGCGCTTCGAGCATCTCCATCAGGTTGCTGAGATGCCGGTAGGGCAGCACGAAGCTCAGGTCTCCCGGGGTGGCGTCTTCCAGGGTGGGACGCACCGAGCCTTCGGCTATTCTCTCCGGCGTAGACCGTCGGCCCATCTTCAGATCGCCGAGCCGTTGGACGATGACGCCGCCGCCCAGCAGGTTGGCCAGGCCGGCGATGTACTTCCCATAGGATATCGGATCATTAAAGGGTCTGGTGAAATCGGTGCTCACCAGGAGGGCGAAGTTCGTATTTTCCGTCTTCTTGTTTTTGAAGCTGTGCCCGTTGACGCTGAAGATGCCTTCGCTATTTTCCTTGACCACCTCGCCATAGGGATTCATGCAGAACGTTCTGACTTTGTCGTGAAATCTTCTTGAGAAATAGATGAACTTCCCCTCATAAGCCACATCCGTTATATCTTTCATTATCGCTGCCGGAAGTTCGACCCGGACCCCGATATCCACCGGATTCTTCTGGACCGAAAGATCCAATCGTTTGGCTTCTCCGGAAAGCCAGCTCGACCCTTCCCGGCCAACCGCGGTGATAACAAACCGGGACGCAAAGGTCCGCCCGTCTGCCATCCTGACCCCGGAAGCAAAGCCTTGGGTAGTCTGGATCTGCTCTACCGGCGAATCAAAGATTAGGTCAACCTTACCATCCAGCGCGTCCCGGATTTTGCGCAACACCTCTCCGCAGACCTCTGTGCCAATATGCCGGATCAATGCCGGAATGAGCTCCAGGTTATACCCGGCGGCTTTCTTCTTCAGACGGTCCAGGGCGTCCTTGTTCTGGCCGTGAATTTCGCCTCCGGCCCCGAAAAAGCAGTAAATCGAATCCACATACTCGATCAGGACGGCCAGATCTTCTTCGGAAACATACTCCTTAAGCCATCCCCCGAATTCCGAGGTCAGGGTGAGTTTCCCATCGCTATAGGCCCCGGCCCCTCCCCAGCCGCAGAGGATGCTGCAGAGGTCGCACTGGACACAGGGAATGGACGTTTCGGCCATGGGACAACTTCTGGCCTGGATGTCGCTGCCTTTCTCGATCATCAGGATTTTCAAGCGGGGATTCTTGATGAGCTCCAGGGCGGCGAATATCCCCGCAGGACCGGTGCCGATAATGATCACGTCGTAAGAGGGTGCCATGGTTAATCACCAACCCCAAAGGGTGTGCCTTCATAAATCATCAATGCTCTTCCTCTATTTCTCGCTGTTGGAATGACCCCTCAACATTGTAGACGCCGCTTGTGCCCGCAAGAAAGGCATTGCGGTTTGTGGACACATAGGAGTTCACCGCACTTTGGACAGGTCCACCTTTCTTTTTCGTCTCTAATGAATTGCCTCAGCCCGAATTTTCTGATGTTCTCAAGGTTGTCAATCACGCTCAGGCCATACCTGATTCTATAACGCTTATCCAAATGGTTCATTTTATCACAAGGAAAAGAGTCGCAACGGAAGCAGTACTTGGCTTCGCCTTTCACTAATTCCCCACAGTTCTTGATACGGCACGAAATGCAGGCCTGCGATTTGAAGCCGTCGTCGCCTCGGCAACCGGGACAGGCCTTTCTATCCCTGATAAAGGCCCGGCAGAGTCGGCAGTTCATTCCGCAGGGAGCAATCAGTTCCGTACGAATCGTATTTTTCTTGGTCGATCGTCCTGGCGGCATATAAGGTATTCCCGCAAACGCGTGCCTTGTTTTCCTGCCTTGGTGCCCAACGCAAAATCAGCCGACTGGAAGGAGCCGGCCGGAATGAATGGGTAAACTGCTCATTGGGTCAGTGACGGTTGTATGGCCAGCGCCGCGCTTTCGGCACCGCAATCGCGCGCAGGTTTCAGGCCTTTCCCCCGGACGTCGGCGAGCTCAGCCTTGGCGGCCTCCAGATCGGCGCGGAACGCCGGCTCGGCGTGCAGTCGAGCCACGGTGGCCGCGGCCATAAAACGGCCCTGAATCACGTCGCTGTGCCAATGCACGTTACAGACATTACGGCTCTCTCCGAAGGCTCGGCCCCGCAACAGGATAGCATCGGTCTGCTCCGGCGAAATCTCGGAGAGGACCAGCGCCCAACCCCAACCGACCGCGGTATGCCCGGACGGATAAGAACCATCCTTTCGCAGATGTGCTTCCTCAGCCGGAGTGCAGATGGGCTCTTTGTTCACTACAAAAGGGCGCGTGCGCTGGTAATGATACTTGGCCGCATAGGTAGAAAGTCCCACATCAGTCAACGTTCGGCGCAGCAGCAAGTACAACCGTGGCGTTTCTTCTTCGGTGATCGGGGCCTGCAAGGCGCAGGAAAATGTGCCGGCCGCGTTCGGAAAGGACAGATCGGCGTCGGAAACAGCCAGAGACCAGCGCGGTGTACCTCGTAAAGTGAAACTTCTCCGACTGATGTCCTCATCGAGCGCGAAGGCGGCCGAGCCTGCGGCGGGGGGAGGCGGAATCAAGACCTGGCTATTCGGGAGCGCTTGGGACTTTAGATATCCCGCGAGAATGCCCGGGCGGACCTCGGGCATGGCGGCCGGCCTGCTCCGGAGATCGTGGCCAGCACAACCCGCCACGATCACAACGCTCAGCAGTACCAGCAATAGCCTGCGCCACCCACCCCTGTTCGTAAAGTACAGCATCAAAGAATATCCTTTCGCTCCATATATTTCCGCCTCAGGTGCTACGGGGTCCTAGTGCTTCCGGCTTCGAGGAGGATCCCTTCGTTGAGCCCATGTAGCCCTATATCAATCAGCTAACGGCGGCCATCACCGGCCCGAACCACGCCGCTATTGGTCTTGGAGACACTACCACCCACTGTGCTCGGCGTAGTTCGGATCCGCGTGCATGGCCACGATTGGATTCTGTCCATCTCTGCCTTACTTCTAGCTGCGGCTCATCAGCGAAAAAACAATCTTTGGTGGAGTTTCTCAGATCTTTAAGACTCACTAACGTGAGGTAACAAAAACATAGAAAAAATGGGATTATGAGACTGGCCTTTTCATATATGCTTCAATAGTCCCGTAGGCAGGTCCGTCAAGCGCATCGATAAAATGCTCTATATCAACATGCCTACCAAGCTTGCTTGTCCAGAGACCGTTCGCCAACTGACGGGCTGCATGGGTTGGCCGACCTGACTTAGTATAGATTGCAATCTTTTCAAAGTTCGGCTCGTACTCGGGGCCGTTACACGGCTCGTAGCCAAGGGTTTGAAATGCAGCGATAAAACTATCGAGTGTAAGGTCGGTTGAAACACCGGGAGGCCAATGAGCATACTCAGGCCACCAGAATTTACTGGAATCGCCAGCAGCCCAAGCAATGCAATTGTACTTTGGTGATCGCGGACTTGTCTCAGAATGATTAGAATCGTCTAAGTTCGGAAATTGCTGCTTTACAGATGGGTTCGTTGCGCAGGTCACAAGCCCTCCACCATTCAAGCCATGCCTCGGTCATGGCGTCAATGTCGCCGAGTTTATCAGGTGAAACTGGATTTGTCCCAGTGATTGCACTGAGTGCCCAGAACCAATAATCCGGATAAACCTGAAGCTCATTGATGATCAACGGAACTGCCACAGGTCCCATGCCAATGATTTGCAGGTAGGCTGGGTGCAGGATGATTTCGTGTATAGATGAAAGGAACTCTGTATCTCTTAGCCATTCGTTCCTAAGCTTTAAGAATCGAACGGCAGGTCTATCCCACTCTCTGGAAATTGGCTCAAGGTGATGTTCCAGAAACTGCTCAAAGGCCTGAAATACCACTTGAGATTCTGTGGCCATACCTTTGTTGCCAGACTCACGGAACTCTGCAATGTCAATCACCTTTTTGGCCAATGATGCTGTAGGGCTTCTCATTTGAACGTCTCTTTCGCCTTATCTGTCAAACTTTCGGAAAATATTCTATTCTTGAATTCTCGCAACTCTTCTAAAGAAGACCACAACTTCTCGTCATTTGGTGAAATGTCAACATGTCTAATTACATCTATGTCAAAAATAATCGGAAGCCCAGACTCATCGGCAGGCCCCGAAGCCATATTGATTATGCCCAATGAATCGTCCTTTTCGTTAGAAATTTCTAACCGCATAAAAAAAGACCGAAAGGTCTGGGGAAGTGAATGACTAATTTCAGGCCCAGTCAAAAAATAATCTTTGGTATCAATGTTGAACGGAATAACAATTTTGTTTATGTATCGAAGCGAAAAACGAGTTATCTTTTTGGGATGCGCAATGTCACAATAAGAAGTCCACATGTCCTTCGCTTCGGTACTGAATAGCATCCATGACTCGTAGGGTTTCAGCTTGTTAAAAGTAAAACCATCAAGCCGAGATTGCACCACCTTCCCTTCAATAGCAGAACGAAAAAGATATCCATCCGTCTTGCCAGTACCTGTGGTTACTGCCTGCTTTTCCGGGAAAGCCAACTTCAAGGAACTCTTAAACGCGACCCTTTCACGTTTTTCGGGGTATCTCTGTTGGATTTTGCCATGAAGGCTACGCAGGTGCTCAAGCGAAATGTCTTGTGGCAGGGAGACCTGAATGTCTAATATCGCCTCGATGATTGGTGCATTCGGGTATGTCGGATACTCAGCCATTACACATCCGTTTTATCGAATGAATTTCATGCTACATATCATCCTGCAAACTCTCGAACTTTAATCATTATCTCACATCAATTCGATAAGCGGTAGCAGAAAATGTACTGTTTGCTGTTTCCCGGCCTCCAGCCTTCAGAGGGCGTTCTCATCCCTGCGAATAGAGGGATCTAGGCCGCAATGTCCACCGTAGTTCCCCTGTGCCCAGATCGTTTCCCTTGTGCCCATTATTCGTTATGCCCCGTTTGGAGCATGAGCACATCCCATCAAGTTATTATGTTGTTTATTATGAACTCCACCACCCCGGTGGCTTCTGATGCCCACAAAAAAATAGATCTATGTTACCTGTCCCGGCCCCAACTATACATATCCTACTTAAATCATTAAAAATGTCAATAAATCTCCTGACGAATTATTCATCGACGGTAAATTTAGCCTTTCCGGATATCATGTTATTTGTGAGATTATTTAAGATAAGGATGATTTTTAATAGCGGCCATCCTTCCTGCGGTACTGTCAAAATTTGAAGCCAGTTTGCGAATTAGCGCCAGTCCAGGTAGACAGCAAAGGAGGTTTTCTATCTTTTTGATGGTGAATTAAGGGAAATGGAACCATTGACATTCCCCCCGAGGGTGGTAAGCTGATAGCCGGACCGATTCTTAAGAGAGCAATTGCGAGGCATCCAATGAGCAAAAAATCGAAAGCCCTTCGACTCGGCATTGATTTCGGGACCACCCGCACGGTAGTCGCGTCCGTGGAAAACGGGAACTACCCGGTCTGCACCTTCACCTGGGAGGACGAAGTGAAGGAGTACATCCCCACCCTGGCGGCCGTGGACCAGGGGAAACTCCTTTTCGGCTGGGAGGCGGCGAAGCGGCTCCAGGACCCGGAAGCGCGGGTCCTGCGCTCCCTGAAACGTCTGCTCGGCCAGGTTCGACCCGATGACCTTTTGGAACTCGCCCCGGGTTTCTCCCTCCCGGCCTTGGAGCTGGTCACCCTGTTCCTGGCCCATGTCAAGGAAATGCTCACCCAGCACAGTCCCCTTAACCTCCCCCGAGGACGGCCCCTGGAAGTTCTGGCCGCGGTCCCGGCCAACGCCGGCAGCAACCAGCGCTTCATCACCCTGGAGGCCTTTCGCCGGGCCGGTTTCCAGGTCCGGGGCCTGATGAACGAGCCTTCGGCCGCCGCCGTAGAATTCGTACACCGCTATATGCGCGATCTCGGACCCAAGAGCCCCAAAAAATATCTGGTGGTCTATGACCTGGGCGGGGGTACCTTTGACACCTCGGTGGTGGGTTTCGCCGAGAGCCACTTCGACGTCATCACCCACCAGGGGATCAACCGGCTCGGCGGGGATGACTTCGATCAGCTCATTCTGGAAATGGCCTTGGAAAAATTGAGCCTCTCCCGGGAAGAACTGCCTCCGGGCTTAGAACCCCGACTGCTGGAGGAATGCCGGGAACGCAAGGAGGGTCTGAAGCCCAACACACAGAAGATGCTGGTGGAGCTGGCCCTGGAAGAAGGAGAAGAGCGGTCCCTCATCCTGGGAACGAAGGAGATTTACGCTCGCTGCCTCCCCCTGATCGAGAACAGCCTGGCGCTGGTCCTTAAGGTAATGGACGACCTGCAACAGGTCGGGATTGATTCCGAAGACAGCCAACGCTTCGCGGCCGTCTATCTGGTGGGAGGCTCGGTGGCCTTCCCCCCGGTCTCCCGTCGATTGCGGGAGCTCTTCGGCCGCAAGGTCCGGATTTCGCCCTATCCCCAGGCTGCCACGGCCATCGGCCTGGCCGTCAGCACCGACCCCCAGGCGCGGATTTCAATCCGGGAGGCGGTTACCCGCCATTTCGGACTCTGGCGGGAAGGGGAGGAAGGGCGCGAAAAAGTATTCGACCCCATCTTTCGCAAAGACAGCCTGCTGGAATCCGGGGCGGGCGGGCCGGAGGTTGTTCGAGACTACCATCCGGTTCATAATGTGGGCCACCTGCGTTTCCTGGAGTGCAGCGCCCTGGGGGAGGCCGGGGAACCCCAAGGCGACCTGTTCGTCTGGGAAGATGTCTATTTCCCCTATGACCCTCAATTGGAGCAGGAACCTGACCTGGCCCGCGTCCCCCTGGAAAAACGACCGGACCTGGCCGGGCAGGAAATCCGCGAGATCTACTCCTATGACCCACGGGGGATCATCACCGTTCAAGTTGAGAATTGTTCAGCCGGCTACCGCAGAGAATATACCTTCGACAGCAAACCCCGAAAATAGTCGTTGCCAATAGTTTCGCTATAAGTCCTCGGGTCTGTCCTTGCGAGGAGTGAAGCGACGAAGCAATCCCCAAGAATCAGCTATTTGACCCAAATCTGCGCAAGGAGGTTAAAACATCGGTAGCGTCGAGGTTTCTGGAAATGCCTGCATCCAGGAACAGGTCGAGAGTCTCTATCTGATTCAGATGATTCGTTTCAAAAAAACCAATTTACGGCCTTATTGACATCCACTCTTCCTTACGATATATTGACAAGGTAAGGAGACTTTTTCAGAGAGGAGATCCGCCATGCAATCGACCATTACCTCTAAATTTCAAACGACCATTCCCAAAGCCATCCGGGAGAATCTGGCTCTGGTGGTGAACGACACCCTGGAATGGAAGGTCGACCACGGGAAAATCATAGTTTCCCCAAAACAAAAAAATTTCCTAAAATATCAGAACAAGGTAAAAGTCGGAAAAGGGGACATCGAGGCGGACATTACCTTAGCCAGGGACTTACGCCTGGAGAATCATCGGTGAAAAAATACATAATCGATACCAACGCCTTGATTTCCTTTGTAACCGACAGGAACCTGAAACAACAGCAGATCATGAAGGCTGTCTTTGAAACCGTTTCGCTGCTGAAAGGGATCATTCTCTGCCACTCCCATGTCCTGACCGAATTTGTCTATGTTATGGAAAAAATCTATCAGGTACCTCCGGAGGAGATCAAGGAAATGGTCATGGATTTTATGATCCTGCCGGGAGTGAGGGTCGTCCAGGAGATCAACTTTAAAGCCGTCTTCGACTACTGGCCGAAAGTTATTGCCGATTTTGGCGACGCCCTGGTCGCGGCCCTCTGCAAAGCGCAGAAGGGTTCCGTTCTCTTGACCTTTGACCAGAAATTAATCAGGCAGATTGAAACCGCGGGGCTAACCGCTTATTCTTAGGAATCTAATTGATGGTTACCATAATCCGGAAGTGGTCTGCCAGGATTTCCGCGAGGCTTTTGCAAAAAGGATGAGCGGGATTTCGCTGGTATTTCTCGGCTTGGATTAGACTACGCGGTTGTTGACAACAGCCAATACGTCTACTGGCTGATTTGGAACCTGCCCTCCGGTGCCGGTGATACGGTGCGCGGCTGCGCCGTACTCATCGAGTATCAACACCGTTTGTACCTTCCCCTGATACTGAATTCCTCTTTATATCTTCGGTCTGATGATCTGCAGTTTGGGAAAATAGGTCTGGTACCGCGCCCAATCCCTATCCAGGATGATGTTGCTGTCCACCAGGATATCCAACGCTCATCCCCGGGTCAGGGCCATAATTTCATCTTTTCCTGCTTGACGGCTGATCCGCTTTTCAATACATTAACCTTTTCAGCGGCAATTAAAATTAGCGACCAGGGGGAAGGCAACCATGGGTAAAAGAGGGTTTGCAGTTTTATTGACAGGTCTTTTGGTTTTGAGTTGGGCGGCATTGGGCCTGGCGGCCGAGGTCATCAAAGTGGGGTTCAACATCCCCCTGACCGGCGACATCCCCAAAGTGGGCGAAGGGTCCAAGTACGCCGGGGAGATGCTCAAGGAACGGATTAACAAGTCCGGCGGATTGAAGGTCGGCAACAAGATCTATAAGATCGAATTTGTCTATCAGGACAACGAGTCCAAGGCCGAATCGGCCACGGCCGTGGCCTTGAAGCTGATCGCCCAGGACAAAGTCCTGGCCATCATCGGCCCCCAGTCGAGCAAGCAGGCCATCCCGGCCGGAGAGGTCAGCGACGCCAACAAAACGGTGATGATCACCGCCTGGTCCACCAACCCCAAGACCACCCTGAACCGCCCCTGGGTCTTCCGGGCCTGCTTTCTGGACGACTTCCAAGGTCCAGTCCTGGCCAAGTTCGCCACCCAGGAACTGAAGGCCAAGAAGGCCGCGGTCCTTTACGACATCGCCAGCGACTATCCCAAGGGCCTGGCCGAATTTTTTAAGGCGGCCTTCCAGAAAATTAACGGCGCCGGTTCCGTCGTAGCCTTTGAGACCTTTACCACCAAGGACCGGGACTTCAGCGCCCAGTTGACCAAAATCGTGGCTTCCAAGGCCGATGTCCTCTTCACTCCCCAGTACTACGATGAAATTCCCCTGATCGTGAAACAGGCCCGGGAATTAGGCTGGAATAAACCCGTCCTGGGCAGCGATTCCTGGGGCTCGGCGGAACTGATGAAGCTCTGCGGGAACGACTGCAAGGGCTATTATTTCAGCACCCACTACGCGGCCGCCGGGGCCAAAGGGGCCACCAAGGAATTCATCGACAGCTACAAGGCCAGGTACGGCTACGAACCCGACGATGTGGCCGCCCTGACCTGGGATGCCGCCCGTTTGCTCCTGCAGGCCGTCCAGAACACCAAAGGACTGAGCGGCAACCTGGTCAAGGACCGGCAGTCCGTCCGGGATCAACTGGCCAAGATCCGGGGCTTTGATGGAATCACCGGCAAGATGACCTTTAACGGCAAGACTGGCGATCCGCAGAAGTGCGCCGTCGTGGTCAAAATCGGACAGGACGGCAGTTTTCAGTTTTACAAGTCCGTCTGCCCATAAAACAAAACGCACCGCAAAGGCGCAAAGAGCGCAAAGAAACAGAATGTTTTCTCGTGGAAATCGGCCGCCGCCGATTTCCACGAGAATAAAATCCTTCGCGCCTTTGCGGTGAATATTTACCCGGGAATTCAGCCTTGACCTTATCCCTTTTCCTTCAAAACCTGATCAACGCCCTCCAGTGGGGCAGCTTCTACGCCCTGATCGCCCTGGGTTATTCCATGGTCTACGGGGTGCTGCTGCTGATCAACTTTGCCCACGGCGATATTTTTATGGTGGGGGCCTACTTCGGTTTTTTTATTTCCGCCTTCCTCTTAGGCGCTTACGCCTTGAAGCTGCCTTATACCCTTTCGCCGGAGATGGTCTTCTTCCTGACTCTCCTCCTGACCATGGCCCTGACGGCCGGGGTGGGCGTGACCATCGAACGGATCGCCTACCGGCCCCTGCGTCGAAAAGGGGCCAACAGGCTTTACGTGGTCATCACGGCCCTGATGGTGGGTTTGATCCTGGAGAACGGCAACCTGGCCCTGTTGGGCGCCAGCCGAAAAAATTTCCCCGAGTTGATCCCCCGGGTGATTTACCACTGGGGGGGAATCACCTTCAGCAACCTCAAGATCGTCGTCATCGCCACCACCCTGCTGGTCTTTTTGTTGCTCCAGATCGTGGTCCGCAAGACCCGCTGGGGGTTGGCGATGCGGGCCATTTCCTATGACCGGGTGGCGGTCCCGCTGATGGGCATCCCGGTGGACAGCGTCATCGTCGTCACCTTCGCCCTGGGCTCCGCGCTGGCCGCCGTGGCCGGGATCCTCTTCGCCCTCTCCTACCCGGTGCTGGAACCCTATATGGGGGCCCTCATCGGCTGGAAGGCCTTTATCGCCGCCGTGGTCGGTGGGATCGGAGAGATCCGCGGGGCTTTTGTGGGCGGATTTCTACTGGGCTTCATCGAGATTTTCTCGGCCACCGTCTTTCCTTCCACCTACCGGGACCTGATCAGCTTCGGCATTCTGATGGCTATTCTCACTTTTAGACCCACCGGGCTCTTCGGTCTGGCCCGGCGGACCAAGGTCTAAAGAATTATGGACCGATTCCCCGCCGTAACCTGGGGAGCGCTTCTTTTCCTGCTCTTGATCGGGTCTTCCTGGGCGGGCTGGCTGGACTCCTACACCCAACTGGTTATCCTCTTCATCGGCATCAACATCATCATGTCCGCCAGCCTGAACCTGATCAACGGCTACATGGGGGAATTTTCCTGCGGCCACGCCGGCTTCATGGCCGTGGGCGCCTACGTCACCTCCCTCCTGACGGTCTGGTTCTTCACCTCCGGTTCGGTGTTCGGTCCGGCCCTGCTGAACTCCCAATGGGCGATCCTCCTCTTTCCCCTGCTGCTCCTGATCGGCGGTCTGGCCGCCGCCCTGGCCGGGTTGATGATCGCCGTCCCTTCCTTTCGGACCCGGGGCGACTACCTGGCCATCATCACTTTGGCCGCCAACTACATTATCAAAAGCGCCATCGAAAACATCCAGGTCATCGGCGGGGCTCGGGGCTTCATGGGCATGTCCCGGGTGGTCAACGGGATGGAAGCGGTCTGGGAAATCCCCTGGATGCTGATCTGGACCGGGATCTTTGTGGCCCTGACCGTAGTGGTGATTCAGCGTTTCATCCGCTCCACTTACGGCCAGGGGGTGATCGCCATCCGGGAAGATGAGATCGCCGCGGAAATCATGGGGATTAATATCCGCAAGATGAAGATGATCGCCTTCATGCTCTCTTCGGGACTGGCCGGGGTGGCCGGCGGACTCCTGGCCCACGTTTTGGGCTACATCAACCCCGGCAGCTTTACCATCATGAAATCCACCGAGGCCATGGTCATGGTTTACCTGGGTGGCATGGGCTCCCTGAGCGGTTCGGTCCTAAGCGCCGTACTGTTCACCCTGCTCCTCGAGGTACTGAGACCCCTGCAACTCTTCAAATGGGTTATCATCCCCCTGCTGCTCTTTTTCCTGATGCTCTTCCGGCCCGAAGGCTTGTTGGGGCATCGGGAATTGACAGATGTTTTCCCGGGACTGAAACGCTTTTATCGCTCGGAGGGGAAATAGCCATGGCGCTCTTTGAGGTGAACGGGTTGACCCATTCCTTCGGAGGACTGCGGGCGGTCAATAATTTCAACCTGACCCTGGAAGGCGGAGAAATGGTGGGTCTCATCGGACCCAATGGGGCCGGAAAGACCACGGTCTTCAACCTGGTTTGCGGCGTTTATCAGCCCTCCGGCGGAACGATCCGCTTAAACGGCAAGACGTTGAACGGACTCCACCCGCACCGGATCACTGCCACCGGCGTGGCCCGCACTTTTCAAAACATCCGCCTCTGGCCCACCATGACCGTTCTGGACAACGTCTGCCTGGGCAACCATTTTCGTCTGGGCTACGGGCTCTGGGATATCCTGCTGCAAACGGTCCGCTATCGGTCGGGGGAAGCGGAAAGCACCCACTCCGCCCGGGAATTGTTGGCCCTGCTGGGTTTGGGAGACTATAGCGGAGAGATGACCAAGAACCTGCCCTACGGGCTGCAACGCAAAGTTGAAATCGCCCGGGCCCTCATGACCCGGCCGAAAGTACTTCTGCTGGATGAACCGGCGGCCGGGATGAACCTGCAGGAAAAAAGCGCCCTGGTCGATTTGATTCGCTGGCTTCGAAAGGAATTCAAGCTGACCGTCTGGCTGATCGAGCACGAAATGAAGGTGGTCATGAACCTCTGCGAGGTCATCCAGGTCCTGGATTTCGGCGAAACCATAGCCTCCGGCCCGCCGGAAGAAATCCAGCGGGACCCCCGGGTGATTGAAGCCTATCTGGGAAAAGAAGAGGCGGCGTAAGCTTCCCAGGTTACCAACGGTCAATCCTGGCGTCCTCTCCACGAAGGATTTCGTTTTTCGTAGGGCTATTATTGTGTTAAACTCGAGTCCTTAATGTTGCTGGAAATTGAAAACCTGAAAGTGGCTTATGGACCCATCGAGGCCCTGCAGGGGATTTCTTTGCAGGTGGAGGAGGGAGAAATCGTCACCCTCATTGGCGCCAACGGGGCCGGCAAGTCCACTACCCTGATGAGCATCATGCGCCTGCCCCCACCCGAAGCCCCGACGGTTCTCTCCGGCCGACTTCAGTTTGACGGAAAGGACCTGCTCTCGTTTTCGCCCCATCAGGTGGTCAGCCGCCTGGGCCTGGCCCTGGTCCCCGAGGGTCGCCGGATCTTCGGCAACCTGACGGTCTGGGAAAACCTGAAAATAGCCGCTTTCGGGATCAAAGAGTCGCGAAAAATTCAGCAGAAGGCCCAGCGGGCTTTCGAGTTATTTCCCCGCCTGGAGGAACGCCAGAACCAGATGGCCGACACCCTGAGCGGCGGGGAACAGCAGATGTTGGCCGTGGCCCGGGCCTTGATGACCGGGGGCAAAATGCTGCTTCTGGATGAACCCTCCATGGGGCTGGCCCCTCTGCTCATGTACGACCTCTTCCAGGTCCTCAAGGAGATCAACCGCCAGGGGACCACCATCCTTCTGGTGGAACAGAACGCCCGCATCGCCCTCAAATACTCCCACCGGGGCTATGTCCTGGAGGCGGGGCGGATCGTCCTTTCCGGCCCGGCTCCGGAACTGGCTAAAAACGAAGATGTAAAAAAGGCCTATCTGGGGGAAGCATAAAGGTCATCAAATTGATGGGCTCGCCAGAAGTCCGTCAACAGACCGAAGGCGAATAAGCCTCGGTCTGGGGTAGGGGTGGCACCATTTGAATTCACTTCAAATGGCGGGGGAGGGAGAGCCCTCCCCCGCCGAGCAGAAAGTCGTTTTTGGACTTTTTGCGAGGTCATCATAAATGTCCCTTAAGGTCAATGAAATTTTCTACAGCCTGCAGGGAGAATCTTCCTATGCCGGCCGCCCTTGCGTCTTCATCCGCTTAACCGGCTGCAACCTGCGTTGTTCCTACTGCGACACCCGGTATGCCTATGAAGAAGGAACGGAGATGGAATTTGATTTGATTCTGGATCAAGTCTCCTCCTACCGCTGCCCGCTGGTCGAAATAACGGGAGGGGAACCTTTAATCCAGGCGGAAACGCCGGCACTTATCCTGCGGCTGCTGGAAAGAAGCTTTACGGTCCTGCTGGAAACCAATGGGAGTCAAAACATTCAAGGGGTGGACGACCGGTGCATTAAAGTAGTGGATATGAAGTGCCCCTCCAGCGGGATGGAAGCCCAAAACGATTTGGAAAACCTTAGGAGACTCGGTTCAACCGATGAACTTAAGTTTGTCATCGGAAACCGGATTGATTTCGAGTATGCCCGGGGAATTTTAGATGATTACCAGCCATACTTTCCGGATAAAATTCCGGTCCATTTTTCACCGGTGTTTGGGAAGTTGGAACCCAGAACTTCTGGCTCAATGGATTTTAGAAGAACACCTGGAGGTCCGGTTGCAGTTGCCGTTGCACAAAATCCTCTGGGATCCGAATCAAAGGGGCGTATGAACAAAGAGAAAAAAGCGGTCGTGCTTTCCAGCGGGGGCCTGGATTCCACCACGGTCATGGCCCTGGCTCGCTCGGAAGGATTTACCCTTTACAGCCTTAGTTTTCGGTACGGCCAACGGCATGCCTTGGAGCTGGAGGCCGCCCAACGGGTGGCCCGAGCCCTGGGGGCCAAAGAGCATCTGGTGATCCCTATTGATTTAGGAAAAATCGGGGGATCCGCTCTGACGGAAAATATGGATGTCCCCAAGGGCCGGGAAGAATCGGCGATGACTCAGGAAATCCCGGTGACCTACGTTCCGGCCCGCAATACCATTTTTCTCTCCCTGGCCCTGGGCTGGGCCGAAGTGCTGGGGGCGGCGGATATCTTTATCGGGGTGAACGCCCTCGATTACAGCGGATATCCAGACTGTCGTCCCGAATATATCGCGGCCTTCGAACGACTGGCCAATCTGGCCACCAAGGCTGGGGTGGAAGGAAAAATAAAATTCCGGATTCAGACGCCTTTAATCCGGCTCACCAAGGCGGAAATTATTCGAAAAGGGTTGGCCCTGGGAGTGGACTATGGCCTGACGCACAGTTGCTACGACCCGGCACCCGACGGCCGGGCCTGTGGTCAGTGCGACAGTTGCCTTCTCCGGAAAAAGGGCTTCCGCGAGGTTGGCCTGCCTGATCCTGTTTCTTATTTATAAGAAGTATTCGACCGGCGCTTCAAATAGACATTTTATATTGGGGGGTTCTTTGGAGGAAAAAATCCTGATTAGCGGAGCGGGATCCTGGCCGGCCAGATCAAAAGGAAGGTGCTGTGTTGGAAACTAAACGGCTTTTTGACCCGGGCGACGGAGTGAGGAATTTCCAGGGGCAGTGTGGTCTGGTGCTTTCTCCTACGGAGTACCAGGCCGTTAAATCCCGGTACCCGGAGGGGAGGCGGCCGGGTTCATTTTTCGCGCCCGGCTGTTGCCCTTCGCTTGATTACCTCACCCAGGTGCCGGTATTGTTTGAAGATGGAACCTATGATGTCATGAAGGCCATGAACCTTCGGAAGGACCAGGACTTATCCGGAGAGAAAAAGAAGCAACTTCAAGAAATGCTGGCTTAGTGTCTCCGGGTTCCGCCAGGTCCTATTTCGGACCGTGAAAGGGAATGACGGGTGGCGAGGTCTTCGGGTCCGGGGTGTATTTCCTGACCTGGATCTATTCCCCCTTGGCCTGGAGCTGGCCACTAGGCAGGTACCAGAAGAATTCCAGTCTATCCGGCTGCATCTGAATCAGGCGAATGGTCCCCTGATCGATGCAATCCTTTCCATATTCTATATTTTCCCGCTGCCGATCAACGGAAGTTCTTGAACGACCTGGAAATAAACCAGAAATTTTGGCTCCAGGTCATCATCGGCGTATTGGCGGCGCTTAAGCGCCTTGATCTTCTCCGGATCCTGCTCTTCCCGCACCTTGGTCATAAAAAGACGTTTACCCTGGTAACCGGGAACGTTTTCTATGAAAAGGTAGGTGGCCTGGGGATTGGATTGAAGATTGTGATGGGTCAATCGGTCCCGCATGATGAAGGCCAGGGTACCGTCTTCCATAACGTGGGGCCGGGAATATACGGCCGCATCCACTTTGCCTTGGGCATCGGCCGTGGCCAAAATGCCGGTCCCCTGGTTCTTCTCAAAATACGCTTTCCGTTCCATAATGATCCTCCTGGTCAACTCACATATAGATCGAAGATAATATATTAATTTAATCATTGTCCTCCTCAACCGCAAGTGCTCCTAATTTATCCATTGGTCCTTGCCAGACCGACCATTATTCAGTATACTTCATGATTGGAAACCAACGCGGAAACCCGACTTTTCCATTCTGCCTAAAGGAAAATACCATCATGGAAGGGAAAAAAATTAAAGACAGCCTGGTCACCCTGGCCCAAGTGATGATCCCCGAAGACGCCAATCCGGCCGGCAACGTGCACGGGGGGGTGATCATGAAGTTAATCGATACCACTGCCGGCGTAGTGGCCGTCCGCCACGCCCGCTGCAATGCGGTGACCGCGTCCCTCGACCGGCTGGATTTTCACAACCCGGTCTTTGTCGGCAACCTGGTCTTTTTCAAGGGCAGCCTGAACATGGTGGGAAAAACCTCCATGGAAGTCGGGGTGCGGGTGGAAGCCGAAGATGTCCTTACCGGCGAGTTGCGCCATACCGCTTCCGCCTACCTGACCTTCGTGGCCTTGGATACCCGGGGGAAGCCCCACCCGGTCCCTCCTCTTCTCTTTGAAACCGAGGAAGAGATCCGTCGCAACCGGGAAGCCCAGGTGCGCCGGGAGATCCGCTTGGCGGAAAAAAAACGCGAAGCCGCCTGCCAGCAGGATGGTCAAAGCTGCCCTCTTTAGCCCCCCCCTAAAATCCTTTCAAGAACGGCGTCACTTCTGTTTTAGACCGTCCCTTTAAAGCAAAAAAAGGCAGGTCCGGAGACCTGCCTTTTCAATTCAAAGGGGGCTGGGAGAAAAGGTAGATTAATGACCTCGTTCCGCCACCTTGAGGCGCAGCAGGGCGCGGCGCAGGGCCAACTCCGCCCGGAGATGATCGATGGCTTCGGACTTGGCCAGGGCCAAACGTTTTTCGGCCCGCTCTTTGGCCCGCTTGGCCCGATCCAGATCGATCTCCCGGGCCCTTTCGGCCGCTTCGGCCAGGACGGTCACCTTGTTCTGGGAGACTTCTACA
Source organism: uncultured delta proteobacterium (assembly GCA_963843145.1). Lineage (GTDB taxonomy): Bacteria > Desulfobacterota > RBG-13-43-22 > RBG-13-43-22 > RBG-13-43-22 > CAVQSS01. The sequence goes on from CAWJJC010000022.1 coordinate 23,615, forward strand.
AACCCTCCGGTGACCACCATATAGTCCGCTTGGTTGTCCTTCCGGTAGCGAAGCTCGCCCGGCAACAAGGGCGTCAGAAAAGGGACATGGTTGGGCAGGATGCCGAACTCACCCAAACTACCTATGGCCATGACAATATCCACCGTCTCGCTAAGTACCAAGCGATCGGGGGTCACAACCTCTAATTGGAGTTTTTCAGCCATAATTGCTATCCGCCTCTTTTGTTGTTAGGCCGCTGCCAGCAGCTTGGCGTTTTCCACCGCTTCGTCGATGCCGCCCACCATATAGAAGGCCTGTTCAGGCAGGTCGTCGTGCTTGCCTTCGATGATTTCCTTGAAGCCGCGGATTGTCTCCTCCACTTTGACAAATTTTCCTTCCTTGCCGGTAAATTCCGCCGCCACAAAGAAGGGCTGGGACAGGAAACGCTGGATCCGGCGGGCCCGGGTCACGACCAACTTGTCCTCGTCGGAAAGTTCGTCCATACCCAGGATGGCAATGATGTCCTGGAGGTCCTTATACTTCTGGAGAATCATCTGAACGTTCCGGGCCACGTTATAGTGCTCCTGGCCCAGGATGTTGGGATCAAGGATCCGGGAGGTGGAGTCCAAGGGATCGACGGCCGGATAAATCCCCAACTCGGCGATCTGGCGGGAAAGCACCACGGTCCCGTCCAGGTGGGCAAAGGTGGTGGCCGGCGCCGGGTCGGTCAAGTCGTCGGCCGGCACATAGACGCATTGGACGGAGGTAATGGAACCCTTGGTGGTCGAGGTGATCCGTTCCTGCAATTCGCCCAAGTCCGTGCCCAGGGTCGGTTGATAGCCCACGGCGGAAGGGATGCGGCCTAAGAGGGCCGAAACCTCGGAACCGGCCTGGGTAAACCGGAAGATGTTATCCACAAAAAGGAGCACGTCCTGCCCTTCCTCATCGCGGTAATACTCGGCCGCAGTCAAAGCGGTTAGCGCGATCCGGGCCCGGGCCCCGGGGGGTTCGGTCATCTGCCCGTAGATCAGGGCCGCCTTGGGAAGAACCCCGGAATTTTTCATTTCCAGATAAAGGTCGTTTCCTTCGCGGGTCCGCTCACCCACCCCGGCAAAAACCGAGATGCCGCCATGGTGCATGGCGATGTTGTGGACCATCTCCATCATGACCACGGTCTTGCCCACGCCGGCGCCGCCGAACATCCCCATCTTACCGCCGCGGGGGAAGGGAACCAGAAGATCGATAACCTTAAGCCCGGTTTCCAAAACCTTAACCGAAGTGTCCTGCTCCACGAAGCTCGGCGCGGGGCGATGGATGGGATAATATTTTTCGGCCTTTACCGGTCCCAGACCATCCACCGGTTCACCGATCACATTCAGAACCCTGCCCAGACCCGCGGCGCCAACCGGAACCATAATGGCCGAGCCGGTATCCCGGCTCGGCATTCCTCGAACCAGACCATCGGTGGTATCCATGGCGATACAGCGAACCACATTATCGCCCAGATGCTGCGCAACCTCGACGACTAGATTTTCCTGGCGATCATCAATGGCCGGATTGGTAATGCGGATGGCATTGAGGATATTGGGCAATTTCCCTTCCGGGAATTCCACATCCACCACCGGGCCGATTACCTGGGTAATCTTGCCCACAGCTCCTTCGGTTTTTCCGGTTTCCATGTATCTAAATCCTCCTCTTTAAGAGTATACCGATTCGGTTATTATTACTTGAGGGCCTCGGCGCCGCCCACGATGTCCATCAATTCTTTGGTAATGGCGCTCTGCCGGGCCTTGTTATACACTAAGGTCAGGCTGTTGATCAGATCCTTGCAGTTTCGGCTGGCGTTGTCCATGGCCGCCATTCGGGCCGCCTGCTCGCTGGCGGAATTTTCCAGCATCCCCCGGTAGATCTGGACGTTCACATAACGGGGAAGCAATTCCTGAAAAATGGCCTCGGGGGACGGTTCAAAAAGATAATCCGGACCGCCGGTCTGGGTCCCTTCAGCCGCCGGGGGGGTGATGGGCAACAGTTTCTGAAGCCTGGGCCGCTGAATCGCCAGACTGATGAATTCACCGTACAACAAATAGACTTCGTCGGCCTGGCCCAGCAAAAAATTTTCCATGGCCTCCTGGCCGATACTGGCGGCTACGGTCATATCGAAGGAACTGAACAGATCCGTATAGGCATTGCGGACGCTCGCTTTTCGACGGCGAAAATAATCGGATCCTTTTTTGCCGACCGTAACCAGGGAAACCTCTACCTGTTCCCGGACTTTGGCTTTCCAGAATTTTTCCGCCTGGTTGATCAGATTGACGTTGAAGCTGCCGCAGAGACCGCGGTCCGCGGTCAGACTGATCAGTTCCACTTTCTTAACCGGGCGCTGGGCCATCAGAGGGAAGGACTCCGGATCGATCCGTGAAGACAGGTTATTGATCACTTCCAGGAACTTGGAGGCGTAGGGGCGGAAATTTTCCATACGCATCTGGGCGCCGCGCAGTTTGGACGCGGCGACCATGTTCATGGCCTTGGTGATCTGCTGGGTCTTTTTGACGGCCCCAATTTTGCTTCTTATATCACGAAGGGTAGCCATAGTGGACTCTCTTTTGTTAGCTATTAGCGGTTAGCCCTCGGCGGTCAGCTTTTCTGATCGTGACCCGGGCTGCCGGCCGACACCTGAACGCGGACGGCCTATTTCAATTGGGCCTGAAACTGAGTTTTGACCTCGCCCAGGGCCTTTTTCATTTTTTCTTCCAGATCGGGACTGATCGCCTTCTTTTCCTTGATCTCGGAAAAGATTTCCGGATACTTGCCCTCGATGAAAGACAGCAATTGGGGTTCGAAATCCTTCAGCACGTCAACGGCCAGGTCATCAAAGAAACCCCGGGTCCCGGCAAAAAGGACTGTGATCATTTTTTCCATGGGAATGGGCTGATACTGGGGTTGTTTGAGAATTTCGACCAGACGGGCCCCGCGGTTAAGCTGGGCCTGAGTGGACTTGTCCAACTCACTGCCGAACTGAGCAAAGGCGGCCAGTTCCCGGTACTGGGCCAGATCCAGCCGTAAACTGCCGGCTACCTGTTTCATGGCCTTAACCTGCGCGCTGCCGCCCACCCGGGAGACGGAGAGACCCACGTTGATGGCCGGACGAACCCCGGAGAAGAACAGACTGGGTTCCAGGTAGACCTGACCGTCGGTAATGGAAATCACGTTGGTGGGGATGTAGGCCGAGACGTCGCCGGCCTGGGTTTCAATAATTGGCAGGGCCGTTAAACTCCCGCCGCCTAAATCCTCGCGCATTTTGGCGGCCCGTTCGAGTAGACGGGAATGGTTATAAAAGATATCGCCGGGGAAAGCCTCGCGTCCGGGCGGGCGGCGGAGCAACAGGGACATCTGCCGGTAGGCCACGGCCTGCTTGGAAAGGTCGTCGTAAATAACCAGGGCATGACGTCCGCCATCCCGGAAGTATTCCCCCATGGTGCAGCCGGCAAAAGCGGCGATATACTGCATGGGGGCCGGGTCGCTGGCGCAGGCCGCCACTACCACGGTCTTATCCAACACACCGTGACGGCGGAACGCTTCCACTACCTGGGCCACAGTGGATTTCTTCTGCCCGATGGCCACGTATATACAAAATATGTCCGAATCCTTCTGGTTGATGATGGCATCCACGCAGAGCGCGGTTTTCCCGATCTGGCGGTCGCCGATGATCAGCTCCCGTTGTCCCCGGCCGATGGGGGTCATGGCGTCAATGGCCTTGTAGCCCGTATACATGGGCTCCTTCACCGGCTGCCGTTCAATAACCCCGGGGGCCTTTAATTCGATTTTTCGGAATTCCTTGGCATTGATCGGGCCTTTCCCGTCGATCGGTTCTCCCACGGCATCAATGACCCGTCCCAGGACGGCCTCGCCGACCGGTACTTCCGCGATACGACCGGTCCGCTTGACCGTATCGCCTTCTTTGATGTGGAAATCCTCGCCCAGGACGGCACAGCCCACATTGTCTTCCTCCAGGTTAAGGGCCACACCGTAGATACCTCCTGGAAATTCGAGCAATTCCATGGCCATGGTCTTTTCTACGCCATAAACCCGGGCGATGCCATCCCCCACGGAGAGGACGGTTCCCGTCTCGCTCAGTTCCACCTTCTTGTCAAAATCCTTGATCTGTTGCCTAATAATCTGACTGATTTCTTCGGCTCTGATATCCATATTAGATCCCCTCACCCCTTCTTAAGGATTCTTTTAAGCTCTTGAGTTGTGTCTGCAGGCTCCCGTCAAAAAGCAGGTCCCCCACCTGAGCGACGATACCCCCGATGATCTCCGGGTCCTGTTTGACGGTTACCAATACCTCTTTTTTGACGACCTGTTTCAAGGCCTCCTGAATGCGGCTGATAATATCTTCGGAAAGCTTGGTGGCGGCGGTCACCACGGCCCGGGTGACATTGGATAGTTCATCGGTGAGCTGCTGGTAGTACTTGCAGATCCCTTCCAGGTATCCAAGGCGGCCTTTGCTCTGCAGTAATTGCAGAAAGCTCTTGGTGGTTGGTGAAAAATCGGTTTTCTCCAGGATCAATTTGAGTAGTGTGGTCCGGCTGGTGGACTCATAGATAGGGCTGGCCAGAATTTCTTTTACCTGGTTTTCCTGTTGCAGTAAATTGCGAAAGGCCTCCAATTCCTGCCCATAACGGAGATAATTTCCGTCTTCCTGGCCTAAAAAAAGGAGGGCCTTGGCGTAGCGTCTGGAAATAGTGAAGTCTCTCAATGGGTCACCACCTTTGCTAAGTATTCGCCGATCAAGATTTTTTGGTCGTTATCGGTGATATTTTTACGGAGAATGTCTTCGGCCATTTTGACGGACAGTCCCGCCACCTCTTCCCGCAGCGCCTGGTTGGACTTCTGGATTTCCTGCTGGATGGTCAACTGGGCCTGCTCCACGATCCGCGAGGCCGTTTTTTCGGCGCTCTCAATGATCTTGGCCTTTTCTCGTTCCCCTTCTTTTTTGAATTCTTTGACGATGGCCTCCCGCTCTTCTTTCAAGGCCCCCAGACGGGTTTCAAAGTTCTGGAGTTCCCGCTTGGCATCCGCTTTTTTCTGTTCCAGTTCATCCAATTCCTTCTGGATGTTTTCCCGACGGCCGGCCAGACCTTGTTTCAGCGGCTTGCGCACCAGGACAACCAAGACCACAATAAAGATAATGAAGTTGACGCTGCGCCAAAACAAACCCCACAGCCTTTCCGCGGATTCTCCCCCGCCGGCCGCCTCTCCACCATGCCCGCCGGAGGCGGCATAGACCAGGCTGAAGTTTAGAAGAAGGAATAATAACAGGGGTAATAGTAAAAGGAGGTGTTGGCTAAGACGGCGCTGCGTATTACGTTTACTAATCATCCGAACGGCCATTAAATGGTCCTCCCTAAGATTTTCTGGGCGATTTCCTGGGAAAAGGCGGCCATGTCCCCCGTCAGGCTTTTCCGGGCAGCCTCCAGTTGTTGGGCTATCTTTGAGCGGGCCTGGGTCAGCTCGCCTTCCACTTTCAGGTTGGCTGCCTGCACCAGCTTCTTTTCCTCCTCCTGGGCATCCAGTTTGAGCAGGTTCTTTTGCTCCATACCGGCCTTTCGGGCCTGTTGGATCTGTTCCTGAACCTCTTTTTCCTTGTGGCGCAGATTTTCTTGAGCGGCGTTGCATTCGGAGGCCAATAAACTCATTTTTTCAGAACGCTGTTTAAGAATGGTCCGGATCGGTTTGTAAAGGAGGATGTTTAAGATCCACACTAAAAGAAGAATATTGATGAATTGAATAAAAAGCGATAGGTTAATGTCAATCATCCGGATAACCCTTTCATTTTGTTGTGGATAAGAAAATGCGCCGCGCCAGGGCGGTGAAAATGATTTTTTTCACACAGCGCAAACGGATGAACTATTATCGTATTTTTAGGTATATGTCAAAGGTTTTTTTACAAAAACCGACTTTAATTTGGTAACATTATCTAGAATTGAAATCTTTTTCAGGCACAACATCTGGTATCCTCTCTGCCCATAACCCTCCTGATGATTAAGATTGGATAATAAACCGACGCATATGAATGTTTAATAGCAGACCAATCCCGATCAGACTGGCCAGAATGGAAGACCCGCCGTAACTGATGAAGGGCAGCGGGACCCCCACCACGGGAACAAGCCCCACCACCATCCCGATATTAATCACTCCCTGCCAGAAAAGAATAGCCGTCACCCCCAGGGCCAGTATCTGGCCGAATCGGTCCTTGGCCTGGCGGGCGGTGTTTAGAGACCAGAGCAGCAAAACCAGATACAAGGTGAGCACGAAAAACGCCCCGATAAATCCCCACTCTTCGGCCAAAACGGAAAAGGCAAAATCCGTATGCTGCTCGGGCAGGAAGCGCAGTTGCCCCTGAGTTCCTTTCATAAAGCCCTTCCCCAGGAAGGCCCCTGACCCTACGGCAATCTTGGATTGCAGGATGTGATACCCGGCTCCCAGGGGATCCGCTTCAGGTTGGATAAATATCAGAATTCGTTTCTTTTGATAATCTTTCAAGAAGTACCAGAGAAAAGGAAAGGCTACCAATATCCCCCCCAGGGAGGTCAACAGGAGCTTCCATTCCACTCCCAGGAAGAGGATGATTGAAAAGGCCGCCAGCAGCAGCAACAGCGCTGTTCCCAAATCCGGCTGCTTCATGATCAACAGGGTCGGAAACAGAACCAGGGCCAGGGGTAGGTAGAGGTCCCTAAGGCCGTAGCTAACCGGTTTCTCATTTTGGGAAAAGTACTTGGCCAGGGCCAGAATCAAGGCGATCTTAACCAGTTCCGAGGGTTGGAAAGAAAAGGAGGCGATGGTGATCCAGCGCTGGGATCCGGAAATGCTTCGACCGAATAACAGGACCCCCAGCAATAAGGCCACTGAAACCCCATAAAGCGGGTAGGCCAGAGAGAGCAATAGGTGGTAGTCAAAAACCACCACCACGATCAGGAAAAGCAGCCCGATGGCCGCCCAATAGATCTGTTTCATATAGATGGGGGTTTTCAGCCCCTCATCTACCTGATAAGTGGCCGAATAGATATTGAGGACCCCGATAATAATCAAAGTCAGGGCGAACAAAATCAGATACCAGTCAAAATTTTGGATTAATCGTCGGTCAATCAATGATAACCTCGCCCGGTAATTTCCAATGGTTCGACTATATCCTCCGACCGGAACTTTTTAGCCCTCGGTCTGTTGACGGACTTTCCCGTAAGATCGTCAATCCGTAGGGTTCTCGACCACCGGCTCCGGGACTACCGTTCCCTCCGCCTTGGGAATGGCCGAAGCCCTGGGCGCCAGAGAAAAATAAGCCTCGAAGAGCTTGCGGGCGATCGGGGCCGCCGCCTCTCCCCCGTGGCCCCCGTGTTCCACCAAAACGGCCACTGCGATTTCAGGGGATTCCAGAGGGGCAAAGGCGACGAACCAGGCATGGTCGCGGCTGCTGCCCCCGACCGCCTTTTTGCCTAAAGTCACCACCTGGGCCGTTCCGCTCTTTCCGGCGGCTATAATGCCCGGTAACCGGCAGGCTGCCCCGGTACCACCCGGCTCATTGACCACCCCGGCCAGTCCTTGGCGAACCAGCTTGAGGGACTCCGCACTGACCTTTGCCTGTTGAATCCGCTGGGGAGGATATTCCCCCAGCACCACTCCCTGGGGGGAAACCAACCGTTTAACCAATTGCGGACGATACACCGTCCCCCCGTTGGCCACGGCGGCCGTCAGCACGGCCATCTGCAGGGGAGTGACCAGGTCATAGCCTTGACCGATGGAAATGGACAGGGTCTCGCCCGGCTGCCAGGGCGTTTTAAACCGACTTAACTTCCAGGCCGAGGTGGGAATCAATCCTTTTTTTTCATGGGCCAGGGAAATTCCGGTGAGTTCCCCCAATCCGAAAAGCCGCGCATAATGGGCCAGACGGTCCACGCCCACCCGCTGGCCTACTTGATAAAAGTAAACATCGCAGGATTGGACGATGGCTTTATGAAGCTCCACCTGACCGTGTCCCCCTTTCCGCCAACAGTGAAAGACCCGGTTGCCAAAAAGCAAAGCCCCATTGCAGTAGAATGACGTGGTGGGGGTAATCACGCCCTCTTCCAAGGCGGCCAAGGCCGTCACAATTTTATAGGTGGAACCCGGAGGATACTGCCCCTGGATGGCTCGATTTTGAAAAGGCTTTAAGGGATCATTGATCAGAGCGTTCCATTCCTTGCCCGAAAGGTGCCGGGAAAAGGTGGTCGGGTCAAAAGCCGGGGTGCTGACCATCGCCAGCACCTCGCCGGTGGCAGGTTTGAGGGCCACTACGGCCCCTGTTTTCCCTTTGAGCGCCTCCTGGGCCACCTGCTGGAGCTTCCAATCCAGGGTGGTGATCAGATTGTTCCCGGCCACCGATTCTTTATAGTAAAGAGGCCGGATTTCATCCCCCAGGGCGTCCACCTCTATATAGCGCCCACCCTTGACCCCGCCGAGATCCGATTGCCACTGGTATTCCAGTCCCCATTGGCCGATAAAATCCCCCATCCGTCGTTGGGGAAAAAGGCCGCTTTTTATCTGCTTGGGGGTAATTTCACTGAGGTAGCCGATCAGATGAGGAGCTACCACCCCCAAGGGATAGTTGCGCTGAGGGCTGACTTCGATATAGATCCCCGGCAATAGGTATTTATAGGTCTCGAGCAGTCCCAGTTCGTCCCGGCTGATATCCAATTTTATCGGCACCGGCTTCAATGGCCCGACCTTGCTATCGGAGTAGCGCTGCTCGATTTCCTCCGCATCCATTTTTAGCAGATGCCTCAAGCGGTTTTTAAGCACCCCCCAATCTTGGACATCATCCGGAATGACATAGAGGTTAAAGGAGGGCCGGGAACTGACCAGCATAATTCCATTACGATCGAAAATAATTCCCCTGGAGGGCGGCACGTCCAGGACCCGGATGCGATTATTTTCCGAAAGTTGTTTAAAATAAGTCCCCTTGGCAATCTGCAGGTACCAGATACGAACCACCAGGGCGAAAAACACAGCTAAGATGATCAAGGTGGCGATAAAAAATCGCTTCAAGACATCCAGGGGTTCATTGGTCAGGAGCTGAAAAATGGACATAGCCGATTTATTAATGGAGAGGCAGTCTCTTTGTCATCAGGTGCCGATGAAAATAGACCAGAGGCAAGCTGATCAACATGGTAATCAGGCCCTGCACCAGTATATAGAGCACCTGGATTTGGGAAAATTCAACCCCGATATTTATTCTTAACAGGATCTGAACCAGGAAAACGTAAAAAACCTGGAGCACGAAAATGGAAACGAATTGTATCCACAGGGATTGCAACTGGGTGCGGGTCCAGATCAGGTGGCACAGCAAAAAAATCAAAGGATAGAGGATCAAGGTCAATCCCAGCATGTCCCAGGAAAGGATGTCCACCAGCATGCCCAAAAAGGCGCTGATCAGAAGCCCTGAGCCGAACTGGCTTAACGTGCCCAGGAGTGTGACCAGGACGAAAACCAGGTCCAGCCGGAAAGGGTTGATTTCCTCTCCGTAAAACCAGGTGGATTGCAGGACCAGAAAGGCTATTCCGATCCCCAACCAGATAAAAAAATCCTTAATCACTGGCGGAATCGTCCTCCGGAGAAGCAAACCGGGGTTTTTTCTGGATGACCAGGACCTCTTCGATCTGTCCCAGGTTGACTTGGGGACTGACCTCAACGAACAAAAAGTTGCCCTTGACTTGCGAAACCACCCTTTTCACCCTCCCCAAGGTGATCCCTTTGGGAAATAATTCATCCAGCCCGGAGGTGATTATGGTGTCGCCGGTCTGGATATCGTCATTGCGGGAAACATATTTAAGCTGACAAAACCCGTCGGGATGACCGGTCCAAATCCCCCGGACACGGGATCGCTGGCTGAGGCAATCCACCGCAAAGCCCGGATCGTTTAGCAAAAGGACCTGCGCGTGGTGTTCCGATGTTTTTTCCAGCCGGCCTACCAGGCCGTCGACCTGAAGGACCGGCATCCCCCGGACCAATCCATCCTTTCGGCCCTTATTGATAAACAAGGCCTGCAAAAAGGGGCTGGGCCCCCTCCCCACCACTTCAGCGATCTGGGCGGGTCCGCCAATTTGCGTTTTAAGTTGAAACATCTTGCGCAGGCGCAATTCCGACTGAATCTGTTCCCGCAACCGACTGTTTTCGCTTCGAAGCTGGGCGACCTGTTTTTTAAGCTGTTCATTATCGTCCTGGGTGTGCACTAAATAGAAATAATGATTCCAACCCGAGAGGACCGATATCTTGAGGGTATTAAAAATAGAAAAAACGGGGAGGAGGCCGTCGACGATGGAGCTTTCTACCCGGTTATAGTCTCGCTGACGATGAGTCAGTGTAGAAAATAAGGCCAGCAATACCAGGAGGCCAAGCCAGACGAGCAGCACATTGCGCAATTTTTTAATAAACACGCCGCGTTTCCGGGATCAAGGAGGCAGAGGTTGCTCTAAATGGAAACCTCCTTCAATAAATCCAAATTTTCCAAGGTCGCGCCGGAGCCTAAGACCACGGCCGACAAAGGGTCGTCGGCAATATTGATCGGGAGCCCGGTCTCTTCTTTAAGCAATATAGACAGGTTCTTGAGCAACGCCCCGCCACCCGTCAGGAATATCCCTCGGTCGACGATATCGGCGGCCAACTCCGGCGGCGTCTGTTCCAGGGCCAGTTTGACCACCTGCACAATGGTGTCGATTTGCTCGGCAATGGCCAACCGGACCTCTTCCGAATCAATGGACAGGATTTTGGGGATTCCGGTTACCAGGTCTCGTCCTTTGACTTCTATGGACTCCGGTTCCTCCTGGGGATAGGCCGTGCCAATGGTCGTCTTGATCACTTCCGCCGTCCGTTCACCGATGAGCAGGTTATATTTCCTTTTAACATACTGAAGGATGGCCTCATCGAACTTATCCCCTCCCACCCGGACGGATTTGCTGAAAACAATCCCGGCCAGAGAAATGACGGCCACCTCCGTAGTCCCCCCGCCGATGTCCACCACCATATTGGCGGTCGGTTCCGTGATCGGCAGACCGGCCCCGATGGCCGCCGCCATGGGCTCCTCAATCAGGTACACCTCCCGGGCCCCGGCCGATTCCGCCGATTCCCGGACCGCCCTTTTTTCCACTTGGGTGATCCCGGAGGGGACGGCTACAATAATCCGGGGACGCAACAAGGTACGCCGGTTGTGGACCTTCCGGATGAAATGGCGAAGCATGGCCTCGGTGACTTCAAAATCGGCGATCACCCCTTCGCGCATGGGCCGGATGGCCACAATATTACCTGGGGTGCGGCCCAACATCAACTTGGCCTCTTTCCCCACGGCCAGTACCTTGTTATACCCCTTATTATCCTTGCGGACGGCGACCACCGAGGGCTCACTAAGGACAATGCCCTTGCCCTTCACGTAAACCAGGGTATTGGCCGTCCCTAAATCAATGGCTAGATCGTTGGAAAAAATTCCCAACAGCGGATCTAAAAACATAAAAACTCCTTAAAACGTTCAAAACCGGGCCTTGTCAGGCCAATCGGCTGCTTTTACTATAAATGATAAATCTATCAAACTAATCTATCTAATACAAGGTTTATTTGGATTAAAACAGTGACGGTACCTCGGAGTCTGTTCCCTGACTTCAGTCCGGCAACGATTTTTTAGCCCTGGATGAAAACCAGGATGGGTTGATCGACAACGGGCGGGAGCTCTTCGGTCCTCAAGGCGGGAACGGGTTCGCTGAACTGTCCCAATACGATCAGGACAGGTCCGGCTGGATCGAAAAAAACGACCCGATATCCAGCCGCCTCCGGGTCTGGACTAAAAGACGCTTCGCCCTTTTGGGTGGGTACCCCCCAGATCTGGTATGGCCGTGGGGTCTTGGCGAAAGGGTTTTCCAAAGGTACTCCGGACTTCGAATCCGGGCCTAACTTGCTAATTTTATTTAAAGCAGGCCCATACTCAGAGTATTTTGATGTCTTCTTGGCTGGCCCTGTCTCCTGGAAACTTTGAATGTCTGGGGACCGGGTAGAACCAAAAAAGCAATATGGAAAACCCTTTCGCCAAGACCCCACGGCCACGGAGACCCGATTTCAGATTAATCTGCTATATATTGTGGCCACCCACCCAAAAGGGCAAACAACCTCCCAAGTTCAACTTTTTCTTTTTCCCCATTATGGTATAGTAAAATGGTTACCGGCCGACAAGGAGGGCCCTGATGAAGCGTCTCAACTGGCAATTATTTCTGGTCATCTTTCTTCTTGGCCTTTCGGCCTGCTTTTACCTCCTGCAGATCGAACTCTTTCATCGACTGGAAGATACGGCCTTTTACTTCTTTCAAGACCTGGCCTTTGTTCCGATCCAGGTGCTGCTGGTCACCCTGATTATCAACCAGGTGCTGGCCGCTCGGGAAAAAAAGTCCACCCTGAAAAAACTGAATATGATCATCGGGGTCTTTTACCACGAAATCGGGACACCGTTGCTAAAATTTTTTTATCAACTGGAACCCCGGGCCGAGGAGATCAAAGAAAATCTCTGGGTGCAGGAACACTGGTCCAAGAGGCAATTTGCCCGGTCCAGTAAACTTTTTAAAAGATATAAATACCAGGTAAAAATCCGGTTGGGCTTGCTCGAAGAAATGCGGGCTTTTTTGATTGCCAAGCGGGAAATGATGCTCCGTCTGCTGGAGAACCCCAATCTGCTGGAACATGACGCCTTCACCGATATGATGCTGGCGGTCTTTCATCTTCATGACGAACTGGCCAGCCGTGAGGCCTTTGGCGAGCTGCCGGAAAATGACCTGGCCCATCTGTCCGGGGACATCAAGCGGGCCATGCAGTGGGTGGTTTCGGAATGGCTGCTTTACTTAAGACATCTCCAGGAAAACTACCCGTACCTTTATTCCCTCGAGGTGAGGAAAAACCCCTTTGACCCTGGAGCCTCCCCCATTGTAAAATAAATTGGACAGGAATTCATTTTTATCTGCCATCATGATTTTTCTTTTTTGTTTTTCGGCCGGGAATCTACTTGCAGAGCAAAGATTTAATCATCGCCTCTTGTTCCTCAACCGACACTTCGGCGACCTTTTCGGCCGCCTTTCGGCCGTCCTGAAAAAGACAGAGGGTCGGATAGCGTTCCACCTGGAGATCCCTCTTGGAGAGTGGATTTTTATCCACATCCATCTTCAGGAAACAGACCTGCGCATATTCCGGCAAACAGGAAACCGTTTCTAAAACGGGCAGGATCCGCTGACAATCCCCACACCAGGGCGCATAGGCCAACAGGAGTACCGGTCCTTCCTTTCCGAGAACTTCTTTCTTATAATCGTCATCCTTAATTTCCTTGATCATGGAGTACGCTCCTTTCCGGGGTATCAAAGCCCGGTCGAATAAAGTCCCTGGCCTGGGGAAACTCTTTCTCGACCATTTCTCTCAAGTGACCGAGGTGATTTACGATTTTTCCAATCTCCGCGCCCGGTCCTTCCCACTGGGCGGCCAACTCTCCCCAGGCGCTCAATGACCGATCGATCCCGATCAAGGCTATTTTAGCCGATCCATCGGAATCCTTGGGGAAATCATCCTCTTCCAGCTCCATTTCTTCCGCCTTGCTTATCAAGGCTCGGCCCAGTTTTGGAGGCAGAAAAACCTGATACCAGAGAATAACCTCCAGGGCCTCTTTCCGGGAAATCGGGGGCTCCTGGGGGTTCGGGGCCGCTTTGACTAAATGAAGATGATTAGGGGAGGGCGTAGGTTCCGGTTCAAGCCAGTCGCCATTGTTTTTTACCCACTCGTCGACCAGCAGCGCGTATCGTTGGGCCATCGTCGGCAGCAGGTGAACCACCCGGGGTTTATCCGCCTCGGGTTCATCCACCACCGCCTCCAAATCGATCCCTTCTTCTTCCGCCAGGTCCTGCAACAGACTGAAGGCCATCTCCAGGGATTCCGATATTTTTTTCCAGAACCGATCATTGGCCAGATCCAGGTCCTCGGCCCGGGTCCCCGAATCCTCTTCCATCGCGAAATTTAAACAGCGCGCCGTCAGCGGACATCGTTCGCACCAGCGGTCACAATAATTGTAAATTCCAGGAATATGGCGGGGATCTTTGGCCCGTCTTAAGAGCTCTTCTTTATCCACCGGGTACTGTTCCTTCCTTGGGGGTTCCTTCTTGCCCTCCTGGCAGCTCTTCAAAGCGGCCTCGTCGTTTAGTGATTCCCGCTCGGATTCATGGACGAAAAACTGTTCCTTACCGGAGAACCATGGCTTTTTCCGGGCAAATTTCCTGGCAGCAAAAGCAGGTAATACAGGTATCTTCCTTCACCTTGGGCAAATTATCCTCCATGGTCAGCGCGGATACCGGGCACTGTTCCAGGCAGGTGCCGCAGCCGGTGCATAGCTCGGGATCGGCCTGGGGGCGCAGGAGGGTTTTTCCGTGCATAAAGGCCTGGATGGTTTCGTTGCCGCTGATCGCTTCGCCCCCCAAAGGAGGAAGCCGGAAATCGGGCAGCCGCTCCAGCTTTCCCAGGATTTGGATCCCTTCCAGGTCATAGTCCCCCAGGCCCATTTCCCGAGCCTTCTGCAGGAACCGCAAGCGGCCCGGGTCACAACCGGCCATGAAGGCCATCACCGAGTCCAGCGCCACGGCGTTGTCGGAAGCCAGGATCAGACCGATCTCCCTGAGATCCGGGGAGGCCGGCCCGTTACCCTCCATACCTACTACGGCATCCAGGATAAAGAGATCAGGCACCCGCAACCGGAACACTTCGACCACTGCTTCATGGAACCTGGCGGGGCTACCCGCCGCCTGGTGCAGCTTGGCCTTTTGGGCGCCGGGCAAAATGCCGTAACTGTTCTTGATGGCCCCGGTGATGACGGTCAGTCCGTGGGTCTTGAATTTCGGCAGGCTGATGAAGACGTCGGCCTCCAGGACCATCCGGGAAACGCTCACGGCAGGTAAGAAATCGGGATTGAAGGCCACCGCGCAGGCATCTTCGCCGATATTGCGGTAATAGCCTTTCGCGGCCTCCAGCAAACCGGTTTTTTTGAAACTTTCTTCATTGGCCCCATAGCTGAAAAGGCCGGGATTGTCCCCCACCACGATGGAGGCCGGGACCAGGGTCTCCAATTTTTCCACCACGGCCCGCAGCACGGCGGGATGGGTCACTATCCCCTCCCCGGCCTCAGAGGCCCGGAGCACATTGGGTTTGACCAGCACCTTCTTCCCGGCCAGATTCAGGGGAAAAAGCGCAAAGGCCCGGTCTACGGCCGTACGGACGTTCTTGTAAGTGGCGGGATGGATCATCACCTGGGACATGTTTACTCCTCCTTTTCCCAAAGATCCGCTTTAAGGGGATATTCTATCCTACTATCTTTTCTGGATAAAGGAAAGTGAGGCTTCGTTTTTTTAGGTGGGTACCCCCCAGATCCGGGTTGGCCTTGGGGTCTCGGCGAAAGGGTTTTCCAAAAGTGCTCCGGACTTCGAATCCGGACCTAAATTACTAATTTTATTTAGAGCAGGCCCATACTCAGCGTATTTTGATGCTTCCTTGGCTGGTCCTGCCTCCTGGAAAATTTGAAAGTAAGATGGCCAGGTTAGAACTAAAAAACAATGGGGAGGAAGAAAGAAAGGCCGCTTTTGTAAAAGAAAGCGGCCTTTCTTTCTTTTTTGAATTCGTGGATGATAACTAAATTTCCAGCCAGGAATCGGAATACAAGGTGTGGCCCAGGATGACCTTGGCCGTTTTCGCATAGTCCTGCATTTCTTTGGACAGACTGCCCAGATCAAGGGCTTCGCCATCCATGACCTTATGGACGATCTCCACGACATCCGGACGGTTGCCGCGGGCGATGTCCATGATCTTATCATCAAAGGCGTCGATAATACAGGAATACATCCCGTGGCGCTCCAGCATGATCATGTACGTCTGGTTGAGAATGGGCCGCAGGTGATCCGGAGGCCCGTTGGAGACGTTGGACAGGCCGCAGGTCGACTTGGCCCCCGGAGCGATATCCTGGACCATGCTCATGAAGGTCAGGGTACTCATGAGCTGCTGTTGCTGTATGTTGACCGGGGTAATGATCGGATCGACGAAAATATTTTCGTTGGGGATCCCCGCCTCGTTGGCCGCGTAGAGGAGTTCGGCGGCCAGGGCTCCCCGCTCGTTCTCGTCCCGGGGCAATCCTTCCGGACCCCAGAGCAAGGCGATCATCATGGCTTCATACTGCTTACAGATGGGCAGCATGACCGTGTAACGCTCCGGACGGGCCATGATGGAATTGATGATGGCCTGACCTTTATGGACCTTCAGCCCGGCTTCGATGGCCGCGATATTGGAAGTGTCCAGGGCCAGAGGGATGTCGGTCACCTCCTGAACGGTCTTGACCACCCAGGACATCAATTCCTCGCCGCCTTTGCGGGCGGGGCCCAGGTTAATATCGATAAAATCCACCTTGGCCGCGGCCAGCTTTTCCGCCATCTCCCGAATGGGAACGGGATCCATTTCCTTAAAGGCCCGACCGATGCCTTTATTAATCACGTTTAGATTTTCACCGATGGAATACATGGTTCTCTCCTTTTAAGCGTAGTGACCAGTGACAAGTAAGAAACAACAGCCTGGGTACCCGTACCCTCACAACCTATTTCAGATCCCGCAGGAACTTGGGAATATGGGCGGCTTCCCGAGGTCCGACCTTAATCGTCCAACCCGGCAATTCTTCTTCCAAGTCTCCGGCAATGGAGGCCGAGTAACCCGGGATGATCAGGTTGCGGTGTTTGACCTTGTCGGCGATCCCGGATTTCTTGATAAAGCTCCCCACGGCGTCCCCGACGAATTTCCCGGCCGCCCAGGCGGTCATGACCGACAAACCTTCGGTGTCCATAATGCAGAGCCAGGTGGGCACGCGGCTGCCTTCGATTTCCCCAGCGACTATAAAATAAGTCAGGGAGAAGTTGGAGGTCACGCAAACCGGCGAATTTTCATCCGGGCCGTTGATTTCATAGATGCCCTGGGTAACCGTCATGGGCCGCTGCGGGTCGGTAAAGATGTTCAGCCGTTCCAGCAAGAGAGGGAAGATGGACTGGCCTTCGAAATCGGACAAGACCAGCACCCCGGCATACTTGGCCACCATGAGGGCCCCGAACAGGGTCTCGGTTTCCAGGTCCGGGGCCATGTCACAGGGAAAGCAGATAGTCGGAAAACCGAGGGCCTTTTCCTTCTGGGCTAACGCGGTCCGCCGAATGGCCACCTGGTCTTCCAGGACCTTTTTGATCGTCCGGGCTCCGGAGTCCAGGACCAGGTCCTTCAATCCGGCCTTAGTCAGTTTGTTGGACAAGGCGATCAGTTCATCCAGACCGTCCCCCTTGACCGCCAGAGGACATTTGGCTTCCTTGGCCAGTTCGCCCATGGCCTCCACGTTGTCCTTGGTGGCCGCATAGAGCAGTGGGTTGCCGCCGGGACAGGCCGCCAAACCCGCCTTCAGCACCTCTGGCTTATCGCTCATCAGGATCAAACTGAAATTACTGGTATCGAAAACCTGTTTGACCACGGCGGCGAACGCGGCGGCATCGCCGTTCAGGTCTTTGACCGCCACCAGTTCGGGTCGCAGGTTCAACCCCACCCGTTCATACTGGAGGGTGTCCCATTTGCGCAGTTTGGCCGAAACGGTGTCGGCTTTCATGTCGCTGGTCAGCACGGCGCCCAGTCCGGTGGGATTGAAAAAAGTTTTTTCATGGCGGAAAAGAACGGTTTCCCCGCCCGTTTTTACGGCGTGATCACCAGCTCCGATCGTCAGGGGACGAATCGGCGGGGCCGAGGCTTCAGCCAACTGGGCCTTGGCCTCTTCGGAAACATAGGGACATAAAGCCAGCTCGGCCTTGCCGGCAGCCAGGTTCATGGCAAAGGCCAGGCACGTCGGCACACCACAGTCACCACAATTCGTTTTGGGAAGCAGCTTGAAAATTTGAATTCCTGTTAAACCCATGCTCATCTCCTTATAAAATCGCGCAGCGATTTTATAAACGTAAAACCTCCGGCTGCGCTCATTTTAATCTGATCTCCCGTAAGGGGTGGATTAAGGGTAATGGTTGTGGGCGGGCTTACGCCCGCCCTTTATAAAATTTCGAAGAAATTTTATCCGACGATGGACTCCATGGAAACGGCCGGGTGTCCTTTTTCCTGAAGCCAAGGCAGGATCTCGTCCTCGGTCAGTCCCACGGTTTCATCGGCGATCATATCGACAAGATTGGGGTAGCCCATCTCCGCGCCCCGTTTCAGCAGCCGTTCGCGGATTTCTTCCTTAAGCTGCTTGGGCATCCAGACCATGCGCAGTAAGCCCCCGTCGCCGAGGACGAATTTCCCCTGGGTGATGTTGAACTTGCTGTGGCCCACGAAACCAGGGGAAGAGGCCCCGCCGCCCATCACGCCGGCCAGGGTGGTGAACTTCATCCCGGAAGGGGTCATGCCGGTGTAGTCCCGGTTGACGGTCATGATGCCGTTGCAGGAAGGCAGCACGGCGGCGATGCACTCGCAGCAACCGCAGGTGGTCATGGGATCCACTACCAGGCTGTAGAAGTTATAATGGTCGACCTTTTGCCGGGAGGCTTTATAGACGAACTCGTTGACTCCTTTCCACTGTCCCATCTTGGGGTCCAGACATTCGCCTTTCTGTACCGGCTGGTTGGGACCGGTAGGATTAATTTCA
Organism: uncultured delta proteobacterium; assembly: GCA_963843145.1. Classification (GTDB taxonomy): domain Bacteria; phylum Desulfobacterota; class RBG-13-43-22; order RBG-13-43-22; family RBG-13-43-22; genus CAVQSS01. Next base: position 42,333 of record CAWJJC010000022.1, read on the forward strand.
AAAGAGGCCTTGCAGTCCATCCAGTTATAGGCGCCGCACAGTCCGGTTCGTTCCGGACTGACCATGCAGACGTGGCTGGGGGCGAAGGACTGGCAGAGGGTGCAGGAGTAGTAGGTCTCCACCGACTCGTCGGTCATCTTCTCCACCCGTTCGTCGCGGGTTCGATAGATTTGTCGGGCCTCTTTGGTCAGCTTGTCCACGTCTTCTTTCTTCGTATAAAGGGTTACCTGGACCTTGTCTAAAATGGAGCCGAAGTCCTGGTGGAACTTGGCGTGGATGATCACGCCGATGTCCTTCAGGGTAAAGCCTTTCTGCACCGCCGGTTCACCGATCCGGACCCAGGCGATGTCCCGCTGTCCGATATGCATGATGCCCTGGGCATAGTTGATCAGGTGGTGGATCTGGCGTTCCAGAATGGGCTCAAAGTCTTCCTGCATCTGCCGGCCGGCCACCTGGACGAAAATTCCCAGGGGCAGGCGATCGCCCTTTTTACTGTCGCCCACATCCGGACCCATAACCTCGACCTTGCCGTCCTCGATGGCGTTCATGTCGACCATCCGGACCAACTCGGTGGCCTGGGTCTTGCCGCCGCCCAGCTCTAAATAGAGATCCTCTTTCCGGACCCGTTCCCCCTCGAAGGCCGGGCCGTAAGCCAAGGGGATATCCACATGGGAGACCGTGACCTTCAGGCCCCGGATCTCGATGGATCTCTGGGGCATTTCCCGGTGGGGCACATTGGCCACCACGTGTTCATAGGTGCAGACCCCGGTAGGCAGGATTTCCGGGATATCGGTATCGGCGATGGTAGGGAAACCCCAGTTCACGCAACCGGCGGCATTGGCCGCCCATTCGGCGCCGACGTCCCCCAAGGCATTGACAAAGGCAAAGATCCGGTCCTTGTTATAGAGCAACATCTTCTTGTAATCGCCGGGTTTGATCCCGCCGAAGGCCATGGCCGCCCGGTTGGCAAACCCCAGGGCGAAGACCGCGGCCGAGATATCAGGACCGAAGGGCACCAAACGGGTGTTCCAGCCGATCTGGACCCCGGCCTGCAGCAGTTGTTCGGAAAAGGTAGTGCCGTTCTGGTTGGCGCACATGAAAACATAAAGGTTCTTCTTCTGGTATTCTTCGGCGATAAACTTGGCCGTTTCGGGATCCGGGGCGGCGCCGACGATGGCCGCAAAGCCCGGGGCGGAGCCGTCCACGAACTCCACGCCCCGTTTACGGAAAACCGTATCCTCGGCGGCGCCCAGCCAGATCTTGCCGGCCGCCTCGTCGATATCTTCGCTGACCAGATAAAAGTCGGGGTCTTCCAGATAGCGGATGCATTCCGACACCTCTTCGGCGAAGAGGGTGGCCATCCCGGCATCCAACAAGGGCCCTAAATAGGGCAAATGGGTCATGTTCTTGACGTGGGCCGGAAGAAGCTTCCGGGCTACTTCCATGGGTTTTTGGGCGTCTCCCAGGGTTTTTACCGGAATTCCCAGGATGGAGTAAATGATCGGCAAATAATAAGCGGTATTGGGAAACTCGATCTTTTGATCGGGGCCGTATTTTTCGATGGCCTTTTTGAGGGTTCCCTCGCCTTTGGAAACGATATTATATGCGCCCTGAATGGCCGCAAAAGCAACTAATTTTGACATGGTTACGCGTCCTCCTTTCCTGGTCTTAAACCGCCGCCAGCTTCTGCCGGTCGGCCATATCCATGAGCACCCGCTCACGGGCCTTGTCAATACCCAAAGCTTTTCGTTTGGCATCGATGTGAGCAATCATCCTGCGGGCCATTTCGTAGGGATCTTCTATCAAATCCCATTTGCCCCCCAAAACCTTTTCCATCCCGCTGAATAAATAATCCTTAAAGACCGGGGCCCCTTCCACGGGCAGATTGACCCCAAAGACCGTATAGACTCCGGAAGCCACGAAATATTGCCCGATGGAGATGGCCTTTTCACTCATCCATTCCGGAGCACACCCGGCGGCCGGCAGGTCGCTGATATCGTTTCCCAAGCCCCCAGCCTTAACTACTTGGGTGGCGGCCATCAGGATCCGGCTGTTATCCACGCAGGAGCCCATGTGCAGAACCGGCGGGATCCCCACGGTCTCGCAAACCTCGGCCAGACCAGGGCCGCAGAAAACCCGGGCCGCTTCAGGGGTGAGCAGGCCGGCCTTGCCGCAGGCCATGGCATTGCAACCGGTGGTCAGGACGATGACGTCGTTCTTCAATAATTCCTTGACCACGATCAGATGGGCGCTGTCGTGCATAGTCCGGGCATTATTACAGCCTACCACCCCGCCGATGCCGCGAATGCGGCCATTGATGATGTTGTCGTTCAAGGGGGTATACGATCCCCGAAAAGTCCCCCCTAAATGGTAGTTGATCGATTCATAGCTGAACCCGGCCACCATTTTTTCTTTAACGTTGGGAATCAAGACGTCGGCCCGGCGATTGGGAAAGTTGTCAATAGCGGTCTTGACAATCCGTTTGGCGTCTTCCAGGGCATGATGTTCGTCAAATTGGATGTGAACGGTGTCGCCGGAAGCGATTTTACAGCGGGGATTGGTGGTAATCAGCTTGGTATGGTAGCACTGGGCCACGTTGGCCAGGTTTTCCATGATGCACTGGACATCGACTACCATGGCATCCACCGCACCGGTTATGATGGCCAGTTCCTGCTGCAAATAATTACCGGCAATCGGCATGCCATGGCGCATCAAGACCTCATTGGCCGTGCAACACATACCGGCCAGGGTAATCCCCTTGGCGCCTTTGGTGGCCGCATATTGGAGCATTTCCGGATCCTGGGAGGCGACCACAATCATTTCGGAAAGGAGGGGTTCATGGCCGTGGATGATGATATTGACCTGATCCTGTTTCAACACCCCCAGATTGATCTCCCCGTGAACGGGATAGGGCGTTCCAAAAAGGACATCCTGTAAATCGGTAGCCATCATGGACCCGCCCCAGCCATCGGCCAGTGCCGCCCGGGAACCTTGCTTCATGAGATTTTCATAATCCTGGTCCACCCCCATGTGGGTCCGATGCATGATCTCCACGATCTCCCGGTCGATGCCCCGGGGAACGATGTCCAACTTCTTCCACAGGTCATAGCGGGCCTGGGGAGCACGTTTGGCATAGTAGATCTCGCCTTCCTGTCTCCCCCATTCCCCGAGGGCCTTCTCTCCAACTTCAGAGGCGATATCATAAATGTCTCTTTCTTTTTCTTCTCCGTCCACCATGACCGTCGTGTCCACATTAAAATCAGCGGCAATTTCTTTGAGCTTGATTTCATCTTTAATCTTGTAGTCCTGGGTTTCTTTACGGGCGGCAGCCAAAAACACTTCCGCCACACCCCGTCCGTGATCGGAGTGGGCCGCCGCCCCGGCGGCGATCATCCGGACAAAGTTGCGGGCGGCAATGGTCTCCGGCGTAGCCCCGCAGAGTCCCATGCGGGAATCCTTTCCTTCCAGATCCTTTTTGGTCAAAGGCAGGCGGCAAGGGCCCTGAGCGCACATTTTGCAACAGGTTCCCTGAATCCCTATATTACAAGGTTTCATGGAATCGGCCCGATCAAAGATCGTTTCCACCCCATCCTGCTGGGCCTTATAAAGCATAGCAATGGTGGCCGGATCCACGCTCTTTTCTTCGGGTTTGATCTTCTTCTTTTCTTTTTCCACAACCTTCAATGTTTCTTTGGCTTCTTCTGATGCCATATTGTATTCCTCCTTGATAGTACAGTCTTTAGAGGGACTGTCTTACTGCCAGATACTGATTAGGTTCTTTTATTTACGCGATTAATTTGAGCCAGCAATTTGTCCACCGGGGAGAATTGGATTTCCGCCGCTTTCATACCCTTAGGCCCTTCAGCTCCAGGGGCTTCTTTTTTCGCTTCTCGTCTAGCCCTTTCGGCAGCCCTGGCTGCCAATAAAGCGTCCTCCGCAGCTTGGGCCTGGGCCTTGGCTTCTTCTTTGGCCTTTCGTTCGGCCTCTTCCCTGGCCTTTACTTCCGTCTCGACTTTAGCTTTGGCCGCCGCTTCTTCCTGGGCTTTTGCTGCCGCCGCGGCCTGGGCCTGGGCTTCAGCCACGGCCTGGGCCTTCGCCTCAGCTTCGGCTTTGGCTTTGGCCTCCGCGGCCGGGTCAACCGCAGGCGCTTCCTTCGGGGGGACGGCCGGGGCTTCCGGTTTTGCGGCCACGGCAGGCTTGGGCGCGGCCGCCGGTTTGGGCGCTGGCGCTTCCTTGGGGGCGGCGGCTTTTTCTTTCGGCGGGGCCGCGGCCTTTTTCTCTTCCTTCCCGGGGGCGGCCACAACGGTTTTGACGATTTCCGGATAATTTCCTTCCGGCTTGACGTTCAGGGCCTTATATTTGGCCGCCAGGTCGGCCGGGGCCAGGACCGTATCCCCAGTGATCAGCAGGTCAATAAATTTTCGAACCAGTTTAGCGGTCTCGGGATGGCGTATAATCAACAGATCCGATCCGGCCAACAAATAGGACACGGCGGCGACCGCTTCCATCAGGACCCCCCGTTTGGCCGCTTCCCCCAAGGTGGGGGCCTCCTCGGTGGTCAACTTGGCTTCTTTGGACTTCCAGACTTCATTGCCTACGTTATTGATCAGGGCATATTGGAGTTTATCGTCCTCCTGGGCCAGGGCCGCCATCCGAATCCGTTCCATGACCGAATAAGAATATTCCAGCCCGTACCCCAAACCGCCGGTAGTCGGATCGACAATGATCCGTTCCTTAGGGACGCCCAGGTTTTCCAGCAGGATGTTGAGCTGCTTGGCCAGGTTGACGTCGATGGGGGTCGAAGAGATGACCGTGTGATTATAGGCCATGGCCGAAGCCCCGATCTGTTTATGATTCCCTTCGGCCACCGGTCCCAGGGTCAAATTGGCGCCCTGACAATCCTCGCTGATTTTCCGCAGGACTTCGGCATCTTTTTTTTCATTCCCCGATCCCCAAATAATCACGGGAACCTCGACCGCCTTCAAGACCTTCTGGACGGTTTGGCTAGCCTCTTCCGGCCCCTTATCCAGGCCGTTGGGATCGGTGCTTTTGAGTTGAATGACAATGGCCTCGGCGCCGAAATCCTTGACACACTTGGAGGCCCAGGCCGCAGGGTCATCCAGGACATCCTGATAAGGCGCCAAGGCCGAATCCGGCCAGTCATCGGGTCGCATATCCCAGATCTCCATGGCAATCCGGGGCGGATGGGGTAGGCTCCCCTCAAATAAATAGAAAGGGTAGGAATCTTCCCCTCCCAACGTTATCGGATTGTTTTTGCCGATTGAAACCGGATTGATTTTGCCCGAATACGTCGCTTTTGGAATTTCAAAGGCCAACGGTTGTTCCTCCTTTAACGATTGATATAGTTAATTCCGTGAATTTTTGAACAATCAGAAACCTTACTTCCCACTTTTTACTGACCCGCTTTGTTTGATTAACCACAGTTTCTAACGCCTAACGACCCAATAAGGCAGGAAAAAACGGGAAGAAGTGACTTTTTTCGTCACTTTTCTACGATATAAGGACTTCTTAATGGAGACAATAGGCTTTGTCAAGAAAAAATCTTTAGTGTTTATCGCAGATTATAGGGAAGGGCGTCCTAAAAAGTTTTCACTTAAATAAAGCTATAAAGAAGCTGAAGTAAATTAAGGTGGTTATCGTTTTCTGAGGCCTTAAGGCGATTCATGTCAGCGCCTAACGGGCCTTGAAAAAAGCTGACCCCCTATTGGGAGAGTCCAATCAAGGTTAGTAGCAGGGTGTCATGATACCACTATATATAGTTTTATGAGGTATTAATCGAATCGTTTTTCTAAGATTAAGATAATGCTCCAAAGGCCAATACTATTACTGCACCTGTCCAAAGAGGGTTTCAAAAAGAGTAAACGCCGTTTTTACGGCCGGCGCGTCGTCGGGCAGGGTAAAGGTCGGCTTTCCCTCCTTGTCAAATTGATAGATGTGATCGTCCTGAGGAACCACCCCCAGCAGGCGGAGATCGTTTGTTTCCAGGAGGTCTTTCCATTCTTGCCATTGGCCGTCATCCTTTTGTTCCGCCTGGTTGATAATGACGTATTTGTTAATAACGGTCAGGCCTAACTCCCGGGTTAATTCCCCGATCCGAACAGCGGCCTGCAGACCTCGGCGGGAGCCGTCGGAGACAATCAAGAGCAGGTCAATATGGCGGGTGGTCAACCGGCTGACATGCTCCATGCCGGCCTCGTTATCCACCACCAAATAGCGGTAATTATGGGTTAACTTTTCTATCACCTCGGAGAGCAAATTATTGGCCGCACAGTAACAACCCTGACCTTCGGGACGCCCCATGACAATCAGGTCAAAGCCTTCGGCTTCTACCAAGGCCTGCTGAATGCGCATATCCATGAATATGTCCTTGGTCATTCCTTCAATACCGCCCTTTTTCATTTCTTCCCGGGCATCGCCTATGGTGTTGGTGTAAGTAACTCCCAAAACCTCGTTTAAATTGGCGTTGGCGTCCGCGTCGACCGCTAAGACCGGTTTCAGACCGTTTTTCAACATATAGCGGATCAGCAGACCGGCCATAGTGGTCTTTCCGGTTCCCCCTTTTCCAGCTAAGGCAATGGTAAAACTCAAAATTTACTCCTTTCTGGCTTCAGTCAGACCTTTTTCTCTGCAGGAAATCCGTTCAAAGACCCGGGGAAACAACTTATTGTTTGTATGGGGCAGAAACAAGGCGGCAATATAATTATTCATAAAATTGATATTTTCGCTGAGTTCTATGTTGGTGATTTTAGTAAAAATGCGCTTTACTTCCGTTCGGAGCACATTGGAAAAGCAGATCAATCGAGCTCCCAGCAGCGAACCGTTGCCGATGAATTTAACTTTTTGAATCGGGAAGTCGGGCAGGAGACCTATGGTAATCGCTTTTTCAATATTCATATAGTTTCCAAATCCGCCGGCAATGATCACCTGTTCCAAATCCTCCATGGCCAGTCCCACCTCTTCCAGCAGGGTTACATAACCGGCATACATAGCTCCTTTGGCCCGAATAAGGTTGTCAATATCCACCTCGGTAATCACAATATCCCGCTCAATTTGGGTATCGGAAGCCCAAGCCAACACATATTCCCACCCGTCTTCCCCTTCCCGAATGCGGTCCGTCTTCAACCCCGGTTTAAATTTTCCATTTTGATCCAGCACACAGGCTTCCAGAAATCCGGCGACAATATTAATCAGCCCCGAACCGCAGATCCCCTTAGGCTTGACCATACCGACCGTCAGAATCATGGGTTCAAAAGTCGTTGGATTTATGCTGAATTCCTCAATTGCCCCCTGGGTAGCCCGCATACCGTGTTTAATGCCTCCCCCTTCAAAGGCCGGTCCGGCGGAACAGGCCGCGCAGGTCATCCACTCCGAATTGCCGACCACTATCTCTCCATTAGTTCCCAAATCAATATACAGGGTCAATTTATCCTGCCGGGACATACCGGAACCCATAACTCCGGCAATAACATCCCCTCCCACATAACTGGCTATGGAAGGAAATAAATAAACCTGCACGTGGTCCGCCAACTCCAGTCCCAGTTCCCTGGCCCGGATTAAAGGAACATAGTTCATCGGGGGCGTGTATGGAGCCTCGCGGATATACCGCGGTTCAATCTCCAGAAACAGATGGGTCATGGTGGTATTACCCGCCACGGTCATCTGGTTGATGGTTTCCATGGGGACTTTATGTTGTTTTAACAACTGTTTAATAATTCCATTGATGTTGGAAACCACCAAGTCTTTCATTTTCTTAAGCCCGTTGGCTTTTTGGGTATAGGCGATCCGGGAGATGACATCTTCCCCATAGGCAATCTGGGCGTTATACTCTACCGCCTGGGCTAAAATTTCCCCGTTATTTAAATTCAGTAATTGACCCCAAACCGTGGTGGTTCCAATATCGACGGCTACGGCAAAATTGCTGTCGGTGGTGTCCCCGGATTCGATGTTGATCAGTTGGACTTTGCCGCCCTTTTTTCTGGAATTGGCTAACGTTACCGTGATCTTCCAATCTTTTTCCCGTAAAGTGGAAGCCATTTTACGGACAGCATAAAAGTCGACGTTGATGTTCCCGATCTGATGGCTTTGCTTTAAGGCACGGATAACGCGGGTCAGGTCGCTAAGATTGTCGGCTATGGTGGGGGGTGTGATTTCTAAATATTTTTTTTCTACCGGCGGGCGAAATTTTCCGTCAACGATCAGGTCTTCAATCTTAATTTCAGAGACCACCTGCCAGGCCCCGGAGCGAGGTCTTTCTTTTGCCAAGACCTTGCGGTCCAACTGTGATTCAAGAGGAATAGTTACATCTAAATCACTTTTAATAATAGTTTTACAGGCTTGTCTTACTCCCAGATCATAGTCCGCCTTCGAAATTTTGTCGCTCTGTTGGCTTTCAACCTCCCCGTGATCGATAATCACCCGGCATTTTCCACATACTCCCTCTCCTCCACAGGAGGCATTGATATGGACACCGGCCTGCATAGCAGCCCGGAGGAGATTTTCACCAGAGGCTACCCAAACTTCAGCTTTATCCGGATAAAAAGTAACTTTTTTTGTTTCCATTTAGTTTTTCTAAATAATCGGTACCCCTTTGTCAAGAAATAAGGGGGTAATTTAAATAGCAGTTGATTTTTTTCACTAAATTAAGTATAGTATGACGATTTAATTTTATAATAATTTCAAAGAAGTAGGGTCCGGAAAGGTCAATCGGCCCTGGGGATGGCTGTGAATAGCCAGGCAAATTCATATCCACAGGGTTAAACTGTTAATAATTTCTCTTTCTTTGACCTAAACGCTTAAGGGATGATGGGGTAGCTAAATAGTTCAAGAATAGGCCATTCAAGGTTTATTGATATTTTGTATAATTATTTCAATAGAATATTGTAGATTTCCCTATTTTACAGTCTTAATAATAAATAATAAGAATAATTTATCATTTTTTTTAATACTTATTTTAAGGAGAACTCTTTATGGAACTGACCATCCAAAAACAACCTTTATTGGATGGACTGCAGATGGTCCAGGGAATTGTGGAAAAGAAGAGTTCTATGCCTATTCTTTCCAATGTCCTTCTTGAAACCATCGATGAGGGGATTCATATTGTAGCTACGGATCTCCAGATCGGATTGCGTCTTACCTGTCCGGCCAGGATAAAGCAACCGGGAGGAATTACCGTTCTAGCGCGTAAATTTTTTGAGATCATCCGGGAATTACCGGATGGTGATATTGATATCCGTTTAAATGAAAATAATCGATTATTCATATCCTGCAAGGATATTCAGTACCAGTTGGTCGGATTGCCCCTTTCGGATTTTCCAGCACTACCGGAAACCGAACAAAATCAATTAATCTCGCTGGAAGGGGCTCTGATTAGAGAAATGATTCAAAAGACCATTTTTTCTATTTCCCTCGAGGATACCCGTTATAACTTGTCGGGAGTCTACTTTGAACCTCTGGAAGAGGAAGGTCATAAAATACTGCGGATGGTGGCCACCGATGGACACCGCCTTTCCTTAATGGATAAAGAAATAGGGGAGTTCAATGAGGAAGTTTTTCCAAAAGGGGTTCTTTTGCCGCGAAAGGCAGTTACCGAACTGCTGAAGATTTTAGACAAACCGGGAGGAATCCAATTCGGGTTTAAAGAGAACAACGGGTTGATCATTAAGGATCAAATGTTGTTTATTATGCGGTTATTGGATCGAAAGTTTCCAGACTACAATTTAGTGTTGCCTAAGAAGAAAGATAAAATTATCACCATTCCGAAAAATGATTTTTTAGACTCCATGCGCCGTATGGCCGTACTTTCAACGGACAAATACAAGGGCGTTAAAATCATTTTAACTAAAGGAAGAATGGAAATTCAATCCATCAACCCGGAAATTGGGGAAGCAAAGGAAAGTTTAGCCTTGGAATACAAGGAAGAGAAAATGGATATTGGATTTAACCCCCGCTATTTTATCGACGCCCTGCAGGTGATGAACAGCGACCAGGTGCTGATGGAACTCAATGACGGAGTCAGCCCGGCCATTTTAAAAGGAGAACAGGATCCGGGATATTTAGCCTTGATCATGCCGATGAAAATTTTTGATGAGACTGGACAGTAAGGAAAAAAATAAAAAAATTTTACAAGGACGGAGTCGCCGATAGTGTCTCAGCCAGGTCCAGCGAGTCCCGATTAACTGCTCCTAACAATTCCTTTTCTAAAATCTTTATTAATACCTCCCAACCTCCCTTTAACCACGCCGTGGCGTGGCAGGCCGGGGAGGAGTCCGATGAAATAGGTTTTTCCCTTGGAATGAGGAAATCTGGCGGAGATTGGTCGAATTCTTTTTTAAACCCAGAGGATTGGAAATATGAGTACCTATAACGCGGATCAGATTAAAGTTTTGGAGGGATTAAAAGCCGTTCGTAAGCGCCCCTCCATGTATATCGGCAACACCTCGGTGGAGGGTTTGCACCAATTGGTTTATGAAGTGGTGGATAACAGTATTGACGAGGCCTTAGCCGGTTTCTGCAATCAAATCGATGTCATCATCCATTCGGATGACAGCGTAACCGTGGGAGACAACGGGCGGGGCATCCCGGTGGATATGCACAAGACGGAAAAAAAGCCGGCACTGGAAGTCGTAATGACCATACTCCACGCCGGGGGTAAATTTGATAATCAGAGTTACAAGGTTTCCGGTGGACTCCATGGGGTAGGTGTTTCGGTGGTCAATGCCCTTTCGGAGTATTTGGAAGTGGAAGTTAGAATCAACGGACAGGTTTATGCCCAACGGTATGAACAAGGAAATACCGTAACGCCCCTGGAAGTGATCGGGACCACCAAGCGCACCGGGACGCAGGTTCATTTTAAACCGGACGGAGCAATTTTTGAATCCACCGAATTCAGTTATGATCTTTTAGCCCAACGCCTGCGTGAATTATCTTTTTTGAATAAAGGGGTAAAAATCACGATTGAAGATGAAAGAAATCAAAAAAAGAACGAGTTTCAATATCTCGGAGGAATTAATTCATTTGTTGAGCACCTCAATCGGAATAAGGAAACCATTCATCCTAAGCCCATCTATATTGGCGGTCAGCGGGGGGATATCAGTATCGAGGTATCCTTCCAGTACAATGATTCCTATCAGGAAAAAATCTTCTCTTACGCCAATACAATCAATACACGCGACGGCGGTTCCCACCTCAGCGGTTTTAAGACGGCCTTGACCCGTAGTTTAAATCAATATGCCACGAAAGAAAACGTGCCCAAGGCCTTAAAAGAAAAGCTCTCCGGCGATGACGTGCGGGAGGGGATTACGGCTATTATCAGCGTCAAAATACCCCAACCGCAGTTTGAGGGGCAAACCAAAACCAAGCTGGGTAACAGTGAGGTCAAAGGTCTGGTGGAAAACCTGGTCTATGAGGATTTGAGCGCCTATTTGGAAGAACATCCCGCGGTGGCCAAAAGCATCCTGGTGAAAGTTTCAGAAACGGCCAGGGCTCGGGAGGCGGCCCGGAAAGCCAAGGAGCTGGTCCGGCGCAAAGGAGTACTCAATGATACCTCCCTGCCGGGAAAGCTGGCCGATTGTCAGGAGAGAGATCCCCGTTTTTGCGAACTGTATCTGGTCGAAGGGGATTCGGCGGGCGGATCGGCCAAGCAGGGGCGGGACCGTAAGTTTCAAGCCATTCTCCCCTTAAAGGGAAAAATATTGAACGTGGAGAAATCCCGTTTCGATAAGCTTATTGAAAATAATGAAATTCGGACCATTATTACCGCTTTGGGCGCTGGAATCGGCGAAAATGATTTTGATTTTGATCACCTCCGCTATCATAAGATTATTATCATGACGGATGCCGATGTGGACGGTTCGCATATTCGCACCCTGCTGCTGACTTTTTTCTATCGACAACTGCCTCAACTGGTGGAAAAAGGACTGCTCTATATCGCCCAACCGCCCCTTTACCGGCTGGTTGCCGGCAAGGAAGAGACCTATATCAAGAACGACGAACAGTTTAATAATTTTCTGAATGCCCGGGGTACCGCTCGTAAGAAAATCATCTGGGAAAAATCAAAAACCACCCTGGAGGGGGAGGCCTTAAGTCAGTTTCTCGAAAAATTGAACGGGTATCTTCAAACCCGGGAACGCCTGGAATCAAAAGGGTACTCCCCGGAAGTCCTGGGTTTGATCGACATTCCCGAAGGCCTGACCAAAGAACGGCTGAAGGACCGAGACTATTTGGGGGACTTGAGCCGCCAATTGCTGCAACGAGAGATTTTCACCGGAGACCTGGTGTTTGACGAGGAACATGAAGTCTACGGTTTGGTCATCCTGGACCAACCGGGAGGCAAGGCGCGCTGCCTGATCGATTGGAACCTGCAAACCTCGGCCGACTTTCAAAAACTGAGAAGGCTGCGAAAAGAGCTGCCCGGACTGGGAGCTTTTCCGGTGAAAGTGGTCAACGACCATCAATCGCAGGTGGTTCAGACGCCGGAATTTCTGATGGAATATTTTATGGAGGAAGGCAAAAAAGGCCTGGCCATTCAACGCTACAAAGGGTTGGGTGAGATGAACCCCCAGCAGTTATGGGACACCACTATGGACCCGGAACACCGGACGCTGCTGAAAGTTCGGGTGGAAGATGTGGTGGAAGCCGACCAAATATTTACCATCCTCATGGGAGACCAGGTGGAACCCCGCAGGGATTTCATCTATCAGAACGCCCTGGAGGTCCGGGAGTTGGATATTTAAAAAAAATAATGGGAAAGATATGAAATTAATACCTCAGGAAGTATCCACCAATATTGAAGACGAGATGAGACGCTCTTACATGGATTATGCCATGAGCGTGATCATCGGCCGGGCCTTGCCGGACATCCGAGATGGCTTAAAGCCGGTCCACCGCCGAGTCCTTTACTCCATGCGGGAATTGGGAAACGAGTACAACAAGGCCTATAAGAAATCGGCCCGCATCGTGGGGGATGTCATCGGTAAATACCATCCGCACGGGGATACGGCGGTCTACGACACTATCGTGCGGATGGCCCAGGATTTCTCCCTGCGCTACCCTTTAGTGGACGGCCAGGGCAATTTTGGCTCCGTGGACGGCGATTCGCCGGCCGCCATGCGGTATACTGAAATTCGTTTGACCCGTCTGGCGCATGAATTTATGGAAGACCTGGACAAGGAGACCGTGGACTTTATCCCCAATTACGACGGATCCCTGACCGAACCGACGGTCCTGCCCACCAGCGTTCCCAACTTGCTGATCAACGGTTCCTCGGGTATCGCCGTGGGGATGGCCACTAATATTCCGCCTCATAATCTGGGGGAGATCGTTCAGGGGCTGCTGGCGCTGATTGATAATCCCGATCTCACCGTACCGAATTTGCTGGCCCATATTCCCGGCCCCGATTTTCCTACCGCCGGGTTTATCTACGGGACGGCCGGCGTCCGGCAGGCCTATGAGACCGGGAGGGGAATCATCCGGATCCGGGCCCGGGCCATGATCGAAAAGAGAAAAACCCAGAGCAGGGAAAGCATCGTTATCAACGAACTTCCCTATCAGGTTAATAAAGCCCGGCTGATAGAAAAGATCGCCGAACTGGTCAAAGAGAAAAAAATCGAAGGCATCCAGGACCTGCGGGATGAATCGGATCGAGAAGGGATGCGGATCGTTTTAGATCTTAAACGGGATGAAGTGGCCGAGGTTATACTCAATCAGCTTTATAAATTTACGGCCATGGAAACCACTTTTGGGATCATTCTTTTGGCCATTGTTAAAAATCGACCCCAGATTATGGGTCTGAAGACCATTCTGGTTCATTTTCTGGATTTTCGGCAGGAGATCATCCGCAAGCGGACAGCCTTTGAACTGCGAGAGGCCGAAAAAAAGGCTCATATTTTGGAAGGCCTGAAGATCGCCATCGATCACTTGGACGAAGTCATTGCGCTGATCCGCAAATCCAAGAATCCGGCAGAAGCCAAGAGCCAATTGATCAGGAGGTTTGAATTTTCTGAAACCCAGGCTCAGGCCATCCTGGAAATGCGCCTGCAGCGGTTAACGAATCTGGAAAGGGAAAAAATCCAGGAGGATTACCGGGAGATTCTAAAGACCATTGAACGATTGAAGGGAATCTTAGCCAGCGAGGCGTTGATTTTAAATATCATCCGTGAGGAACTGACGGAACTTAAGAAAAAATTTGGCGATCCCCGGCGGACCGAAATCATCGAAGATACCACGGAGATCAAATTGGAAGACCTGATCGTGGAAGAGGATATGGCCGTCACCATTTCCCACGCCGGTTATATCAAGCGCAACCCGGTTAGCCTGTACCGCAGCCAACACCGGGGGGGAAAGGGATTACCGGCATGGAGACCAAGGAAGATGATTTTGTCGAACATCTCTTCGTGGCCTCCACCCACGATTATTTTCTGTTTCTAACCAATCAAGGCCGGCTTTACTGGCTAAAAGTCCACGAGATACCCCAGGCCGGCCGTCAAGCCCGGGGCAAGGCCATGGTCAATCTGCTCAACCTGCAACCGCAGGAGAAAGTGGCCACCATCCTACCGGTCCGGACTTTTGAGGAAGGAAAATACATCTTCATGGTCACCCGAAAAGGTTTGGTCAAGAAAACCGATCTGATGGCCTTCAGCCGACCCCGGTCCGGAGGAATCATTGCCACCACCATCGTCGAAGGAGATGAAGTAATCGCCGCCGAACTGACCAAAGGAAAACAGGACATCTTTTTGGGGACGCGCAAGGGCTTATCCATTCGATTCCATGAAGGGGAAGTGCGGGAAATGGGACGGTTGGCCCAAGGGGTTCGCGGCATTCATCTCAAAGAGGACGACTGGGTCGTTGGAACCGCCGTGCTGGCCCAGGAAGGGACCTTGCTGACGGTGACCGAGAATGGTTTTGGCAAAAGGACCCATACCGAGGAATATCGAAAGCAGGCTCGGGGCGGAAAGGGCATTATTACTATGAAGACCACTGAAAGAAACGGGGCGGTGGTCGGGGTCCTGCCGGTAACGGATGATGACGACTTGATGATTATCACGGACGGTGGAAAAATCATCCGCCTGCGGGTAAATGACCTCTCCATCATTGGTCGGAACACCCAGGGGGTCCGGTTAATCAATTTGGATGAACAGGAAAAATTGGTCGGCGTCGCCCGGGCGGTGAAACGGGAAGAGGAGTAACCGTAACGGACGGGTAAGGAGTCCGTCAAGCAGCGAGGGGATCATCGATGGCCGGATTAAAAAAGAAAAAGCACGTGGGGGTGATCGGTGCCGGGAGCTGGGGCACCGTCCTGGCCCGTTTATTGGCCGACAACGGGCATGCGGTTCAATTATGGTGTTTTGAAGAAGAGGTGGCCCGACAAATCAGGGAGAGGCGGGAGAACCGGACGTTTCTACCGGGCTTTCAACTGCCGGAATCCATTGAACCGGTCACCGATCTGGTCGAGGCTATCCACCAAAAGGATATGCTGCTGTTGGTCGTCCCTTCTCATGTGTTTCGAGATGTCCTCAACCGAATGATTCCCAACCTTTCCGCCCTCAAGCCGGGTTGTCTATGGATCAGTGCCGCCAAGGGAATTGAAACGGAAAGTCTGCTAACGATGACCGGGGTCATGAAGGAGGTCCTGGGAGATGCCTATCCTCCCTTTATCGGATGTTTGTCCGGACCCAGTTTCGCGCAGGAAGTCGCCCGGGAATTACCCACGGCCATTTCGCTGGGAGCGTTCCAAAAAGAAGCGGCGGAGCGGGCCCAACAGTTATTCGCCAACGGCTATTTTCGGGTTTATACCAACCGGGATACGCTCGGTTTGGAAATAGGCGGGGCTTTGAAAAATGTGATCGCCTTGGCAGCCGGTATTTCCGACGGTTTAGGGCTGGGACACAATACCCGGGCGGCAATAATAACTCGGGGGTTAGCGGAAATCAGCCGTCTGGGGATCAAGATGGGTGCGCAGCAAGCCACCTTTTTTGGGTTGGCCGGCATCGGAGATTTGGTGTTGACCTGTACCGGGGATTTAAGCCGGAATCGTACCGTCGGGCTTCGTCTGGGAAAGGGCGAAAAATTAAACAGTATCTTAGCTTCCATGACCATGGTGGCGGAAGGAGTTAAGACATCCCGGGCCGCCTATCAACTGGCGCTTCGGGAACAAGTGGAAATGCCTATCGTCACCCAGGTCTATGGCCTACTTTACGAGAATCAGGTCCCTCGACGCGCCGTGCGGGATTTGATGAACCGCGATTTGAAGTCCGAGACCGGGGACGATTAAATAAATTAGCGTTCGCCCTTTGGGTTGGGCGGCCACAACTTATGGTAGGTTAAAGATTAACCTGAAATCGGCACTACCAGATATGGGGGGTACCCACCCAAGAGGGTGAAGCGGTAAATAAGATTTGGAATAGGATTTGCATAATTATTCCTTCGACTTGGTGAACAAAAAGATTTGACAAAGAGATTTATTTTGCTATATTGCCTTAACCTAGTCCAATTTTGCCCGTTGAATAACCCAATCCTTCATCTGAGGAGAGAGCTATGATAATCAATAGATGGGCTGCTTTTATTTCCATAGTCCTTTTAGTCATATTCCCGGCCAGTAGTTTCAACGCTTCCGCGAAAAGTACCGCCAAGAAAAAAAATACGGTTTCTTCAAAAAAGGAAACTCAAAAAAAATCGGCAAAAATTGTCCCAAATGGGAAAAAATCGTCCAAAACCAGGAGAAGACACCATAAAAGAATCGCTCAGGATGCCCCGCAGGAACCAAAAGTGGGAAATCCGGTGTTCAAGGTTACTCCCTTGGACAACGGGAAATTCCTTATTGAGCCCACGGAGTCATCTCATCAACAGGATAGTGGTCCGGACCAACTCAGCCTGATTAAAAAGCCGGTTTTCGAGGAAGAGATGAAAAACACGGAGGACTCCAAGGAAACCAAAGACGAATCGGTCAGTTTTCCGGAACTTTTGGTAGATTTTTCCAAACAACTATTAGGAAAGGCCTACCGGATGGGAGGAAACGGTCAAGGAAATGACGGTATTGATTGTTCGGGGTTCATGAAAAAAATCTATCAATCCGTAACCCTGAACCTGCCCCATTCCAGCCGGGAACAGGCCAGGTTTGGTGCCCTGGTGACAACGGACTGGGATCTCAGTCGTCTTCGAATCGGGGATTTGCTTTTTTTTAAACGGAAACGCGGTACCAATATCGGCCACACCGGGATGTATATTGGCGAGGGGAAGATGATCCATTCCTCGAGCAAGAAAGGCGTTATTATTACGAATCTGAGGCATTCCGATTATTATAACCGGAATTTCGTCATGGCCCGCCGGTTGTTTATCATGGACGATTCTCAGATGGCTCAATTTAAATCCTTTTAGGGGACGGACCCTCGACCCCCGGGGTACTAAAGGATTTCCAACCCCCCCAACAGGCATTCGTTGGCCTCTCCAATCAAGATCCTCCGATAAGGCCGGTCCAGGTAAGTATTCCGGGCGATCCGAAGCTCGGTAATCGCCATGATAAAAGGGATACTCCGACAAATCCGTTTGAACATTTTTTCCGGTTCAGGAAAAAAAGAAGTGTAACTCCCCAGGAAATGGCGGATGAAAGGCTCGGACCCCGACCGATTCCGATGACGCCAGAGAAAGGCATGTTTGATTTCTCCGCAAACCATTCCCAGGTCCCAAACCCGATCGCCGGATTTTACCCGTTCTAGATCAAGTGCCACCAGTTCCCACTTAGAGGGAAAAACAAAATTAGTCGGCGTGGCGTCCCCATGGACCAGGACTTGAAAGGCCTCACGGCCTGAGAGTCGACTCAACCATTGCTCAATCAACCCCAAAAAGTCTTTATTTTCTTCGTTGGAAACCGAGCCCTGCGCGCTGAGCTGGGTCAGCACCTTTCGGTAATAGCTTTGCACCGACTGCCACTCCACCGCTTGTCCACTTTGGGTTTTCTGATGCAGACCGGCCAAAAAGCAAGCCAAAAGGCCCAGCCGGGTAAACAGGGGGTCCGCTTCATTCTCGTAAATAGCCTGCTGTAAAAAATAGTCTAAGTTCCTGCCCGCTTCCCATTCTTGGACCAATCCCAGCGGCAACTGATTTCGGTTTCCTAAAGGTCGGGCAACCCGGCAAGGAAAACCGTTGAAACCTAATCGGCGCAAGAGAAGCATCTGGTCGTACTCCCTCTCGATCAGTTCCAGATGCCGGTTTTTCACAGATTCCGGCAGAAAACAATATTTGGCGACGACCCGCTGCTCGGAGGTTTCCTCTGAAAAGAGAAAAACCCAGTGAGATCCTGTCAACGGGGCTATTCGGAACCGAGGTTTTTCCAAGTGAACGCCCAATTGGGGAAATACAACCTGAGCTAAGAAGCGAAAGAATGGATGGCGAGGATTAAGAAGCGCTTTATGGTTGAAGGGCATAGCCTTTAAAAAAAGATTTCCGGATTCGGAAAAGGTTGAAGGAATCCGGAAATCTTGAAGAGCGGTTCGATGAAGGATGGAATTATTCGTTTTCGATAATGGTCGTCATGCCCATGCCGCCGCCCACGCAGAGGGTGGCTAATCCCAAGGCGAGGTTGCGGCGCCTCATTTCGTATAGCAGGGAAATGATAATCCGCACCCCGGTAGCTCCCACCGGGTGACCCAGACCGATCCCGCTGCCGTTCACGTTGGTAATTTCCCGGTTCAGCCCTAAGCCCCGCTCGCAGGCCAGGTACTGGGAGGCGAAGGCCTCGTTTACTTCAATGAGCTGGATATCCGAGATGGCCAAGCCGGCCTTTTTTAGACATTTTTCAGTGGCCGGCACCGGGCCGTAGCCCATGAATTTGGGATCCACCCCGGCGACGGCCTGGGCCACGATTTTGGCCATGGGGGTCAGTCCCAATTCCTGGGCCTGCTGCCGGCTGGTAACCAGGACCGCGGCGGCTCCGTCGTTCAGGCCTGAGGAATTACCGGCCGTGACCGTTCCTTCCTTTTTGAAAGCGGGGGCCAACCGCTCCAGGTCGGCCAGGGTCAAGCCGTAACGCACATGTTCATCGGTGTCCACGACCTTGGGCTCCCCCTTTTTTTGGGGGATGGCCACCGGGACGATTTCCTCTTTAAATCTTCCGGCTTTGATGGCGGCCTCGGCATTGTTGTGGCTGCGCAGGGCCACGATATCCTGGTCCTGACGGGAAATGTCGTATTTCTCAGCCAGGTTTTCCGCGGTTTGTCCCATGATATACCCCTTCTTTTCCAGCAGGTTGCTCCCGGAATGCAGCATTTCCCACATGGCATCGGTCATCTCGCCGTGGGTCAGCCGCTGGCCCCAGCGGGCGGTTTTCAATACATAGGGGGCGCTGCTCATGGACTCCACCCCGCCGGCCAGGACGAACTGCGAGTCCCCGGTTTTGATCTGCTGGGTGGCGAAGGCCAAAGCGGCCATGGCCGACGAACACTGACGCTGGATGGTGACCGCCGGAACTTCAACCGGAATTCCGGCTTTGAGGGCCGCCGTTCGGGCCGTGTTGGCCTCATCCGGGCACTGGACACAGTCCCCTAAAATAAGGTCATCGAGCAGACCCGGGTCGATTTTGGAGCGCTGAAGCACTTCATTAATAACCACTGCAGCCAGTTCATAGGCCCGGAGCGTACGGAAGGCCTCTCCGAATTTGCCGATCGGGGTCCGGGCGGCGGCGACGATAACGACATCGTTTGTATTTTTCACGATGATTTCCTCCTTGAGAATAATGAATTGTCATTCATTTTTACCTTAAAACCCAAGGGCCGTCAACTCTCAAGTGAACCCGGAGGTTTAATGCTTGTCTTTAATCGATGAAATATTTTACAATCCAATCAGCGAAGAAGGCCTCCGGGGATAGGCTGCCCCGCCTTGGACCTTATAACTCAAAACTAGGGAGGATAACGATGTCACCAAAACCGACAGACAGGCTTTCACCTTTGATTCAGGCGGCCGTTCACCTGGACGACGATAACCGGGTGAGTATCTCCAATCTCCAGAAACTTCGGCAAGAAACCATCGATCGACTGATAAACCAAGCTGTTTTTGCCGACCCGGAGCAGAAGGCCCTGGCCCGCTGGCTGATCTGGGAACTGGGCTGGAAGCTGGGACTTTATCCGGCCTCCATTCATGATTTTTACCTGGCTAAAGGCCGGGGGGCCATGGCGGAACGTTTCACGGTACCGGCCATCAACCTGCGGGCCATGGCCTATGACAGTGCCCGGGCGGTCTTTCGGGCGGCCATCCCCCGCAAGGTCGGCGCCCTGATCTTTGAAATCGCTCGCTCCGAAATCGGCTACACCGATCAACGGCCCCTAGAATATTTTACCGCCGTGCTGGCTGCCGCCATCAAAGAGGGCTACCAGGGGCCCCTGTTTGTGCAGGGAGACCACTTCCAGGTAAGCGGGAAAAAGTTCAAGGAGCAACCCGATGAGGAAATTCAGGCCATTGAACAGCTTATTCAGGAGGCCATTCAGGCGGGTTTCTATAACATCGACATCGATACCTCCACCTTGGTGGATTTAAGTCAGCCCACCATCGACGATCAACAACGGGTCAACTGCGAACAGTGCGCCCATTTCACCGCCTTCATCCGCAAACACCAGCCAGCCGGTATCACCGTCTCCGTGGGCGGAGAGATCGGGGAAGTGGGCGGGAAGAACAGCGACGAGACCGAGCTGCGGGCTTTTATGGACGGCTACCGCCGCGCCCTCCCGGCCGGCTTGGCGGGCTTGTCCAAGATCAGCATCCAGACCGGCACCAGTCATGGGGGAGTAGTTCTGCCCGATGGGACCCTGGCCCAGGTGGCCATCGATTTCAATGTCCTAAAAAACCTGTCCGAGATCAGCCGCAGCAAGTATGGGATGGGCGGTACCGTGCAGCATGGGGCCTCTACCCTGCCGGATGAGGCCTTCAACCAGTTCGTGACCCACGAAGCCATCGAGGTGCACCTGGCCACCGGGTTTCAAAACATCATCTACGATCACCAGAAATTTCCGGCGGAACTGCGCCGGCGCATGTATGATTACCTCAAGGAGAAGCACGCCAATGAGTGGAAGTCTGGGAAAACGGAAGAACAGTTTCTTTATAGCGCCCGCAAGAAGGCTTTAGGCCCCTTCAAGGCCGATCTCTGGAATCTCCCCGAAGATATCCGAGCCGCCCTACGGGCCGGCCAGGAGGAGAAATTCGGGTTCCTGTTCGACCAACTCCGGGTGGGCAATACGCTGGAGCTGGTCAAAAAATACGTTCCCCCGGTGGAAGTGAAAAAAGGACTCCAGGCTTTTGGATTAGGAAAAAGCGGGGAGGAGGACGTTTCCGATCTGTCGGATTGATATTGACTTATCAAACGGTATTTGAAAGAGACTATTTAATTCGGAACCCTTTATCTGCAGCCAGTGATAATTTAATCTGTTGATTATAAACAATCGCGCCCTTAGGGTGCGGTTGTTTATGGCAGGTCCTGCTTTTGTATCTTCCCCATGGCGTTGCGGGGCAGGGCCGGAAGCCGGAGGATTTTTTTGGGGCATTTGTAAGGGGCCAGGTGCCGGCGGCAAAAGGCAATGCCCTCATCGGGTGAAAATACGGCGCCTTCCCTTACAACCACCGAGGCCAGCACTTTTTCGCCCAGATCCTCGTCCGGGCGGCCGTACACAGCCGCCTCCAAAATGGCTTCATGGGCTTCCAGGATATTTTCCACCTCCTTGGGATACACGTTCAGGCCCCCGGAGATGATCAGCTCTTTGGCCCGGCCTACTAAGAAAAGACGACCGGCGTCGGCCGGGTCCCGATAGCCCAGATCCCCGCTTTTAAACCAGCCGTCCTGAAAGGCTTCCGCCGTTTTCTCCGACTGCCACCAGTATCCCTTGAAGATATTATTTCCCCGGATTTGAACTTCCCCAACCTCCCCGGGAAGTACCTCATCCCCTTTGGAATCCGCAATACGCAGTTGAACGCCGGCCAAAGGATATCCCACGCTTTTGGCTATCCTCTTTTTCGAGAGATAGGGGTTGGAGGCGATCATCCCCGCCTCGGTCATGCCGTAGCGTTCCAGGATGGTGTGGCCAGTCTGCTCCCGGAAGCGATTGAATAGGGGCTCGGACAAAGGGGCTGACCCGGAGATGAAGACCCGCAAGGATTTTATTTGGGGTTTTTCGGGCAGTCGTTCCCAGGTCTGGCTCAATCGCTGATACATGGTGGGTACCCCCATGAAAAGGGTGCAGGATTCCTTTTCGAGGGTTTCCCAAACCTTCCGGGGATCGAAACTTTCGAGCAGGATCAGCGAGGCCCCGGCCAGCAGACCACCGTGCAGGGCCACCACCAGTCCGTGGATATGAAACAGGGGCAGGGCATGCAGGAGGATATCCCGGTCCGACCACTGCCAGGCCTGGTGCAACGCCTGCAGATTGCGGACCAGGTTGCCGTGGGTGATCATGGCCCCTTTGGAGCGGCCGGTGGTACCGGAGGTGTAACAAAGGAGGGCGAGGTCCTCTTCTGAGGTGGGATAGGGGGGATCCGCGCCAACGGGGGTTTTGGCCAGCAGACCTTCATAAGACAGGCAGTTGGGGCATTCCCCGTCGATCGACAATACCGGGATGTCGGGAAATCCGATTAAACCATTCTTGAGTTCATCATATTTTTCTTGATAGGTGACCAGCAGATTGGTCTCAGAATCGAACAGGAAATAGGCGATCTCCTCCGGACGGTATCCAGGATTGAGGGGCAGGACCACCGCACCAAGGGCTAAGGCCGCCAGGTGGATTTCGATGAACTCCAGTCCCTTGGGCAGGAGGAGACCAACACGGTCCCCCTTAGCAATTCCTAAAGCTTGCAAGCAAACGGCCGAATGGCCGATTTGTTGTTGAAGATCGGCGTAGGATAAGTCCCGATGGCTGAAGTGAATGGCAATTTTGTCGCCGAGACCTAATCTGTTTTCTATCAGAGTTTGGGTCAGATTCATGGTTCGCTACCGCTTAACCAGCTCCATCTTTCGATTGTTATCCCGACCGGTCTCCTGATCATTGGAACCCGCTGGGGTCAGAGTGGCCTATTATTTGTCCGCCGGGCATCGATCCCAAACCGTGGGACCAAAGGTTGGCCTACCGCTTAGGCGCGACGCCGGGATATTTTAATAGTATTCCAATTGTTTGATTTGTTCAAGCGTTCAAAATCTGCTATGAATATTTTAAATCAATTGCCTTACTCCGGCAAAGAAAGGCTGTCTATGAATTCTTTAACCGAGCAAGTTCTGGACTTTGCCCGTTCCTGGGGGGCGGCCTTAGTCGGGGTGGCCACCGGGGAAACCCTGGCGGGCGGTCCGCCGTCGGTGGATCTCGAGTATGTCCTGCCCGGCGCCCGTTCGGCGGTGTCTATTGCCGTTCCGCTGAACACGGATTATATTAA
This sequence comes from uncultured delta proteobacterium, assembly GCA_963843145.1. Taxonomy (GTDB): domain Bacteria; phylum Desulfobacterota; class RBG-13-43-22; order RBG-13-43-22; family RBG-13-43-22; genus CAVQSS01. The sequence continues at coordinate 65,748 of CAWJJC010000022.1, forward strand.
AACGTATCTGGCCAAAGAAGACCGCCAGAGTCACGAGCAGGATAACTTTCGAGTCAACATGCAGGCTACCGGAATCGCCGCCTACCTGGCCCGCTACCTGGAGCAGAAAGGCCATCCCTCCAAAGGGGTGACCTCCAACGACGCCTACCGGGATGACGTGCCGGGCGGCCGCCAGAGCAGGCTGCCGGACCTTTCCCACCGTTACCTGGCCGTTCGATCGGGCCTGGGCTGGTTCGGGTTCTCGGGAAACGTGATCATCCCCCAATACGGGGCGGCAGTCATATTAGCGACCTGCGTCACCACAGTCGAGCTGGAGCCGACCAATCCTTTACCGGCCGCTGAAAACTACTGCGACCGCTGCGGCCTATGCTTGGCCGCCTGCTGTTCGGCCCTGATGGACCCGAAAGAGGAAACCCGGGTAACCCTGGGAGGAATGGAATTTGCTTATGCCCAGCGAAGAAATTACCTGCGCTGCGAGCTGGTCTGCGGCGGGCCCACCGGGCTGCACCCGTCTGGGAAATGGTCCACCTGGTCACCGGGACGTTTCCTGATCCCCGAGGATGACCAGGCCTTTCGGGAAGTCATGATCAAAGGCCTGCGGGCTTACAACCGGCGTCCGCCTCTGGAGGGCGGATACCCGCATATCCTCATGCGGTCCAAGCTCTACCTGACCTGCGGCAACTGCCAGCTCCTCTGCCGGCCCGACCCGGCCGAACGGAAGGAATTGTATAAACTGCTGGCTATTTCAGGGTGCGTCATCCAACAGCCGGACGGGAGTCTGGAAAGGGTTTCTCCCGAGGAGGCGGAGGGCTATGTGGGGGCCTTGGATCAGGACCGGCAAAACCTTTATACCTAACAATTTTTTGTAAGGGTTTGAGATGCGTATCTTATTGGTAGAGGACGATGTCAAAATCGCCTCTTTTATAATGACGGGCTTAAAAGCCGCCGGCTATGCCGTGGATCATGCCCTCGATGGAGAAATGGGCCTGGATCTGGCCTTAACCGAATCCTACGATACCGCGATTATTGATATTATGCTGCCCAAACGGGATGGGTTATCCCTCATCGAAACGATACGGAAGGAGAAGATCCGAACCCCGGTTATCATTTTGAGCGCCAAGGGGTCGATTGACGACCGGATAAAAGGGCTGCAGACCGGGGGCGATGACTATATTACCAAACCATTTGCTTTTTCCGAGCTTCTGGCCCGGGTTCAGGCCCTGATTCGCCGGGCCAGCGGACTTTCGGAACCAACCCAATTGATCCTGAGTGACCTATCCATCAACCTGCTTACCCGAGAAGTAATTCGGGGGGGAGAAAAATCGACCTCCAACCGATCGAGTTTTCCTTGCTCGAATATTTGATGCGCAGTGCCGGTCGGGTCGTTTCCAAAACCATGATCATGGAACATGTCTGGAACTACAATTTTGATCCCCAGACCAATGTGGTCGAAGCCAGGATCTGCCGGTTAAGGGAGAAAATCGACCGGGATTTTGAACGAAAACTAATCCATACCCTTCGGGGGGTGGGCTATGTCCTTAAAGAAACGGATTAGACCTCGCCTCACCCTCGCCTTTCGCCTGACGCTCTGGTATGCCGGGATCTTCACCCTTTCGTCGGCTATCGCCTTTCTCTTGTTTTATACGCTCATCAACTCTTTCCTGCGAGAGCAGACCGATCAGGAACTTTTAGGACAGGTTAATCGCTTCTCGACGCTTCTGGCCTCGGAAGGGGTCGAGGCCGTCCAAAACGCCGCCCTGATTGAAGCCCAGGCCGCCGGCGTTAAAAAGGTCTTCTTTCGTTTCCTTTCCATCGATGGACAGGTTTTTTCCTCTTCCAACATGGCCTACTGGAAAAATATCTATATTACCGAAGGGGCCATTCGGACCGTGCTTCGTGACGGGCGGCCGGTTTTGGAAACCATTACTATTCCCGACCACCCGGATCAAGTCCGGATCCTTTATGCCCGGATCTCTCCCGCCATCATTGCGCAGGTAGGGGAAACCATGGAGAGTCATTCCAGGTTTCTGGCGGCCTTTAAGGGGATCTTTATCGGTACCATGACCTTGCTTATCCTGGTGGCTGCCGGACTGGGCTGGTTCATGGCCCGCCGGGCCGTCTCCGGGGTGGAAGCGGTGACGCAGACCGCCCGAAAGATATCTGCAGGCACGCTGGAAGAGCGGGTCCCGGTTAAAGGCGGGGGGGATGAAATCGATCAACTGGCCCTAACCTTTAATCAGATGCTGGACCGTATTCAAACCCTGCTGACCGAAATCAAAGAAATGACCGACCACCTGGCGCATGATCTGCGCAGCCCCCTGACCCGGATCCGCGGGATCGCCGAAGTGACCCTCACCACCGCCAACTCCCTGAATGAATACCAGAGCATGGCCGCCAGCACCATCGAGGAGTGCGACCGCCTGCTCGACATGATCAATACCATGTTGCTGATTTCAAAAACCGAATCGGGCGTGGATACGTTCTCCTTCGAGGAGGTCGATCTAGCCGTCCTGGTGCGGGAAGCCTGGGAATTGTTTTCTCCCACGGCGGAAGATAAAGGGGTGACCCTGCGCTGCAATCTGCCGGGGAGGGCCCTTCTGGCCGGAAATACTCGGATGATTCAACGTCTGCTCTCCAATCTTTTGGACAATGCCATCAAATATACCCCTGCCGGGGGATCCGTAACCGTTTCCCTGGAGGAAAAGAGGGAACAACAGGTGATCTCGGTAAAGGACACCGGTATCGGTATATCCCCCAGCGAGCTTCCCCACATTTTTGAACGATTCTATCGCTGCGACCGGAGCCGGTCCCAGGTAGGCATCGGGTTGGGCTTGAGCCTGGCCCGGGCCTTTGCCCGAGCCCACAACGGAGAACTTACCGCCACCAGCCAAATGAATCAAGGAAGTACTTTTAGGGTTACCCTCCCCAAGTTTCGAACTTCCCCATCCTGATCACCCGCACTCCCAACATTACCAACTTGTAATCTTCCGGTCAGCTTCCGGTCAGCTTCCGGGCTTATCATTCAGTCAAGAGAAAAGGCTGGAGGCAGCCGAAAATCCACCATTCAAATGAGGAGAAAAACATGGAACAGAAAAAAAGGATCAAAACATTATTTATCGCCCTGATCCTGTTCGGGGCACTGCTGGGAGTCGGGCTGGGGGTACCCGCCGCGGTCAGGCACTCTGAGACGGCGGGGTCGGCCAGCCCGGTCCTTTCCGAGACCCCCATGGTCCCGGCAAACTTCAGTGAGCTGGCGGAAAAGGTTCGTCCGGGGGTGGTCAATATCCAGGTGGTTAAGAAAATAAAGAACGTGGGCCTGGGATTCCCCAATTTCCCCGGCCATCCCGATGGGGACAGGAACCCCTTCGGGGATTTCTTTGGACCTTTTTCTCAGGGGAATCAGCCCAGGAGCTTTGAACAGCAGGGTGTCGGGTCCGGCGTGGTCATCAGCCGAGACGGGTATATCCTGACCAACAACCACGTGGTTGAAGAGGCCGACCAGATCAAAGTAAAGCTCAGCAACGGAAAGGAATACCGTGGCAAGGTCGTGGGACGGGATCCCAAGACCGACCTGGCCCTGCTCAAGATTGAAGGGGCCTCGGAACTTCAGCCCCTCAAGCTGGGCAATTCTGAAGAAATGAAGGTGGGCAGTTGGGTAGTGGCCGTCGGGAGTCCTTTCGGACTGGAACAGACCGTTACGGCGGGCATTATCAGCGCCAAGGGAAGAATAATCGGCTCCGGCCCCTATGATAACTTTATTCAAACGGACGCCTCCATCAATCCCGGGAACAGCGGCGGTCCCCTGATCAACATGAAGGGCGAAGTGGTCGGCATCAACACGGCCATTATGGCCCAAGGCCAGGGGATCGGCTTTGCCATCCCGATCAACATGGCCAAACAGGTGGAGGTGCAACTCCAGAATAAGGGCCATGTCACCCGAGGCTGGCTGGGGGTGACCATTCAGGAAGTGACCCCGGAACTGGCCAAGTCGTTTGGTCTCAAGGACAATAAGGGAGCCCTGGTGGCCCAGGTAGGTCCGGGCAGTCCGGCCGAAAAGGCCGGGATCGAGCAGGGGGATATCATCTTGACCTTCGACGGTCAGGCGATCTCGGATTCGAAAGACCTCCCTCGGATCGTAGCCTCAACCGCGGTGGGTAAAACGGTCACGGTGAAGCTTTTCCGAGAGGGAAAAGAGATGGACCGTTCGTTGAAAGTGGGAGAATTGGAAGAAAAAGTCGATCGGGAAAAGGCAGGCGCTTCCCATAAAACGCTGGGTGCTTCGGTTCAGGATCTGACCCCTGATATCGCTCAGGGACTCGGCTTAAAGAAGTCCGGAGGGGTAGTGGTGGCTCAGGTGGAACCCGGGAGTCCGGCCGATGAGGCGGGTCTTCAAAACGGGGATGTCATCCGAGAGGTCAACCGGAAACCGGTCAAGAATACCGATGATTTTGTCCAGAAGCTGGAAAAAGCCCAGGGTCAGGGTACCCTTCTGCTCTCCATCCAGAGAGGGGAAAACCATCTTTTTGCGGCCGTAAAACTAAAGTAGTTAGGATACACGCCCGATCGGGGACGCAGCCAAGGTTTCCTCGATCGGGCGGCTTTTCCCCCCTCCTGCCAAAATCACCTTCTTAATTAAATCAATCCCAACCGGCAATAGTCTAGCCAAAGACATTTGAATTTCGAAACTCGAAACAAATTCAAACGGGCTCGTTTCGAATTTAGGGATCCTATTACCCGGGCACCTCGTTTCGATTGCCCGGCCGGAATAACCGGAGTAGCCAGGTTCCGGCTTTACTAAGTTTCTGGGTAAAGGTAAAATGGCTGAGTGAAAAATTTTTCCCCTACCTAGGCGAATTATGGACCAGTCTGAAAGCGACGGGGGGCGATGATTCGATACAACCATGTCTTTTATACCCAACATTGAACACTTTCCCTATATAGGGCTGTTTATTCTCCTCCTCCTGGGAGGTGTTGGGTTTCCTATTCCGGAAGACACCACACTAATCCTTTGTGGATTTTTGATCGCCACCTTAGTGATAGAACCTATCCCCGGAGTGCTCACCGTCTATGCCGGCCTTTTGCTCTCCGATTTGTCCCTTCATTTTATTGGCCGAAAATATGGCCGCCAAAGCGTATCCCATAAACGTTTCAGCAAATGGATTTCTGCCGAAAGGCTGTCCCTGCTCGAGGAAAAGTTTAATCGTCGGGGTGTAGTGATCATCCTGCTGGGAAGGCACCTGGTTGGACTTCGGGCTAAAATTTTTTTGGTGTCGGGCGTCTTGCGAATGCCGACGTTAAAATTTTTATTGGCCGATGGAGTATCTTCCCTCTTCACCATGGGGATCATGGTCGGGGCCGGTTACCTGGGAGGAAACAGTCTGCGGATCCTGAGACGGGGCGTAACCCGCCTGGAACATGTAGGGATCCTGCTTCTGGTGGTTGCCTTGGCTGTTTTTCTAGCCTACAACTATTTCAATACATTGAAGAAAGGGAACCGGCTGTGAATCAAACCCCCGGCGACTTTTGGAGCCTTCCCGCCGATCAATTGTTGCAGCAACTGGAGACAACCCCGGTGGGCCTCAAGGAGGCCGAAGCCCGGCAACGATTGCAGCGCTATGGACCCAACCTCCTTAAACTGGCCAGAAGATCCGACACCCTGACCCTTTTCTTGGGTCAATTCAAGAGCCCGATCATCTTGATTCTGATCTTTGCCGCCGGGTTATCCCTCGTACTTAAGGACTCGGTCGATGCCTTGATCATCCTGAGCATTGTGCTGGTCAGCGGCCTCCTGGGATATTGGCAGGAACGGGGGGCCTCTAAGGCGATCAAGGAATTATTGGCGTTGGTCCAAATAAAGGCCATGGTCTTGCGTGACGGGGATCCCAGGGAACTTCCGGTCGAAGAGCTCGTTCCCGGGGATATCATCCAACTGACAGCCGGAGATGTCATACCCGGAGATGGAGTGCTTCTTCAATCCAAAGATCTATTTGTGGATGAGGCCACCTTGACCGGAGAAACCTATCCGGTGGAAAAAATGGCCGCGGTGCTGGCACCCGAAACCCCGCTGGCTAAAAGGACCAACACCCTTTTTATGGGAACCCATGTGGTCAGCGGCAGCGCCCGGGCCCTGATAGTCCGAACCGGAATCGAAACCGAATTCGGACGGGTTTCCGAACGGCTGAAACTCCGACCTCCCGAAACCGAGTTCGAACGCGGTGTCAGGCGTTTCGGCTACCTGCTCATGGAAGTGACCTTGATCCTGGTGATCGCCATCTTTGGTATTAATGTTTATCTGGCCCGGCCGGTGCTGGAGGCCTTCCTTTTTTCCATGGCCTTGGCCGTGGGGTTAACGCCCCAGCTTCTGCCGGCGATTATCAGCATCAATCTGGCCCATGGCGCCAAAAAGATGGCCCAGGCCAAGGTGATCGTTAAGCGCTTATCCTCGATTGAAAATTTCGGCAGCATGAACGTCCTTTGTTCTGATAAGACCGGTACGTTGACCGAGGGGTTGGTCAAGGTCCACTCGGCCCTGGATTGTGAGGGCCGGGATAACGAAAAGGCCCTCTTCTACGCCTTTCTGAATGCCTATTACGAAACCGGCTTTACCAATCCTATTGACCAGGCCATCTGTGCTTTCCGCACCTTTGACCTGTCCGGCTTTCAAAAACTCGATGAGATACCTTATGATTTTATTCGTAAGCGATTGAGTATCCTGGTTTCCCACGGCGAAAACCATCTGATCATTGCCAAGGGAGCTCTATCCAATATCCTGTCCGTTTGTTCCCGAGCGGAGACCTCCAGCGGGACCCTGGTGGAACTGAGCCAGGTTCGGGAGCAGATCGACCTTCACTTCAAAGAGTTCAGCAGTCAAGGCTTCCGTATGCTCGGGGTGGCCTATCGAGAAGTGAAGCCCGAGCTGGTTTTGACCAAAGACTTGGAAAGGGATTTGATATTTCTGGGATTCCTGGTCCTCTTCGACCCGCCCAAGAGCGGCATTGTGGAGACGATTCATCAGCTCAAGAGTCTGGGCGTCTCACTCAAAATTATTACCGGGGATAACCGCCTGGTAGCGGCTACGATCGGTCAGGAGATGGGCCTTTCGAATCTTAACCTGATTACCGGCCCCGAAATTCAAAAGACCAGTGGCCGGGCCTTGCTGCAAAAGGTCAATACGGTAGATATCTTTGCCGAGGTAGAACCCAACCAGAAAGAGCGTGTTATCCTGGCTCTGAGAAAAGCGGGGAATGTCGTCGGTTACATGGGGGATGGCATTAATGACGTCTCGGCTCTGCACGCGGCCGATGTGGCTATCTCCGTGGAGCAAGCCGTGGATGTAGCCAAAGAGGCGGCGGATATCGTTCTGCTGGAAAAGGACCTAAAGGTCCTGGCCCAGGGCATCGCCGAAGGACGGAGGACCTTCGCCAATACCCTCAAGTATGTCTTCATGGCCACCAGCGCCAACTTTGGCAATATGTTCAGTATGGCCGGGGCCTCCCTCTTTTTGCCCTTTCTGCCGCTGCTCCCCAAGCAGATCCTGCTGACCAATCTGCTGACCGATTTTCCGGAGTTGACCATTGCCACCGACCGCGTGGACCCGGAAATGGTCGAAAAACCTCGCCGCTGGAATATCCGCTTCATCCGCAATTTTATGATCACTTTCGGCTTGATCAGTTCGATCTTTGACTATTTAACTTTTGGCGTGCTCATTTTTTTCCTGAAGGCCCAACCCGAACAGTTTCGGATCGGCTGGTTTATTGAATCCGTCATTTCGGCCTCTCTGATCGTCCTGGTAATACGCACGCGCCAGCCTTTTTTTAAGAGCCGGCCCAGTAAATATCTAGCGTTGGCCACCTTGCTGGTAACCGGGGTAACCCTGCTTTTTCCTTTTACTCCCCTGGGGGAGCTGTTTGATTTCAAGCCGCTGCCCTTCTATTTTCTCCTGTTATTGGCCGTTATTATGGGGATGTATATTGTTACTGCCGAAGCGGCAAAAAGGATCTTTTACCGGAAAATGAAATTTTGATATGCGTCCAGTCCCTGCGGAAAAAATTGTCGAACGGCATGATCTCCGGAATCAAGTCCGGGTTTTTCGAAACCGGGATCACGCCGGCCGGGTGCTGGCCGGTATGCTGGAAAAATTTAAGGGGACCGATTCCCTGGTCCTGACGATTCCCTCGGGCGGGGTCCCGGTGGGGGTGGCCATTGCCGAAGAATTGAACCTGCCCCTGGAGGCCGCCGTGGTCAGCAAGATTACCCTGCCCTGGAACACGGAGGCCGGGTATGGAGCCGTGGCCTTCGACGGTACGGTGCGGATCAATGAGGACTTGCTGCCTCATCTGCGGTTGAGCGAACAGCAGATCGCCGAGGGGGTCGAGAAGACCTGGCAGAAAGTGCAACGGCGGGTCAGGAGATTTCTGGGGGGACGGCCTTTCCCCGATCTCACCCATAAAACCATTATCCTGGTGGACGACGGCTTGGCCTCCGGGTTCACCTTGCTAGTGTCGATAGAGGCTATTCGCCGCCTGGGGTCCGGGGAGATCATCATCGCCGTACCGACCGGCAGCGCCGACCGGTTGCGCCAGGTGGCGCGGGAGGTGGATAGCCTCTACTGCGCCAATATCCGCGAAGGCTGGGGGTTTGCCGTGGCCGAGGCTTATCGGCGGTGGGTTGACCTGGAGGAAGAGGAGGCCGTACGGCTATTCAAGGATTATCAGGTCCGCTTTGAGAAGGCCCCTATCCCCATTTGAAAAGTCCTCCCCACATCCCTTTTCCCAGGCCAAGGCCTGGCAGGCTCAAGAGGAGTCAGAAGGAATAGGGGCCGTTGACAACACCTATCGTTCTTTCCACTCCGGCTGTCTCTTTCCAATGGAAGCTGTCATGCCTTCGATGGCGTCGGGCCACTGGGCCTGGGAGGCCATCAACTCCTTGGCGTAATGATAGGCCTGGCGTTCGGGCATGTCGATCTGCTGGTAATAATGCTGCTTGGCCGTACCCAGGACCAGGATACTGTACTGGGCGATTTCCCGGGCTAGCTTCCAGGTCTCTTCTTCGAGATTTTCATCGGCGACCACCCGGTTGATCAACCCCCATTCCAGGGCCTGTTGGGCGCTAATAAAGTTCCCGGTGAAAAGCATCTCCAGGCAGCGCTTGGAGCCGATGGCCCGGCTGACGGCCACCGTGGGGGTGGAACAGTTGTAGCCGATCTTGACCCCGGTCATGGCAAACTGGGCCTTTTTTTGACCGGCCACGGCCAGGTCGCAGCCGGCGACCAGGTGACAGCCACCGGCCATGGCGATCCCCTGGACCTGGGCGATAACCGGCTGGGGGATGGACCGCAAGGCGTCGTACATATCGATGCAGGTTTGAAAGAACCGGCGGACGTCGTTGATCGGCTGGTTCAGAATCTCCAAGCGGTCATGGCCGGAGCAGAACAGATCCCCCGCGGCCTGGATGATGATCACCCGGACGGTTTTTTCGTGGCCGGCCACTTTCAAGCAATGGGTCATTTCCAGTTCGGCCTGGATGCCCAGAGCATTGCGCTTCTCCGGCCGGTTCAAAGTCAAGATGCCAATTTGTTCTTTTTCTTCATAAAGGATGTGCTGGTAGGACATGGGAGCGCTCCTTCAAAAAATGGGGTGGGGATGAATGGAAGATTGGAATAATGGAATAAAGGGAAAAACCCCCCGGGGCCTGAAGGTTTTATCATTATTCCAATATTCCATCATTCCATTACTCCGAAACAGGTGATTCCTTTTCCGTGTTATCTTACCTCTTCCTTGTCCCGGAGCAGCCGCCGCAGGGCCTTGCCGGCCGCGGACCGGGGTATCTCGTCAATGAACTCCACAGCCGACGGGACCTTGTAGGGGGCCATTTTGGCCTTGCAGAAAGCCCGGATTTCTTCGGCGGTAGCCGTCTCACCTTCCTTAATCTGGATGAAAGCCTTCGGGGTCTCTCCCTTAAGTTCATCGGCGATGCCGATGACGACCACATCCTTAATCCGGGGATGGGCCAGCATCATATCCTCCACCTCGGAGGGGAAGACCTTTTCCCCACCCACATTGATCATGTCTTTCAGGCGATCAACGATATAGGCATAACCCTCTTCATCCAGGTAGGCGATGTCCCCCGAGTGGAACCAGCCTTCGGCATCAAAGACCTGCCGGGTGGCCTCGGGTTTGTTCAGATACCCGCGGGTGACACAGGTCCCCCGCACGCAAAGTTCTCCCTGCTCCCTCGGGGGAAGGGTCCGGCCGCTGGGATCGACCACTTTCATCTGGGCATCGGCCATTCCTCGTCCGCAGGAGCCGATCCGGGTTTCGGTGTAGGGGGAGGTGGCGCCCACGCAGGAGACCTCGGTCAGTCCCCAGGCTTCGGCGTAACGCCAGTTCATATTTTCCTGGACCTGGCGGATGAGATTTTCCGGCATTTTGGTGGCGGCGGACAGACAAAAGACCACGGAAGAGAGATCCCGTTGAGTCAGGTCCGGCAGCTTGAGGATCAGGTTGTACATGGGGGGGACGCCAATAAAGATCGTGGGCCTTAAGCGTTCGATATCATGAACGGCTTTCTCGGGATAAAAACGCTCTACGGTGATCACCGTGCCTCCCCGGGAGAGCATGCCGAAGGTCCCATTGATCAAGCCCCAGCAATGGAAAATCGGGGTGGCCACCATAATGGTGTCCTGAGGGTTAAGATGGACTTTTCCGAACTCGACGGCGTTATGCCAAATGTTCAGATGGGTGGCCATGACCCCTTTAGGCCATCCCGTGGTTCCGGAGGTGTACATGAGGTGGCAGGTATCGCTGCCTTTAGTTCCCGGGTCCACGAAAACGGGGTCTGTTTCCCGCAGAATGGTTTCAAAGGCGGCGTAGGCCGGTCTACCCGATTCCTTCAACGGGATCACCGTGCTCAAAGAGGGGACCTCCGGTCGAACGGACTCGATGATCGGGAACCGGGTTTCGTCCACCAGGACAGCACTGGATTGGCAGTCCTTTAGAATGTAGGCCACTTCCTGTTCTTTGAGCAGGGCATTGACCACATTGACGATCAATCCGGCCCGGACCGTTCCCAGATACCCGATGATCAACTCCGGAAGGCTGGGGAGAAAGAGGGACAAGACGTCCCCTTTCTGCAATCCCAGTTTCAGGAAACCGGCAGCCGCCCGATCGATTAGCGTATCGAGTTCGGCGTAAGAGATGCGTCGATCTTCGAAGACAATCGCGGTTTTTTGAGGGGTTTCCTTTAAAGGTTTATTGATGATTCGGGAAACATTCATATCTTATCGAAACTCCTTGCTTTTTGCAAAACTTATAATTAATGTCTGGGATTGTCAATATTTTTCCCGTTGGCCGATAGACGAAGCAGGAGGACAAAACCTTGAAGGACCATATCCCCTTGGGCGTCGGGTTTTACCCGGACTGGTGGAACAAGCATTACGGCCTCTCGTACGACCGGAATTATTATTTCGACCCGGAAACCCGGATCGCGGCCCGTTTGGAAATGGACCAAAGACTGCACGAACGTTTTGGGGACGTCGGCCTGGGAGACCCGGACCCGAAGCCCAAACCCTTCATCACCTTCGGCATGGTCATGCTGCCGGCCATTTTCGGCTGCGAGATCGTCTTCAAGAAGGACGCCCTCCCCTGGGCCCTGCCGCTAAACCTATCCGAAGACCGGATCATGAAACTGGAGGTCCCGGACATTGGTAAGGTCTATCCCCTGACCGAGATAATTAAGCAGATTGATTATCTCCAGGGTAAATACGGGCGGGTCGTGGGGGATATCAATACCACCGGGGTCCAGAATCTGGCCTTGAAGCTGCGCGGCGAACAGCTTTATTTTGATTATTTTGAAAATCCGGACCTCTGCCATCACCTGCTGAGGGTCTGCACCCGGGCCATCATCCAATTATTCCAATGGGTCTATAAAATTACCGGGACCGGGGCCCTGGACGTGACCCCCATGTGCGACCCCCGGTTGTTTGTCCTGCCCAACTGCACGGTGGAGCAGGTTTCCCTGGGCACCTACGAAAAATTTAATCTGCCCTATGACAATCAGGTGGCCAAGGCCTGTCATCCCCTGGGAATTCACCATTGCGGATCGGTGAACCAGGTCCTGGAGGGTTATGCCCGGGTCCGCCATTTGAAATTTTTAGAGATCGGTTTCGGATCGGACGTCCGGCGGACCCGCGAAGTCCTGGGGCCCAAGGTGGCGGTCAACGCCCGCATCAACCCCGTCCTGATGAAGAACGGGACCCCGGAAGAGGTCTCCCAAGAAGTGCGCCGGTTGATCGACCAGGGCGATCCCCTGAAAAATTTTTCCATCGATACGGTCGGGCTGACCTTTGGCACCCCCGATGAAAATGTGAAGGCGGCCCGGCAGGCGGCGGCCGAATATGGAAAAATTACGAAAAAGAAGACTTCCATAAAGGAATAAAGTCTTGGTTTCAGGGGTATCAAAAAAGAGGAAGCTCCTGGAAACAGCCGTTCAGAGCCCCACCCGGACGGTATGGATCGGGTCTCACCATCCTCTGGTGATCATCGGTGAACGGATCAATCCGACCGGACGGAAGAATCTGGCCCGGGCCCTGGAGGAAGGGGACCTGAAAATGGTGCAGGAAGAGGCTCTGGCCCAGGTTCGGGAAGGGGCGCATATTCTGGACGTCAATGTCGGGGTTTCCGGGATTGATGAGCCTCGGGTCCTGCAGCAGGCCATCCGGGCCATTCAGGAGGTAACGGAGGCGCCGTTATGCCTTGATTCCGCCCTGCCCCGGGCCCTGGAGGCCGGGTTGGAAGTGTACCGGGGAAAGGCGTTGGTCAATTCCGTTAATGGAGAATCGGAGAAACTGGATCGGATCCTGCCGCTGGTTAAGGCTCACGGGGCGGCGGTGATCGGCCTGACCATGGACGATCGGGGTATACCCCAAAAGGCCGAGGACCGGCTGGAGATCGCCCGAACCATCGTGAAGCGCGCTGAAAAAATGGGAATATCCCGGGAAGACGTGATCATCGATCCCTTGGCCATGGCCCTGAGCGCCGACCACCTTACCGCCCTGGAAACCCTGAAGGCCCTGCGGATGATCCGCGAAGAACTGGGCGTCAACCTGACCCTCGGCCTATCCAATATTTCCTTCGGTCTGCCGGACCGTACGACGATCAATGCGGCCTTTTTAAACATGGCGGTTTGGAGCGGGCTCACCTGTGCCATCATGGATCCCACGATTCGGGAGATGCACCGGGCCGCCCTGCTGGGGGATTTGCTGCTGGGTAAAGATGAAAACTGCCTGAAATACATTGACGTGATGGGGCGAAGGGTTAGAGGTGAGGAAGCGCTGCTGGCGGGACCTAGTCCAGCCGAGGCCCCCTCCGGCGACCTGGAACGGCTGAAGTCGGCGGTAATCGAGGGAAAACGAAGGGCAGCGGAGGAGCTCACCCGCCGGGTCCTGGAGGGGGGGACTGACCCGCAGGAGATCATCCAGGGGACGCTGATCCCGGCCCTGAACGTGGTCGGGGAACGGTTCGAAAACCGGAAGATCTTCGTCCCGGAAATGATGGTCTCGGCCAAGGCCATGCAGGCCTGCGTGGACCTGGTCAAGCCCCATTTGAAGCAGGCGGCGGAGGAATCCCCGCTGGCCACTATCGTGCTGGGCACGGTATTCGGTGATCTCCACGACATCGGGAAAAATCTGGTGAAGCTGCTCCTGGAATCGGCCGGCTTCCGGGTGGTCGATCTGGGGGAAAACGTCCCGGCCGAGCGATTCGTGGCGGCGGCCCGGGAACATCAGGCGCGGGTGGTCGGCCTGTCATCACTGCTGACCACCGGCGACCCTTTCGTGGAGCAGACCATCAAGGCTATCAGGGCCAGCGACATCGCCGGAAAGGTCAAGGTGGTCTGCGGCGGCGCGGCCCTCACCCCGAAATTCGTTCTGGATACCTGCGGCGCCGACGCCCACGCCAAAGACGCGGCCGACGGGCTGAAGAAGATCAAGGAGATGGTTAGAATTTAATTTATCAGGGTTACGAATTTTTTTGCCGGCAGTCCTTTTATGGTCTCCATACTTTTCCTGCCTTTTCAAAAATCAATTGAAACCGATGGCCGGAGGACCCTCCTGGAGCTGGGCCGCGAGTTAAGGTTGCCGTTACAGGCTGCCTGCGGAGGGAAGAAAATCTGCGGGCGGTGCCGGGTCATCGTTGAAGAAACCAGGGAACTCTTGCCAGCGCCCACGGAAAGGGAACGGGAGGTCTTAGGGGATTTAGTTGAAATGGGCTACCGGCTGGCCTGTGAAACGGTTTTGTCCAGGGGGGCGCGGGTGCGCATCCCGGAAGAGAGTCAAATCCGCCCCCCCGTTATTCTGACCTCCGACGGGTTCGGCGAACTCCCGGTCCGCCTGCGGCCCGCGGTGGGGGCTTATTATCTGGAGGTGCCTCTGCCGGTCCAGGGGCGGGTGATTGCCGATCGGGAAAGACTGCTTCAAGCACTGGAAGCGGATTATGGACTTAAAAAAGTCGACATCGACCCGCTCGTTCTGCCGCACCTCCCCCAAACCCTTCGAGCCTTGGAAAATCGAGTCACGGCGGCCGTCCGGAACGGCCGGAAGGTGGTGGGGTTATTCCCGGGGCGGGAAGGACGGCTGCTGGGCCTGGCCGTGGATATCGGGACGACTACGCTGGTGGCCTATCTCCTCGATCTTCTGACCGGAGAACGGCTGGCAGTCTCTTCGGCCTTGAACCCGCAGGGCCATTTTGGGGATGACGTCATTACCCGGATCGCCTTTGGTCAGAAGGACCCGGTAGGAGCGGTTCAACTCCGGGAGGCCGTCAGGCTAGGAATCAATGATCTGATTGGCCGGGTGGTGGAAAAGGCCGGCGTTCGGCCGGAGCTGATTCTGGAAGCGGCCGTGGTGGGGAATACGGCCATGCATCATTTTTTCCTGGGTTTGGAAACACAATTTTTGGCCAGGGCGCCGTACCCCCCGGTGGTCCAGGAAGGTTTGTTTATAAAGGCCCGCGACGCCGGGCTGGCCATCAACCCTTCCGGAACGGTGCATTTGCTGCCGCTCAAGGCCGGGTTTGTCGGCGGCGATATTATCGCCGGCATTCTGGCCACGGGGCTGCATAAGTCCAGTCAGGTCCGGCTGCTGATCGATTTAGGTACAAACGGGGAAATCGTTTTAGGAAATAAAGACCGGATCCTCTGCTGCTCCACGGCCGCTGGCCCGGCCTTCGAGGGCGGGCATATCCGCTGGGGCATGCGGGCCTCGGCCGGGGCAGTGGAAAAGGTTCGGATCGATCCGCGGTCCCTGGAGATCAGCCTGGAGACGATAGAGGACCAGCCTCCCCAGGGCCTCTGTGGATCCGGTATCCTTTCCCTGGTGGCCGAGATGATCCGGGGGGGGGTTCTTCTGGCCAAGGGAAATTTTAATCGGGAGATTACCTCCCCTCGCTTGCGGGCAGGACGAGACGGCCAGGAAATGGTGCTCCTCCGGCACTGGGAGTCCCTGACCGACCAGGAAATCGTCTTTACTCAAAAGGATGTCGCTGAAGTACAAATGGCCAAGGCCGCCATTCAAGCAGGGGTCGGTCTGCTGAAGGAATTGTTCGGGAATAACCCGATCGAGGAAATTCTTCTGGCCGGAGCCTTTGGAAATTATGCCGATCCGGAAGACGCCCGGACCCTGGGACTTATTCCGGCTTTACCGGCACCCAAGGTCCGCGGCGTTGGAAACGCGGCCGGATACGGGGCCTGCCTGACCCTGTTGGATAAAAACCGGGCGAAGGAAGCCGACCGGATTGCTCGAAAGTTGGAGTATGTAGAACTGGCCGGGAACAGCCGGTTTCAGGAACTGCTGGTGGACAGCCTGCTTTTTCCGGAGGCGAAGGATTATAAGGATTTTTTTTGATTAGCGGGTACCAGGACAGAAAGGCTGATACTGGATGACGACCCAAAAGCCTTGACCCACCGCCCTATTTGCATCGTTCGCGAGTGGCCATTCGGTTACGGGGGTTTAATAAGGGAATAGCTTTCTACGCCAATTGGCCCTTTTTGTCATTCTGAAGGAGTCACGCCCAGGCGTGACGATTGAAGAATCTCCCTGGCAAGATGCGCATCAAAGGCCTGGTGCTGCTCGGCGTCATGATCGCGGCCACAATCTTTTATTTATTTGCCGGGAATTTGAAAGGCTGCACCGTCACCCGGGTTGGCAACCAGCCGACACAGGACTCAAAAACCGTTGCACCTGAAAGGAGGTAATTCAACCCAGTATGATCAAGGCATCCACTGCGATGGGTTGGCCGTCCGGTTGAATTTTTAAGGGATTGATGTCGATTTCACGAATGACGGGATTTTCCAGGCCTATGGTTCCCAAGGTGATTAAAATGTCGGCCAAGGCTTCCCGATCAACCGGCGGCATCCCCCGAAAGGCGTCCAGGATCTTTCGGCCGCGAAATTCTTCCATCATTTGCCGGGCGTCCCAGCGGGACAGAGGCGCCACCCGGAAAGCCACATCTTCCAAAGCCTCCGTGTAAATACCCCCTAACCCGATCATCACACTGGGCCCGAACTGAGGATCGCGAACCAGTCCGGCTACCAACTCTCGCTCGCCCGCTACCATCTGCTGCACCAGCATTTGCTTCAACGGCACTTGGGTAGCGGCGGCAAGCTGCTCATAGGCTTCCCTGAGGGCCGAATCGTCTTTCAGACCGAGCTTAAGCAGGCCCAATTCCGTCTTGTGAAGCAGTTCCTCCCCCGAGCCTTTGAGCGCCAGCGGATAGCCGAGGGCTTCGGCCGCCGCCAGGGCCGCCTTCAAGGAGCTAACGGCTTTCTCGGGTGTAGTCGGAATACCATAGTCCGCAAGAAACCGTTTGGAGTGGTACTCGCTCAGGGCGCGGGCGCCGCGCGATTGGGCCTGTTGCAGCACTTCGTTCCGGACCGCCACGATCAATCCTCCTCCCGGGCGTTTAGAAATTTCCCGTAATCGACCATCATCCGCAAGACCCGCACCGCCCTTTCCGGCGTAGGGTAGGAGGCCAAGCCGTAGACTTCCATTGATTCCTTATGGAAATCCTGGGAACCCATGGTCACCGAAATGATGGGCTTTCCGGTTTCCTTGATTAAGGCCCCGGTAAAATTCATAACTTTATGGTGGCTTTCCTGATAATAGGCGGCGATCTGTTTCAAGAGTCCTTCCTGGGCCTTCAACTGTTCATGGAAGCGGGGCTTGTCCGAAACCCGTCCGGGGATGCTGGCCCGTCCGCCCAGGGCGATGACTGCGTCGATCCCCTTCCAGCGGGCCAGCGTCTCCAGGCATTCCATGAAGGGTTCGGCGGTGATGACGGCGGCCATGTCCACCGGGTTGTTGCGGCTCCAGTAGCGGGGGAGAATTTTATCCAGCTTGTGAATTATTTCTTCGGGAAGCCGGGGGACGATCAATCCGGCTTCCTCGCAGGCATCGGTAGTGATTACCCCCCAACCGCCGCCCCGGGTCAAAATCGCCACCCGGTTTCCACGGGGGATCGGGAAGAGGGTCAGGGCCTTGGTGCAATCCATGATTTCCTGGGTGGTTGAGGCCTCGATTAAGCCCGTTTGCCGAAAGACGCCTTGATAGATGCGGTAGGAGCCGGCCAGGGCGCCGCTGTGCGAGGCAGCCGCCCGGGTACCGGCTTGGGTCCGCCCCCCCTTGAAAACCACTACCGGTTTTTTTTTGGAAGCCTCCCGGGCCGCGGGCAGGAACTCGGAGTCGGCATCAACCCCCTCCAGGTAGGCCAGGATAACCCGGGTCGCTTCATCCTCGGCGAAGTACTTCAGGTAGTCTACGCAGGTCAGATCCCCTTCATTGCCGCTGCTGACAAACTTCTCAAAACCGATGCCGGCCTCCACCCCCCAGGCCAGTATCTGGGTGCCGATGTTTCCGCTTTGGGAAAACATGGAGACCGGCCCCGGAAGCGGCTCCACCGGCGGCATCAGGGCATGGAGGCTGGACTGGGCGCTGAAAAGACCCATGGTATTGGGGCCCACCAGGCGGATACCATACCCCCGAGCCTTGGCTACCACCACCTGCTCCAGGGTGGCGCCTTCAGCCCCGGTTTCACTGAAATCCGAGGTGATGACTACCAGATTGGGGATTTTTTTGGCGCCACAGGCATCGATCAATCCCAGGACGGTTTCCGCCGGGGTGGCGATAACGGCCAGGTCTACGGGACCGGGGATATCTTCAATTTTGGCAAAACAGGGAACCCCTAAAACCTCCTTGGCCCGGGCATTGACCGGGTAAATCGTACCCTGGTAATTCCCTTTGAGGATATTTAAGAAGACGAAGAAGCCCCATTTGCCGGGAGTGCCGGAGGCGCCGATCAAGGCCATCTGCCGCGGATTGAAGAGCAGGTCGAGATTCGGGTGCGTTCTATCCATAATAAAAGGAATCAAAAAGAAGGCGATAAATTGATTGATAAGTCAATCAATAATATACAGCAAAGAGAGGGATCCGGTCAACTAAAAACGGTTTGGTATAATTTTAGAAACCGTTTATAATCAGTCCGGATTTGCAGGCTGAAAAATATTTTCTGAGGGAGGACGCTGCCATGGATCAAGATTTTATAGTCGCGGAAATGGGCGAAAAGCCGGAGATTAAAGGGGAGCACCTGGTTGAAGAGGTTACCGCCCAGGAGGTCAATATAACCCACAGCGGCGTCCAGGATGTGCGGGCGGCCACCGTGACCCTGCGGCAGGCAGGCGCCCGCTCGGTAAGCGCCGATCACCTGACCATCAAGCAGGGAGGAGCCGTAAAAGCCGAGGCCGAAAACCTGGAAATGACCCAGGGATGCCTGGTCGCGGCCAAGACCAAAACGGCCAAGCTGAACACCTCCATGGCGACCCTGCTTGTTGCCCAGGGCGACGTAGAGATGGAGCAGTCCGGCGCCCAATTGCTTTTGGCCAAAGGAGAGGTGAAAATGGACCAGAGTGGAGCGGTCATTCTGGTTTCCAGAAGTGTCAAGGCGGAACATTCCGGGGTCACCTTTTTAATAGCCCGTGAGGTTGAAGGAGACCTCAAGGTCTCCTTTGGTCCCAGGGAGTCTTTTGTTTTCGGCACCGTAGCCGGCCTGGTGGGCGGGCTGACGTATTACCTCTTGCGCCGGCTGCAGCCAGGGAGATGAAAAGCCGTGACTTGGCCAGCGGGTGTTGTTTGAAATCGGCTAAAGTTTCCTTCCCGGCGGGTATTGAAACTTGACCCGGCCCCGGATCCAAGACCTCAGCCTTAAATGGAAATTGGTCATTCCCTTTCTTTTCCTCGCGGCCATGGGGGCGGCCGCCCTGTTTGTTGTTTCCTATCGGTTCCAGGCCAGCCTGATCCAGGTTAATGAAGACACGCGGCTGAGAAATCTTTATCAGGTCTTCTTAAACGACATTGAATCGCGAAAAAATGCAGCCCTGAGTCTGGCCTACCTGACCGCCAAAAATCCGGAGGTGGCCGAGGCCCTGGCCCGAAGGGACCGAAACCGTTTGATCACCCTGCTGTATCCCGCTTATCAGATCCTGGAAAGAGATTTCGGGGTCAGGCAGTTTCACTTCCACCTTCCCCCGGCCACCTCGTTTTTGCGGCTTCACGCCCTGGGCCGGTACGGGGAAAAAATGGAGGCCTACCGGCCGACGATCAACCGGGTCCGGGAGACCGGAGTCGGGGTGGGCGGGATCGAACGGGGGGTCCTGGGCTTGAGCATCCGCAGTGTGGCACCTGTTTTTTATCAGGGCCGCCAGATCGGGACGGTGGAATTCGGGCTCTCCCTGGAGAAGCCGCTTTTAAATGAATTTAAGAAGAATTATGGTTCGGACGTCGTTCTCTATATCCAAGAAAAACCTGAGCAAGATGGGCCCAAAGTCTTTGCCTCCACCCTGGAGCAGACCTTCCTGCCTAAGAAACTTTTCAGTCGATTGCTGGCTTCCGGGGAGGTGGTATTTCAACCGGAGTTTCTTGGAAACCGTAAGATGGCCTCTATCATCGGACCGGTCCGGGACTTTTCCACCAAGATTATCGGGGTGGTGAAAATAAGCGTTGATCGAAGCCCGACCCTCTCCTTGCTCAATCGATATGCCTTTCTGGCCGCCGGGCTCGGTCTCCTCGGGTTGGCCGCCTCCATTTGCTTTGTCTGGTTTATTTCCGTTGCCTTTACTCGGCGGATTGGTGAGGTGGTCAAGGGTGCCGACGAAATCGCCTCC
Organism: uncultured delta proteobacterium; assembly: GCA_963843145.1. Lineage (GTDB taxonomy): Bacteria > Desulfobacterota > RBG-13-43-22 > RBG-13-43-22 > RBG-13-43-22 > CAVQSS01. The sequence goes on from CAWJJC010000022.1 coordinate 85,956, forward strand.
GGCCGTCGCGATACCCGCCTGGCCATAAAGAGCGGGGATGAACTGGGAGTCATGGCCCGGGCCATTAACCAGATGTTGGCATCTTTGGAGACTTCACAATCTCATCTCCAAGAGTATGCCCAAAACCTGGAGTCTATGGTCGAACAGCGGACACGGAGCCTGAAAGAATCCGAGAAGACCTACCGGACCCTGGTGGAAAATGTCCCCCTTATCGTCTATATGATTCAACCGGATGGGACCACGGCTTTTTTGAACCGTTCGGTTGAACAGATCCTCGGCGCGCCTCCTCAACAGATGAATGGTCGGTATGATATATGGACCGGTTACATCCATCCGGAAGACCGCGATCGCATCGTTGCCCTAAGGGAAAACTGCCTGAGGGATAGAAAAGAACTTCACACGGAATACCGGATGGTTCATAAGGGAGGCGCCGTGGTCCATGTTTTTGAACACGCGGTTCCCGTTTACGATGAGGAAAAGAATTTTATTCGGATGGACGGTATCGTGGTTGACGTTACGGTGAACAAAGAACTGCAGGAGAAGATCCTTCAGGCCCAGGAACTGGAAACCCTGGGGCAGATTTCGGCCCGGATGGCCCATGAAGTGCGCAACCCACTCACTGCGATCGGCGGACTGGCCAGGCGCTTGGTTAAATCCTTCGAACCCTCGGATCCCAGGTTGGAAAAAGGCCGACTGATCGTCGACCAGGTTCAAAAACTCGAAAAGATATTGCAAATGATGCTCGCCTATATTGAACCTCCCTCGATCCGCTTGCAGCCCGGAGACCTTAACCTGGCAGTCACCCGAGCTATTGCCGGCCTTCGAACGGAAAACCCGCCTGACGGTTTTTCCGTCAGAACCACCCTGGACCAGGATCTGGGTCTGATAAAGCTGGACCAGGACTTGTTGGAAGAAACACTGACGCACTTGCTGGAACACGCCCGGCAGCATATGGGGGGGAAAGGCGAACTAGAAGTGGCCACCCGCAAGAATGGAGCCCAGGCAACCGTAACGCTGGGTTACCCGGTACCCAGCCTTTCCGAGGAGGATCTGGAGCATTTTTTCTATCCCTTTGCCCTGGACGCCTCTCCGGAAAAAGGGGGCCTGGGAACCGAGCGGGGGGACGTTTCCCTGGTCAAAATCGTTATTCACCGGCACGGCGGCGTGATCAACGTCAGCAAAGAAAATGGTGACCGGATAAAAATCACCATCTCCCTTCCTCGGGCTTCCTAAAAATCCCGTACCGCCAAGGAGACGTCAGACCCCCGGTTGCCTCAGGGGTCCGTATCGAGGTGCAAGCACCTAAAAGAGTAATCGGGGGAAGTCTTCTTTTAGAGAGGGAAAGGAGAGAGGTTATGGCTGATGTTAGAAGCCGGGTGGTGTTGGTGAAGACCAGTGATCGCCAGGAAGGGGTGAAGGCCTCCATCCGGGCCTTGGAGCTCAACCCGGTCAAGGGGAAGGCTGTTCTGATTAAACCCAATTTCAACACCGCCGATGCCCCCCCGGGGTCCACCCATAACGATACGCTGGTTGCCCTGGTGGAAGAACTGTGGGCCATGGGGGCCAAGTCGATCAGCCTCGGGGAGCGGAGCTACCCGCCAACAAAAGAAGTCATGGAGGAGAAGGGAATCCCGCAACTCCTGGAGCGGTTGCAGGTCAAGATCATCGATTTTGACGAACTGTCCCAGAAGGATTGGGTGGAAGTGGTCCCCAGGGAAAGCCACTGGAAGAGAGGGTTCCGTGTCGCCCGGCCGGTGCTTGAAGCTGAATGCTTGGTTTCCACCGGGTGCCTGAAGACCCACCAGTACGGCGGCGTCTTCACCCTCTCCCTGAAGCTGCACGTGGGGGTGGTGCCCACCTCCCGCCAGGGGTTCGACTACATGAAGGAACTTCACACTTCTCCCTTTCAGCGGAAGCTGATCGCTGAGATCAACCAAGCCTTCAAACCGGCCCTGGTGGTTATGGACGGAGTGGAGGTCTTCGTGGACGGCGGTCCAATGACTGGAAAGTTGGCCAAGGGAGAGGTTTTTCTGGCTTCCGCCGACCGGGTAGCCGTCGACGCCGTCGGGGTGGCCGTGTTAAAGTTCCTGGGGAGTAATCCGTCGATAATGAAGACCAGAATTTTCGATCAGGAGCAGATCGCCCGGGCCGTGGAACTCGGGCTGGGGGCACCATCTTCAGAGGCCGTTGAACTGATTGCGGTCGATGAAAAGAGCCGTCTGGTTCGGGACCAGATCTGGGAGGTTCTCCAGCAAGGCTGATGAGGTAATCCGTCAGTACTTCCAGATAATGGAGATCGCCATTGCTGGGCTGAAAATAGGGTTAGCATTATTAGGCCCGGCGGGGTGGTCTTTCCCGGTTAGGTACGGTTTTCGTCCAAGGGCGGGGCGCCCTCCAGGTCTTCATAGGCTTCGGGGATGAAGCGAGGGGTGCAGAGGCAGAGAAAAATCAAATCCTGCTGACCGGTATTGGTGATTCGCTGGCGGCAGTCCGGCGGGATCAGCACCACGTCACCGGGGTTCACTTCCCGCGGGGGCAGGCTGCCGACCTCCACGCGCCCCTTTCCTTCCAGGATGAGATAGCGCTCAGCGGTCTTCCGGACCCGATGCCAGCGGGTGGCCTTGCCCGGGGCGAGCCGGGCCCGGGCGATGGACGCCGCCGGATCGTCAGGGGTGTTGGACAATTCCAGTATATAGCAGCCTTCGGGTGTAAAATATTCCCGAAGGGGATCGAAGGGGAAAACCGTTTCTTTCATTTTTTTTAGGAGTGGTATCGTTTTAAGCCCTCTGGGTAAGGGCCAGGAGCCAGCGGTGCAGGGGGAGCATATTTTTATAATGATCGAAACAGAAATCCACCAGGCCGGCGGAAAAAACCTTCGGGGTAATTGCGAAGTCCACGGCCGCGTGGAGGCCGTTGTAGAGAAGGAACTCCGCCCGGGGATGTTTAGGGTCGTAGCCGGACGGTATTTTTTTATAGTGCTTTCCGCCTATCTGATAGTTTCCCGTCACTTTGACCTTGGCTAATGCCTGGTCCAGGGCTTTTCCCTCCCGGGGATGGACCACGGATTGCCGATAAGGTTCCACCATATCCCTGGGAAAACAGTAGAGCCCCGTTCCCAATAAAATTTTGGCTGGTTCCAGGTGAAAGTAAAAACCGGAACACTCCATCCGCGGGCGGGATCCTTCCCAGAACCAGAGGGCCAGATGGGTCTTGTAGGGGGTTTTATCATGGCGGAAGCGGGTATCCCGGTTGATGCGGAAAAGGGTCTTGTTCACCCGCGGATCGGCCTGGATCCCGGGGGCGATGCTCTTTAACCGGTTTCCCAGGGCGACGATAAAATCCCGGGCCGGACCAAGGACATAGCGCTCATAGTCTTCCCGATGGTCATCAAACCACAGCTTGTTGTTGTTTTCGGCGAGCGCTTTAAAAAAAGTAAGTCCCCTTGGCGGGAAACCGGTGAAGGACGGGGGAGGATTCATGGCGTATCCTTTCCAGAGGCGAAGGTTCCTGATCAATAATTTTTTTCAATTATCGGTAATCCGTTGCTGGCAATCAGGGGAGATTATAACCACATCTCCCGGCCCAACCTCTTAAGGCGGCAGGTCACCGTTCTCCACCCGTCCCTTCCAGAATGGCATAGCGTCAACCGCGTTTCGAACCCGGTGCCAACGGGTCCGAGCCCGGGCGATGGAGGCCTGCGGGTCAGAGGGGTGTTGGCCGGCCCAAGGATGTAGCCGTCGTCGGTGGCGAGAAATTCTACTGGCTGACTCTTTTTTCGAGCACGGGAAAAATATCCGTCTGCTGGAAATCACCGCCCTTAAAAAGAAGGGTTTGACCGGAATATTTAGCCAGGGCATAGGAGCAACAATCTCCGCTGTTGAGTCCGGCAGGATGATTTCCTTTTCCATATTGGCGCCAGGCCGACCGGGCCAATTCCGCCTGATCACCAGTCAAGGCCACGGTTTCTATTTGGGCCCGGTGCAATAGGAGATCCAGTTCGCGTCCTCCCGCCTCACCCTTTTTGGCCTCGATGACGATGGCTGTCTCCAATAAGGTGAAGGCGCTTATCAAACGCCGGTGATCCCCTGTGATGGCCCGGGCGAAAATTTCTGCTTCGGGCTCATTGAGCAGAATGGCGATCAGCGCGGAGGAGTCGATCACCATTACCGAGGCACCCCCTGCTGGTCATACCCCAAAATTTCTTCCGCTGAACGTAGGTCCATGTCAGGCAAGCTGCCGCAGCGGCGAGCGATCTTCATAAGCTCGACCTCCAGATCCGGCGAAGATCTTTGACCATGGAGACGTTCCAGGCGATCTTCCAGGGCTTGAATAATCGCCTGGGTTATATTCTCCCCACTTTCAGTAGCCACCTCACGGGCCAGCTTTTCGGCCCGCGGATTGCGAATGCTTAGAGCCATTTGGTCTCCCTTTAGAGTATATAAAATATAAATCAATATATATTATTGAAATATTTTAGTCAAGATTCCACGCCATTTGCTGCGAAGGGGAGGCCGTGGCCTCCCCTTGTAAGGGCAACAAACTGAAGCGTCAAATTCCTGTCTTATCCCAAGAAACCATAGCCTTGTTCTCCATGGAGGCTTTGATCCATCCCGACCATTTCGTCCTGTTCATCCAGACGAAAGCCCATCATTTTGTTGACCAGCCAGACTAAAAGCAAAGTGAGCAACCCGGCATAAAGGATGGTGACGGCCATACCGGCAGCCTGAACGCCCAGTTGATTAAAAGAATCCCAGCTTCCACCGGCCTTCCGGGCGGCTTCGACCATCCAGCTCGGCCGGATGAAGAAGGACAGAAGGAGCACGCCAAGACCGCTGCCGACGCCGTGAACCCCGAAGACGTCGAGGGTGTCATCGTAGCCGAGTTTGTACTTCATGAGGATGGCCCCATAGCAGACCAGAGATGAAAGCGCCCCCAGAATTACGGCCCCGTACGGCAAAACCACCCCGGCCGCGGGGGTAATCACCACCAGGCCGGCCAGGATCCCGGTAACAAAACCCAGAGAAGTGGCTTTGCGAAGGTGCAGGGCTTCGATCAGCATCCAGGTTAAGGCCCCGGACGCCGCCGAGATCTGGGTCATGGTTAAGGCCCGGGCCGTATGCAGGCCGCTGGAAATGGTGCTCCCGGCATTGAATCCAAACCAGCCGACCCACAAGAGTCCCGCGCCGATCATGGTCATAACCAAGTTGTTCGGAGTGGCGGAGAGGCGCGGGTACCCTTTCCGGGCTCCCAAGAATAACACGGCCACCAGGGCGCTCACTCCGGCGGAAACGTGGATCACGGTGCCGCCGGCCAGGTCGATAATCCCCCGGGCCCCCATTGTAAAAAGGAAGCCATCCTCCGCCCAGACCCAATGGCACAGGGGACAGTATACCAGAAGAAACCAAAGGGTAATAAAAACACAGTAACTGCGAAAACGGACCCTTTCGGCAAAGGCCCCGGCGATCAAGGCCGGAGTGATGATGGCAAATTTGCCTTGAAACATGGCCACCACGTATTCGGGAACCCCGGCGGGATGAATGGCCTCGTCAATCCCTTTCAGAAAAAAGTAGTCCGGATTCCAACCGATCCAGCCCCCCAATATATTTTTTCCGAAGGACAGGGCGTATCCGCAGACCGCCCAGAGGACCCCGATAATGGCCATGGAAACAAAACTATGCATCATGGTCCCCAGGACATTCTTGGTCCGGACCAGGCCGCCGTAAAACATGGCCAGTCCGGGAACCATCAAAAGGACCAGCCCGGTAGAAATCAGCATCCAGGCGGTAGAACCAGTGTCAATCGGGATTTTGTCGGCGGAAAAAGCGATTTCCGGTAAACCCCATAAAGGCCAAAATAACAGGAAGAGACAACTTTTTCTAATCATAAGGATCTCCTTAGTACTATTTCCACCGGTTCCAATGCAAAGGAAATGCCCGCCGGGGGCTAATAAAAAAATATAATGATATTAATATATTGTATAGATTGCCTTAATAATATATTACATTAATGTAATTATATACTAAAAAACAATTACAATAATGTATCTTAATTAGTGGCGACAGGCTCGAAAAAAGGGGTGACTGTTCCACGTGGAACTTTTTAATCGTTGAAAAAAAAATAGTTCTGGCCTAATGATAACAATTAGAAACAGGGGGTGATTATGGGCAAAGTCATTGCGGTGGTCAATCAAAAGGGGGGGGTGGGTAAGACCGCCACGGTGATCAACTTAGCGGCAGCCTTGGCCCTGGGTGAAAATAGGACGCTGATCGTGGACTGCGATCCACAGGGAAACGCCAGCAGTGGATTGGGAGTACCGGAAGAGGAGGGCCGACTAACTCTATATCATTTATTGACCGGATCCATTCCGCCCGGGGAATTGATTCTCCCTACAGCTTTCCCGTTACTTCAGTTGCTTCCAGCCGATATCAATCTCGTAGGGGCTGAAATCGAATTGGTCCAATCTTCTGATCGCGAAGGGGTCCTGAGGGAAAAGATTGCCCCTTTGGTTTCCCGATATGATTTTATTTTACTGGATGCCCCGCCCTCATTAGGGTTGTTGACCTTAAACGCTCTGACGGCGGCCCAGACCTTGATTGTCCCCACCCAATGTGAATATTATGCCATGGAAGGGCTGAGCAAGCTGCTTAAAACCGTTGCCCTGGTCCAGCAAAAGCTCAATCCTTCCCTGAGGATCGAGGGAATCCTCTTAACCATGTTTGATTCCCGAAACAACCTATCCAGTCAGGTGGAAGAAGAAGTCCGGGCGCATTTTGAAGCCCTGGTTTTCAAAACCGTGATTCCCAGAAACGTGCGCATCAGCGAAAGCCCCAGCCACGGGATGCCGGTAATCCACTACGATCTTCATTCACGCGGGGCCCAAAGCTATTTGGAGTTGGGAAAAGAATTGTTGGAAAGGGGGCAGGTGGATGGTTGAAGCGAAACATCAAAAAAAAGGTTTAGGGAAGGGATTAGGGGCCTTGATTCCCCAGGCGCAACCGGCCCCGGACCTCCGAAAACGGACTTACTTGCTGGTGGGGATTGAGGAAATCCGGCCAAACCCCTGGCAACCCAGGAAAAAGGTGGGAAGTGCGGCGATAGATCAATTGGCCGAGTCCATCCGGGAGCATGGTATCATCCAACCCCTGGTAGTCAGGTCAGCGGAAAATGGCTACGAATTGATTGCCGGGGAACGACGCTGGCGGGCGGCTCAAAAGGCAGGCCTTCACGAAGTGCCGGTGGTCATCAAGGAAACCGACGCGCACCAACAACTGGAATTGGCTCTGATTGAAAATATTCAGCGGCAAAATTTGAATCCCCTGGAGGAAGCGGAGGCTTATCAGCAATTGCTGGAAGAATTCGGGCTGTCTCAGGAGGAAATCGGGCAAAGGGTAGGAAAGGATCGTTCGACCATTGCCAATTTGTTAAGGATTTTGAAACTCCCTCTTCAAATTCGGGAAAAAATCCTGGAGGGGCAGTTATCGCTGGGACAGGCCAAGTGTCTGTTAAGCCTGGATTCGTCCCAAGAGCAGTTGGAGTTGGCTGATCTCATCATCAAACGCGGGCTTTCTGTCCGGGAACTGGAAAAAAGGATCAAAAAGGGGGGGGGCGGAGTGGAACGGAAAAGCCCTCCCTTGGCGGAACGCGAGGAGGATTGGGTCAAGCCTTTAATACGTCAATACCAAACAAAAGTTCAAGTCAAGAGAGGAAAAAAAGGGGGCCGCATCGAAATTCATTTTCTCTCGGAAGAAGAATTGATTCGCCTGGTCGACCTTCTGATGCACCGTTAGATATTTTTGGCTGGGGGCAGTATGGCGATTCAGATAATAATTGACGGGTATAATTTAATCCGGCTTTACCCGCCCCTGGCCCGGGCAGAGCAGCAAAACTTTTCGGAGGGGCGGGAAAAATTGCTTCGCTGGTTGGAGGAGTACCGGCGAACAAAGCCACTCTCTTTGACAGTGGTTTTTGACGGTGGCCAAGGCGGGGGATTGAAGGAAGAACATGACCGCTATAAGGGAATAAAAATAACCTATTCCCCTTTGGGGGTGACGGCCGACGATATCATAAAACGGTTGGTCAGGAAAAATTCCGCTCAGATCCTGGTGGTAACTTCCGACCTGGAATTAGCCAATTACTGCCAGTCTCAAGGGGCCGGGGCCATGGGGTCTCTGGAATTTGCGTCCCGGGTGAACGCCAAATTGGAAGAGGAGGATGATTTTCCAGATAAAGAGGAGGAGGAAAACCTAAATCCCAGGAAAAAGAAGGGTGTATCTCATCGAATCTCCAAGCGAAAGAAACGGGAGACGCGCTTGTGGGAGAAGATTTAGCCAAAAAAATTAGATTTTTACATCCGTTGCTAGAGACAAATTCTCAGAACAATGGATGTAAAAATCTAATTTTTCCAGGATTTCTCTTCCCCTCGAATGATTCTTTTGATGTTCTCGTGGTGTTTGAGGATGATGCCTAAGGCAATGAAGAGGGAAAGAACCACGGTTTCGGTCGGGTAGTGTAACCACCAGAGAAAAACCGGAAAGGAGACGGCCGATACCATTGAACCCAAGGACACGAATTTCCCGAAGTAGGTAGTAACCAGAAAGATCGGAATGGCCAGCAGCACAACCAGAGGGCTGAATATCAGGAAAATGCCTAAGGCGGTTGCCACGCCTTTTCCCCCCTTGAAGCCCAGGTAGACCGGAAAACAATGCCCCAAAAAGGCCCCAAAAGCAATCATGGCCAAGGGGTATCCGCCAGAGCTGGAAAAACCGCTTAATCCCCATTGTCCGATCCAAACCGCGATCATCCCTTTTAATACGTCGCCCAGGAGAGTTAGAATACCCCATTTTTTACCCATTACCCGGGAGACGTTGGTGGCTCCGATATTCCTGCTGCCCTGCCGCTGAAGATCTCCTTGACCAAAGAGACTTGATAAAATTACACCGGTCGGTATCGCACCGATCAGGTAAGCGATTACAAATAACAAGGATAGGTAGAGTATCATAAGGCCCTATGGTTATTAAGATTATTTAATTAACTTGGATAGGGAGACGATTTCCACCCTGCTTTTAATCGAAGGGAGCTGCTCTCTCATAACCTGCAATAACAGAGGATAAGGATGGCCAGAGCCTACCGCGAACTCTCGGGTCTGGGCCAAACGGATCAGTTTTTCCAATTGCTGGCGAATAGGACCCTCGGCGATTTCGTTATCCAGGAAGACATTTCTCTGGAGATACTTTACTCCTAAGTCTTTGGCCAAGGAGGGAACCACCGATTGGGGAGTGGTAAGGCTGTCCAAAAAAAATAGATTTCTTTTCTTTAGAGATTCTAAAACTACCGCCATCTTTTCCCGGTTTTCAGTAAAACGGGAGCCCATATGATTATTAGCCCCCGGAACAAAAGGAAACTCTTTAAAATCATTATCGACAATATGCATGATCTCGGCTGCGCTCATAGAAAGCAGCAGCGCCCCCGGACCCGGATTGGTTCTGGGGTAGTCAAGGGGTTCCATCGGTAAATGTAATATAATTTCCTTGCCCTTTTCCCGGGCTAAAAGGGCCATTTCTTTGGCGTGAGGGGCCTGAGGCAAAAAGGAAAGCGTCAAAGGGGCCTGAAGATCGATAAATTCCTGGGCTATATGCCTATCATATCCTAAGTCATCGATTACTATAGCTATTTTGTGTAGTTCGGGAATTGGTTTAAGCACGGTCTCCTGCTTCGAAAGGGGGGCTTGAGGCACGAATATATCTTTGGGAGGCTGCGGTTCCATGGCTTCGTAAGGAAGTTCTGGAACCATCCTTGAAGTTAGATAGTTTTTCCAGAAATAATAACCTCCAATAGTGGAAAGAAGCAGGGTAAGCCCAAAAAGGAGAAGGATTCCCTGGTATAAGGGAATCCTTCTTTTTTTTTCGGGAGAGGTTTTGTTTTTCGGGGGCACCGGGGGCTTTAAGGGGCAGCCGACTTAAAGACCTGAGAAAACACACCCCAACTTTTTAATAAATGCAAAGCACTAGCCAATTGGGGGTCGTCAGCCTCTTCCTCTTCTGGGGTCTTTTTACTTTCCGGCGGAAGAATCTCTTTGCCATTGGCGGGACCTTTTGGTTTTACTTCTTCTTCCATATGCCGTTCCAGGTCTTTTTCCCGCAACATCCGTGGTTCCTTTTCTGCGGGTTCGCCCTTTTTCAGGGGCTTCCCTTTCACCAGGATATCCGGAATGATCCCTTTGGCCTGAATGGACCGCCCGTTGGGGGTATAGTAACGTGCGGTGGTCAGTTTTAGGCCGGACCCGTCGTCCAGGGGAATGATCGTCTGGACCGAACCCTTGCCAAACGTGGGCGTACCTAAAATAATGGCCCTTTTTTGGTCTTGAAGTGCTCCGGCGACAATCTCGGAGGCGCTGGCGCTGCCCCCATTGACCAAGACCACCATCGGGTATTTTTGGGGGGTTTTATTAGGATGCGCGTTGAACTTTAAGTTTTGATCTTTGAGCCGCCCTTGGGTATAAACAATCAATCCGGATTCCAGAAATTCATCGGCTATCTTCACTGCTTCGTTCAATAGGCCGCCCGGATCGTTTCTCAAATCCAAAATCAACCCCTTCAATCCCCCTGGAGCGGCTTCCAACTTTTTTAAGGCCGCCTGGAAATCTTCGGTGGTTTTATCCTGAAAGGTGCTAATCCGGATATAACCAAAATTTTCTTCCAAGCTTTTGGATTTAACGCTTTTTATGGGGATGACTTCCCGGGTGATACTATATTTTTTGGTTTCTTTTTCGCCTTCGTGCAAGATGGTTAGATTAACTTTTGTTCCTCTTGTTCCCCGGATCAAACGGACCGCCTCGGTCAAACTCATATTCTTGGAGGATTTTTCGTTGATCTGAAGAATTTTATCGCCGGCCCGCAATCCGGCTTTATCCGCCGGGGTTCCTTCGATGGGTGAAACCACGGTGAGGATACCATCTTTCAAAGTGATTTCAATTCCGATGCCGCTGAAGATCCCGGTGGTTTCAATTTCCAGTTCTTTAAATTCCTCCGGGGTCAAAAAGGCCGAATGGGGATCCAGAGTGTTGACCATCCCTTTGATGGCGCCATAAATCAGATCCTTGGAGTCCTTTTCCTCCACATATTTTTTTTGAATTTCCGAAAGGGCCTCGCCAAAAATTTTGATTTTCTGGAAGGTCTTGTCCGAATCCGCGGCAACGATCGGATCTCCATGTTGGTCGATGAAAACGAAAAAAGTAAGGAGCACGAGAATCAGACTGGCATATTTAATCTTGGCCGTTTTAGACATAAATCCCCCAGGAAATAAGATAAGGTTAAATTAAGTTTGACGGACTCACAAAAAGTCCGCCCCGCCAAAGGCGGGGTTAAGCCCCGGTCTGAGGTAGGGGTGGAACCATTGGATTTCACTTCCAATGGCGGGGGAGGGGAAGCCATCCCCCGCCGAACAGAAAGTCGTTTTTTTGACTTTTTGCGAGGTTATCAACTTCATTGACTTCCCATCGCCTTCTGCAGTCTGGCATCACCAATCTGAAACCCATATAAGGCGCGGTAATAATTCACTTTGGCCTGGGTCAGCAGAGTCTGGGCGTCAAACAATTCCAAGGTCGTGGCCACTTGTTCACGGAAGCGGACCTCACTGATTCGAAAGTTCTCTTCGGCCTGCTCGATAGCTTTGAGAGCCACGCCGATATTTTTTTCCGATTCTTTCAGGTTAATATAGGCTTCCTGCACTTCCAATTGAACGGAGTCCTGGACCTGGGTTAAGGCGGCCTTCACCTGCTCCCGCTCCCTGATTTTTTCTTGAACCAGATAATGGGTCCGACCCCATTCCCAGAAATTCCACTTTATCCCGGCACTGATTTCAAAATTATCGGCATAGGTAAAATCGTTGCCGGAGACGTTGGGGGTGTCGCCCTCTTTCTTGTATCGGCTTTGTAAATAGACCTGGGGGTAGTATTCACTCCGGGCTAATTGGATATTCTTTTGGGCTATTTCCAGTTGGGTATTCACTTCCTTTACTTCCGGACGTTTTTGCAGGGCCTCCTGCTGGCATTCGCTCAATCTCTTTTCATAGGGTTCGTACTGCTGGATATCTTGAACCGACACCCGTTGCTCCAAGGGCAGTCGTAAAAGGGTATTTAATTGAGATTGGCTCAATAAGACCAGATTCTCCGCCCGGACCAGCTTTTGCCGGGCATCGGCTAACTCGACTTCGGATTTCAACAAGTCATTTAAAGGGATCAGGCCTACTTGAAAATAGTCCTGAGCGATGCGGACATTATCCGCGATTTGAAGGACTGTTTTCTCGGCCACCAGTTTGAGTTGCTGGTTTCCCAGCAGGTTAAAATAGGCTTCCTTGACGCGCAGGGCTAATTGGAGTTGCTCCTGCTGAAATTTTACTTTTGAGAGATCCACTCCCAATTGGGCCAAGTCATAGTTGGTAATCAGCGCCAGACCGGTAAAAATCGGCTGCTCCAAGGTGATATTGAAACTATAATTGTCTTGGGTGCCGACGGCAAAGGTGCTTTCCGGTATGGTAAACACCCCAAAGTCCTGGGCCGGGATTTTGGCCTTGGGGGGATTGTCAACATAACTATAATTATATTGGCTACTTAGCTTAGGAAAAAATCCTGTTTGCGCCCTTTTCTTTTTATAGGCAGCCGATTGGATGGCTTCTTTGGAAGCTTGCAGGGTTGGACTGACCTCAAAAGCCCGGGCGATAGCTTCTGTCAGGGTCCAGGTTTTCAAGGAGGTCTCCGAGGCCGGGGCGACTCCGGTCAAGCAGGCCAGGAGCAATCCCGGGATGAGGACCCGAAAAGACCATGTAATCAAAGGCAGCATAAATCCAGGATCGTTTTTCTATTTATATCTAAAAAAGCATTATAATCCGAATCAGGTTAAGTCAAGTGAAAAAGCAGGGAATATCTTTATTTATTTAAAATAGTTGTCGAGGACTTGGCCGGTGGGGGAAAAGTGGGGAACCTTGTCGATGACAGGGTTCCCCACCGTTTGAACCAGCGGTATCTGAGAGAGATCCGGTGATTAACCCGAATGCTTCACCGTATTAAACAATTCCAGGGCTTGCCGGGGGGTCGCTTTTTCGTGGACTACGGCCCGAACGGCCTGGATCATGGCCTTGGGGTTCTCGGATTGAAAGATGTTCCGCCCCATATCCACGCCCACGGCCCCCCGTTGCACGGCATTGTAAGCCAACTCCAGCGCCTCGGGTTCAGGCAGTTTCTTACCACCGGCGATCACCACCGGGACCGGGCAACTGTTGACCAATTTGTCGAAATCTTCGCAATAATATGTTTTTATCAAATGGGCGCCCAGTTCAGCCGCTATTCGCGAAGCCAGGCTTAAATAGCGGACATCCCTGCCCATTTCCTTGCCGACGGCTGTGACGGCCAAAATGGGAATTCCGTATTTTTCCCCTTCATTAATCAGGTTGGACAGGGAGACCAAGGTCTGTTTTTCATATTCCGCACCGATAAAAATGGACAGGGCCAGGCCGGAAGCATTCAGCCGGATGGCGTCTTCCATAGATAGGGTGATTTCTTCATTGGACAGCTCTTTCAGGACGCTGGAGCCACCCGAGACCCTCAGGACGATAGGAACCTGGACTTCCTCGGGGATCGAACTCCTTAACATCCCCCGGTTAAGCATCAGGCAATCCGCATAGGGAATCAACGGAACAATGGTTTCACCGGGCTTTTCCAGGCCTGAAGTAGGCCCTAAAAAATAACCATGGTCCACGGCCAGCATTACGGTCCGGCCGGTATCCGGTCTGATAATCTTCGCCAGACGATTTTTCATGCCCCAATCCACGATAATCTTCCTCCTTCCGAGTCTGATATATTGATCAAATGAACAACAGACCAATGTCCGGGCCACCCCGGATTTTGACTGAAATTACTTAGGTATCTTTGCAATTTAACAGCGCCGCCCCTACAAAACAAGGGATTTTTTTCATTTTTGCGGTTCAATAATGACTTTTAGGGAGGTATCGCCTTCGACCACCAAACGAAACCCTTCCTGGGTCTGGGCTAAAGGGTAGCGGTGGGTGATCAACCGGTCCAGATCCAGGATACCGGCCTGGATGAGTTGGCTGGCCCGCCAGTGGTCGGCCGGGCTGCCGGCGTAGGAGGTGGTCAGGGTGATGTCGTTTCGGAAAAAAAGATCATTGATGGACAGCGGGATGGTCACCCCCTGGTCGGTGGGGGCAAAAAAAAGAACCGTTCCTCCACGTTCCACGGAGCCCAGGGCCTGAAGCTGGGCCTGCCGAGCACCGGTGCAGACCAGAACCCGGTCGGCCAAAAAACCGCCGTTAACTTCCTGAAGCAAGGATGGTATGAAGTGGTCGGCGGGGAAAACGAAATCGGCCCCCAGTTGTCTGGCTGCCTCCAGACGGAAGGAACTGAGATCAGTGGCCACAATCCGACCGGCTCCCAATGATCGGGCCAGTTGAATATGAAGCAAACCGGCAAGGCCGCTTCCCAGGACCAAGACTGTCTGCCCGGGACCGATCCGGGCGATCTGCTGGGCCCTTAACACGCAGGCCAGGGGCTCGATGAAGGTGGCGGCCTCATAGGACAGGCCTTCCGGCAGCCGATAGATCCCGCGGTCGACGTTGATGGCCGGGAGACGGACATATTCGGCGAATCCTCCGGGGTAGAAGTTGGTTCGGCGCAAGGTGTCGCAAACGGTCGGATGACCGCTCAGGCAATAAGGACAGGTATTGCAGGGCACGTGATGGGAGGCGGCTACCCGGTCCCCGGGGTGGTATTTCTCGACTTGGGCACCCACTTCCACAATTTCGCCGCCGATTTCATGCCCCAGGACCAGGGGGGCCTTGTGAAGGCGATACCATTCCATCACGTCGCTGCCGCAGATCCCGCTGGCTTCAATGCGTATCAGGATCTCCTCGGGTCCGATTTCCGGTCGGGGCAGCTCTTCGATCCGGATATCCCGATTGTTATAGTACATGGCTACACGCATACTTGGCTCCTGAAACCCTTCTGAGGGAGGGAAATTTAATTTTTCCCATATTACGAATGGAGGTCAATAATATCCAGAAAAAAGGAAAACTTTCAACAGGCAGAAGCAGGAATTAATTAGGAGACATTCTTAGATTTCGGGAACGGGGAGAAGCAGCCGAGAAGGCAAGGACATCATTTAGGTCAGAAATTCACTCTATACCTTCTTAATTTCTTGCCACCTCTTCCTGAAAACGACAAAAATGGATTGAAAGTTTAAAGACAAATAAATAAAAACCAAAACGGCTTAAAGTGAAGACCTTAGAGTTTTCATTTTCTAGGTCTAATACTTTTGAAGGCATTGTATAAAGTTGATCAAATAGGGCTATATAATCTTCTGGCAGGTAACTATCAGCCGGCAGGAAAAAAATACTGGTGATTCTCTGCTTCTTGATAGATTCAACCTTATTTTCAATTTCTGGATCCTTAATTTTTTCTTTTTTGAGCAAAGCCACATACCCGGAAAGAGGAATAAGCGGAGCGAAGGTTATTTGAATTGGCAAGTCACGCTTATTATTCGGTGAAACATCACAACTATTGGATAAAATAATTCCTAAAATTAATGCCTTATCTCCAGAATCAAAATTACGAATTTGTAATTTTTTCCAACCGTCGCCCTGTAACATTTTATCTTGGAAGTTGTTTGAAAAATAATTTGTTTTTATGGTTGAATTATTGATGAAGGCGTTTAATTCCTTTAAAAGCCCGTCTTTCTGGCCTTGGGTAAGATAGTAAGGAATTTGATCTCTAAAAGACTCAGATGTTATTTCCATAGTACCACTTCAGGTGCGAACGAGCAGATCCCAAAGATTATCGAACAATACTTGTTCGAATTCTTTTCCAAGCGGCTCTTGCTTTGCTAAAAGTTGCGCGTAGAAGGAGGCTAATTTATCCTCAAAGCTAAGGTCCAAACTCTCATACTCTCCGGTAAATTGGTTGGAATATTGTCCAAATGTTCTTGAACTTTTTTCTATTTTGACGGGAGAGCGAACAAGGGATGCTATATCATTCTTTGAATTCGGCCCATCACCTAATATAGGTCCAAAGGATCCAAGAAGGAGACCCGCTCCTATAATTATCGCAATGGCTCCTGAGGTGTTTGTCTCCTGATTGATAGTATAGTCATTCATAGACTGCCTCCAAATAAGCAAGGGTTTCTGGTTTTAGGCAATCGAAAAACGTTTTCTCGGTTTCATTATGTATTTGATCCAAGCGATCAATAAATTCCACCATAAATTCGCTCAAATCACTTGTTTGATAATTACAAACAGTATCTATGGCAACCAACACGCCTTTTCGCTCTTGGGCATTCGGTATTTTAGCTGAAGCTGGGGCAGCTATTTGTATAGCATTTATAAAATTTTCGTGCGGGATTTCGACACGAACGGTAAAATTTTCTTCCTTCAGTCTATGGGTGCCGATCAAAATATCTAAGGCGACCCTCTCGATTTGTTTAGCCAAATCTTCGCCTTCTATTATATCGACATATTTTATTGAATACCGTTCCACATTTTGAACAATATCACTATCAATAAGAATCCTAATAACTTCTACAATTTTTTCCCTAAAGTTTGTCCACCCTGGGTATGGGACAGTACATGCGATTCCAAGAGTTTTGTCCCCTATTAGAATAATAAAATTATCCCAATTTATTTTCATTAAGGGTTGATATCGCAAATTGGGATCGATATCTCTAATTTGGGGAGGAACTTGAGCAATAGGGAGAGGTTCGACGACTGTTTTTGCACCCAATTTAGCAAAGAAGAAGCCGGGGAGAACACTAGATGCCGCAAGTGCCGCAGAAAAACGAATCTCAAAAACTGCCTCGATTAGCGGTTCTTTTTTCAGTTTTTTTGGAAGCGCTTGATTTGTCATTTCTTCCCCTCTATCGAACCCGCATAGAGTGGTCGGAAAGGTAATATAATCATCTTACGAATTAATTTAAAGTCAATTCTCGAAATACCTTAGCCTCGCGGTAACCGACCATTTTTTAAATATATCAGAAAATGGCCAGGTAAGCATTAAATTTTCGGTAATTATACTTGCTAAAATATAGTTTGCAACTAGAAAAACCAATTGGAATCGCCGAATTTTTTTGTAATTATCCCAAGATAATACAACAGTTTTTGTTTAGAGGCTTGGGCACCTCCTTCCCCCTCAAAGGGGGTCCAGACTATGCCCGCCAGTGTGATACTCGGGGTGGTAGATTCAGGTCCTGACGGTTCGAGAATTCGAAGCGGTCCGTCCCGGCTCCCCTCAGTGACCTGACCATCCGGGCTTAGGACCATTCCTTTTTTTTGATTTTTTCGTGCAGGGCCTCTTTTTGCAGCCCTTGGGTTTGTTCCCATTGATGGAGCAGGTTTGTCGGGACTTCAACCAAAAAATACCCGGGCCTGATCTGGCAGGTCTCCGGTTCCTCGTCCCAGTCATAGCGGTTGGTGCTGTCCAGATCGAAAGGCGTTCCCCGAAAGGCCCCGGTCAGGGGAGAAATCCGGGAGAAGATATGGCGGTCCAGAACACCGAGGCAATTCGGTATGGCATGAGGGCTGATGCAGCGAATCAGGTGGGAGGGACTCGGGTACGCAGCCAGTAGCCGGTGGAAGCGAAATAGGCCCCTTCCCGGATGAGGGATAGGGAATCCATCTGAAAGGCATTCAGGATCAGGCCGTACCGGGGCCCAACGAGTATCGGGATATTCATTTCCTCCAATTGCTGCAGAAAGACCAGCATCCGTTCCAGGTAGGAGATAAAGGTGACCAGTTCTTCTTTTTTGAGCTCCAAACTTTCCGCTATTTGCCCAACCTGGTAAAGAATCTCCTGAGATAATAATGGGATGGGATGTAGATCGTACAGGGCGGTCAGGTTATAGGACGCCAGTCTATCCCGAAGGGAATCTTTAAGGGGATAGGACAAGGGAGCGCGATCTTCGGAAGGCAGGCCCTGAAGGATGAGCTGGGCCGGCACCTTGCCTACCGTGATCAAGCCCATGGATTCCAAGGCCTGGGATTGCTGGCCGGAGAAGACTTGAAACAGGTCTTCCCGGACTTCCGGAGAGATGTATTTCCGCCGGAAGTCCTGCATAATGGTATAGATCTGGCGGTAAATAAAAGTAGTCAATAATAAATCGGATTTCAGATTGCTCAGTTGGATTCGGCTATGGATTAAGCGCAAAATGTCTTCATTGGTATTGCGAAGAACCAAAAAACGGCCTACCTGGAGGGCCTCTATTTCGTTCTTCCTGCGGAGGAAGTCGATAAAGCGCGTCACCAAATGAGAGAAGCTGTCTCGATATTCGAGCCGTTTCTTCAGTTCATCATAATTCTCCCCGAACCAGTTCAGGCTGATCTGGTGCTTGTCCCCGATTTCATCCTGTAATTCCAGGAATTTTCGATAGATTGTTTGATAGGCCGACAAACTCTGAAAGAGGATTTGTTTTTCTTCCTCCCGCAGGGAAGGATGACAGGCACAAAAAATAAAAAGCGATTCCACCTCAAAATGGGTGATTAAAACCGCGCAGGCCAGGGTTTTAACTCCCCGTTTGACCGCCGGATTTTTCCCTAAGACGATCTTGGAAAGGGGCTCGATGATAATTAAAAACTCAGGGGATAGTTTGAGCAGGAAGTTGAGTAATTCGATGAATAGTTGGGGGGACACGGGAGGGTAATTCGGGGAAAGCACCTCCAGCACTATTTTGGCAATAAGACCTTCCAGGAGGACCGAGGATTCCCCTTCCGGGAAAATATCATAAAGGGCCTGGATGTTTTCAATGATCCTTAAATCGTAGGGGGTTTCCGGGAACAGGATGGCCTTTAAATCATCCCAGACTTCTTCATCCGTCAGATTTTCCAGGAGTGTTTCGGATTCATTCCATAGTTCCAGGAGTGTCTTCCGGTCAAGATATCCCGTTTTTTGAGGAGAAAAAAGAAAGGCCGAGCTGGAAGGGTCGGTTCGACTAATCTGGGAAGTGATCGAGGCCCTGACTTGCTCTTTGAGCGCTAATCGGGGAGGGGACATGGGGACCTCCAGAAGGCCGTCCCCTCTAATCTCTTGGGGGGACGGCCGTTGAAGGATTTTTTAGGAAGAAACCTGCCGGGGCTTCTCTTCCAGCCCGTATTTCCATTTTAAAAACTGTTCGCCGGTAGTGGGATAGAGGGCATAGATGAGCAGGTCAAAGTCGTCCTTGGCCAGGTCCCCGATTTTAGCGCGGGCCTCGTCCAGTTCCGGTTCCAGGTAGTCGGCCGCCCGCCCGGTAACCGGGGTCTGGCCCCGCTTGTAGTTTTTCAGGACCAGTTTCTGCACTTCAGGGTCAATGGGGGTGGGGGTTTTACCATAGAGGCCGAAGACCAGATCTTTGACTTGATTGGTGACCATCTTGTATTTTCCTAAAAGAACATTCAGGACGGCCTGGACCCCCACGATCTGGGAGGTGGGAGTGACCAGGGGAGGCGTGCCTAATTCCTTGCGGGTTTTGGGTACCTCGGCATAGACCTCGTTCAGCCGATCCAGGGCCTTGGCTTCCTTTAACTGGCTGACCAGGTTGGAGATCATGCCGCCCGGGACCTGGTGGACCAGGACCGCCGTGTCGATCACCGACATGCGGTTGGTGGCCAGGTATTCCTTATACTTAGGAGCTATGGTTTCCAGATATTCATCCATCTCGATCAGGGCATTCAAGTTCATTCCGGGATCCCGGGGAGTTCCTGCCAGCGCGGCCACAATGGGTTCAATGGCCGGCTGGGAAGTCCTTAAAGCAAAAGGGGCCAGGCAGGTATCGATGATATCGACACCGGCTTCAATGGCCTTGAGATAGGTCATGGAGGCCATGCCGCTGGTATAATGGGTGTGCAAATGGATGGGGATGGTGATGTTCTTTTTGAGCTCCGAAATCAACCAGGCGATATCGTAAGGAGCCATAATGCCGGCCATGTCCTTGATGCAGAGGGTATCGGCGCCCATCGCTTCCAGCTCCTTGGCCTTATTCACGTAATAGTCCATGTTGAAGACCGGACCGCCCAGGGTTTTTTCCGTCAGGGAATAACAGATGGCCGCCTGAAAATGCTTGCCGTTGGCCTTGATCCGCTCCACACAGGTCTCGAAGTTTCGAAAATCATTCAAGGCGTCGAATACTCGGAAAATATCCATGCCGGCTTCACAGGTTTTGTCCACGAAGAGACGGCAGACATCATCGGCGTAGTTGCGGTATCCCACCAAATTTTGGCCCCGCAGAAGCATGGTCAGGGGAGTCTTCTTAATATGCTTTTTTAGGGTACGCAACCGGTCAAAGGGATCTTCGGCCAAGAAGCGGTGCATGGTGTCAAAGGTCGCACCGCCCCAGACTTCCATGGCCCAAAAGCCCATTTCATCCATCCGCTCGGCAATGGGCAGCATGTCTTCGAGGCGCATTCGGGTAGCCAGCAAAGACTGGTGGCCGTCCCGCAGGGTGTTGTCCTGAATTTTAATCGGGTTCTTCGGCCCATCCATAAACATATGATGCATTCCAATATCCTCCTTTATATCAAGGTAACTATCCGCGAATTCCCCGATTCGCCAGTTAATCTAAATTTACTTTAAAAAAGGAATGGCGTCAAGAAAGCGATTGATTTGGTTCTTAGTATGTCTTTTGTCAGATGACACCCTGGACCTTTCAGGTTTCATCTCCCGATCACGCCCACGAGGTTTATAACCCGCAGAAGTTTTAACTCATTATTATTACAATAAATTTATGTTCAAGGGGCGTCCAGTGCATGTGGCATAGATATTGCCACTGGGTAAGATGTTCAAAAATTTCGGGCAAGCGAATCCTATAAAAAGGAGGTTTTATATGAAAGTACTCGTGGCAACCGACGGCTCGGAACATTCGATGAAGGCCGTTCAAAAAGCCCTGGAGATGGCCCAGAAGGAAGGGGTACAGGTCACCCTGATGTCCGTGGCCTATTTCTCCAAAGATGACTTCGATGACATGCCACCCAATATCCAGGACAAGCTGGAAGCCCAGGCGGCCGCGGCCTTAAAAAAAGCCAAGTCGGTCTTTGAGGCGCAAAAGATCCCCGTGGAAGCGGTGCTCGAAGCCGGGGTGGTGCCGGCCAATAACCTCCTCAGGCGGGCCGAGGAGGGCGAGTTTGATCTTATCCTGATCGGCAGCTCCGGGTTGACCGGGATCAAACGGGCGCTCATGGGCAGCACGGCGGCCAAGGTGGTGGCCCAGGCCCCTTGCAGCGTCATGGTCATCCGTTGATATTTTCAGGGACGGTGATTTCAACCCTCGACGGCCGTCGTAGAAGAAAAAAAATTAACTAGTACCTATGGAAATAAAAAAAAGACAACGGAGGATAACGATGAAGATTTGGACAAAGATCACCACTCTGATCACCGGCCTGCTTATCTTGTTTCCAGGCCTGGTTCTGGCGGCGGCCGAAAAGGCGGCCCCCCTGGTCATCGTGGCCGACACCCGGAAATTTACCGGCTGGGAGGCCTGGTGGACCAATCTCTACAATGAAAGTCATTTGTATTTTACCTTGCTCACGGTGATCATCATTCCCCTGGTGGGAGTGATTTTTGGGACCATCGCCGACCTGGCCATGAGTCGTATCGGTCTCGACTTGAAGTCCAGGGAATTAGCCGAACATTAATTGATGGCCACTTCGGCTTCCGGCTCTCAGCGGAGATCGGGGAAGCGTTTTAGTCGAACGGATTAATAACTCTATTTTTAGGAGGTCACACTATGGATTGGTTATATGTTCTCATGCCTATCGCCGGGGTCCAGATTTTCTGGCCCGGACTGATTATCCTCGGCGTGGGGGTCGGTGTCATTGGCGGGTTCTTCGGAATGGGCGGCGCCTGGATGGTAACGCCGGGCCTTAATATACTCGGTTTTCCCATGGCCTTTGCCATTGGCACCGATATCGCCCACATGGCCGGAAAATCCCTCATCGCCACCATGCGGCATGGCAAGTTCGGTAATGTGGATTATAAACTGGGATTGGTCATGCTGGTGGGCACGATAGTCGGATTTGAAGTGGGCGCCCAGATGGTCATGTGGCTGGAACGATTGGGCAAGGTGGAAGCGTATGTCCGCTATATGTATCTGGTCCTTCTGGCCCTGATCGCCTGGATGGTCTTCGCCGATGTGGCCAAGAAAAGGAGGAAAGAACGGGAGGCCAAAGCGGAGGGCAAAGAGATCGATCAAATGGCCACCGGCATCGAGTGGCACAAGACCCTTCATAAGCTCAAGATCCCCCCGATGGTCCATTTCAAAGTGGCCCAGATCTATTGCACTGCCTGGTTGCCCATTCTGGTGAGCTTCTTGACCGGCTGGCTGGCCGGGATCCTGGGCATCGGTGGTGGCTTGATCCGCATGCCGGCCTTGATCTATTTTGTCGGCTGCCCTACCCATGTGGCGGTGGGAACGGACCTGTTTGAGGTTATGATTTCCGGTCTTTACGGGGCCGCCACCTATACCTATAAGGGGCGGACGGAACTGGTGGCGGCGATTATCATGCTGGTCGGCGCAGCGATCGGGGCCCAGGTGGGCACCGTGGCCACCAAATATATTAAAGGTTACGGGATTCGCATCATTTTCGGGTTGGCCGTTATCGGCTGCGCGGTTTCCATTGTGTTAAAGTTGATTGCCAAGGCAACTGCCGGCATGACCCAAATCATCTTTGATGACGCTTCTACGGTCCTGGTACTGGGCCTGGTGGGGGCCATGTCGCTCTATATTATTGTTAAAATGGTTCAGGGCGCCAAGCAGGAATTGGCCTCTAAAAAAAGATAAGGGTCAATTAGAAACCTAAAGCAAAAGGAGAAAAGCGTTATGCTGAAAAAATATTGTGGGTTGACTCTGCTGGTGCTCCTGCCTTTGATCCTGGCCTACGGCTGCGGAGAAATGGGTAAAGTGGACCAGGGTCGGGTTATTGAATTCGACAAAGCCAAAGGGACGGTCACCCTGATCCAGGATATGAAAGCCGATCCTAAAAACCCGGATTACAACCATCTGCCGCCCGTGACCTATGAAATTCCCAAGGATCCGGCTGAGATGGGCCCGGAACCCAAGGCCGGGTGGCGAATGAAGCTGGATGCCAAAGCCAAACAGATCATTATTTTCGATCCGGCCTCTCAGAATTTCAAAAAAATCGACTATACCCTCATCGACCAGAAGGAAGGGGTGGATGCCGAAAACCCTTTAGTCAAGGATAAGAAATTCCCGCTGGTGGAAAAGGAGAAGAAGGCCATCACCCTCTACTCCAAGAGACAAAAGCTTTTGACCACCTTCAGCGTCCCGGATGAGTATTTCGCCCTTCCGGACGGCGCCTGGGATGCGGGCGACGAGGTGCGGATTTATTATAAGGAGACCGGGAAGGCCCGGCGTTTCATGAATATCAGCAAGACCAATATTTATAAGAAATAGCCGTCCCGGCTCCGGTAGTGCCAGAGGATCGCCGGGGGATCCGAGGGGCCCCCTGGCGATCTTCTTGCTTAATGACGAGTTTATTGGTTTAATGATGATTCAAATTTTTCTAGCCAGGAAGCGAACGGTCTGACGATGAATATTCAACAAAAAATAGGTGTAGCCGTACTGGATGTACTGATATTGATCGATTTGGGAATCGGTATGTATCGGGCCAACAAGACCCCTGATTTATTCACTCCGATTTTTTTCAAGACCTTTTTTGTCCTGGTCATCCCCACCCTGCTCGTGGCCTGGATAGTCATTAAAATGCTCAGGACCATCGAAGCTTCACCAAGCGTATGACCCTGGATCGGATTTCACGGTGGAGACGAGGGGCCGGAATTGCCGGCTCAATTTTTTGTCTCCTCAGCCTGCTGGCGGTCATAGACGCCCTGGTGGCCCGATTTAAGCAGCCGCTCAGTTTATTTCAAGTGCTTCCGGGGGCCGTCCTAGAGATCCAGGGGCCTCTGCGGGAGAAGGTAGACACCCCCGATAAACTGGCTTTTCAATGCGATTCCCGGGAAATCCGGATCCTTTTTGATGGAGTTCAGACCGGCTATTGGATGGGGGGGTATCTCTGGCGGGGGCGTCTGGTCATCGGTCCTGAAACCCGTCCCGGTCTCTATACACTTAAGATCCTCGGTCCTGGAATGGCCGCCAGCCCACCCTTCCCTCCTTTTCAGATCCGGGTATTCGGGGATGCGGATACGTATCGCCGGGCACTGCCTTCTCTTGTTCAAAGATACACGGGGGTTGTGCCCTGGGTGGCGGCGGTCTTCGCTTTTATCCCGGCCCTGGGATGCTTTGCCCTGGTTTTCTTTTTGTCCCAAAGAATAGAAGGCCTGCTGGCCGGGGAAGGGCGGGCGGAAATCTACCGGGTCCGTCAAACGGAGCGGGGTATCGAAATCTCCTTTGGCCTGGGCAGGGATCAGGGCTTGGAAGAAGGGACCCTGTTGAACCTGTTTGATGAAAAAGGCCAATCTCTGGGTACGGTAGAGGTCCAGACCTTAACCGCCGGAGATGCCGTGGCCCTAGCCGTCGAGGAGCAGGGGGTGCGCCCCGGCTATTGGTTGGCTAAAATTAGCTAGCTGATCAACGGATGGAATAAGCGAATGAAAGAGAAGGAATATCGCACTTTATGGTGGAAGATCGTCTTTACCACCCTGGGTTTCTCTCTGATCCCCTTGTTCGGTCTGGGGTTTACCATCTATTATCAGTTCAGCGTTTCGTACACCGCCAAGGTCATGGAGAACCTGAAAACCCTGGCGGAAAACCGCCGCAGCGCCATGGACCTTTTTTTTGACGAACGGATCTCCCAGTTGGTCACCATGGCCCATACCCACTCGATCAAGCAATTGGCCGATGAAAATTACCTCAACAGAGTCTTTAATATCATGCAAACCCGATCCAAATCCTATATCGATATCGGGGTTATTGATCAGGAAGGAAACCATTTGGCCTATGTGGGTCCCTATCCTGAACTCAAGGGCGTCAATTACCAAAAGGAAGACTGGTTTCAATCGGTCATGTCGGGCGGAGTATACATCAGCGACGTTTTTTTAGGTTTTCGAAAATACCCCCATTTTATTATTGCCGTGATGACTCGCGAAGGAAATCAGACTTGGATCCTGCGGGCGACCATTAACTCCGAAATCATCGACCAAGTTGTCCGGGCCGGCCAGATCGGGAAGAAGGGGGATGCCTTCATCGTCAATAAACGGAATATCTTGCAGACCGCACCCCGCTTCAGCGGGGAAATTTTCGGCCACCCCAAGACCCCGGATTTTTCCCGGGTGATCGAGAATCAAGTGGAGGAACAGTCCCTGGAAGGGGTAAGGGCCCTCTTTGCCGCTACGGTGATCAATAATACCAAGTGGGTCCTGGTGATCAAGGAGGATCCCCAAGAACAGCTTACTCCACTATTGCGGGCCCGCTTTCTGGCCGCTTTTCTTTTATTGGCGGGCGTCTTGCTGATTATCGTCGGGACGATTGTTACTTCCCGCTTGATGATGAAAAGGCTGATTCAAATCGACCGGGAAAAAGCGGTGAGTGAGGATTTGGTCATTCAGTCCAGCAAAATGGCAGCCCTGGGAAAAATGGCGGCTGGGATCGCCCACGAGATTAATAATCCCTTAGCCGTCATCGGCGAGAAAGCGGGCTGGATGAAAGACCTGCTGACTGAAGAAGATATCTCGCGAAGTGAAAATTTCAAGGAGTTTGAAGATTCCATCCGCAAGATTGAGTACCACGTGGAACGGGCTAAAAAAGTCACCCATCGTCTCTTAGGGTTTGCCCGAAGAATGGAACCGCTTCAGGAAACCGTGGATGTGAACAAAACTTTGGACGAAACCATCGATTTTCTGAAAAACGAGTCCCGGTATCGCAATATCGACCTTCAAACCGACTTCTTCCCTGATTTGCCGAATATTACCAGTGATTCCTCTCAGTTACAGCAAGTCTTTTTAAACATCCTGAACAATGCCATCGATGCCATCGGCAAGAATGGGATGGTGATGATAAAAACCAGATTCCTCCCCAAAAATAGTGAACTTTCTGTTGAAATTACGGATAATGGCCCGGGAATCCCTAAGGAGATGGTAGCCAAAATTTTTGATCCTTTTTTTACGACCAAGGAAGTGGGCAAGGGAACGGGCCTGGGTCTATCCATTGTTTTCAGCATACTGGAAAAACTGGGGGGAAGAATCATGGTGGCCAGCGAAGAGGGGAAAGGCACTACCTTTACGATTTATCTTCCGACCAAGTAAAGTGTTTCCGGGGGAGGTGACCCATGGAGGAATTCAAGATACTGGTGGTAGACGATGAAGACGATTTTCGGGAGACGATTGTCAAACGGCTGCAAAAACGGAAGATGACGGCCCGGGGGGCGGAAAGCGGGGAAAAAGCGCTCGAACTCATTGAGGCCCAGCCTTTTGATGTGGTGGTTCTAGATGTCAAAATGCCCGGTCTGGATGGAATAGACACCCTGCGGGAGATCAAAAAGAGAAAACCCCTGATCGAGGTGATTTTGCTTACCGGGCATGCCTCGCTGGAATCGGGCATCGAGGGGATGAAATTAGGGGCCTACGATTACGTGATGAAACCGGCCAACCTGGAGGAGCTGATTGAAAAAATGCGCCAGGCCTATGAAAAAAAAGTGGTCTCCGAAGCCCAGGAACTGGAAGGTCGCTAATCCCCTAGCCCCTCACGGGTTGATGGGGGATTTTTTGGGATCGTTAGTCCCGAACAAATTTTGGAGGGCCCTCTTCAACTCCGGGAATTCAAACTGGAAACCCAGGCCGACCAGTTTTTGCGGGAGTACCTTCTGGCCTTTCAACAGGACATTCCCAAATTCCCCCAGGATAAGTTTAAGCATAAACCCGGGGACGGCCGGGAGAAAGGCCGGTTTGCCGAGCACTTCGGCCAATATTCGGGTCAATTCTTTATTCCTCACCGGAGTGGGGCTCGTGCAGTTAATGGGACCGGCGGCTTCTTTTTGTTCCAATAAGAAAAGAAAGATTCGAGTCAGATCCTGCTGGTGGATCCAGGGAAACCACTGGTTTCCAGTGCCCAGCGGGCTTCCTAACCCTTTATTAAACAAAGGGATCATCTGATCCAGGGCGCCGCCTCTCCCGCCTAGAACAATCCCGAAGCGGCAACGAACTACCCGGACCCCGAAGACCTCGGCTTTCCGGGCCTCAGCCTCCCAGTCTTGGGCCATTAAAGCCAGGAAGTCGGACCCCGGCGGGGTGTCCTCCGTGATCTCTTCATCTTCGTGAAAGCCGTAATAGCCTACGGCCGAAGTGCTGAGCAGGACGGTCTCCAGCCCTTTTCGATCGGCTAAAGCGGAGACCAAGTTGCGGGTGGTCAGGATACGGCTGTCCCGCATTTCTTTTTTTGAAGCTTCGGTCCAGCGGCTGAAGATCGAGGCCCCCGCCAGGTTGATGAAGGCCTGGTGGTCAGCCACCGCTTTTTGCCAGGGACCCGGTTCTTTGGGATTGCCTTCCAGAAAGGCAGCCCCGGGAGGCAGGGGGCGGCCGGGTTTGATGGCCCGAGTCAAAAGGGTGACCAGATGGCCCTGGTCGGTCAACCGGGCTGTCAAATGGCTACCGACAAAACCCGTTCCGCCAGTGATAAGAATTTTCATAATTTAGATTGTATCAAAACCATCCACTTTGGCAATATTTTTGATATCCATCCCGAATTCCCTGATCCGGTTCCAGACCGTGACCCGCGAAACCCCCAGGATTCGGGCGGCCTCGGTTTGATTGCCACTGGATCGCTCCAGGGCTTCCCGCAGGGCTTTCTTTTTCATTTCTTTTCGATCGGAGGGAGCGTTTGGAGTCGAACTATTAAACCGTTTTCCCTGGAAAATTCCGAGAGGGAGGTGCTGGGGCTGAATCAGGGCTTCCTGACAAGTCACCAGGGCGTATTCAAAGGCGCTTTTTAATTCTCGTACATTTCCCGGCCATTCGTAGCTTATCAAGGCCTCCATGGTTTCCGGGCTGATCCCCTGGATCGGCTTGCCGGTTTTCAACTGGATTCGCTTAAAGAAAAATTCCGCCAGCAGGGGAATGTCTTCCACCCGGTCTCGCAATGGGGGTAAGACGATAGGGATGACGTTGATTCGGAAAAACAGATCCTCCCGAAACCCCCCCGAAGCGACGAGTTGTTTCAAATTTCTGTTTGTGGCCGAGATAATCCGGACATCCACCGGGACCGGCCGGTTTTCGCCCACCCGCTCAATAACTTTTTCCTCCAGGACCCGAAGCAGTTTCACCTGAGTGGAAAGCGGCAGGTCCCCGATCTCATCAAAAAAAAGGTCCCCCCCGTGGGCCGCTTCAAAGCGTCCTTTGCGACCCTCATACGCTCCGGTGTAGGCACCCCGTACGTGTCCAAAAAGTTCGCTTTCCAGTAAAGTTTCGGTCAAAGCGGCGCTGTTGACCTTGACAAAAGGCTTTCGTTTTCGCGGACCGATCTCATGGAGGGCTTTAGCGGCCAGCTCTTTCCCGGTGCCACTCTCGCCTAAGATAATCACCGGAGCATCGGAACGGGCGGCATTGGTGATCATATTTAAGGCCTGTTGCAGGGGAGCAGCGTGGCCCAATATTCCATGAAAGGTGTCTTCTTCCCGCAGTTCACGCCGGAAGGCCTCTATCTGGCTGTCTTTTTCCACGATCTCGGTCAGGTCGGTCAGTGTTTCCACGGCCCCAATAACCTGGTTTCCGACATCATAAAGAAGGGAAGCGTTTTTTAGGACCGGGACAGAGCTCCCGTCCTTTCGCTGGATGGCGCAACGCCGCCGACTCAGGCTGCCGAACTCAAAAACCGAACAAAACATCCGCCCCTTTTTGTCGCGCGCTTTTTTGCAAATATTACACTTCAGGACCGAACAGGACTGTCCCAAGATCCCCTCCCGGGAATAGCCGGTAATTTCTTCAAAGGCCCGATTTACCGAGACGATAAGACCCTGTGGGTCGACAATCATCACTCCATCCTGGATCGTGTCCACTACTGTCTTCCAGTAACGACTCAACTCCTGTTCACGCATGGCTCCCCCTTCCGTTAAAATTTAACAGGGTATTAAATATATAATTTAACATTTTAACATCTTTGAGACTATAAAATTAATCCTTTCGCTCCTATTTGTTATTTCAATCAGGGTTCAAAAAAATACTTATAGCATCAAAATCAAATGGTTAATAAAAAAATGGCCGGATCGAGCAAGCCCTAGAAGGCGCTTGGCTGGAATCTTGCTTCTTCATTGTATCAAGTATCAAACCAAAGTTTTCGCCTGAGGGGAAGGATTGATGTCAATTAATTTTAGTACCTATTCAAGGAGGAAAAAAAATGGCTGAAACAGATTTGAACAGCATTACCGCGGCCAATACCGTCGATGCCCGGGGGAGCGCTTGCCCCGGACCACTTTTGGAAGCCAAAAAAGGGATCGGCAAGGTGAAGGTGGGAGAGATCCTGGAGGTCCTGTCCGGTGATCCCGGGACCCGAGATGACATCCCGGCCTGGGCCGACAAGGTCGGACATGAATACCTGGGTCTGCTGGAAGCGAGCGGCTATACCCGGCTTTTTGTGCGTCGGAAAAAATAATCGGAGGAGTCATGGCCGTTCAGGAACAGGAAGGGAAAATCCTCATCTTGGCAACCGAACACTGTGCCTACCCGGGGGCCAATTCCGTGGGACAGGCCCACAGTCCGTATCCGGCCAACACCTATATTCTCCGGGTGCCGGCGCCGGTGCTGTTTCCTGAAACGTTTTACTTGAACTGTTTCAAGAAAGGGGTCAGCGGCCTGATTATTATGACCTGCGGGTCCGAATGCCCTTACGAGGGGGCTTACCAGGCCTTGGCCAAGCGGATCGACCGGGTCTACGCACTGATGAAGGCGCAGGACCTGGACCTTCGCCGGCTCCGGCTCACGGCGATCTGCACGGTCTGCAATCGGGCTTTCCTGAAGGAGGTCCAGGAGATGAATGCCCTGGTCCAGGAATTAGGACCCCCGGTTTTTGGAAAGGACTATCCGGATAAACGAGGAGGAAGCCATGGAACCCAACCAAACCCTGACGTTTGACGCCCTGGTGGTGGGGGGGGGTATCGCCGGCCTGCAGTCGGCGTTGGATCTGGCGGAGCAGGATTTTCGAGTGGCGGTAGTAGAGAAAGACACCACCATCGGCGGCAAGATGATCCGGCTTTCCAAGGTTTTTCCGACGCTCGATTGCGCCAGTTGCATTACCACCCCCAAGATGGCCGCGGCGGCCCATCATGAGCGGATTACGCTATTCACCTATTGTGAGCTGAACGCGCTGGATCGGACTCCGGAAGGGTTGACGGCTACCATCACTCAGAAACCCCGTTATGTGGAGGCCCATAAGTGCATCGGCTGTCGGCAGTGCGAGTACACTTGTCCGGTTTATGTGCGGGATGAAGAGCAGGGTGGGTTTTCCGCCAGGAAAGCCATCTATATTCCTTTCTCCAACGCCATCCCTCAGACGGCCCTGCTGGATGTGGAAAATTGTTTGCTGTGCGGGAAATGTGAAAAGATCTGTCCGACACAGGCCGTGAATTTTTTTCAGGAACCCCGGGTATTCCGGGTAGAGGCCAAAACGGCTGTTTTGGCCACCGGGTTTGAACCGATCCCGCTCGCCGACAAGGTCCAGTACGGCAAGGGAGAGATCCCTAATGTCATTACCGCGTTGCAGATGGAGCGGCTCCTGGCCCCCCATGGGCCCTACGCCCGGGTCCTGCGTCCTTCGGACGGAATGGAGCCGGATTCCATCGCTTTTATTCAATGCGTCGGCTCCCGGGACCAGAGTCTGGGTGTTCCCTACTGTTCCCGGGTCTGTTGCATGTACGCGATCAAGCAGGCCATGCTCCTTTCCGGTGCCCTGCCTTTGGCGGATATTATTATTTATTACATAGACATCCGGGCCTTTGGAAAAGGCTATGAACAGTTCTTCCAAAATGCGCAGGCCATGGGGATCCAGTTTGTCAGAGCCAAAGTGGCCACCCTGAGCGAAGGCGAAAGCGGACGGGTCACGGTCCGCTACGAAGCCCAGGATGGAGAGGGGGTGACCACGGCGGATCATGATCTGGTGGTGCTCTCCCTGGGGATGCTTCCGGGGTGGAACCCCGAGGGCCTCTGTGCCGTGTCTCGGGATGCAGACGGTTTTATAAAGACCATTCAACCCAAAATCGCCCCGACCTTGACGGACCTGGAGGGTGTTCTGGTGACCGGAGCGGCAGCCGGTCCTAAGGACATTGTGGACACCATAGCGGAGTCCGGCGCCGCTTCCATGGAGGCCGCGAAGTACCTGACGGTCCGAGCCGCTTCCCCCAAGGTCCAGACCGTTTGAAAACCGGCCGATTAAATCCAGTGGATCGGGAGATTGGATGATGATGGAAGAAACGAAAGTGATCAACGCCACAGGGGAAAAGATCGGGGTTTACCTTTGTCATTGCGGAGGGAACATTTCCGATCAGGTGGCCGTGGAAAAGGTCCGGGAGCGGGCCGAGAAGATCCCCGGTGTGGCCGTGGTCCGCACCAACCCTTTCATGTGTTCGGATCCCGGGCAGGAACTGATCGCCGAAGACCTGAAAATGGGAACCGTCGACCGGGTGGTGGTGGCCTCCTGCGCTCCCAGTCTTCATGAAACTACTTTTCGGGGCGTCATGGTCCGGGCGGGCGCAAATCCCTACCTCTATGAACACGCCAACATCCGGGAGCAGGTGAGCTGGGTCCACCACGGCGACGCGGCCACGGATAAAGCGACCCGGCTGGTGGCTGCCGCGGTGGGCAAGGCCAAAAACCTAAAACCGCTGAAACCCTTGCGGGTCGAGGCCAGAAGGCATGCCACCGTGATCGGCGGGGGAGTGGCGGGGCTTCGGGCGGCCAAAGACCTGGCCGTCAGGGGATTTAAGGTGGCCCTAGTGGAACGGTCTCCTTTTTTGGGGGGGCGGTCGGCCTTATTGGACCGCATAGCCCCCACGGGAGAACCGGCCGCCGATCTGGTCTCCAACCTGGCCCGGGAGGTCCTGAGCGATCCGGCCGTCAGTCTGTACACCTGTTCCCAGGTAATCGGATTTGAAGGGACCATCGGTAATTTCAATCTTCGGATCAGGACCGCGCCTCCGGACTCGGAAGCGGACCACGAAAAAATCCGACGACTGAGTACCTCCGGAGCCGGATTGAGAGAATTTGTCCCTTTGGTCGGGATGTATCCGGGCGGCATTCCTGAGCGGACCGAAGATCGCACGATCGAAACCGGGGTAGTCATCCTGGCCACGGGTTTTAAACCGTACACTCCCCGCCAGGGAGAGTACGGACAGGGAGTCTTCCCGGAGAGCCTGACCCTTCCCCAGTTTATTCTGGAGACGGCCCATCAAAAAACCAATGGGGGGGTTCTGGAGTTGGGAGGACGGCCGATTCGAAGCCTGGCCCTGATCCACTGTGTAGGCAGCCGGCAGATCCCCGGTATTCATGAACCGGATAAAACGGGGGTCCTTAATGAATATTGCTCCCGCACCTGTTGCACCGCCACCATACAGGCGGCGCTCCAGGTTCGTAAAAACTATCCGGGAACGCGGGTCTATGAATTCTATCGGGATATTCGCACCTATGGCCGGGGCCAGGAGGAGCTTTATCGGCAAGCCTCCAACAGTGGAGTCGTCTTCCTGCGCTTCCAGGCGGAAGAACCCCCCCAAGTGTCTCGATCGATCGACGGCAGCGATTTTCCTCTTCGGATCATGGTCAAGGATACCCTGACCTTTGGAGAAGAGGTGGAAGTTCCGGTGGATTTGTTGGTGCTGGCGGTGGGCATGGAGCCGAATCCCGTGCCCGACCTGGTGGAGATGATGAAACTTCCGGTAGGTGTCGACCGATTTCTATTGGAGGTGCATCCCAAGCTGCGCCCGGTGGAGCTTTCCGTAGCCGGAATCCTGCTGGCCGGTACCTGCCAAGCCCCCATGGATATTGGAGAAGCCTGTGCCGGAGCGGGTGCGGCAGCGGTCAAGGCCTCGGGTATCCTTTCCCGGGGCTACGTGGAGTTGGATCCCTTCGTGGCCGAAGTGGATATTCATAAGTGCCGAGGTAGGGGCGCCTGTGTGGAGGCCTGTTTGAATCCGGGTGCGCTGACGATGGTGGAGACCGAAGTCGAAGGGCGGCAGGTCCGGCAAGCCCGGGTGAATCCGGCCCTCTGCCGGGGTTGCGGCGCCTGCGTGGCGGTTTGTCCGGAGAACGCCATTCAGGTCAACGGGTGGACGCTGGGACAATACGAGGAAATGGTGGATATGATTCTGATCCGATGAACTGATCTGCTGATTTTAAATTCCGGTCTAAGCCAACGGGGAAGAAAGGAGAGGGAAAAGATTCCAATGACAGCAGCCGAAACGGACAAGGAAGCACGGAATAAGCTTCGATTGGCCCGAAAAGGGATAATCGCGGGGGTTGCGGCCCGGGTAAAGGAGCAGCAGCAGGCCGTCAAGGCCCTGAAGCAGTCCCTGCAGGCGGGCGGTAAAACGGTACCGGAACTGGCTCAGGACACCGGGCTGCCCGCGGCTGAGGTCTTGTGGTACCTGGCGGCTATGAAAAAGTATGGTGAAATCGCTGAAGGGGCCAAAGCAGGAAGCTATTTTCGCTATACGCTGGCGCCCGCGCTTCCCGTTGAAGGGGCCGTAGACCAGGAGATTTCAGGAGGGGCCGCGAAATGATCACGGTGAATACGTCGTTCGCGGAAGAGTTGGCCCGTTTTGGCGTGGATACCGCCCTCGATTGTTATCATTGCGGGACCTGTGCCGCCATTTGCCCGTTGATTTACGAGCACTTTCCACGAAAGATGATTCGCTATATCCAGTTGGGCGCCAGGGAAAGGATTCTGGAAAACCCGATCGATCTGTGGCGTTGTCTGCACTGCGGACTTTGCACCCAAACCTGCCCGCGGAAAGCCGATCCCGGAGAGCTGATTCTGGGCTTAAAACGTTTTGTAGTGGACCACTGGAGGAATCATTAGCATGTATCACCCCAAGGATATCATCGAGATTCTGGCCGCGAATGTACGTCATACCCGAAGCCCCTTCGGCACCCCGAAATTTTTGGTGAACAACTGGTGGAAAGAACTGGGGCTCAGAAAGCAGGGGGAGTCCCTGTTGTTTACGGGCCTGATGTACCAGTTTGTCCCTTATATTGAAAAGACCACCAGTTACCTGGAAAAATTTGAAGATCGGCCACTGGCCGAATGGCTGCGGTTTGGGCGGTATCAGCCTAAGCGATTGGCCGGCCTGGGGCTGGCCATGCTCATCCCCGGTGCGGCCAAAAAGAGCGCCCAGACCACTCTCCGGAATATTGCCCGCATCCTCACCCAATCCGGAGTGGACTTTTATTATCAACCGCGACTGGACGAATACAGTGGGATCCTGCTTTACGATCTGGGTGACCAGGAGAGCTTTGTGGCGCATGCCCGGTATGTGGCCGGCCGGCTAAAAAGAGCGGGAGTGCGAAAGATCATCACCGTGGACCCTCACACTACTTATGCCTTGAAGGTCCTCTATCCTCAATATACCGGGGAGCATTTTGAAGTGAGGACCTATTTTGAACTGGCCAAGGGTTCTCCCCAAAATGATCAAGGCCGGGTTACCCTCCATGATCCCTGTTTTTACGGGCGATATCTGGAATTGTCCGCTGCGCCGCGAAAGGCCCTGGAAAGGATAGGCATCGAATGCCTGGAGATCCGGAATTCCGGCACCTTCACCCAATGCTGCGGCGGACCGGCGGAGTCCATCTCTCCCCATCTGGCCCGGGAGGTTATGGAGCGCAGGGTGGAAGAGTTGAAAGCTACCGGTGCCCCTTTGGTGGCCATGTGCCCCATCTGCCTGGGCAACTTGAGAAAGTCCGGGGCGGAGGTGGAGGACCTGTCGACTATCCTGGCCCGCGGGCTTCCGGCTTGAGGGTAGGCAAATTCTGGATTGGCTAATGTCTTTGAACGCTATTTTTCATAAAACCCATTTCTAAGCAAAGAAAGGAGCAGTATCATGACAGAAAAAGAAGAAAAGATCCTGGTGATCGGCACCCATGCCTCAGACAATCCGGAGAAGGCGGCCATGCCCTTTGTCATGGCCAACGCGGCCCTGGCCATGGATGTCAAGGCCATGGTGGTGTTGCAGGGGGAAGGCGTCTATCTGGCCAAGAAAGGGTATATGGAAAACCTGGTCAAGCCGGGGGGCTTCAGCCCTTTCACCAAACTGATGGCCGACTTCCTGGAACTGGGGGGGTCCCTCAGAGTTTGCGTGCCCTGCATCAAAGAGAGGAACATAGAAGAGTCCGATCTGATCGCAGGGGCACAGACCACAGCCGCCGGGCGCCTGATTACCGAAGCGCTCCAGGCGGACGCCGTTTTCACCTATTAAAACCTTTTATACGAATTTCCTACAGGCTGAGTTCCTCGGGTATAAGGGGCGATCCGTTCGCCCCGCCTCCGGGATCTTTCATTCTTGTCCCGAAGGTGAGCCCGGCTCGCTAATTAAGGAATTCTAATTGATTCGGTTGATAAAAGGAGGTTTAAAATGGAAGGAATCTCATTTCCAGACATCCCCAGCGTATTTCCGATCTTGTGACTCTAATAGAAAAAGGCGCCCGGGTGACTTGTCAATCCTCCTTTGCGGTCATCCCGGTGGATTTTCGGCACCGCCGGAATCCCTATCAGGCCCATGTATTCCTGGTCTATTTTTCCGGAATGATGGACGGAGAACCCTACAC
Organism: uncultured delta proteobacterium; assembly: GCA_963843145.1. Taxonomy (GTDB): domain Bacteria; phylum Desulfobacterota; class RBG-13-43-22; order RBG-13-43-22; family RBG-13-43-22; genus CAVQSS01. The sequence goes on from CAWJJC010000022.1 coordinate 121,693, forward strand.
CTTCCGCAAATGCTATGCTCGGGGGTGCTCCCACAACCTCTGCCCCCATGTCTCCCAGGCCGTTCTGATTGCCAATCGTTATCTCCAGCGGGATTATCGGTTACTGGAAAAAGCGGGCCTGGCGGTAGATCCCCGGTTGTTTACCCTGGAGGATATGATCGTCAAGTTTGAAGGGTATCGAGAGGAACATCCTCCCAACCAGACGATCGAGGATTACCTCCATCTGGCCCAAGAAGGGAATGAGATTTTCGTGGAAGTGGAACTGGAGTATGTCCCGGCGGTGGAACATTTCGCTAATTACCAAAACAAGCAGACCTTCCTGGTTGCTGGTTTTACCATCACCTATAGGGGAAAACCCAATTATTTGGAACGCTGCCTGGCCTGTTTTGCCTCTGAAAAGGAAAAGGAAGAAAAATCTCCAATGGTCTTGGTGGCCAATGCCCGACTGGAGGAGCTCTATCAGGTTTTCGAACAAGGCGCGATTCACTTGGTCAAACGATATTTTTAGGGGAGTATTCTGATTTCGTCGCAAATCTTAAGAAGGATCTCAATCAAAAGCGGGCTAGCAGCCGCCGGGGCGGTTTCGGCGTTCTGGTTTCCAGACCCAGTTACGGTTTGTGGCGGTCCCGAGGAGGAGTCATGGAACTACAAGGGAAGAAGGTCATAATCTTTGCCGAAGAGATGTACAACGAGTTTGAACTCTGGTACCCTTATTATCGGTTGCTGGAAGCCGGGGCGGAGGTGGCCCTGGTCGGATCCGGGAGTGCCCCCGTTTATAAGAGCAAATTAGGACTTCCGGTCAGCGTCCAGACGAGCGCCGACCAGGTTGATCCGAAAAATTTCAACGGCCTGATCATCCCGGGCGGGTATGCCCCGGATCATATGCGGCGCTACCCGGCGATGGTCGGCCTGGTGAAAGAGATCTTTGGCGCCGGGAAGGTGGTGGCGGCCATCTGCCACGCCGGTTGGATGCTGGCTTCCGCCGAGGTGGTCCGGGGGAAGAAGTTGACCTCTTTCTTTGCCATCAAAGACGACCTGATTCACGCCGGGGCGGAATGGGTCGATCAGGAGGTGGTGGTGGACGGCAACCTGATCACTAGCCGGAAACCGGACGACCTGCCGGCTTTCATGCGGGCCGTGATTGCCGCCCTGAAGGGTTAGTATGTAAATAAAGTCGAACACCGCTTTCGGGGAGTTGTTCTTGCCGTCATGCCGGACCTGATCCGGCATCCAGGGTATTCGAAGCTCAAAGGGCTCTGGATTCCGGATCTCGCTTCTCTCGTCCGGAATGAAGACCTTTTTCCTTGCGTAGCGAATCCTGTCAACCTGGGTAGGTTCATACAAATATTTCCTGGACCCACTATAGATCGAACTCTCCTTTTTCTGGATAGAACAGCAGCCTGGGGGGGTGGGTTACGAGTCGGCGTGAGAACTCGAAGGCAAATCAAGGCCGAAAATATGACCCTGGATGGCCTGGCCATTCGATACGGGCAGTTATAGAGAGGATGCCGGGAGATGGACGATCCTCCCGGCCAAAAGTTATTTTAGCAGGTTTCCGCGAACCCCGATCACTCTTTCCGCCAGGGGGATATTCTTCCCCGCCTTTTCCATGGCCTGCTTGACGATCCAGGGGAGTCCCGAGCAGCAGGGGACCTCCATGACCACGGTGGTCACGCTGTTGATCTGGGCCGTGTTAAAAATATCCGTAAACTTCTGAATATATTCCTGGACATCGTCAAACTTGGGGCAGCCCATCATGACCACTTTGCCCTGGAGAAAATCCTGGTGAAAGTTGGGATACGCCAGGGGGGCGCAGTCGGCTACCACTAAAAGGTCGGCGTTCTTGAGAAAGGGCGCTGTCGGGGGCACCAGCTTGATCTGCACCGGCCAATGGCTGAGGGCCGAACCCGAAGCGGTTTGGGCCTTCGGCTGGTTGGCTTCCTGACAGGAGGAGACAGGGGCAAAGGTCTGCAGCGTGGTGGAGGGGCAGCCGCAGGGCAGTTTGGTTTCAGGCTGGGGAACAGCCGGGGGCCTTATAGCCTTCAAATGCTCCTCGACGGCGTGTTCGTCGAAATCCTCGGACTCCCGTTCGATGATGTGCAAGGCGTCGTTGGGGCATTCCCCCAGGCAGGCCCCCAGACCGTCGCAATATTTTTCAGCCGTCAAGGTGGCCTTCCCGTCTATGATCTGGATGGCCCCTTCGGCACAGGAAGGGACGCACAGGCCGCAGCCGTCGCAGCGTTCGGGGTCGATTTCAATGATTTTGCGTTTAATTATCATTAGTTTTTCCTTTGGATAAAAAAGGTTCACCCACCCCCCAACGTTCGGCTGAGCTCACGTCGAAGCCCCCCTTCCGTCAAGGGAGGGGGAGCAGGAAGCGTTTGAGGTTAGGGGTTCTACGAAGTTTTTAAGAACACCTTAATGGCCAATTCCCGGCCGCTGTCGGTTAAAAAAGATCGGTCAATGATCGCGGCCAGCCGTTCCGGGGATGAGGCCTTTTCTTTCTGATTTTCTTCCAGGTTGACGATCAGGTCCGAGTCGTAGATCGCTTTGAAGTTGGTGGTTTCCTTCTCCCGGGGATGATGGTGATGGCCGACTATATCGCAGACTTCCTCGATCAGCTCTTCCCGGGCGCCCAGTTTGGTCAGGATCTGTCGCGCAATCGGCGGGCCTTCTTCCTCCTGGTAGCGGGCGGCCGTGCTGTGGTATTTCCTTTCCGCCTCATGGATGCCGATGTCGTGCAGATAGGCGGCTGAGAGGATCACCGCCGGGTTCCCTTTTTCTTTTCTGGCCAACTCCTCGGCATAGCGGGCCACCCGGGTGGCATGGCCGATCCGTTTGAAATCTGTGGTGAAGTAGCGCTTCATTTCAATGGCCACCCGGTCCTTTAACAGATCCTCTTTTTGGGCCATTAGTTCCGGGGGCAGCCCCCCAGGCACTGCTCGGCATGAGGGCAGTAAGAGGCGCAGCCGAAATCCATTTGGGGATTGATGATCCGCTTCCCGCATTTCTTGCAGAGTCGGGTGGTGTCGTCTTTAAAGAACTCGAGCTCGGCGCCGCAATGGGGGCATTGGGTCTCGAAAATTGACCCGGGCTTCCAGTAGCGGCTGTCCTGTCCAGGGCATTTCATAAAAAATCCTTTTATCCTTGAATTCGGGTTAATCCGTGATCGGGGTCCATTAGGGGCGGGTTTTGAACCCGCCCCTACGACAATCATTTATGAAAACAGGATTTTTTTAACCCAATATCGCCTTGAGATCCTCGTCCGGTGTGGTGATGGGCATGACGTTGAACGTCTTTACCAACACATCCAGGACATTGGGGGTGATGAAGGCCGGTAGGGAGGGCCCCAGCCGAATGTTCTTGATCCCCAGGTAAAACAAGGTCAACAAAATGGCTACGGCCTTCTGCTCATACCAGGAAAGGATCATGGACAAGGGTAGGTCATTGACCCCCACGTTAAAGGCCTTGGACAAGGCCACAGCGATCTGGATGGCCGAATAGGCATCATTGCACTGCCCCACGTCCAGGAGGCGCGGGATCCCGCCGATATCTCCCAATTCTTTGTCAAAAAACCGGAACTTGCCGCAGGCCAGGGTGAGGATGACCGAATCTTTGGGCGCTTTTTCCACAAACTCGGTGTAGTAGTTTCGGCCCGGTTTGGCCCCGTCGCAACCGGCTACGAGGAAGAAGTGACTGATCGCCTTGTTCTTGACCGCCTCGATCACCTGGCCGGCCACGCTCATCACGGTGTTCCGGCCGAACCCGACGGTGACCGTTTTCCCGTTGCTGTCTTCCGCAAATCCAGGCAGGGCCAAAGCCTTTTCGATAACCGGAGCAAAGTCTTTCCCGGCAATATGGGCGACGCCGGGGAAGCCCACCAATCCCGTGGTGAAAATATTGGCCTGGTAGGATTCCTTGGGCTTCTGAATGCAGTTGGTGGTCATCAGGATGGCCCCGGGAAACTCGCCGAACTCTTTGTGCTGATTCTGCCAGGCCGTCCCATAATGGCCATAGAAATGGGCATACTTTTTCAATGCAGGATAACCGTGGGTGGGCAGCATCTCGCCGTGGGTATAAACATTAATCCCTTTGCCTTCGGTCTGTTTCAGGATCAGTTCCAGGTCTTTCAGGTCATGGCCGGAAACCAGGATGGCCTTGCCCTTTTTATGCCCTAGGGGAACCTTGGTTGGTACGGGATGTCCGTAGGTTTCCGTATTGGCTGCATCCAGGATTTCCATGGCTTTTAAATTGGCCTCGCCGCATTTCAAGGTCAGGCCCACCCAGTCGTCCAAGGTCAGGTCTTTGTTCAGGGCGGCGGCCAATCCTTCATGGATAAAGGCATAGACGGACTCATCTTCCTTGCCCAAGATCTGGGCATGGTCAGCGTAAGCGGCGACCCCCTTAATCCCGAAAGTGACGGTCCAAATCAGCGCGTGAATATCTCTATCCGTAGTGGTATCTGATTGAATTCCAACCTTTTCTCCCTGGGCGATCATTCCCTCCAGGGTATCGGCCAGGATTAAATCCGCCGGTCCCTTCGGAAAATCCACTTTTCCGCCGGCCGCTTTCACCTTGGCTTTCAATTTTTCCCGCAGGGCCACGGTCTCTTTCAGTAAAGGAGCGAACCGCTCGGCGTCAAAATCGACATTGGTCAAAGTCGAAAACAAGGCCTTGACGGTAAAAATATTGGCCTCCGGGTCGCTGATGCCCACCTTCCGGCCTTCCACTGCCACCTGGGACAAGCCCCGCATGGCATACACGACCAGATCCTGCAGGGCGGCTACTTCGGGTTGCTTTCCGCAGACCCCGACTTTGGTACAGCCTTCCCCTTTGGCGGTTTGTTCACATTGATAACAAAACATGATCGATCTCCTTTCTTTGATTAAAGTTAGGTTCAATTAATTCGGAACCAACAGGGCCCGTTTAAACGTCATTTACGTTTAATAATAAGGCGACAACCGCCGAATTGCCTTGATTTAAGTCAACGAACGGAAGTTAAAGTGCAAGAAAAATCGGGAAAGAGATCGATGGTTAAAATAAAACTAATAATAACAAGTTAATACATCCGGCCATGGCACGCAAGGGAAACGCGGAAAATTAAATTTTATTTTCCCCATTTTTTTCTTGATTTCTCTAGAAATCAACATATAAATGTTTATTTATATGTTGATTATTTCAACGGTTGATTTCAAGAATCAGGAATACCTAATGATCAATAAGAGCAGAAACAAAATGAGCGGGGAAGAGGCTGAGGCTTACCCGGAGGAGATAGGAAACCAAGAGGAAGGGGAACAGTCCCTCTCCACGGTGGCTTTTTTAGCCAAAAGCCTATCGGATGAAAACCGTTTGCGGGTGCTCCTCAGTCTGCGCCAGGGCCGGCTTTCGGTATCCAGCCTGGTGGAGGGCTTACAATTGTCCCAACCGCTGATTTCACATCATTTAAAGGAATTAAAAAGGTCGCTTCTAGTCAAGGTCGAGCGCAATGGGCCATTTATCTATTACGAACTGGCCGATAAAAGAATCCTTCAGATCATGAAAGACCTGGGGACCGTGGCCGGGGAATTACTGGCCAACCGTCGAACTTTTTAGTCAGGAGAACAGCCGATGCCTGGAAAAACGATACTGGAATTAATCGAGAAACTCGAGCCGGAAAAAGCCTTAAAAGAAATTTCTCTGGCGGTCAAAACCCTTTTCCCCTTGCTGGATCAGGAGTCCCGGCTGAATTTTGTGGTCAGCCTGATCGGGGATGCCGGAGCGGACAAGGTGGCCAGCCTGGTGAACCTCTGACTGGCGGAATGCCTGGACGAAGGTGTCGATCCAACCAAGATGTGCCAGAGTCTAGTGGATAAGGTTTTTCAATCGAAACAGTTAAGAACCGTGGCCGAACCGGATATTTTAGTGCTTTTTGAAGACTGGCTGGAGGAATTGGAAGAGGAAATCATAAAACAGGTGCAAAAAATCGGTCCCAACGATCTGGGGAAATTGGCTCGAGGGTTGGGGTTGTCCCAGGCCGGCGTAAATTTCCTGATCACCAAATTAAAGCGGGAAGAAAGGATTTGAAAGAAAAAGGGCCCTGAATTATTTGGCGGAGGTGTTCTTTATGAACCATAAAACCATATTTATTGCCGCCCTCTCAGTGGCTCTGGTAATCGGGGTTCTCTGGTTTACCAACCGGGCCGTAACCCCAACGGCGGCTACCTGGGAAGATGTTCTCCAGGAAGCCCAGCGCGGCGGCTATCGGATTATCAAGACGGATGAGATCTGGGAACGGGTTCAAAAAAATCCACAGAACCTGATGCTGGTGGATACCCGTCAGGAATGGGAATATCGGACCGGACACCTCAGAGGGGCGGTGAATTTCCCCATGGAACCCACGGCCTGGTCCCGCTGGCGAAAACAAAAGGAGATGGAAACCTTTTTAGGACCCGATAAAAACCGCTTCTTCGTCTTTTACTGAGCGGGCTTGACCTGAGTCCGTAGCGACTCCGCAGCCCGGGTGGCTGTTAAACTTGGCTATAGAAATGTATATCGCGATCCCTACGGATTTCCGGAATGGCAGGCTAAAGGATATCCCATCAATAGCGCTCCGGCCGGCCTGTCCGGGGAAGCGGCCCCTCCCAAGACCCCCGGTCCTTTGTATGGCTGGGCCATGATCTGGACCCTGCTGGGCATCTTTGCCGGAGGGATCGCCCTGAACCTGACTCCATGCGTCTATCCCATGATTCCCATTACCGTTTCCTATTTTGGGGGGCGGAGCGGACAGGGAAAGGGAAAACTATTGACCCATGGCCTGTTATACCTGGGAGGGCTGTCGGCCACCAACTCCATTTTGGGTGTCGTCGCGGCCTTGACCGGGGGGCTTATGGGGGCTATGCTTCAAAACCCGCTGGTTTTGGTGATAGTTGCCGCTATCTTGGTTTTTTTTGCCTCCAGCCTCTTCGGGTTTTGGGAATTGCGCCTTCCCGGAGGCCTTACCAACAGGGCTTCCAAATCATATGCCGGTTATTTCGGTTCGTTATTTATGGGCTTGACCCTGGGCGTGGTAGCCGCACCCTGCATTGGTCCTTTCGTTCTCGGACTCTTAACCTGGGTGGCCAGCATGGGGTCCCCCTGGCTGGGGTTTATTGTCTTTTTTACCTTGAGCCTGGGCCTGGGCCTGCCTTTGTTCTTTCTGGCCTTGTTCTCCGGCAAGATCGAAAAATTGCCCCGGTCCGGGGAGTGGATGCTCTGGGTTCGAAAACTCATGGGTTGGATCCTGGTGGGCATGGCGGCCTATTTCATTCGGCCCCTCCTATCCGAAACCTTAGCAGTACTCCTTTTCGTTTCGGTAGCCTTGGGCGCCGGACTGCACCTTGGCTGGCTGGACAAGTCCCGGGCCGGCTTTCGGGCCTTCGCCTGGATGAAAGGCGGGGCCGGGGTTGCCGGTCTGGTGATTGCCACTTTTATCCTGGGATCCTGGATGATACGCGGTCCGGGGGTGGCCTGGAATGCCTATTCGGACAAGCTCCTGGCGGAAGCGGCCCAAAACCGGAAACCGGTCATCATCGATTTTTATGCCACCTGGTGTACCCCCTGCCGGGAACTGGAGGAAATCACCTTTCACCATCCTGAGGTGGTCAAAAGGGGAAATCGTGATTTTATCATGGTAAAAGTGGACCTGACCCGGGCCGGCGATCCACTAAATGAACGGCTACTCCGTCAGTATAAAATCAAAGGAGTTCCAACCGTGGTATTTATAGACTCGAGTGGGAAAGAGCATCCGGACTTAAGGCTGGTCGATTATCTCCCGCCGGATCAGTTCTTGAAGAAAATGGATACCATAAACCAAAAATAAGGGAGGACGGGTGAACATATGGCGTACATAGAGAAATTTTTAGGAAAACGGGTCGAGATCCCTGAGGACCGGCGGTATGTGATTAAACCGGGGCTCTGGGCCAAGGTGGAAGGGCCGGATTTTCGATTTGGTTTAACCGAACCGGAACTGGTTTTGGCCGGTGGGGTCAATGACCTGGAATGGCTGGTCTGGGACGGCGAGGAAGTGGAACAGGGACAGTCGATCGCCATTATCATTACCGGAAAAATTAAATATATCGACGTTCCCCTGGCCGGGGTCCTGGGATTAAATCCAAAAGTGAAAGAGGTCACGGCCCTTATTGCCCAGGATCCTTATGGACAGGGATGGCTGTTTCAAATTAAAAAAGGGTCCGAAGCGAATGCCGGCTTCGAGGAACTATCATCGGCTGAAGCGTATGTGGCAAGTCTACAGAATTCAGAGGGTTGTAAGAACCCGGAAGGAATAAAGGGCGGAGTCTCCGGGATCTGCAAGGCAGTTTATACTGGGATCAAAGAACAAAAATTCTAAAAATAAGGAAAGGAGAAAATAATATGGTCAAGGTCCGGTGTTTTTATAATGAACCCAATGGGAAGCCATGAAAGCATTTTCAGGAAATGATGCCCAGGTTGGGCCAAAAGTACGAAATTGAGGTTGAAATACTATCCAAACCTATAGCTGAATACAATACGGATGAATATTTTGAACTGGAATTGCCGGTAGCCCCGGCCATCATGGTGGATGATCAGATCATGGTGGAAGGCTCCGATGTCGCTGAAGAAAAATTGGAGAACGCCATCCGCGCCAAATTGGGTCTGGAGCCTGTGGCGTCGGAAAAGAAGGGGGTCCTGGGGCGGCTTTTTAGTCGTTAAAGGTCGCTTTTCCCCTTGCCTCGTTTGTTTTTTCCTTATACATTCTTAAAATTATAAAAAAAGTTAAAAAGGAGGAGATCCATGAAGACCTTCGAGTATGAGGGGATGAAGATTGAGCTGGATGAAGAGGGGTATCTTCTGGACTTTGAGGCTTGGGATGAAAAAGTGGCCTGTGCCTTGGCGGAGAGGGAAGGGATAAGCCAGGACTGTCCCCTGAAACCTGAACAAATGGAAATTCTGAAATTCATCCGAGAATATTATAAGAAGTTTGAATCCGTGCCTGTGGTCCGGGCGGTCTGCACCAATGTCCATCAACCTAAAAGTTGCGAATACCTGCAGTTTCCCGATCCACTGATCACCTGTAAAATCGCCGGGATTCCCAAACTGGAAACCGGGTATACCTTGATGTAACCCGGTTCGCTTGAATGGACGCCTGCCGCCCCGATGCGGATCGGGGCGGCGGAACCCCGGAACGCGCAAGCGGTTTTTTTTCTTCGGCTATTATAAAAAATACTGAAGGATGTACCGCAGAGCCAGGTAGGTGATGATGGCCCCCAAGAAAAATTTAATGAATTTTTGGGGGACAAATTTCTGGGCCCTGGCCCCCAAATATATACCGATGAATCCCCCGGCGCCGAAGAGAAATCCCAGGAACCAATCCGGAGCGGTGGTCAGGCCACCGGGGTGGGGTATGAGACTGTAAAAGATTACTCCCACGATGGAAGTCAGGAAGGTCCCCAGCAGGGCGGCGCCGGCCACGGTATAAACCGGCAAACGGAAGACGGCCACACAAAAGGGGGCGATAATGGCCCCGCCGCCGATTCCGTAAGTCCCGCCGATGATCCCTACGAAAAAGGCCAGCAGGGCCATGGCCGGTGTGCTGAAAAAAAATCGTTCTCCCCAAAATTCATATTCAACCCGGGAGAGGGTAAAACGGATCGTTTTGATCACTGCTTCGGGAGGCAGTCCGGCGTTTACCCTGGCCTTCTGGGTCTGCCTTAGCTCCCGGACCCGCTGATTGAATTTGTCTTCCAGGGCCTTCAACTGTTTTTTACCCTTCTGGGACCGGGGGGTCATTTCGTAAAGGATACGAACTCCGATATAAAGCAGCACGCAGCCCACAAATAACTTAAAGCTCCTGGGATCGGGCAAATATAGAATGCGCAGGTAGTACCCGAGAAAAACCCCGGGCAGGGTGCCCACAATCACCACCCAGGTCAGCGGCCAGGCCATCCGCCCCTCCTTCAGGAAGCGATAGACGCCGCTGGGGATAGCCACAATATTGTAGACGAAATTGGTGGCGCTGACCGAGGGAGTCACGAAGTGCAGGTAGCTCACCTGAAAAGGCAGGAGTAAGAAGGCCCCGGAAACCCCTCCCATGGAGGTGAAGAAGGAAACCACCAGGGCCACCAGGGGAGGGAGGAAGAGATAGGTCTCAACTCCGGAAACCGAGAACGTCCAAAAAAGACTGTCCATCATGGGAACTCCTTATTTATGGTTTAAAGTAATAGCGAATATGCATCAAAAAATATGCCATTAAGAACAAGGCTCCGGGGTTCATTTGACTTTTTACCCCATTCTGGTCTATTTTATAAGTTAAATTTAGAAGAGAAGTTTTGATCTTAATTTCAAAGGGTTTCGCAGTATTCCGGGCGGGGGGAACCTTTTACCAAACGTCGCGAGGCCCAGAGGGGAAGTTTAAATGCCAGGTCATCATAAAAAGGTTCAGGGATTCTTCCTTAGGTGTATCTTTTTCAGTCTTATCTGTCTCCTGCCCGGTCCATCCTGGGGAGAGAAAAAGACCGTCAAGCTCGGTTTCGTGGCGGATATCACCGGTCCTGGGTTTCTGATTGCCCTGTCGCAGAAAAACGCCCTGGAATTGGGCCTGGAAGAGATCAATTCCTCCGGGGGTCTGCTGGGGCGCCGGGTGGAGCTGATTATCCGTGATTCCCGAATGAGACCGGACCTGGGCGCCAGGCTGACCAAGGAACTGATACTGCGGGATAAGGCGGATTTTCTCTTCGGGCCGACCAGTCCTTCGGTAGCCCTGGCCGTGTCCCAGGTCTGCAAGGAACAAAAGAAGCTGCTCTGTTTACATAGCGCCAATATTGAGCGACTGATTAATGAACTGGGCCACCGTTACGTATTTTCGGTAATCCCCAATACCTATATGGAAGGCCAGGCCCTGGCAGCTTTTTTGGCCAAAAGGGGATATAAAAAGATTTTGATTATCGGACCGGACCTGGAATACGGCCGCAGCCAGGCCGGGGCCTTTAAAAAGAAAATCACTGAAATTAATCCGGCAACGACCGTTATCAAAGAACTCTGGCCCCGGATTGGTGAACAGGATTACACGCCGTACATCGCTACCATTTTGGCGGCCAAACCGGATATGGTCTGCTCCCTTCTCTGGGGCGGCGATTTGGCCAGTTTCATGCGCCAGGCCAGTCCCCATCAATTTTTTCAAAAGATCCCCTTTACCGGTTTATTCGATTACGACCTTTTGAAGGGGTTAGGCAATGAGATGGTTCCGGGATTATACGGTTTTGACCGGGCACCCTTTTACGCCCTGAATAATCCCCAGGCTAAGTCCTTTATTGAACGGTACAAGACCCGGACCGGGGAATACCCCTCCGCCTGGTCCATCCTGGCTTACGATGGGTTAATGGCCCTGAGGAAGGCGGTCGACAAGGCCAGGAGCCTGGAAACGGAAAAAGTGATCGAGGCCCTGGAGGGCCTGAATTGGGACTCTTTAAGGGGACCTCTTCAAATTCGCCCCCAAGATCATCTGGCCAGCGGCGGTCTATTTTTCGGGACCACCTATAAAGATCCCAAATATTCTTTTTTTATTATGCGAGAGATGGTTTACCTTCCCGGAAATGATCTTTGGCATTCTTTGGAGGAGATTAAATCCTTGAGAAAATCGCCTTAGTCAATACCCGGCAGGCCACCCGGATGTTGATTTCCGACCAGGAGGTAACCGTGGACGCCGACCGGGGTCGGGTTTATCGAGGGCGCTTCAAATTCTCTGAAATGACTCCAGTGTAACCTGGAGGAACCAGTTTCTTCTTCCCTATTTTCCTGCCCTAGTGCCATCCATTCCATAACCATTTGAATTTCAATAAGTTGGGCGCTCACCCTTTCAAATTAGGGTTGGCATACAAATTGAAATCAATTTAGTGAAACCAGGGGTTTCTCAAAAACCATTCTAGTGAAATGCACTGTTTGACAAAAATTACTCGAATGGCGTGCTGCCCTGAAACTTGGTCCTTTTCAGGCAAGGAGACGGTAAGTGAAATTTACTTTAAAACTGGAGGCGCTTCAAAACCTTTTCTGGCGGATCTATGTGGTTATTGCTATTGTGGCACCGATTGCCTTCCTCCTGGGTTTTTTTAAACCCCAACAAGACGGATGGCTGTGGTTAATCTTGTTTGGAGGGGGGTATATCTTATTTTGTTTTTTCCTTTTTTTCTATCTGCAATCGGTTTTTTCTAAAGAAAATATTAGTAAACTGGCGGAGATCAGTTCCATCGCCGAAGACTTGCAGGCGGAAAAACTGGCCTCCCTGGAAACCTTGGTCGCCGGGATCGCCCATGAATTGAACAATCCCATCAGTATAATATTAGGTTTCAGCGGCCTTCTCCTGGAAAAAGCGGACCCCGGTAGCCGGGGGTATAAGGATCTAAAAGCGATTGAAAGGCAAAGTTTAAATTGCCGCCAAATAGTTGAAAATCTTTTAAGTTTTTCCAGGATCCGAGAGGACGCCCGGGGTTTGGTGGATATCAACCAGGTGATTGAACGATTGATGCTGGTGGTTGGGCCGGGTCTGAGCGGCCAGGGTATACGCTGGGAGTGTTCTTTAGCCGAAGAACTCCCTTCCGGCCCGGGCAATCCGCAGAAGTGGCAGCAAATCATCCTCAATCTGGTCAATAATGCCAAAGAGGCCATGCCTTCCGGAGGGCAATTAAAGATTTGGACCGTCCAGCGAAATCAAGAAAAGCGTATCGAGATCGGATTCCAGGATAGCGGGCGAGGGATAGCCGAACCCTATTTAGGCAGGATTTTTGACCCCTTCTTTACCACCAAAAAAGAAGGACGTGGAATTGGTTTGGGCCTTTCCATCACTTATGGTATAATTTCCAATATGGGCGGGACGATTACCTGCCAAAGTAAAATCAAAGATGCTCCGGATCAACCTCAGGGAACTACCTTCCTTATTTCTATTCCGGTCCCTGAAGGTCATCCGCTGATAGCCTAAATTCAAATAACCCAATGGCCGAAAAAATTCTAATCGTCGACGATGAGGTCGATATGCTCGATCTTTTAGAGCGGATCATCGAAGATAAGACCCCCTACCAGGTGGTCACCACTGCCGATCCCCTCCAGGTTCCTCAGATCCTGGATGAAATGTCAATCGATTTGATGATCACCGATCTGAGGATGCCCGGCCAGAACGGGATCGATCTTCTGGAAACGGTCCATAAAAAACATGAACGCCTCCCGGTGATGGTCATCACCGCTTACGGCACCATTGAAACGGCCGTCGAGGCTATGCAAAAAGGGGCTTTCAGCTTTATCACCAAACCTTTCAAACAAGAAGAAATTTTGTTGTCCGTTGAAAAGGCGCTTGAATACCAGCGATTAAAAAAAGAAAACCTCAGCCTCCAGCGGGAACTGGGGAAAGAAATTAAATATCCCCTCATCCTCGGCACGAGCCCGGTGATGGAAAAAGTCTTCGAGCGGATCATTCAAGTGGCCAAGACCTCGGCCACCATATTAATCACCGGGGAATCGGGCACGGGTAAGGAATTAGCGGCCAAGACCATCCACTATCACAGTTTGCGTCAGGACAACCCCTTTGTGGCCGTCAACTGTTCGGCCATCCCTGAGTCGCTGATTGAGAGCGAACTCTTTGGTCATCTGAAGGGTTCCTTCACCGGGGCCATTCGTGACAAAAAAGGTTTGGTCGAAGAGGCGGACCGGGGGACTTTTTTTTTAGATGAAATCGGGGACTTAAACCTGATTATGCAGACCAAGCTGCTCCGCCTCCTGCAGGAGGGGGAATATAAGCCCATTGGGAGTTCTAAAACTTTTACCGCCGATATCCGCTTCATCGCCGCTACCAACCAGGATTTGGTCGAAAAAATACGGAAAAGGGAATTCCGAGAAGATTTATACTATCGGCTCAATGTCATCCAATTGAGACTTCCGCCTTTGAGGGAACGAAAGGAGGATATCCCCCTGCTCGCCAATCATTTCCTGAAGAAATTCGCCCGCCTCAATCAGAAACCCATACAGGGGATTTCTACGGAAGGGTTGGACGCGCTGAGTGCGCGGGATTGGCCCGGCAATATTCGGGAGTTAGAAAATGTACTGGAACGGGGGGTTATCCTATCCAGTTCAGACCAATTGAAAGTCCAGGACCTTTTCCCGGCGGATCATGATTATTCTTTGCCCTTTGATATCGATAAAGATATCTTCCAAGTTCCCTTTAAAGAGGCCAGAGACAAGCTGATTACCAATTTTCAGGCCGAATATATCCGGCAGTTGTTAGCTAAACATGGGGGCAATGTCTCTTTAGCCGCTAAAGAATGCGGTATAAAGCGGCCTTACCTGCATCGCCTGATGCGTGAAAGCGCCATTCAATCCAAGTCCTACAGATCATCGGATTAGCCGATCCCCGTCACAGAGATGACTATTCCCCACCTTCGGCCACGTTTTCTAAATAAAAATAGGGTACAGTGTTTCTTCTTAGATACAGCCCCTGTAATTTATTTGGTTCCAAATTCAAAGCTCGGGCCGAATTTTATAAAAAATAATAATAAATTAAGTTAGTTAAGGTTTATTTTTTTTGGCATAAAACTTGATATAATACAGGCAGCTTGCCAAACCCTGATTTTTGCCCTCTTGACCGGATATCCGCCAGGGGTGAAAGGGGAGGGCAATAGGTGGGACTTTAATATTAAAAGGCGCCGATGATTGCAGTAACCGTTGACGCGTTTCGGTGACATACCTAAAGCGGAACCCAAAGGAGGAGGATCATGAACGTAGGCAGGGAAGTTTTTGAATTTCTAAAGGCCGGAGCCGTCGCCCACGCCAAATGGGACTATGAGGTCTCCATGAGTATCCTGAAAAACAGGAAAAAGCTGTTAATCATTCTATCCATGCTGCTTCCCATTTTCGCGGTGGCCATCTGTGAAGGGGCCGGATTTTTAGGGGGCAAAACGGCCTACGGCCCGGCCCATTACACCACCATGATTTTCCTGGTTTCCATCGCCATTGGTTTATGCGCCGGACTGATCACCGGCTGCATCGGCGCCGGGGGCGGCTTCATTATCACGCCGGCCCTGATGGCCGCCGGGGTCAAGGGGATCCTGGCCGTGGGGACCGACCTCTTTCATATCTTCGCCAAAGCCATCATGGGGACCGCGGTCCATAAAAAACTGGGAAATGTCTCGGTCAAACTGGCGGTGGCCTTTTTAGTCGGGTCCGGCGCGGGGACTTTCATCGGCGGTTACATCAACAAAGCGCTCTATAACATCGATCCCCTGCTGAGCGATACCTTTATCAGCGTCATCTATGCCCTCCTCCTGGGGTTTTTGGGGGTTTACGCGTTGATGGATTTCATCAAGTCGACGCGCGGTCCGGCCGCTTCCGGAGGAGGCGGCCACGATGCCCACGGCGGACCGTCCGGGGTCACCGGGACGGCTATTAAGCTCCAGAATTTAAACATTCCCCCCATGATCACTTTTGACGAGGACCTGGGCGGAAGGAAGATCTCCGGGGTAATCGTGGCCCTGGGCGGGGTGATCGTCGGCATGTTGGCCGCCCTCATGGGGGTCGGCGGCGGGTTTGTGACCTTCCCCTTGTTCGTCTATATCTATGGCGTCTCCTCCATGACCACCGTGGGGACCGATATCCTGCAGATTATTTTTACCGCCGGCCTGGCGGCCGTGGCCCAGTATGCTATTTACGGCTATGTCTTTTACACGCTGGCCATGGGCATGCTGATCGGCTCCCTGATCGGGATCCAGGTGGGGGCCCTGACCACCAAAGTGGTCAAGGGAATCCATATCCGCGGCTTTTACGCCGTATCCATCCTGGCCGGGTTTATCAACCGGGCGGCTACCCTGCCCAAGAAGCTGACGGAAATGGAAGTGATCAATATTTCCAAACCGGTAGTGAACGCCATCGATTTTGTGGGGGCCGTGGTCTTCTGGATCGTGGTGGGGGGCTTCGCCCTCTGGGTCTTAAGTAAATTTTTTGGAAATATTAAAGCGTTAAAGGAGGCCTAACCCATGGCAGCATCCAAAAAAGGCGCGTTTACGATCGGCCTGCTCATGGCCGTCTCGTTTGGGGTTGTTTTGTTTTTGATGTTTTCCGAAATTTTTCCCGGTCCGGCCGGCATTAAAGTCAACGGGCTGGATTGGGCGGATGACCTTTTTAATAAACTCTCCAAGGGGTCTTCTTATTTCATCCCCAAGTTGAAGGAGGCCAATCAAAAATTCATGGGCCGACCCTTCACGGCCACCATTAAAATCCAGAACGCCGAGGAGGCGGACCAGATCAACAAGCTTTTTACCCAGGCCGGCGCCCGGGTAAACGTCCAGGGGGAGGCGCTGACCATTGAAGGGGACCTGGGCCAGACTATGGGGGTCATCCTCCGGGATTCGGACGACATGTTCAACAATCAGGGGCAGAAATTGGTGGCCCTATACGGTTATGACGAAAAAGAAGTACTGAAAAACTGGTGGACGGCCCTGAGCAAAATGGATAGGTTTTTTAAAAAGAACCTGAAGATCGAGGAAGCCGATCTGGTTTCGGAAATCTCCAAAAAAGGATTGGAGCCGTCCTATAACTTCTACAAGATTGAGTCCCATAGAGTCTCCGACCGGGTCGGGATCATGACCTTTCTGTTGGTTTTTTATGTGTTTTACACCTTGTGGTGGGGCTACGCGATTTTCTACCTCTTTGAAGGGTTCGGCCTGACCATGAAGAAAGCTAAGGTAAAAAAAGAGGTTTAGGCCGGAGAACAGCATATCGGAGCTGGGAATTAGAAGGAAAACAATAAATCCCCTAAACTCCTCCCCCTTGATTCATTTATCCAAGGGGGAGGAGAAACAAACCGTTACTGGAGATTACCCGAAGGAGGGAATCATGAAAATATTAGTCCCTGTTGATGGTTCAATAAATTCTCAGGAGGGGACCCGACTGGCCGGGGACCTGGCTCGGGCTAAAGGGGCGCAGGTAACCCTTTTGGCCGTGGTCTCCGTTTATCCCGTTATTGATCTGGAAATATCGGCCCGGGCCAGGGAATCTTTGGACAGAAAATTGAGCGCTCAGGCCGAACAGGCCCTTGACCAGGCCAAGGGGGTCTTTGCCGGGCTGACGGTCGAAAGCATACTCCTCAGTTCGAACGACGTGGCCGAAGAAATTGTAACACTGGCTGAAGAGGGGAAATTCGACCTGATTGTCATGGGCAGCCGGGGCTTTAATGCCAGCGGCAGGTTTTCCGTGGGGGGGACGGCCCTTAAAGTGGCCAGCCATTCCAGGTGTTCGGTGTTGTTGGCTAAAGGGCAGGAATAGAATTTAACCCTGACTCGTTGAGGCGAAAAGAAACCTCGCCGTTTCTTTTCGCCTCTTCTTATTGGTCGGTTTCGAAGGCATAATTGCCCCTTAAAAAGGCCTCGGCGTACCAATTCACCGTCGATTCATTATTCATGACCATATCCCGCTGCCTGGAGCAGCCCATCAGTCGGCCGATCAAATCCAGCCGGTTTTCTATCATGGTTCGTTCGGCGTTGTTCAGCCGAGCCTCGATCAAATCTTTGTGGACATCCACCTCAAAATCCAGGCGTTCAAGGACCAGCCCGATAAAACGGGCCCTCCGGGCCCGGCGCAGGTCGTCGGCCGCCCCCCCCCTGAGCATAAACCGGATATGATTATTCCGGGGATCATCACTCAAGTAAGAAGCCACGGACGTGTAATGGTACCCCAGGCGGGAGTTATAATTCATATATTCCTTGGCGGCCAAGAGGTAGGTCTTATCCCAGAAATCCTCCTCGGGTCGACTGGAACTCTGGGCCATAATGACCATAAATCCTTTCAGGTTGACCCCGATGGGACCCGACCAACTAATCCCGGGATAATACATCCCCTGGAACATGGCCCGCACGGGGTCGGAAAGAATTTCGTCTTTTAAGACCATTTTGTTGTCGGAAGCGCAGACCCCGCCGCCCAGGTCGATCACGTGCAGCTTTATGGGAAGACCCGTCTGAACAGGAGTGGCTTTGATTTTTCTCAGGTCGTAGAGGTCCATCAGGCAAAACATCTCTTCCACGGCCAGGTCGTGGGCGTATTCCAGAAGCTCCGGCAGGGTCTGATGGTTTCCCCGGCAAAAGGAATCCGGCATGACGTGTCGGCATTGGGAAAAATCCAAATCTTTAAAAGTCTCTCGATAAATTTTTTCCACCTCTTCCCGGGTCTGGGCCTCCCGGGTTAAGGCATAGGCTTTGAAAAGCTGGGGTAACTTCTGGTCAAATAATTTACTCAGCAGGTCGATCAACTGGCTGGCCAGATCAATGAACACTCGACTGCCTGCGGGGGTGTCGGCGGCGAGCAAGTCCGATAATTTTCGACGGACTCGGAGGATTCCCTGGTAATGACCGAAAAAATTTCGAAATTCCTCGGCCAGGGGAAGCAGGGCGCAGTCTTTAGGTTTAAAAAAACTTTTTAACCAGGTTCTCAAGGGGGATGGCTCAGATCTGTAAATAAATTATTACCTTCGGAGCTGTCAAAAATCTCTCGAATGGTATATTATATTAAATTAAACATCAAATCAAAAAAGGATGTTTCTATGGACCCTTGGTCAATCTTGGCCAATCTGGCCTCAGACGGAGACCCCCGCCAACCCGGATTCCAGGCGCAGGGCTGGTATCTACTTACCAACCTCGTCCTGCCCATCCTGATGGGGGTGATTTTGATTGGTCCGGTCAAATGGCTTGAAAAAATTTTCAGCCCCAGCCGGGGGGGTCGGGGTTAGATGGTTGAAATCCGGTCAAAAGCATTATTTCTTAAAGTTTTCCAAATAAAGTCCGATAAAAGAGACAGGAAATAGGTCTAAGTTAATAAATCAAAACCTGTAAAGGGCAAACCATCCGAAAGGGTGGGACGCAAAGCCACTGGCCTAAATGATCTGCAATATGCGGAACAAAGGGTAGCAGGGTTGCCAGGCGAAGACGGTACCTCTCGGGACTGTTCATCGCTGAACGGCAAAAACGGGAGGTACTGGCATGGCTATTCAACAACAGAAGGTTCTACCGTCGTTTCCCCTTTCTTTTCCAGCCTTATTCTTAATCGGTGTTCTTTTTCTTCCTGATGCTCGTTCTAGCCGGTCAGGCCCGGGCCGAACAGGTTTCCTTAGCCTGGGACGCCAACACGGAACCCGACCTGGGTGGATATAAGCTCTATTACGGGACCGCCGCCCAGGCCTATTCCCAAGTGATTAATGTGGGCAAAAATACCCAGGTGACGGTGAGCAACCTAACCCAGGGAGTCACCTATTTTTTTGCAGTTACCGCCTACAATCTTCAAGGGGCGGAAAGTGATTATTCCAATGAAATCAATAACACGGTCCTGCGCCAGTACCGATTGACCGTCACCAAAAGAGGGTCCGGCGACGGGATTATCTCCGGGGAAGGGATCAACTGCGGCGCGGACTGTGATAAGTGGTATGACGAGGGGACCCCCATAACCCTGACCGCAAACCCGGGACAGGGATCGGTGTTTGTCGGCTGGTCCGGAGACGACTGTAGTGGGGTGGGGGAGTGTACGATCACTCTGAACGCGGATAAGACCTTGACCGCCGGCCTGGTTTTAGACGGGTATAATTTGACCAAGAAAAATAGATATATGAAAGGAGGGACCAGGCTTGCCGGAGCCGTTCCCCAAGCTGAACCCATTAGACGGGCGGGAACGATGCTGAATGGCTCCTCAACCGGGGAGGCGCCCGCCAGTTCCTCGGTTTATGTGATTACTAAAAGAAACGGCCTTCGAGAAAAAAATTCACTTCTCACACAGGGCACACAGGGATTAAAGCAGGAAGCGGCGTTAAGATTCCGCAACAATTATTAACAGTCTCATAATAGAACCGACTATCTCGAGGTTCTCTTATCGTCATTCCCGCAGCGCATCTGGGCGGGAATCCAGCCCGGTCTGGTACGATTCTGGATCCCCGATAAAGACACTCGGGGATGACGGTCGGTGTTTATGTAGAGACAATTATGAGACCCTTAATAAATGCCGCGCAAAAAGACTTAAAATGACTTTCTGCTCAATAGGACTCCCCAGCCATTTGACGTGAATTCAATTAATTCTAACCCTATCCCGCGGCGGGGCTTAATTTCACCCTTGGTCTGATGACGGCCTTTTTGCGAGTCCGTCACTTTTAAAAGCCCCTTCAATCGGAGAGTTCGTCTCCTAAAGAGACGAAATAATCCCCCCAAAGAAACGATCCGCCTTTTCACCATTCCTTTACCCAAATCCCCCCCAAATGCCTTTTCACAAAAATATCGATAGAGAAGATTGATTCGGAGTCAATATTTTGCTATTCTGATGCTTCCTGAAATGGAAATGTTTCAGGTAAGGGCCTTCCTAAAAATAGAAAGAAAAAAAGCAGGCCAAATCCAGAGGTGACCGACTCGCGAACAGTCCGCGGAAAGGGAAAAGTTTCATGTTTGAGCAATGTCAGCTAAAACTTTTTCCGATGACGGTGCAGGAGGTTTTGTCCGTCATTCCTTTATCCATCAACCATGCCGAACTTCTTTATCATGAAGGATTGATTTCTTTCCAACCGGAGCCGGCAAAAAAATTGCGTCCAAAGGAACAGGCGGAGCTTTTTTTCGTAGGGACTTTAGCCAAAAATCCGATCCCTTTAGAGGCGATCAAGTATCTGCTTCAATCCTTGCGACCCCCCTATGCTTATTCTTTTAAGGAAGTTTTTTTTGACTGGGTTCAAGGAACTTGGGGAGAATTTCCTTCCGGAAGGCAGCCGGAAAAGGAGAGCAAGGAGGGGCGGCTTTCCTTGGATTGGACAGCGGTTTATCCCCTGGCCCAACGGGTCTTCACCCTCTGGCCCGGACAGCCTGAATTGATCTGGGTTCGGGAGTCCTGGGGTATGGTCCGGCAAAGCGATCTAGCGGATTATGTCGATGATTTCGAGCGCTGGGGAGTGTTGTTTCGATTCCTGGCGCTGGCGGGGATCTATTTCGATTTTTGTCACTTGGCCTGGAATCGGGGAAACCTGCCTGATTATGAAATCCTGGGAAAGGAACTGGGACTGGGACTGCTCCCGGTGGTGATGCTGTTGGGGCAGGACGCGCTTTTGGAACAGTTCAATGAGGAGGAAGACCTTTTTCGGATGGGAATGAAATCCCTGGCCGACCAAGCTCGGGTAGAGATCGTTCCCGTCCTGATTCGGGGCTATGGTGGATTAAAGGCCCTTTACGAGGCTTTTCGCCGGAGCCGGCAGACGGAGCCCTTACCGGCGGAACATGAACAAATTATTCAACTTTCTGAACGGAACGCCTTTCGCTGGCTGGAAGATGGCTGTCGGGCTTTCCGCTGAAACAGCCGCGCGATCCAATCGGATCTTGCGGATGAATCTCTTCAGCGGCCACGACGGCCGTTCTCCCCTTCGCCCTCCTGCCTGGTGATGTCCGGCCTGACCCTCTATACCAGCAACCGTTTGGAAAATCTGGCGGACCGGTTGGCCGAGGTGCTGGAGACCCCGTTGCCTTCGCCCTTAACACCGGAAATTATTCTGGTCCAAAGCCTGGGGATGGAGAAATGGATCTCCTTGGAATTGGCCCGGCGCCTGAAGATCTGCGCCAATATGCACTTTCCCTTCCCCAACCATTTTATCACCGGTGTTTTCAGACAGGTCCTGCCCGAATTGGAAGAAACACCGCTTTTCAACCCTGAAATCATGGCCTGGCGGATAATGAAAATCCTGCCACCCCTTTTAAAAGAGAAAGGGTTTGACGCCCTACTCCTCTATTTATCCGAGGGGCCTACCGACGTGAAACTTTTTCAACTTTCGCGGCGGGTGGCCGAGCTTTTTGACCAATACCTCCTTTTTCGTCCGGAGATGATCTTCCTTTGGGAAAAGGGGCAAGAGGATCATTGGCAGGCGGTTCTCTGGCGGAATATGGTTCGGGGAATCGAAAATAAGCACCGCGCCGCCTTACAAAAAACCGTCCTGGAAAAAATCAGGAGTTCAGTCGTCCGGCCGGAGATCCTGCCTAAGCGGATGGCCGTCTTCGGGATCTCAGCCCTGCCCTTCTTTCATGTGGAAATGCTGGCGGCCCTATCCCGTTTCATGGAGGTCAACCTTTTCCTGATGAATCCCTGCCGGGAATACTGGGGGAACCTGCTGACCCGAAGGGAAACGCAGCAGGTCAAGGAAAAGGCTCAGGGAAAGCAGACCCTTACGGAATTTCTGCATCTAACGCCGGGAAACAGCCTTCTGGCTTCTCTGGGCCGACTGGGTCAGGATTTTTTTGAAATGATTCTGAATTTCGAGCCTCGAGAGGAAGATGGCCCGGTTGATCCAGGGCAAAAAACGCTTCTCAACTGCCTTCAGCAAGACATTCTTTTTCTGCGTGAACGCGGTGCGGGGGATGAAGGAAAAAAAGAAATCGACCCCGCTGACCTTTCTATTGAAATCCATTCCTGCCATAGCCCCATGAGGGAGGTGGAGGTTCTCCAGGACCGCCTTCTTTCCCTATTTGAAGCACACCCGGGACTGCTTCCCAAAGATGTTATGGTTATGACTCCGGACATCAAAACCTATGCCCCTTATATTCAGGCGGTTTTTTCGGTGCCCCCGGAGGATCCGCGCTGGATCCCCTTCAGCCTGGCCGATCGAGGGATTCGGCAGGAAAGTCCCTTGGCCGATCTGATTCTGGGACTGCTTGACCTGCAGGGAAGCCGGTTCGGGGTTTCCCGGGTGATGGCTTTTCTGGAGTCGCCTCCGGTGCAGAGGAGATATTCCCTGGCCGAGGAGGACCTGGAGCTTATCCGTCGATGGATAGAGGATACCCGGATCCGTTGGGGCATTGACCGGGAAAGTCGGAAGACCCTGGGTCTTCCCGACTATCCGGAAAACACCTGGGGAGCGGGCCTGGAAAGAATGTTGCTGGGTTACGCCCTACCTCGCCGGGAGGATGAGCTCTTCATGGGAATCCTGCCCTATGACCGGATTGAGGGGAGCGAGGCCTCGGTCCTGGGAAATTTTGTGCATCTGGCCAATCGTCTGTTCGCACTGGAAAAAGATCTGGGGGAACCGCGGTCCCTGGGGGCGTGGGGGGATTTTCTGACCCGAGTGCTCGACGAATTTTTTTCTTCCGACGAGGAGACCGAACGGGACCTCCTTTTTTTTCGCCGGCTATTGCGTCAGTTCGGGGAAAGACAGGAACTCTCCGGGTTTGACGAAAAAATCAACCTGGAGGTGATCCGATCTCTACTGAAATCTACCCTGGAAAACGAGGGCTTCGGGACCGGCTTTATAACCGGGGGGGTGACTTTCTGCGCCATGTTGCCTATGCGCAGCATCCCCTTTAAGGTGATCGGTCTCCTGGGAATGAACGATGACGCCTATCCCCGGCCGAACAAATCTCTGGGATTTGACCTGTTGGCCAAGAATCCCCAGCCGGGAGATCGCTCGCGGAGGAACGACGACCGTTACCTTTTTCTGGAGGTCCTGCTTTCCGCCAGGGAGAGGCTCCATATTAGTTATGTGGGACAGAGCATTCAAGATAACAGCCCGCGGCCGCCTTCGGTCCTGGTCAGCGAGCTTTTGGACTATCTGGAAGCAGGATACAGGATTTCCGGAAAAGAGATCCGCGGGCAAATCGTTCGGCGGCATCCCCTTCAGGCCTTTAGCCCGGAGTATTTCAAAAAGAATCCGGAAGGCCGGTTCTTCAGTTATTCCCAGGAGAACCTCGAGGCGGCCCGGCAGGCGCAAAACCAGCTTCCAGAGGGGAGCCCGTTTATCGCTCAAGGGCTTCCCGAGCCGCCACTGGAATGGAAAACGATCGAGGTCGGGCAGCTCATCCGGTTTTTCGGGAACCCGTCCCAATTCATCCTCAACCAGCGCTTGGGGATTTATTTAGAGGAAGGAGAGGCGATATTAGAGGAAACCGAACCCTTCGAGGTCAAAGGGCTGGATAAATATGTCCTTGAACAGGGGCTGGTCGAAAGGGGAGCGGAAAACCGCAGCCTGCCGACAGCTTTTTCAGCCGTCCGGGCGGCGGGATTGCTTCCTCACGGAAGACCCGGTGAGTGTTTTTTTCAAAAGACCTGCCGGTCCATCGATGATTTTCTGGAGATACTCAACCCTTACCGGGAAGGAGGACCGCTGGCGCCCCTGGAAGTGGATCTGGCCCTGGGAGGGTTCCGGGTCGTGGGCCGGATTGAGGGCCTTTACCCTCAGGGGCTGATTCATTTCCGCTACGCCAAGGTGAAACCAAAAGACCGCCTGCGACTCTGGATTAGGCATCTTTTGGTGAACCGCATCGGCTTTCCGGGCTATCCGGATCAGGCCCGACTCTTCGGTCAGGATAAAGCCCGCACTTACCCGCCGATCCCAGACAGTGATGCGCTGTTACAAGAGCTACTCGAGCTTTACTGGCGGGGACTGCAAAAGCCCGTCCATTTCTTTCCGCACACTTCCTGGGTTTACGCCGAGGCCTTATGGAAAAAGAAAAAAAAGGAGGAGGCCTTGAAAATTTCCCGGATAGTCTGGGAAGGATCTGACTTCAACCGGGGAGAGGACCAGGACCCCTATTATCGGGTCTGCTTTGAACACTGGGACCCTTTGGATGAGGAATTCGAGACCCTGGCCGAGAATGTTTTTCTACCGGTGCTGCAGTGCGAACGGAAGAGTTGACCCTGATCCCTCAAGACCCCAAAACCCCCGGTTTTGATCTCTTGAATAGTCCCCTGGAGGGAACCAACCTGATTGAAGCCGGGGCCGGCACGGGAAAGACCTATACCCTCACCGGCCTATTTCTGCGACTGATCCTGGAGAGGCGGCTACCGGTAAACGAGATCCTGGTGGTGACTTATACCGTAGCCGCCACCGAGGAATTGCGCGATCGGATCCGCCGCAAAATCCGGGAAGCCCTGGAGGCTTGTTCCGGCGGAACCAGCCCGGATTCGTTTTTGCAGAGTTTGCTCCTTAAAGTCCCGGACCGGGAAGAGGCGGCCGTCCTCCTGCACGCCGCCCTCCTGGATTTCGATGAGGCGGCCATTTTCACCATTCATGGCTTTTGCCAGCGGACGCTGCAGGAGAGCGCGTTTGAAAGCGGCAGCCTGTTTGATACGGAATTGGAACCCGAAGAGGAAACCGAGCTGATAGCGGAAATCGTCCAGGATTTCTGGCGCCGGCATTTTTATGACGCTCCCCGGGAGTGGGTCCAGTACGCCCTGAGCCTGAACCTCGGTCCGGTTACCTTCCTGGAGCTTTTGAAAAAAGGGCGGTCTCAGCCCGACTTGAAAATTATTCCCCGGACCGATCCGGTGGTTTTCACAACCCTGGAGCCTTTTCGCCGGGCCTATGTCGAATTGCGGAATGCTTGGCCGAAGGCTCGGGACGAGGTGGAACAGGCCTTCAGCGATCCGGCTTTGACCGCCGACTACACGGAGCAGGTAGCTGCCAGACTGAGTCTGATGGATGCCTTTTTAGAGGAAAACAGCCCGGTCTTTCCCCTGCCGGAAAAATTCGAAAAATTCACTTCCAGGGGTTTGGAGAAGAAAACCAGGAAAAAGTTGAAAACCCCTCGGCATCCCTATTTTTTGTTGGGCGATGCCCTAAAACTGGCGGCCGAGGCGCTTCGCCTGGAAATGGACCGCCACTTGCTGTATCTAAAAGGGGCGGTTTTTCAGTTCCTGGGGCAGGAACTGCCGATTCGGAAGCAGCGGCGCAACATCCAATCTTTTGATGATCTCCTGATCCGCCTGCGCCGATCTCTGGAAAAGCCTGGGGGGGACGAACTGTCCCGAGAGGTCAGGAAACGATATCGGGCCGCCCTCATTGATGAGTTCCAGGACACGGATCCCGTCCAGTACGCCATCTTCAGGAATATTTTCGGACAAGGGGGCTCCATATTATTTATAATCGGCGACCCCAAGCAGGCCATTTACAGCTTCCGGGGTGCCGACCTGTTTGCCTACCTAAAGGCTGCCGGTCGGGTGGATCGTCGCTACACCCTGGACCGGAACTGGCGATCCGAACCGGGATTGATTGCCGCGGTCAATACGGTCTTCGGCTGCCGGGAAAACGCCTTTCTCTACCGGGAGATCCCCTTTGAACCCGCGGTAGCGGAGGAAGGGGGAGCGCAGTCCTTTTTAACCATCCGGGGGAAAAGGGAACCGCCGCTGCACTTCTGGCAGGTTAATTCGGGCGATGGAGGCCTCATCAATAAAGGGGAAGCCGAAGCCCTGATTCCCGGGGCGGTGGCCGGCGAAATCTCCCGCCTCCTGAGGCTCGGGAAAAAGGACGAAGCTCTCCTGGACAGCCGGCGGCTGCGCGAGGGAGATCTGGCGGTACTGGTGCGCACCAACCGGCAGGCCCGGATGATGCAGACGGCCCTGGGCCGATTGAAAATCGCCAGTGTCCTTCATACTACCGGAAATTTGTTTGACAGCTACGAGGCCCAGGAGGTGCAGCGGGTACTGGACGGGATGGTTCATCCCCTTCGGGAGGGTCGGATCAGGGCGGCGCTGGCCACCAACCTGCTGGGAGTGACCGGGGAAACCCTGGAAAGGCTGACCCGCGATGAAGCCGGGTGGGAGGAGTGGCTTTCCCGATTCAGGGAATATTACGAAATAGGGGAAAAGAAGGGGTTTATCCGGATGTTTCGGTATTTTCTGCTTCGGGAAAAGGTCCGTTCTCGCTCTGCTTGGCCTGCCTAACGGGGAGAGACGGCTGACGAATGTGCTCCACCTTTCCGAGGTGCTTCACCAGTGGGCGGTTGAAGAAAAACTGGGCCTGACCGGACTCTTAAAATGGCTGGCCCGGCAATGCGACCCCGGTTCCCCGCGACTGGAGGAACATCAGCTTCGGCTGGAAAGCGATGCCGAGGCCGTAAAAATAGTTACCATCCACAGGAGCAAGGGGCTGGAGTACCCCATCGTTTTTTGCCCCTTTAACTGGGATCCGTCGAAGATTAAGAAAGGGGCTTTTAGTTTCCACGACCGCGAGGAAGACTGGAGGCTCAATCTGGTGCTGGACCCGAAGGCGGGGGGGGATCGCGATTTGGCTGAATTGGCCGCAGAGGAGGAACTGGCAGAAAATCTGAGGCTGCTCTATGTGTCGCTGACCCGTGCCAAAAACCGCTGTTACCTCATCTGGGGAAGGTTTCGGGACGCGGAGACCTCCTCCCTGGCCTACCTGCTGGCTCCTCCCGGGGACACTGACGAAAATATTGTCCAAAAAGTGGGAACCCATTTTCAGGCCAAGACCGATGTCAGGCTCCGGCAGGACTTGGACGAACTGGCCCGAAAATCCGAGGGAATGATCCGAGTAACCGATCTGCCGAGAGCCCCGGGTGAGGAAGTTAGCCCGGATGAAATAGACTTGGATGAATTGAGCGGGAGGGTTTTCCGGGGGACTGTTTCCCGGGACTGGCAGATCGCCAGTTTTTCCCGACTGACCGTCGGGGTTAAAGAAACCTTTGATTCCCCGCAATCGGAAGACGCCTCCGCTGACCTGCCGGACCACGACCAGGCCCAGGACGCCGAAGAACCATTTTTGGATCCGGAGCCTTTTTCTATTTTTGCCTTTCCCCGGGGGGCCAAAGCGGGGACTCTGCTGCATGATCTCTTGGAAAACCTGGATTTCAGCGAAACAGACCCTCTGGTCATAATCAAATTGGTGGCGGACAAACTGGCAGAATACGGGTTTGATCCGAAGTGGCAGGATACGGTCGTCGGCTTAATCGGCCGGGTGCTGAAGGCGCCGCTCCCCTCCCCTTTCGGTAGCTTCAGCCTGGCGCAGATTTCCCGGGCCGAGCGTCTCAGTGAGCTCGAATTTAATTTTCCCCTTCAGCGGGTAACTCCCCAGGGGCTGGCAAAAATTTTTGCCGATCACGGGGGGATAGGGCCATCGACCGGATTTTCCGCCCGGCTTGAAAACCTGGATTTTCAACCGGCCCGAGGGTTCATGAAGGGTTTCATCGACCTGGTTTTTCAATTCCAGGGGCGCTATTACCTGGTGGACTGGAAATCAAACTTTCTGGGGGCGAGAGTGAAAGACTACCACCGGGAGAACCTGGTTCGGACCATGGAAGACCATTTTTACCGCCTGCAGTTGAATCTCTACGTGCTGGCCCTGCACCGGTATTTAAAATACCGGCTCCCCGGGTATCGCTACACGGAACATTTCGGCGGTGCCTTTTATCTTTTTCTGCGGGGCATAAACCCGGGGGAAGAAAAGGGGTTCGGGATCTACTCTGAAACGCCGCCTGAGGGACTGATTGAGGGCCTGAGCCAAAGCCTGATCGGAGCGGAGGCCGTTTCATGAAGCCCTCCTGGACGGCCGCTTTTTTGGGGAAAAAAATCCTTTCGCCGCTGGATGTCCATTTTGCCGGAGCTGATGACTCGACTTTCCGGAACCAATAGCGAGCCCCTCTTCCTGGCCGCCGCCCTGGTCAGCCATTACCAGGGGCTGGGGCATGTCTGCTTCGATCTCTCCGGTCTGGCCGGGAAGCCGCTAGCTGGAAGGCGAACCGGATTCTCCGGTCTGTCCACCAATGGAGCGCTGGGTTCAAGGGCTGAAAAAGGAAGGGGTAGTGGGGAGGCCGGGGGAGTATAAACCTCTGATCCTGAATGGACCGCGCCTTTATTTATTCCGCTACTGGGAGTATGAAAAAAAACTGATCGATTTCCTGAAGGAACGAACTGCTGAAGAGGCTTTCCCGGCAAATGCGGCTTCCCTCCGGGCCGGCCTGGCCCGACTTTTTCCAGCCGCAGATCCCGGAGAGACGGATTGGCAAAAGGTGGCCGCCCTGGCTTCGGCCTGGAAAAGGTTCTGCGTAATCTCCGGCGGCCCGGGGACCGGGAAGACCTTTACCGTGGCCAAGATTTTGGCGCTTCTCCTGGAGCAAAATAGTCCCGGGACGCTGCGGATAGCCCTGGCGGCCCCCACCGGAAAGGCCGCCGCCCGGGTGCAGGAAGCCCTAAAAAAGGCCCGGGAGCGATTGGAGTGCACGGATGCGGTTAAAGCCGCCCTGCCCCTAGAGGCCTATACCCTTCACCGCCTGTTGAAGCCTATCCCGGCGACTCCCTATTTCCGCTACGATTCGAAAAACCCCCTGCCCTTTGAGGTAGTGGTCATCGACGAGGCCTCGATGGTGGACCTGGCCCTGCTGTCCAAGCTGGTCCAGGCCCTTCCCCCGCTATCCAAATTGATCCTGCTGGGGGATAAGGATCAATTGGCCTCGGTCGAGGCCGGGGCCGTATTGGGAGATATTTGCGGCGTAGAGAAACATTATGGGTTTTCGAGAGATTTCCGAGATGCCTGTCAAAGAATTGCCGGGGAGAGGCTGGAGGTCGGAGCAGAGGAGGACCGCGGAACCGGGATGAGGGACGTTATCATTCCGCTCAAGAAAAGTTATCGCTTCGGGTCATCAAGCGGGATTAGGGCCGTGAGTCGGGCTGTAAATGAAGGAGACGGCGCCGGCGCCTATGACCTGCTGAGAGCCACCAACGCCGCGGATATCCGCTGGGGGGACCTTCCCAGCCCCGAAGCCCTGGGGGCGAGGCTGAAAGATCTGGCGGTAAGGGACCTTTCCGGGTATTTTCAGCCGAACCGGGCCGAGAATATTTTCGATTTGTTCAGCAGATTCCGGATCCTCTGCGCCCTGCGGGAAGGCCCTTATGGGGTCCAGGCGCTGAACCGGCTGATGGAGCAGCTTTTGCGGCAGGAAGGCCTGATTCGCCAGATAGGCCGCTGGTATCCCGGCCGGCCGGTCATGGTCACTAAAAATGACTACCAGTTAAGGCTTTTCAACGGGGATATGGGGATTACCTTGCCGGACCCTGACGGAAATCATGAGCTCAGAGTCTTTTTTCCCTCCCCGGAAGGCGGAGTTCGAAAATTTCCCCCCCGCCGGCTCCCGGAGCATGAGACCGTTTATGCCATGACGGTGCACAAAAGCCAGGGGTCGGAATTCGACCGGGTCCTCCTGATTCTGCCGGACCGAGATGCCCCGGTGTTGACCCGGGAATTGATTTACACCGGGATCACCCGGGCCCGGGAGCAGATGGAAATCTGGGGGAAGAAAACGACTTTTTTGCGGGCGGTATCCCGCCGCATCCAGCGCTCCTCCGGACTCCGCGAAGCCCTCTGGGGGGAAGATTGAGTCAATGGATGACTTTCAAAGGAAAACTTCCGCTTTTTTACCGTTTCCGGCCGCTGCCGAAGAGGGACCCCAGAACCCCCCGGATGATTTGCCGACCGATCTGGCTGCCGATGGCGTGGGCTGCGCTCTGGGCCATGGCCCCCAGCATTTTTGAAACCTGAGAGGATTCTCCCTGGGGACGAACTTTGGCCGCGGCCGCCTCCTGTTCCTCGTTTTGTCGCTTTACTGCCCGCTCCTTCAATTTTTCATAAGCCGATTCTCGGTCCACTTCCCGGTCATACTGCCCGTAGAGCACGGACCCACGGATGATTTGGGACCGCTCCTCCGGGGTCAAAGGGGTTAACCGGCTTCGGGGGGGAAGAACCAGTGCCCTTTCCACCGGCGTAGGAGCACCCTTCCGGTCCAGGACCGAAATCAGGGCCTCGCCCACTTTGAGTTCGGTGATGGACTGAAAGACGTCAAGGGGTGGATTGACCCGGAAAGTCTCGGCGGCCGCCTTGACGGTCTTCTGGTCCTTGGGGGTAAAGGCCCGGAGGGCATGCTGCACCCGATGGCCCAACTGACCCAGCACCGCTTCGGGGATATCCAGGGGGTTCTGGGTCACAAAGTAAATACCCACTCCCTTGGACCGGATCAGACGCACCACCTGTTCGATTTTGTCCTGGAGGGCTTTGGGTATATCTTCAAAAAGCAGGTGGGCCTCGTCAAAAAAGAAAACCAGTCGGGGTTTCTCGGGATCGCCCACCTCTGGAAGCTGTTCAAAAAGTTCGGACAACAGCCAGAGCAACAGCGTGGCATACACCTTGGGGGAGCGCATCAACCGGTCGGCGCTCAAGACATTGATGACCCCTTTACCGGAACCCTCCGTTTGGATAAAGTCCTGGATGTTCAGGGTCGGCTCGCCGAAAAATCGGGCGCCGCCTTCCTGCTCCAGGGTCAGCAGGCCCCGCTGAATGGCCCCGACACTAGCCTTGGAGATATTCCCGTATTGCGTCGTGAACTGTTCCGCCTGGTCCCCTGCGAATTGAATCATGGCCTGCAGGTCCTTTAGATCCAGGAGCAGCAGGCCGTCGTCATCGGCGATTTTAAAGGTTATATTCAGAACGCCGCTCTGGGTTTCGTTCAGGTTCAGGATCCGGCTGAGCAGTAACGGTCCCATCTCCGAAATCGTGGTCCGGAGAGGATGGCCTTGTTCCCCGAAGACATCCCAGAAAACTACCGGGTTCCCTTCAAAGGCAAAGCCTTCGAGGCCCAACTGCTGGACCCGCTCGGCCACCTTGGGGTTTTCTCCGCCGGGCAATGGCAGTCCGGAGAGGTCGCCTTTGATATCGGCCAGAAACACGGGAACGCCGATTCGGCTGAAGGCCTCGGCCAGGACCCGCAAAGTCACGGTCTTGCCGGTGCCCGTGGCTCCGGCGATGAGGCCGTGGCGATTAGCCATTCCGGCCAGGATGGCGATCTCCTCCCGCGCCTGGGCTACGGGCAGGGATAATGGTTCAGTCATCTCAGGTCTCCTTCTGCTATCCGGGATGAGTTCACTATAGGAAGTTGTCGGCTCTCTTGTCAACCCTCCTGACCGGGGGATCGACAGCGCGGGACCGATAGCCGACTCGGACAAGAAACAACATTTATTCCGGCCCGGGAAAGGTGTGATCGGCGTATTTCATTTTCTCCTTGCTCATCGGTCCTTTTTCATTTTATATTTTAGGGTAATTCAATCAGCCCATTAAACAGGACGGGACCGGGGAATATGGACCGGGAGGGTTAATTAATCACTAAACACGGTATCAGGGAGAAAAAAATGGCGAAATCTTCGGCCCGGAGTAAGAATGAAAGAAAGGATGAAAAACAGTGGGTATATTTGTTTGATAACCTGGAGGCGGTGGAGGCCCATCTGCAGCCCAAGAGCTGGGACGAGGTGAAGGGTCTGTTGGGCGGAAAGGGAGCCAACCTGTTTGAGATGACCCGCCTGGGCCTTCCGGTTCCGCCCGGATTTACCGTCACCACCAAGGCCTGCAACGCCTATCTGGACCACGAGCGGAAGTTCCCTCCCGGCCTCTGGGAACAGGAGATGGCCGCTCTGCGCCATCTGGAGGAAAAAACCGGTAAACGCTTTGGGGATCCAACCCGCCCGCTTTTTGTTTCCTGCCGCTCCGGCGCCAAGTTTTCCATGCCCGGCATGATGGACACAGTGCTCAATATCGGTCTCAACGATGAAACCGCCCAAGGTCTGGTGGCGTTGACCAATGACCCGCGCTTTGTGTTTGACTCCTACCGACGGCTGGTCCAGATGTTCGGGGTCGTGGTCCTGGGCGTTCCGGATGAACCGTTTGAAGTTTTTATTGAAAAAATGAAAAAGAGCCGGGGAGTACGTTTGGATGTGGAGTTGGAGGCCGAAGACTGGCTGCGCATTACCGCGCACTTTAAAGGGCAGATCATGTCCTATACCGGCCGGGAATTCCCCCAGGACCCCAGCGAGCAATTGGAAATGGCCACCCGCGCCGTATTCAACAGTTGGTTCGGCAAGCGGGCTGTGGATTACCGCAACGCCACCGGTATCCGCCACGACCTGGGCACCGCCGTCAATATTCAGGCGGTAGTCTTTGGCAACATGGGCGAGAGCAGCGGGACGGGCGTGGCCTTCACCCGGAATCCGGTTAACGGGAACAAGGAACTCTATGGCGATTATTTGCTCAACGCCCAGGGCGAAGATGTGGTGGCCGGCATCCGCAACACCTCGCCCATACAAAACCTCCAGCGTGACCTGCCGGAGGTTTTCGCTGAGTTCGCCGCTATTTGTGAAAAGCTGGAAAGCCATTTCCATGAAATGCAGGACGTGGAGTTCACGATTGAAAACCGCAAACTCTGGATGCTGCAGACCCGGGACGGCAAACGCACCGCCCGGGCGGCCATCAAAATTGCCGTGGATATGGTCGAGGAAGGCCTGATCGACAAGAAAAAAGCGATCCTGCGCGTCAATCCCGAACAGGTGGACATGCTGCTCCACCCGCAGTTCAGCGCCGTCGCCAAGGAGCAGGCCCGGGTCGAGGGAAAGCGGCTGGTCCAAAAGGCCGTCAATGCCAGCCCCGGCGCTGCCGTGGGCCAGGCTGTCTTTGATGCCGATACGGCGGAAAAATGGGGTAAGGAAGGCAAGGCGGTGATCATGGTCCGGCCGGAAACCAAGCCGGACGATGTCCACGGCATGATCGCTTCCAAAGGCATTCTTACCAGCCACGGCGGGGCGACCAGTCACGCCGCCGTGGTGGCTCGTCAATTCGGGACCCCGGCGGTCTGCGGGGCCGATGTGTTGACACATCGATGTGGAGCACCGGTTATTCACGGTCAAGAAGGAATCCATCATCGAGGTGCGGGAGGGGGACTGGATCAGCATCGACGGGGGGACCGGCGAGGTCTTCCTGGGCCAATTGGAAACCCAGGACCCGGATTTCGAACGCGAAACCGACCTGAACTTGCTGCTGACCTGGGCCGATGAGGTGCGCCGCCTGGGTGTCTGGGCCAACGCCGATTATCCCAAGGACGCCGAACGGGCCCGCCGCTATGGCGCCGAGGGCATTGGCCTCTGCCGGACCGAGCATATGTTCTTCGAGGAAGACCGACTGCCTATCGTCCAGGAGATGATCATGGCCACCAGCCGGGGGCGTCGGGTCCCCGCCCTGGCCAGACTGCTGCCCATGCAACGAAGCGATTTCGAAGGACTTTTCAAAGCCATGGACGGCCATCCGGTGATCATCCGGCTGCTCGACCCGCCCCTGCACGAGTTTCTGCCTGCCTACGACACCCTGGTGCAGGATCTGGCCGATCTAAAGGTCCGCATCCAGCACTATCATACCCTGAGCGAGATCGACCAGGCCTTGGCTGAGCTGCGCCAGAAGGAAGACATCCTCAACCGGGTCGAGGCCCTGAAGGAATCCAATCCCATGCTCGGCCTGCGCGGCGACCGCTTGAGCGTGGTCATGCCGGAGATCTCCGAAATGCAGATCCGGGCCATCCTGGAAGCGGCCGTCTGGGTCAAACGCGACGGCGTGGATGTCCATCCGGAAATCATGATCCCCCTGGCCAGTCACGTCAATGAATTGAAATTTATCAGGAAAATCGTGGATGCCACCGCCAAGGCCGTCTTTGAAGAAACGGGCCTGACGCGTCGATTTCAGATACGGCACCATGATCGAGGTGCCGCGCGCCGCCCTGACGGCCGACGAAATGGCCGGGGAAGCGGAATTCTTCAGTTTCGGGACCAACGACCTGACCCAGACCACCTTCGGCATCAGCCGGGACGACGCCGAGGCCAAATTCCTGATCAAATATGTGGAGGATGGAATCCTGCCCCAGAACCCCTTTCAGCAATTGGACATCCAGGGCGTCGGCAAGCTGATCGAGATGGCGGTGGCCGGTGGACGACGGGTGCGGCCGGACCTGCAGGTGGGCATCTGCGGTGAACACGGCGGCGATCCCCAAAGCATCGCCTTCTGCCACCGGATGGGACTGAACTATGTGAGCTGCAGTCCCTTCCGGGTACCCATCGCCCGTCTGGCGGCGGCCCACGCGGCCCTCAAAGAAGAGTACCTAAAGGATAGCCATTGAAAAGAGCCTACATCGATGGATAAGGACAACGACACCCACCTGAAGTCCGTCGGCTACATCCTCTGGCTCTTTGGCTTTACCGGCTCGCATCGTTTTTATTTCGGCAAGCCGCTTTCGGGGACCGTCTATTTCTTTACCTTCGGACTGTTGGGAATCGGCTGGCTAATCGACCTGTTTTTGATCCCCTCCCTGGACCGAAAGGCGGATCGAAGGTTTAAGGCCGGCCCCATCGACTATACCGGGGCCTGGATAATGTTGACCTTCCTTGGCTTCTTGGGCATCCACCGGATGTATCTGGGTAAATGGGGCACCGGGATTATTTATCTCTTGACCGGTGGATTGCTTGGCCTGGGATATTTGTATGACCTCTGGACCTTGAACGACCAAGTCCACGAAATCAACAACGCTCAGGCGCAAACCTATTGATTTTGAAGTCACGCCTCGGCCTAATAGGCCTCGTTTTTTGCTTTAGGAAGTTAAAAAGCTCCCGGGGAAAAAGCTAGAAGGAATTGGCCGGCGTAATACAGGGGAAGCCCGATCAGGCGGTTGAAAAATGTCTTTCTAATGAATTGATCGCGGGCCACAAAAAGATCCGAGAGGTAAAACAGGATGGCCCCCCAGAAAAGCAAGGCCTTTCCCGTCCAGGGCAAGTCAGGCCTTTCGAAAACCGCCCAGGCCCCGAAGACCATCAGCGTAATGACCGCCACATAAGCCAGAACCGGAAGCTTCATGGCCCCCAGATGGGGCCAAAGCCAGCGGCAGATCCCCAGACTGACAGCGAGAACAAGAACGTCCCCGGGAGAAAACCAGCCCTTGAAAGGGATCAGGAAAGTGAAGGCCAGGATATAGAGCACATGGCCGAGCAGGAAAGCCACCAATCCTGCCCTAAACCACTTCAGCCCCGAAAAAGCTAAGCAAACATCCCCTACCAAGCAAAAGATTAACCCCAGAGTCAAATATCGGGTGAATGCTTCGTTGGCGCCCGGTTGAAGAAAAACCGTGATCACAAAAAGAAGGGACAGCAAAGACTTGGTCACGATTCGGCCAAAGGGTTGTCCCATTTTTTCATAATAAAGAAGGACGATCAGCAAAAGGACCCCTAAGCCCGGAATAAGAAAATGTCCCATACTTTCCCTTCAATGGATGCTCGCCGGTATTGGATTCAAAGGCCTAACCAAAAATAGTAGTCAGCGTTTTGAAACAACCAGGGCTTGGAGTCCGGCGGAGGGCATTATGATTCCTCTTCCAGGTCCCTGACCACCTTCCGAACAATCTCGGGCAGGTCATTCAAGTCATGGGGCCGGATAAGGCGCCGAAAAGGGACTTCTTGGGCCAGTCGGGCGGAGTGCCGGAAGTGTAGCCGGTGGTTTTCCCCGGCTTTCAGGGAACGGAGGGTATAGGTATAACGAAGCAAGGCGATAACCGCTTCCGGCCGGCTAAGCGGTAGAAGTTCGATACCTCTGCCTTTTTCAAGCAGGTAGACGCGCTTCAGAGGAAAGGGCTCGAGTCGAAAAACCCTCAGGGACCCGAGGAGTAATCTTTTCTTCCAGGGGACTTCTTGGGGAAGATTTTTCCGAATCGAACCCCAAGGAGGCGGCCGTTTCCGGATAGCAGTTTTAAATGAGGAAAAGCCGGGCAGATCAGGGGGACGGCTTCATCGGTCCGGATAACCAGGACGTCATCGGCAATGAGGGGATATTTGTCGCTAAAGGCCGCCGCCATGGTGGACTTGCCTTCACCGGAATGACCTAAAAAAGCCACCCCCTGGCCGTCAATAGCCACGGCACTTCCGTGCAGAACGAGAAAACCTCGCAGAAAGGCCAGGGTCCCGAGCACATTGCCCAAGAGAAAAAGACGAAGCGAACCCTCGTCTACCCCGGGGGCCGGATCAATAAGAATCTGGTTTCCGGCACGAATTAAAAAAGAGCCGATGCCGGCATAGGAAAAATAGGCTTCCCCATCTGTCACCCGTAGGGTTGTTTCCGAAAACCGGTCCAGGGTGCCGGCTTCATCCGGCCGAGGGAAAAGAATATCCACATCATATTTCCCCGCACTCCCCTCGATCAGTTCAGGAAGCTGAAGCTCAGAACGGATGGCCAAGCCAAAGGCCTGGTAGTAATACAAACTTATAACCTATTGTCCTCGGATTATCTCAAAGGTGCTGGTTAGACTGACGTCGCTACCCGTCGCCCCAATTTTAAAACCTCCTTGTTAATCAGACTTTGCTCGGTGATCTTTTCCACGGATCCGTGAACGACCAATTCAGGCTTTTGGTAGGGTTTCTTTTCATTCTGGATTTGAAGGTTTTTTTCTTTCATTTTCTTTCTCCTTTGTTTTTCGAAATCATCCCGGATTAGGTCCGGGATCCATGAAGTTTTCCTGTCGAAACCCCAAGGCTCTCACAGGATTAGGGAAAGCTCAGGGCTAAACGGTGATGGACGCAGTAACCGCGTTGGTTTTAAAACCTTCGCGGTTAATCAGACTTTGTTCGGTGATTTTTTCCACGGATCCGTGAACGACCAATTCGGGTTTTTGGTACGGCTTCTTTATCTTTTCGATCAAAATCTCTTTTTCCTTCAACTTTTGTCCCCCCTTATTTTTCGTCGTCATCCCGGACTTGCTTCGGGATCCAGGAAGCTCAGCCCCGTACTGGGATCCGGCCATCGCCAGCCAGAATGATGACCTGATTAAACCAGATAATAACCTATTTTCACGCTTCCTGGGTACCCGATGCGGATATCGGGATATTATCCAAATTGGATTACCTTTTGCGAAACTCCAGATCCCCCAGGGTTGGAAACGCGGTATATGGTTCAACCGCTCCTCCGAGCAGCACCATCCCCTGGGATTCCAGCCAGGCGTGGGCCTTCACCCGCTTTTCGGTTTCGTCCTTCAATACCCCGATGCGCAGGTCCGTCTGATGTCCATGTCGAGCCAGAAAGGCTTGCCCGGCTATGGCCCGCACCAGGCAGGTGGCCCGGGGCACATTTCTCCCGGCGGTATCCATTGCCCCGAGCAACCGATTCAGTGGAAATGAAGCCGGTCCTCGTTTGATCGGAGCCCGCTTGATCAGGGTCAGCATCGTCCGGAAAGGAAGAAGCCACAAACCGCATTTTACTCCCCAGACGAACAGCAATGCTTTTATCAAAAGTCCCTTTTCGGGTAAAGGCAGTTTTAGAAAATTATGCACCTTTTTCATCGGTACACTCGATCAGGCCGTTGGCCAAAAGGGTCTTCATTAATTCGACTAAATCCCGCTCACATTGATCGGGCTTCACCTGGTATTCCTCGAGAATTCGATCCCTGAGGCTACTTACTTTAATCGGTTTTTGAATTGAATTCCAGATAAAATTTCCCAGGGAGTTCATTCCATAGTACATCCCGGCTTTCAGGGCTAGAATAACCGATTCCCCGCCCAAGTCGCACGAGACCTGGTCTTGAACAGCGACTACGGTTTGAGATATGAAGGGATCATCCTGCAGCATGGCGACGCTCCATCAAAATGTAACCTTACGTTTTCCAAAATAACCAAATGATTTTTGTATTAAACCCCCATGCCCGCGGGGGCCCCACGAAGCATGAAAATACCAAATGCTTCACCCCGATACCCCGGCATGTCATCCTGAGCAACGCGAAGCGATTTCGTCTATTTTCGACTTAAGAGGAACGGGCGGATGAACTTGTTGTCGAACCCTCAGGCTTTGTGCCGGTGAATGATCAGACCGTGGGTGGGGTCATAGAGGGAAACGCCTACCGTCACCCTATCCCCATCGATGACTCGTATTTTATAACGCTTCATGGCACCGGACAACTTAGCCGTGATGACGCCTCCATTCTCCAGGGTAATGACGTAGTTTCCCCCTCCCGTGGTTTTGGTGACGCGACCTTCAACATGGACCAAATCGTCCTTGGACAATATCCCTTCTCCTTATATACCTTTTTGCCGGACAGAGGAAACAAAAATATCCCTTTCTCCCCGAGGAGAAATAAAAGGATAAATTTCGATATCGGTTACGAAAGCGGCTGGCTAATAGCGGCCGCGGGGTTTGGAAGTCCGTCCTCTTCCGCCGCCTCCCCCCGGGCGGCCCTGCCCTCCTTTATAGCCGCCGCCATCCTCACGCGGCGTTTGCGGACGGGCTTCGGACACTGTCAGCGCGCGTCCGTCAAATTCTTTCCCGTTCATCTTTTCAATGGCCTCCGCGGCTTCGGCCTCCGAATTCATTTCCACAAACCCAAAACCCTTGCTGAGCCCGCTGTAGCGATCCGTTATGATTTTGGCGGATTGCACTGTCCCGAAAGGGGTGAAAAGATCCTTCAGCGATTCGTCCGTGACAGTGAAACGAAGGTTCCCCACATATAATTTATTACCCATACACCCTCCTTAAAGCCATAGGTTTCAGTTAAAGAGGTCGTGGGCAGAAGGACCAGGAACTCTTTAAAGGCAGTACTATTTCGATCCATTTATAACAAATTTTCTTCTCCTAATCCAGTATTATCTTTGAGGCGGCGCCCTTTTAGTGAGTTCTCCCGCCTGCCTATCTGGTCTGGCCGATCTTAAGTTAATCATCCCCATCGACTTCCAAGTATATCCAATTCTCCGGCAATCAGCTAGCCGTTTACCGCCCTTCTCTTTTACCTGAATTAAAAGGCGCACCAATTTCCGTAACTCTTCCTTTCCAGAATACCAAAATTTTGAAAAATTTCCAGCAACTATCTCTCTTTTTCCTTGACAAGGCCCCTTTTTCTTATATATTAAACATAAGTGGGGAATTGTGGGGATTTGTGTTTTCATTTTCCAAACTAAGGGGAGTTTAAACGTTGTTTCGAGGCCGTTCGCTTCATTTGATCGATCAAAAAGGCCGGTTGAATATTCCGACCCGCTTTCGCGAGATTTTGAAGGCCAAAGGGGATGGCCGTTTAATCGTCACTAACTGGGAGGATTGTCTGGCCGCCTATCCTTACGAAGAATGGCAGCGAATCGAAGATAAGATGAGTCAATTGTCTTCCGTGGACCGGGATATTCGATCCTTCAAACGTTTCTTCATTTCCGGGGCCTGCGAATGCAGCCTGGACAGCCAAAGTCGGATCCTGATTCCACCGGCTTTGCGGGAATTTGCCGGCCTGGAAAAAGAAGTCATAGTGGCCGGTCAGTTGAAATATTTTGAAATTTGGGACAAGTTAAAAATCGAGGAAGAGCTAAAAAGGGTCCAAACCAATTTACCGGCATTAGAAAACAAAATTGCCACACTGGGGCTGTAAGAAAGACTATCGAAGCACGAGTTCATCAACCGGTCTTAGTCAGTGAGGTTCTCGGCTATCTTCCCCGGGGGGAGGGGAAGATTATCGTGGATGGCACCGTAGGCACCGGGGGGCACACCTTGGCCATCTTGCAGCATTTTCCTGAAACCACCCGCGTGCTGGGGTTCGACCGCGATGCTGAAAGCTTAGCTTTCGCCCGGGAGCGTCTGAAACCCTTTGCTGAGCGAGTGACCCTAGTCCAAGGTGCCTTTGGAGAACTGGCGGGACTCTGTTCCCAGGCAGGGTTCCGTCAGGTGGATGGGATCTTATTGGATCTGGGTTTTTCCTCTTATCAGTTGGCTGCCACCGGTCGGGGATTCAGTTTTCAGCGGACTGATCCTTTGGATATGCGTCTGGATCAAACCCAGGGCCACACCGCCCTGGATTGGTTGAACCACCTGGATGAGCGGACCTTGGCCGACCGTTTGTTTGAATATGGGGAGGAGCGCCGTTCCCGCCGGATTGCTCGAGAAATCATGGCAACCCGCCGGTTGCGTTCCTTGGAAAATACCCAGGATTTGGTGGAGGCCGTCCTGCGGGCCATCCCACCCCGTTGGCGGGAAAAACGCCTGCACCCGGCGACCCGTACTTTTCAAGCGCTCCGTATCTTGGTTAACGATGAGCTTAACCAATTGCGTCATTTTCTGGAAAGCTTTGCCCGGCTCCTGGCGACGGGGGGCCGGGTCTGTTTGATTGCCTACCATTCCCTGGAAGACCGTCTGATCAAGCAGGCCTTTCAATCTTTGGAAAAGGGGTTCAACCCATTTGAAGAATCCGCCGGCGAGGCTGTCCAATCGTTTCTTCCTTTTCGACGGTTGACCAGAAAACCGGTTACCCCCAGCCGGGAGGAAATAGTAAATAACCCTCGGGCCCGGGGGGCCAAACTCAGGGTTGGGGAACGATACGAGTTAAACCATTGAAATCCATTCTTAAGCCACAGCCTCATACCCGAAAGAAGCGCACCCAGGAACCCGGACGGACCATTCCTTCCGTTTTAAAATATGCCGTCCCGCTGGCTTTCGTTTTGGTGATCGGCCTAATTTTTTATGTCTGGCTTCAAGTTCAAATGGTGGGGTTGAGTTACGAGATTTCCAAGGCCCAAAACCAAAGAAAGGAACTGGTGGAGACCAATAAGAAACTACGCATCCAATGGGCCAGCCTGAGATCACCGGACCGCATTGAACAGATTGCCTTAAATCAATTGGGCCTGCGTCCTCCGGAACGGGGACAAATCGAGATCCTCCCATGAACGCGCCGGAATTCAAATGGATCCACTTCCGCCTTTACCTGATTTTGGGACTGGGTTGTTTTTTATTTGTGGTTGTCGTCCTCCGGGCCGGGCAACTGCAGCTTTTAGAGGGCCCTCGGTTGTCGAAATATGCCGACCATGAATTTCGCAAACAAATTCCACGAACCCATAAAAGAGGGATTATCTTCGACCGTAATCGCAATGAATTGGCGCTAACGGTAGAGATGGAATCCATTTTTGTGCATCCGAAAGAGGTGGCCGATCCGGAGCTGGTCGCCCTGCGGCTTGCGCCCGCTTTGGGTCTGGATCGGCGGCGGCTTCTCTCTCAAATGGCCCAGGGGAGGCCCTTCTTATTTTTGAAAAGACGAGCTACCCCGGATCAGGTTGAGGCGGTACGGGCCCAGGGTTTGCCTGGGGTGGCCTTTACCAAGGAGGCTCAGCGTTTCTACCCCTATTCGGATCTGGCCTGCCACGTTATCGGCATGGTGGGCTCCGATCCCGACGGACTGGAAGGCATTGAGCGGCAATACAATACCTACCTGAAGAGCCCTTTTCTTTATGAAGCCAGCGTCCGAGACGCCCTGGGGCGTTCCCTCTATCTCAAGGACGTGGAGGCCGTCCAGGAAAACGAGGGGCACAGCCTCATCTTGACCCTGGATAAAAATATTCAATATCTGGCGGAAAAAGAGCTGAAAAAAGGAGTGACCAAAGCCCAGGCCAAAGGCGGGATGGCCGTTGTCCTCAACCCCAAGACCGGCGAGGTCCTGGCCCTGGCCAATCAGCCCGCCTACAATTTAAATGCCGCCAAGAGTTTCCCGCTACCCAACCGCCGAAACCAGGTGATCACCGATACCTTTGAGCCGGGCTCCACTTTTAAGACCTTTTTGATGGCGGCCGCCTTAGAGGAGAAAAAATTTAATCCCAACGAAATGATTTTCTGTGAAAACGGGTCCTATCACGTCGGGTCTCACGTCATTCACGATGCGCACAAACACGG
Organism: uncultured delta proteobacterium; assembly: GCA_963843145.1. Taxonomy (GTDB): domain Bacteria; phylum Desulfobacterota; class RBG-13-43-22; order RBG-13-43-22; family RBG-13-43-22; genus CAVQSS01. The sequence goes on from CAWJJC010000022.1 coordinate 163,970, forward strand.
CTGGCTTTCCTTCGCCGATGTCCTCAAGGTTTCGAGCAATATCGGTGCTACCAAAATCGGCCGGAAGGTGGGTCCGAAGACTTTTTATTCGTACATCAAGAAATTCGGATTCGGCGCTCCCACCCGAATCGACCTGCCGGGCGAAGTACCCGGGTTAGTCTGGCCCTATCAACGGTGGGGCGAAATCGAAGCTTCCAATATTTGCTTCGGTCAGGGAATTTCGGTATCGGCCCTGCAACTGATTACCGCTTTGGGCGCTATTGCCAACGATGGTCGTTTAATGAAACCCTACCTGGTTTCTCAGATCTTGGACCAGAAAGGGCAGCCGGCTAAAACCTTTAGTCCTCAACCGGTTCGCCAGGTCTTGTCGCCGGAAACCGCCCGCTTGATGCGGCAATTACTCATCAGGGTGACTGAAACGGGGGGAACGGCACCCCAAGCGGCTATTGAGGGAATTGCCGTGGGGGGCAAAACCGGAACAGCCCAAAAAGTGGCTCCGGAAACCAGGCATTATGCCTCGGGGAAGTTTGTCTCCACCTTCATGGGTTTTTTGCCGGCGGAGGAACCGGCCCTGGTCATCCTGGTGATTATCGATGAACCGAAAGGGAGTCATTACGGCGGGGTCGTGGCCGCCCCGGTTTTCAAAGCAATTGCTGAACAGTCTTTGCCGTTGATCGGCATCAAACGCCTAACTCCGGCGGTGCCTGCCGCACCGGCGATTGAACGATCCGATCCCACGCCCTGGGTGATGGCCCAGCGGGCTTTGGAGCAGGGGCCCGGCCCGGCGGAGCCCCAGGCCAAGAATCAACTGATGCCCGATTTGCGAGGATTGAGCCTGCGTAAGGCCGCAGAGGTTTTGAAAAACTATCCACTCGAGCCGATCCTGGAAGGAAGTGGAAAAGCGGTCTCTCAAAGGCCTTTACCGGGGACGGCGATAACCCAGGGAACCCGCTGTCAGGTGCAATTTCGTCCCTATCTTTAAGGTCCATTAGCAGAGGTTCCTGATTTGAAATTATTGAAACTCATAAACGGATTGGCCCAACGATCGGTGCAGGGTCCCCTCGATCTGGAAATCACCGGGATCGCTTATGATTCGCGGAAGGTCGTTCCCGGTGGGCTTTTTGTGGCCGTTTCCGGGAATCGGCAGGACGGGCATCAGTTTATCGGCCAGGCCCTGGATCGGGGGGCCATAGCCGTGGCGGCCGAGCGGGAGATCCCCCAGGTACCGGCAGCGATTGCTCGCATCACCGTGCCTGACAGCCGGGAAGCCCTGGCCCGATTCGCCGCCGCCTTTTATGATCACCCGGCCAAAAAACTCCATCTGATCGGGATCACCGGGACTAACGGGAAGACTACCACCGCCTATCTGCTGGAATCGATCCTCAAGGCCTCGGGGGTCCGGGTCGGAGTCCTGGGCACCATCGAATACCGGATCGGGTCCCGAATCTGGCCGGCACCGGTCACTACACCGGAATCTCTGGATTTGCAGTATTACCTTTCCGAGATGGTGGGAGAGGGCGCCACCCACGCGGTCATGGAGGTCTCCTCCCATGCCCTGGAACAGGGTCGCTGCCGGGGTTTAAACTTTGAAGTGGGGGTTTTTACCAACCTGACCCGGGATCACCTGGATTACCATCAAAACATGGAGGCCTATTATCAGGCCAAAGCCAGGCTCTTCTTTCACTACCTGGGCGAAACGGCCATTAATCCGGGGACTCGGGCCATCATCAACCGAGATGACCCTTTTGGAGAAAGGCTCTGGTCGGAAGCCGCGGTCCCCAAAAGAGATTACGGGTTGGAGAAGGACACGGCCTATCGCCCCTTAACCGTACACACTAGTTTTCAGGGGACTCAGGCCAAAATTCAAACCCCCCGGGGCGTATTTGAAGTGACTTCGCCGTTGATCGGCCGGCATAATGTCTATAACTTTTTAGCCGCCTGGGCCGCGGGAGAAGCTCTTTATTTGCCGACTGAGCGGCTTCAGGAAGGGATCCGATCTCTGGACAAGGTCCCTGGACGCATGGAACCGGTGCCCAACTCGAAAGACCTGTCCATTTTGGTGGACTATGCCCATACCCCCGAGGCGTTGCGTTTTGCCCTCACGTCCCTTAAAGAATTGACCCCCAAAAAAATTATTACCGTCTTTGGGTGCGGCGGCGACCGCGATGCCACCAAGCGGCCGCACATGGGACAGATTGCCGGCGAATTAAGCCAATTGGCGATTATCACCTCGGACAATCCCCGGTCGGAGGACCCGCTGAATATCATTGCCGATATTGAAGCCGGGGTCAGGGGAAAAAAAATGCACCGCTATGACTCCGCTGTCCTGGAGCAAATGCCCAATCAACCCGGATATGTCGTCATTCCTGACCGCCGGCAGGCCATCCAACAGGCGGTTCACTGGGCCGGGACCGGGGAAGTGATTTTGATCGCCGGCAAGGGCCATGAAAATGTTCAACTGATAGGCGGGCAAACCCTCTCTTTTGATGATCGTCAGGAGGCCCTGAAGGCCACGGAGGCCTCTCGTGTTTAATACCGGTGCCTGGCCCTGGTCCCAGATCCTGCAAAACCTCTCCGGGGGATTGGTCCAGGGGGATTTGGGCTTCCCGGCCTTGGGGGTATCCACGGACAGCCGGACGATTCAACCCGGTAACCTCTTCGTGGCCCTCTCCGGACCTCATTTCGATGGCCGGACCTTCCTCTCCCAAGCATTTGAACGGGGAGCGGCCGGTGCCTTGGTTTCCACCCCCTGTACCCGGGATTCGATACCGGTCGATAAGATTATCATCGAGGTTGAAGATACCCTTAAGGCCTTGGGGGACCTGGCCCATCTCTGGCGGAAGCGGTTTTCTGTCCCGGTGATCGCGCTCACCGGCAGCAATGGGAAAACCACTACCAAGGAAATGCTGGCCGGCATCCTGGAGCCGACCGGCGCTACTTTAAAAAATCCGGGTAACTTGAACAACCTGATCGGCTTGCCTCTGACCCTGCTGGGTCTCGGGCCCGAGCACCGGTTTGCGGTTCTGGAGATGGGGATGAACCGGTCCGGAGAGATCCGTCGTTTGAGCGCAATCGCCGTTCCCACGGTGGGCTTGATAACGAACATCGGCCCGGCTCACTTGGAAGGGTTAGGATCCCTGGAGGCCATCGCCCAGGCCAAAGGCGAACTTTTTGAAGCCTTGACCCGGGAAGACTGGGCGGTTATTAATCAGGATGATCCGCGGATCCTGGAATTGTCTGCCGTCTGTCAAAGCCAAAAAATTACCTTCGGGCTGAACTCCCGGGCCGAAGTCCGGGCCGAAGGAATTCAACCGGCCGGCTCCGGGGTTGTATTTTTTCTCTGCTTTCAGGGACAGCGCCGAGAGATCCGGATACCGCTTCCCGGCCGCCACAATGTCAGCAATGCCGTGGCCGCCGCTGCGGTCGCCCTGGTCCTGGGATTGTCTATCGACCGGATTCAACGAGGACTGGAAGACTTCAGCCCTCCGGTCCATCGGCTTCAAGTGCGACCCGGGCGACGGGGCGCTCATTTGCTTGACGACAGTTACAACGCCAACCCGGCTTCCGTTCAAGTCGCCTTGAGCACCTTTCAATCCTTGAGGCAGGATCGACGAGGGGGAATGGTGCTGGGGGACATGCTGGAGTTAGGGGGTTTTTCCCTAACGGCCCACCAGGAAATCGGGACACGGATCGGCGACCTGGGGATTGATTACCTGGTGACCATCGGGCAACACACTCCGGCCCTTATGACCGAGGCCCTTAAGGGTGACCGTCCGCCATCCAAGGCGTTTCACTGCAGCTCGCCGACGGAGTTGCTGGAACAGCTCGACCGGCTAATCCAGGCCGGCGATTGGGTCCTGATCAAAGGATCGCACGGGATGGCCCTGGAGACCATCGTGGCGGCCCTCCAACCCGAGGAGCAGGGATAAGGGCCATGCTCTACCAGCTTCTCTATTCACTCCACACCCAATTTTCCTTCTTCAACGTCTTTCGGTACATCACGTTAAGAACCATCTACGCCACCCTGACGGCCCTGATAATTACCTTCTTTTTAGGGCCGGTCGTGATCCGTCTGTTGGCTCGGCATCAGATCGGTCAGTACATCCGGGAGGAGGGCCCCCAGTCGCATCTAAATAAAAAGGGGACCCCTACCATGGGCGGCATCCTGATCCTTTTTGCCGTCACCTTGGCTACCCTGTTCTGGGCGGACCTGACCAACCTGTATATCTGGTTGGTCCTTTTGGTCACGCTGGGTTTCGGTCTTGTCGGTTTCATAGATGATTACCGGATGCTGATCAAGAAAAGAAACAAGGGGTTGAGCGGACGGAGCAAAATGTTCCTGCAGATCCTCCTGGCCCTGATCCCGGCCGTAATTTTGGTCCTCCATTTTCAATACAATACGCGCTTGAACATTCCCTTTTTTAAAACCCTGACTCCGGATCTGGGCTGGGGATATGTCCTGCTGGCCGTTTTCATTATCGTCGGGACCTCCAATGCCGTAAACCTGACCGACGGTCTGGACGGATTGGCTATCGGTCCGGCCACCATCGCCTTCGGGACCTACCTGCTTTTTAGCTATTGTACCGGGCACTTGAAGATCGCCAATTACCTTCAGATTCTCTATGTCCCCGGAGCGGGAGAACTGGCTATTTTTTGCGGAGCCCTGGTCGGCGCCGGCATCGGCTTCCTCTGGTTTAACGCCTACCCGGCCCAGATCTTTATGGGGGATGTAGGCTCCCTGTCCCTGGGGGCGGCCCTGGGCACCGTATCCGTGGTTACTAAAAACGAGATTGTCCTCATCCTGGTAGGGGGTCTTTTTGTGGTGGAGGCCCTCTCGGTGATTTTCCAGGTGGGTTATTTCAAGATGACCCATGGCAAGCGGATCTTTCGGATGGCTCCTCTACACCACCACTTTGAGTTGAAGGGCTGGAGCGAACCGAAAATTATTGTCCGTTTTTGGATCATTGCCGTGATTCTGAGCTTGCTTTCCCTCAGCACGTTAAAATTGCGTTAAGGACGATGCTTTGGATTTCAGCGGAAAAAAAATATTGGTAGTCGGTTTAGGCAAAACGGGCCTGGCATTGACGGAATATTTAAAACGGCAGGGGTCCCGGGTCTTGGTCTCCGATTCCCGTTCACGAGAGGAACTGAAACCGCTGGTGTCCTCTGCTCTGGAAGGCACCTCCCCCTGGATCATTGAGGGCGGGGGGCATACGGTCGACTTTTTTCTCCAGGCCGACCTCATCCTGGTCAGTCCCGGGATTCCTTTGGACATTCTTCCGTTAAAAGCGGCCAGGGAAAAAGGAATCCCCATCTGGGGGGAACTGGAGCTTTTTTCGAGGAAATGTCGGACCCCGATCATTGCCGTTACCGGGACCAATGGGAAAACAACCACTACCGCCTTGATCAACGAAATGCTTCTGGAGGGTGGATTTTCGACCTTTCTGGGAGGGAATATCGGTCGGCCCTTGGTGGAGTACCTCTTGAACGGCCAGGATAAAAACTTTGTAGTCGCCGAGATCAGCAGTTTTCAATTGGATACGGCCCGACATTTTCGCCCTCGGGTAGGCGTGCTGTTAAATATTACCGAAGACCACCTGGATCGCTATCCCGATTTTCAGGGTTATATCCATTCCAAAGCCGGTCTCTTCCGCAATCAGGGTGAAGACAACGCCGCGGTTTTGAACTGGGATGATCCGTTGGTGCGCGGGATCGGGCAGCAGTTGAGAGTCCCGGTTTATTATTTCAGCCGGACCGAGCCCCTGACCCTGGGCGCCTATCTGGATCAGGATCGGCTGCGTTTAAATCTCAGCGGGTCGGCGGAAGAGTATGATCTGCGGGCCTTTTCCTTGTCCGGCGTCCATAATCGGGAAAATGCCCTGGCGGCTGTCCTGGGCGCCCGGCTGTTGGGGGCCGCCTCTGAGGATATACAACGGGCCTTGGAGCAGTTTAAAGGTTTCGGGCACCGCCTGGAGTGGGTGGCCGAGGTCCGGGGAATTCAATTCTTCGATGACTCCAAGGGGACCAACGTGGGGGCCGTGGTGAAGGCCCTGGAAGGTTTTTCCCAGCCGGTGATCCTGATTGCCGGAGGCCGCGACAAAGGGGGAGATTACGGACCCTTAAAGGGGCTGATTCGGGGGAAAGTCAAGTCCCTTATCTTGATTGGGGAGGCTCGGGAAAAAATGCGAGAACAGTTGGGGAATCTGACCTCCACTGAGTTGGCCGATTCCCTGGAAGCGGCGGTTTTCCGGTCTTTCAGACAGGGGGAACCTGGAGACGTAGTTCTTCTTTCCCCAGGCTGTTCCAGCTTTGATATGTTCAGGGACTACACCCAGCGGGGCGAGGTCTTTCAACAGGCGGTCAGACAGCTAAAAAGGACTCATGAATAATTACAGCCAACCCTTAGAAGGAAAAACCGCCTTGGCCGGGAGAAGGATGACCGCTTCTCCCGGCGCAGAATCCGAAACGACGCTCCAGAGAGGCCGGAGCCTCAATTATGTCTGGCTGGGGCTGACGGTCCTCCTGGTGCTGATCGGCATTGTTATGGTCTACAGCGCCAGTTCCCGCCTGGCGGCGGAACGTTATCATAACAGTTTTTATTTTGCCCAGAAACAAGCGGCCTTTGCCCTCTTCGGGTTCTTGGCGCTGCTGGTCTTTCGATATATCCCGTATCAGGTTTACCAGCGTTGGGTCTATTGGGCCATGGGAGCCAGCTTACTCTGTCTGATTTTAGTTTTGATTCCGGGTATCGGGTCACGGGTGGGGGGAGCTTCCCGCTGGTTTCGTTTGGGCGGCGTCTCTTTCCAGCCGGCCGAGTTTTCCAAGCTGGTACTGGTGATTTTTCTGTCGTATTCCATGACCAAGAAACAGGCGGTCATGAAGACCTTATCCCAAGGCTTTCTGTTTCATGTGGGGGTGGTCTTGCTTTTTATGGCCCTGGTTTTAGCCGAACCGGACCTGGGCATGGCCATTAGTATTCTGCTGCTCACGGGGGTCCTTTTGTTTGTAGGCGGGGTTAGGCTGAAACACCTGCTCGTGTCCCTGGTCCCCCTGATCCCGCTGACTTATTTTCTAGTCTGGCGGGTCCCCTATAGGCGGCTGCGGGTGTTGTCCTATCTGAATCCCTGGGGAGACCCTTTGGGGTCGGGATTTCATCTGATCCATTCTTTTTATGCCTTTGGGGCCGGAGGGTTGACCGGTCAGGGGTTGGGGGGGAGCCATCAGAAGCTTTTCTATCTGCCGGAACCCCATACGGATTTCATTTTTTCCATTCTGGGAGAGGAATTGGGTTTTATCGGAGTCTCGATAGTGGCCGCGCTATTTCTGTTTTTTATGATTCGATGCCTCCTGCTGGCCCTCCGGAAAAAAGACCTCTTTGGGATCTATCTGACGGTCGGGATTACGGTCATGATCGGTCTGCAGGCGTTTATCAACATGCTGGTGGTCATGGGTTTGCTGCCCACCAAGGGGTTGACCCTCCCATTTTTAAGTTACGGTGGGACCTCATTGCTTCTCAACCTGATCTGCGTGGGCATCCTGATGAATATTTCCGCCCAAAGCCAGGAAGAAGGCGGATGAAGGTCCTGATCGCCGGGGGAGGTACCGGGGGCCATTTATTCCCGGGGATTGCCATCGCTGAAACCTTTATGGCCCAAGATCCTGAAAACCAGGTTCATTTTGTCAGCACCCGTCGGGCCATCGACCAGCAGGTGTTGCCCTCTTGGGGATTTCCTTCCCAGACCATCGAGGCCGAGGGGATTAAAGGACGTGGAGTGCTTGGGCAACTGAAAGCCTTGTTTAAGATCCCCGGCGCGTTGAAAGAGTCCTGGCGGATCCTCCAGGAGTTCCAACCCCACCTGATCATCGGGGTGGGGGGTTATGTTTCCGGACCGGTAGTCCTGGCCGGGCGGTTGAAAGGGATCCCCACGGCCATTCAAGAGCAGAATTCGATTCCCGGCCTGACCAACCGGATATTAGCCCTGTTGGTGGATCGGATTTATTATTCCTTCGAAAAAAGCCGGGAATATTTTCCCGCCCGAAAATCGTTATGGACCGGCAACCCGGTCCGCCGGGAACTAAAGCGGGTCTTGGAAGAGCCCTCCAGTCCCCAAGCCCCTATGACCATTTTGGTTCTGGGAGGGAGTTTGGGCGCCCACCGGCTTAACCAATTGGTCACGGAAGCCCTGGACTTTTTAGTGGAACTCAATAAGGACTTGTCATTTATCCATCAAACTGGCACAAAGGATGAAGATTGGGTCCGGGAGGCTTACCTGAAAAAGGGATTTCAACATCAGGTCCTGGCCTTTATTTCCGACATGGTTTGGGCTTACGGTCGGGCCGATATGTTGATTTGCCGTTCCGGGGCCACTACCTTGGCCGAGATAACGGCCCTGGGCAAGGCGAGCTTCTTGATCCCCTTCCCTTTCGCCACCAACAACCACCAGGAAGAAAACGCCCGTGCTCTTGTTCTGCGAGGTGCGGCCGAGATGGTTCCGGAAAAGGAACTCACGGGCGCGGGATTAGCCGCGGTCATCCAAAAATGGCGAAATGACCCCGAACACCGGGCCGATCTGGCCGCCCAAGCGAAAACCTTGGGCCGCTGGCAGGCGGCGGAGGAAATTGTTGAAAACGCTATTCAGTTGGTTTGGAAAGGCAAGCGGAATTAATGGACCATAAACCCTATCCTCGTTTTCAGCATATTCACTTTATCGGCATCGGGGGCATTGGCATGAGCGGGATAGCCGAGGTACTCCTCAACTTAGGCTACCGGGTCAGCGGATCAGATCGGAGAGAAACCGAGATCACCCGCAGGCTGGCTTCTCTGGGAGGACGGATTTTTTATGACCACCGCCCGGAGCATATCCAGGGGGCTGAAGTGATCGTCACCTCTTCGGCGGTACGGCCGGACAATCCCGAGGTCATCGCTGCCCGCCAGGCGTTGCTGCCGGTTATTCCCCGAGCCGAAATGCTGGCTGAACTGATGCGTTTGAAATACGGCATTGCCGTGGCCGGGGCCCACGGCAAGACCACCACCACTTCCATGGTGGCCGCTGTTTTGGCCAGGGGGGGATTGGATCCAACCGTGGTCATCGGCGGGCGGTTGGACATTTGGGGGACCAACGCCCGCTTGGGGCAGGGCCCTTTTTTAGTGGCTGAAGCCGACGAGAGTGATGGGTCGTTCCTCCACTTGACCCCCAGTATCGCCCTGGTCACCAACCTCGATCTGGAGCATCTGGATTTTTATCGGGACCTGCAGCATATCCAGGAGACTTTTTTGGCCTTTTTGAACCGATTGCCCTTCTACGGCTTGGCCATTCTCTGCCTGGATGATCCTTATTTGCCCTCCCTGATCCCGGAATTAAAAAAACGGTATCGGACGTACGGATTGACGGCTCAGGCCGATTTCCAAGCCCGGGATGTCCGCCAAGAGGGGTTGGTCACCCATTACCGGCTGTTCGCCCAGGGAAAGGAATGGGGTGATCTTCGTTTCAAGCTTCCGGGCCTGCACAACGTCTATAATTCCCTGGCCGCCATCGCAGCCGGCTTTGAATTGGAAATCCCCTTTAACCTGATCCAGGAGGCCTTTGAACACTTAGGCGGGGTGCAAAGACGCTTTCAAATAAAAGGCGAGTACGGGGGGGCCACAGTGCTGGATGATTACGGCCATCACCCTACGGAAATCCGGGCCACCCTCAATGCCATCCGAGGGTGTTGGCCCGACCGCCGCTTGGTGGTGTTGTTTCAACCCCATCGCTATTCCCGCAGCCGGGCCTTGCGGGAAGAATTCACCACGGCCTTTTACCAGGCGGACCAACTGCTCCTGTTGCCCATCTATGGGGCCGGAGAAGACCCGATCGAAGGAGTGACTTCGGAAAAGCTCCTGGAAGGAATAAGGGCCAAAGGCCAAAAGGAAACGGCATTTTTCTCCTTAGCCGGAGAGGTTCTGGGGTATCTCCAAAACCAGTTAAGGCCGGGGGATATTCTGGTGACCCTGGGAGCCGGAGATGTTTGGAAGATAGGAGAAGAACTTGTCTCCAAGAAGGCAGATTCGGCAAAGCCTTGAAGCCCTCTGCCCTGGGCGGGTCAAAATCAGGGAGCCCTTGGCCCCGCTGACCACCTGGAAAATCGGTGGGATAGCGGATTGGCTGGTGACGCCCAAAGACGCGATGGAAGTGCAACAACTCCTGGCCGTTGGCCGTGAATTCCGGCTGCCCTGCTTTTTTTTGGGCGCCGGGAGCAACATCCTGGTGGGAGAACGTGGAGTTCGAGGGATTGTGATTCACTTGACCCCTTTTTTAAATTGGATTGAACCCCGGAAACGATCGGGGCGCGTACATTCCCTGGAGATCGGGGCCGGGACCCTCCTTTCCTCCGTGCTCCGTTACGGGGTTAAATACTCGCTGACGGGTTTGGAGTTCTTGGTCGGGATTCCCGGTTCTCTGGGTGGGGCCTGGGCCTTGAACGCCGGCAGTCAGGGGCGCGAAATTAAGGACCTGACCCGTTCGCTGAATATTATCGATTCCCGGGGCCAGGTCATAAAACGTACCCGTAAGGCCTTGGATTTTGGTTATCGTCGTCTGACCCTCAATCCCGGTGAAGTGATTGTTTCCGGTCTCTTGAAAGTAGCCCCTGGGAATCGAGAGGCGATCGTCCAGGAGATGCGCAAGCTGGTCAAAAAAAGAAGGGCTTCCCAACCTTGGCAATACCCCAGTTGCGGATCGGTGTTTAAAAACCCTTCGGGGAACTATGCCGGACGGCTGATTGAAGCAGCCGGTATAAAAGGGAGGCAGCAGGGGGAAGCCCAAGTCTCTTGGAGACACGCCAACTTTATCGTCAATCGCGGTCAGGCCCGGGCCCGAGACGTACTCCGCTTGATGCGGGTCATCCGTCAGCGGGTACAACGCCAAAGTGGGATCATCTTGGAACCGGAAGTTCGATTCTGGGGTTGTTCTTTAAACCCTCGCCGACGGGTTCCGAAGGTCGTTCAAGAATGACGGACCCGCAGAAAGTCGTTTTTGGACTTTTTGTGAGGTTATTGATCAGGGGAGAAAAGCATGTATTTGGGAAAAACAAAACTGGGGGCCGCCGGTCGGAATGGTTTCCATCGGCCCCTAAAAGAAGGCGGGACCAACTGGTTTCAACGGCTGGGGCACCACTTCTGGATCGGATCGATTGTCGTTATGATCCTGGTCGGGCTGAGTATTACCCTCTTGGTCGGATATTTAGTCGCCTTATCGGCGCCTTTCTTCCGATTGGAGGATGTTAACTTTCAGGGGAATAAACAGGTTTCTCAGCTTGAATTGTTGCAAAAAGGGGGGTTGGAGGATAAGCTGAATATCCTTTCCCTGAACCTGAGCGACGTCAAAAAAAAGATGGAGGCCATCCCCTGGGTCAAATCGGTGCAGTTGCGACGCGAGTTGCCCAATAAGCTCCTGGTTGCCGTTCAAGAACGGCAGCCCTTAAGCCTGGTATTGGTGGATGGGCGTCTCTTTTTTCTGGACCGGGAAGGCTTGGCTTTTAAGAAGGTCGAACGCCGGGAGGGGTTCACTCTGCCGGTATTAACGGGTCTGCAAAAAGGCGACTGGCGAGAAAACGGTTATTTGGACCCTAAAGTTCTTCAAGAGATTTCCACCTTGACCCTGTTGCTGGCGCAGGGAGTAGACCCGCTTTATCCCGACAAGCTTTCGGAAATTCATTATGATCCCGAATGCGGCTACTCCCTCTACACCCTGGATTACGGGGTTCGTATCACCTTGGGCCGCGGGGAGTTAAAAACGAAGATGGCCCGCCTGGAAAAGGTCTGGCGGAACCTGCAGAAACGCCCGGATCTTATTAATCTTCGGGGCATTTCCCTGCAATACGGCCAACGGATTATCGTTCATGGCCTGCGGCCCTCTTCGGGTGGGAAAAAGGGTTAATCCCTTTGAAGGAGAGGCCGCCGAGCAGAGCAATAGGAAAGGAGGTGAACGCCTGATGGAATCGAATCTGGTGGTAGGGCTGGATATCGGAACGACCAAAATATGCGCCGTAGTGGGAGAAGTTTCCGCCGAGGGGGTGGATATTATCGGTATGGGGACCCATCCCTCCGTGGGATTGCGCAAAGGGGTGGTGGTCAATATTGAGAGCACGGTCAATTCCATCAAAAAGGCCGTGGAAGAGGCGGAACTCATGGCTGGCTGTGAAATCACCTCGGTCTATGCCGGGATTGCAGGCGGTCATATCAAAGGCTTCAACAGTCACGGGGTGATCGCCGTCAAAAGCCGGGAAGTTACCCGGGGGGACATCGAACGGGTGATCGAGGCCGCCAAGGCCATTGCCATCCCCTTGGATCGGGAGGTCATCCATGTTCTGCCCCAGGAATTCATTGTCGATGACCAGGACGGGATCCAAGACCCGCTGGGAATGGCCGGCGTGCGTCTGGAAGTCAAGGTCCATATTATCACCGGGGCGGTCACCTCGGCCCAGAACATCATTCGCTGCGCCAACAAGGCCGGGTTGGATGTCTGCGATATCGTATTGGAATCCGTTGCTTCCAGCGAGACGGTGCTCTCCCCCGAAGAAAAAGAATTGGGAGTGGCGTTAATCGATTTCGGCGGCGGGACCACGGATTTGGCCATTTTTTCCAACAACAGTATCAAACACACCGCCATATTACCCTTGGGGGGTCATAACCTGACCAACGATATTGCGGTGGGCCTGCGGACGCCCCACCAGGCCGCCGAACGGATCAAGAAAATGCACGGTTGCGGTTTGAGTTCGATGATCAACAAGGAAGAGACCCTGGAAGTTCCCAGCGTGGGGGGCCGAAAACCGCGGATGATCTCCCGGCAGATTTTAGGGGAGATCCTGGAACCCCGAGTGGAAGAAATTTTTACCTTGGTTAACCGTGAAATTCTACGGTCCGGATTCGGGGATTTGATCGCTTCCGGGGTGGTGATCACCGGGGGATCTTCATTGATGGAAGGCCTTCCGGAGTTGGGGGAACAGATTTTTAATCTTCCCTGCCGCCGTGGTTATCCTCAGGGATTCGGCGGCATCACGGATGTGGTCAATAATCCCATGTATGCTACGGCCGTGGGACTTACCCTCTATGGGGCCCGTTCCATGCCCCGAAAGAAATTTCGCATTCGCGATCAAAATATTTTCTATCGGGTCATGGAACGGATGAAACGCTGGTTTAAAGAGATGATGTGATCAGAAAACGGCCGATAGATCGTTTTTTGGGAAGGAAGTATAAAATGATGTTGACCGCTAGCCCGGTTTTGGATACAAACAATAGACAGCAACGAGAGGGAGGAGAAGGGATGAAAATCGAACTGGTCGAAATGGAGGCAAGGCCGATTCAGAAGGCCAAAATTCGGGTCATCGGCATAGGAGGCGGTGGAACCAATGCCGTGAACAACATGATTCAGTCCGACCTGAAAGGGGTGGATTTTATTGCCGCCAATACCGATATTCAATCCTTAACCTCTTCCCTGGCGACGGTTCAAATTCAATTGGGGGCCAATCTGACCGGCGGATTGGGGGCCGGGGCCAACCCTGAAATGGGCCGGAATGCCACCTTGGAAGACACGGATAAGATTCGGGAAGAATTGGCGGGGAGCCATATGGTCTTCATCACCGCCGGCATGGGCGGGGGAACCGGAACCGGCGGGGCCCCGATTATCGCTAAGATCAGCAGGGAACTGGGAGCCCTGACCGTGGCGGTCGTCACCAAGCCCTTTCACTTTGAGGGGCAGCGTCGCCTCAAACAATCCGAGGAAGGCATTCGGGAGTTGCGAAATACGGTGGACACCCTGATCACCATCCCTAATGACCGTTTGATTTCCCTGGCCACCAAAAAAGCCTCTTTTCTGGAAATGCTTAAGAAAGCCGATGATGTTCTTCTGTACGCGGTCAAAGGAATATCCGACCTGATTACGATTCCCGGTTTGATCAACCTGGATTTTGCCGATGTCCGGACCATTATGGCCGAAATGGGTATCGCGCTGATGGGGACGGGCCTGGCCAGCGGAGAAAACCGGGCCATGGAAGCCGCCCAGAAGGCTATTTCCAGTCCCCTGTTGGAGGATATTACCATCTCCGGCGCCCGGGCCGTCCTGATGAACATCACCGCCAGTTCGAACCTGGGTTTTGAAGAAGTAAATGAGGCTTCCAGTCTCATTCAAAAGGAGGTCCACGAGGAGGCCAACATCATCTGGGGGACGGCCATTGATGAGTCCATGGGAGATGAACTTCGCATTACTGTAATCGCTACGGGAATCAACTCTCGGGAAGACCGGGTTCCAGTCGAATTGGAAAAGTTTCGGCCGACCATCCAGGACTCGATCAAAGAGCGCTCGGAAGACCTGGAAAAGCCCACTTTTATTCGCTCTGGCAAAGTCCTTGATCGGGTTGGACCACGCCGTCCGGCCAAACCGGCTGAATTTTATTTTGATGAAGAGGAGTTAGAGGTTCCGACCTTTATTCGCAAGGCAGCCGATTAAATCATTCTTTTAACCTCCTCCCTGGTAAATACCGGGGTAGATCCGAAGTGAGGGCCTCCCCGTTCGGGATTTAAGATCAGGTGGCTTCTGAGCGGTTGACTTTTTCTGTCCGCGAGCTTATTTTTTTATAGAAAAGGGCTAATGGATGGAGGGTAACCATGACCATGCCATTGATAAAAAAAGAGAGAAGGCCGGCCTGGATGACCCCTTTCGGTGAAGAGGGATGGGGCGATATTTTTATGGATCGACTCTGGCGGGAATGGCCTCGTTGGAAAGGGGAGGAATGGGTACCCACCTTTAATTTTTATGAAAAGGAGGGAAAATATTTTCTGACTGCGGAGATTCCGGGGGTCGAGAAAAAGGATATCGTCATTTCCATTGATCATAATGTGCTGACGATCAGCGGCAGGAAGGAAGTGAAAAAGGAAGAAGAGGGAGCAAATTATTATCTTCGGGAGTCTTCTTACGGCTCTTTTTCCCGAAGTCTGCGCCTGCCCGGGGATGTCCAGGAGGATCAGGTGGAGGCTTCTTTCAGGGAAGGGGTCTTAAGTGTCGTTATTCCCCAGGCTGAAAGCCCTAAAACCAAAAAAATAGAAATTAAAAGTTAGTCTAAAGAAAAGGGGTCAAGGGGGAAGGGTATCCTGATCCTTTGACCCGTTGAGAGTGCTAGGCTCTTTTCAAAATTTCGGTATAGGCTTTTTCTACCTTTAAGATGTAGCGTTGGGTTTCTTTGGGCAGGGCCTCCGGACGTTTTTCCAGATTCCCCATCCCCCAATTATAGGCGGCCAAGGCCAATCGTCGGTTCCCTTGATAGCGGTTCAGCAATTGACGCAGGTAACGGGCTCCCCCCTCAATATTCTGCGCCGGATCAAAAGAATTGGTCACGCCCATCTCGGCTGCTGTATTAGGCATTAACTGCATCAGGCCTTGGGCCCCCACCGAGGAAACCGCCTCCGGATTACGGTTGCTTTCTACTTGTATGACCGCCCGGATCAGGGCCGGATCCAATTCGTATTTAGCGGCGGCTTTACTGATCGGGTAGTCAAAATCTTGTCCCTTGATCTTGGGTTTTGACTCTTCCTGCCCTTCGCAGTATCTGTCCGCAGGTAGTTCTCTTTCCGGGATTTGCGCTGGGAAATCTTCCAGAACAAAGGCCGGAGGAATGGCGCTGCTGTCGGGTTCGATCCTGGCTTCAGCCAAAGTTTTTTCAATCATTTTAAATAATAAGGCCAAAAAGAAACTATCCACCGAAGATTGAGGACTCCGATTCTCTACAGGTTGGGAAGGGTTTGACCGCAGGTCTTTTTCCCAAGGGCGGTCAATCCATAAATTGGATTCCCAGGATGAGATCTTGGGGAGCATGTTGGACTTAATAAGCAATGTCTATGCCAAAAAATAGGATTTGATGGACACCCCTTCCTGGTTGGGGTCCAGGACGTTGGTAATTTTCCAGCGATCCTGTTGGGTGGAGGGATCCTTTTCGTTCAATTGTACCATCCGGGCGGGGAAGTATTTATCCTCTCCCTTTTTCATTATGAGCAATACTGTGGGCTTGAGCGCTTTTTCTCTATTGGCCGCCACCACGATACCCACTTCTGATTGATTGATCTCCACCAGGCTGCCGACCGGGTAAATTCCGAAACACTTGATGAAATTTTCCAGCAAACTCCGGTCGAAATCCCGGGGACTCCATTCGAACATGCGCTTTACCGCCTCATGGGGCAGGACTCCCCTTCGATACACCCGATCACTGGTGATAGCATCGTACACATCCACAATCGTGGCTATTTGGCCGAATAGACTCAACTGTTCTCCTCGAAGCCCCTTGAGATACCCATGACCCCCATAGCGTTCGTGATGCTGGCCGACCATCTGGACCCCTTTGGGTGGGAAGTGGGGGATGCGGCCTAAAATTTCAGTCCCATAGCGAACATGATTTTTCATCTGATGGAACTCACCGTCAGTCAGCCGGGCCGGTTTATTTAAGATCTCCAGTGGAATCTTCATCTTGCCGATATCATGAAGCAATCCTCCGATACCCAAAATATGGAGGGCCTCCCGGGGAAGGACCAGGCTCCGGCCGAAAGCTACCGACAGGATGCTGACATTTAAGGAGTGTAGGGCGGTATATTCATCTTTGTTCTTGATTTGGGCTAAGCAAACCAGGGCATCCCGATTGCGGATCACACTGTCGATAATATTCTCCACGGCTTCTTTGGCCCCTGAAGAATCAATACTTTTTCCCAGACGGGCGTCTTCCAGGATCTGATCCACCACCTGTTTGGTCTGGTCGCGAACCTCGCGGGCCAGAGAAAACTCTTTATCCCATGAGACTTGACTGGATAAAACGGCGGTGGTCGGTTCCTTTTTCTCCAGGATCTGCTGAAGCATTCCCGGGCCCACCTCTTTAATCGGGAGGGAATGGTCGGTGTCTTTTCCCTTGTCCGTATCAATATAGACGTAACGGCAGTACGCTTTCATTTGAGAGAGCTGTTGGGGGGATTTGATAAGGACCCTGTGAAAAAAGAAGGGAGTGTCCAACCAGGATCGGTCCAGTTGGGTTACAAACATACCCAGGGTGAGATCGGAGGTGCTGATTTTTTTTATCATCCGATTCCCGGCACGTCCTGATTGGCGATCGAGGTTTATCCCCGGATAAAAAGATTTGTTCTTCAGCGGACGTTTTTAATAAAAAAAAATTATTATCTTCCGATAACCCTTAAGAGAGGTTGCCTTTCTACCCGATCGGTCGGTCTTGAACCTTTGGCAGGCAGGGGAATTCTTTTTCGTCATCCTGAACGGCTGTAAGAACTAAAGTAACTTTATCATACAAAAATATGACCGCTTCCTGCAAGGAAAATTAAACTCATGATGGACTCAGAAAAAAAAAGCAGGATCTTGCATCAAATCGCCTCCAATGATTTTTTGCCTTCTCTTTCTCCTTTAACCATTCAACTGATCGAGGCGGCCTCGGACGAACGGACTTCGGTTCTGGATTTAAACCGCATTATCGAGCAGGACCCGGGTCTGACCACCCGCCTGTTGAAAATGGTCAATAGCGCCTATTTTGGACGAAGAAACAAGATTTCTTCCATTTCCCATGCCATTATCATGGCCGGATTCAAACGGGTCCGATTGATGGCCCTTAATATTTCGCTCCGCGACACCTTCCCTCTGGGGCGGGTCGGAGGAATGGATTACGACCTTTTCTGGAAAACATCTCTTTATCGGGCACTGATTGCCCAGGGTTTTTCCCAAGCCAGCCTTTGGGCCGAAGAATTGGACCCGGAAGAGATCTTCACGGCCGGGCTAATACTGGAAATCGGGATGCTGTTATTATTCCCCGTTTGCCCAAAGGGGCTAAAGGAAGACTTTCCCGGTGGGGCCATCGACCTGACGGATTTAATCGCGTGGGAAACCGAACATCTGGGGATAAATCATCGTGAAGTGGGACGGATTATCCTGCAACGCTGGCATTTCCCTGATCAAATTATTGAAAGTCAGAAATACTTCGGCCCGGAGGCGCTTCAGGGCGACCGTTCGCCCCTAGTCAGAATTTTAGAATTTTCACGGATCTGCACCCATATCTTCTTCGGGCCCCAAGATGATTTTCAATTATTGGACCGCTTAGCCCCGGACCAGGGCTTGAGTCTGGAGAGAATAAATGAAATTTTGGTGACGACTTTTTCTCAGGTTGAAGAGGTTGCCGGCCAACTCCGCCTAATGATCAACTCCCAGGATGATCTGTTGATAGTCATGGAAAAGGCCAACCGGACTCTGGCCAGGATAAATGGTTCTTTGGAATCCAGCTTTATCAAGGTTTTCAACCTCATTTCCGATTTGGAACAGTCCACTGTCCAGGAACCCACCGAAGAACTGGAGGAAAAAAACAAACTGCTGGAAAACACGCTGGAAGCCGTGGTTCACGAAATCCGAAACCCCCTCATGGCCATCGGGGGGTTTGCCCACCGTTTAGCCAAAAATGTTGAGCAGCGTGGCGATGTGATTGAATATGTTCAGTTAATCACTAATGAAGCCCTCCGTCTGGAAAAAGTCCTCAAGGACCTGGTAGCCTATTCCCAAATCTACAAGCCTTTTATCATTACCCGCGACCTAACCCAGGTGGTGGAAAAAGTGCTGGCCGGCGAACAGGATCGCCTGACTGAAAAAGATATTCATTTGATCCGCCTTTATCGGTCCACTTCGATTCTAATTCCCCTGGACGAAGCGGAAATTTCCAAGGCCTTGCAGTGCCTCCTGGAAACCGAAATCCAAATCCTGGGGAAAATGGATCGGGAACTTTGGGTCGGCCTGGAGGAGATTCGGGAGAACAGAGAAATCCGGATCAGTTTCAGTACGAAATCCGGCCAGTTTCCCGAGGAATTGCGCCACACCCTCTTAGGCAGGGATTTCTCCGGTAAGGCCTTCGGCCTAGGCCTGGCACTGTCTCTAGCCCGAAAAATCATTATCGCCCATGGGGGCCGGCTGGAACTAACCCAGGAAAACGACCTGAACACCCTTTCCGTTTTCTTGCCGGCCTCTATCGGCTGATAGGAAAATAATTCCTTAGTAGCCCCGCTCCCCCGGAATACCCGCTTTCCCTTCATTCACCCCCTCCTGGTTTTCTATTCAATAAAATCAAACCGTTACCATGTAAATGCCTTCTGCTCTCTCCTTGGCATAGTTTCTGCTTATCATTTTAAAAAAAAGACATCGGGAAAAGGAGTCCGTCCATGGTAGCCCAAGTATTCATTTCTCTAATCCTGTTGGTTTTAATTTTTTTGGCCGCCTTCAATTTGGAAGTACAGGAGTTGGGACTGGCTTCCAACTTAAATGCCCTGATGATCGTCTTAGGCGGTACCTTGGCAGCCTCCCTGATGGCTTATCCCTGGAAAAAAATTCTTTGGACCTTCCGGCTGATGAAAAAGACTTTTACCTCTCGGGAGGAAATTGACTGGACCACCCAGACTTTGGTCAACCTGGCCCGTGTTTTTCGCAAGGGGGGGATCCGGTCTTTGGAACAGCAAGGAAACGGATTGCCCCCCGGAATGATCAAAACAGGCGTGGACTTGATAACCTATCATTATTCCAAGGATAAGATCGAGCAAATCATGCAAAAAGAGGCCGATGGTATCTACGGACAGTATGAAGGTGGGTATAAAATCTTGAACAGCATGGCCCGCCTGGCCCCTGCTTTGGGCCTGGCGGGGACCATTGTCAACCTGATTCGAATTTTTGGACATATCAGTGATCCCCAGGGCCTTATCGGGTACATGGCCATCGCCCTGTTAAGCACTTTTTACGGCGTGGTCCTGGCCAACCTCTGTTTTGTTCCCTTGGCCAACAAATTGAAGGAATTTATGGATCAGGATGAATTGCGCCTGGAATTGGTCCAGGAGGGCATCCTGGATATATATGACCAGGAACACCCCAAGGCTATCCAATATAAACTGGAGACCCTGGCGGGGAACCTGTCAGCGCCTCAACGATCTTCCTTGAAACCTAAAATTGTATTGCTATCTCCCTATGACCAGCCCAGAGGGGCCCGGGTATGAATCCCGTCCAACCCGACTATCAAATTCCATCTCAAGAATTCGAGCCCCTCCCGGTAAAGAAGAGCCGGACTCCCCCCAGATCCAGAAGGCCGGCTTCTGGAGACAATGCCAATGAAATCTGGTTCTTAACCCTGAGCGATCTGCTTTTACTCCTGGTGATATTTTTTGTCCTCCTTTTCGGCCTGACCTGGAAGCAGCAAAGCCGGCAGACGTCCATCAAGCCCATTATAGCGCAATCGGCGTCCTTTCCGATCCCAGCCCCCCCAACCCAACAACCCGAGGCCTCGCAACCCGATCCGCGCATAGCCGGCCTTTCAGGACAAAAAGAAGTCCCGGAAAATATGGAACAGGCATTATCCAGCTCTTTGGGACTGAAACCGGAGGAGCAGGGGGTCACCATCGAACGCAGGGGACCCAAATTGATCTTGACCTTCCCGGAACAAATCGCCTTTGATACCGGACAGGCCGACCTCAAACCCTCGGCCGAACCGATCCTGGAAAAAGTGGGGGCCTTCATCCAAAACCGACCCGAAATGCTGGTGGAAATCCATGGCCACACCGACGACCGTCCTATCCGAACCCCGCGTTATCCATCCAACTGGGAGCTTTCTGCCGATCGGGCGACCCAAGTGGCCAAGTCCCTGATCCGACGAGGGATCAATCCGGCTCAGGTGTCCGTGAAGGGATTTGGAGAGCACCGGCCTATAGTCCCTAACGATTCGGAAATGAATCGACTTAAGAATCGGCGGGTGGAAATCCATTTTACTATTCGCGATAACGGGCCTCAAACTTAGGATGTGAAGAAATCCGAATTCTCATACTTTGCCGTTGCCTGCCCCCCGGGGGGTTTAGAACCCGACTTCCTTCACTTCTTATATTTAAAGCCCGGAATATTTTTCTCCGATACCTAAATTATAGCTGATTTGAATTCCGAACTTATGAATAAACAAATCCTGTTATTATTGAAAAAACGAAAAACCTCTTTACCCCCAGCACGACCTGGATCAAGGAGAGACCCGCATGTTGAAACGTTTTAATCTTTCCACCCGTATCTTTTTGTTGGGGATCGTTATCATTGTAGCGTTTACGTCTATTTTTTTCTGGCTTTATCCGAGGTTTAAACAAAAATTATATGACGAGAAATTCCAAAATACCCGCCACCTGGTAGAAGCCGCCTGGGGCATTCTCGATTACTACGGAAAACAGGTTACCTCCGGCGGACTTTCCAAAGAGGAAGCCCAGAAGCAGGCCTTGCTGGTGGTCAAAAACCTCCGTTTTGAGAAGGGCGATTATTTTTGGATCAACGATACGCAGCCCCGGATGATCATGCATCCGATTAAAACGGAATTGGACGGGAAGGATCTTAGCGACAACAAGGATCCGAATGGAAAAAGACTTTTTGTTGCTTTCGTGGATAAAGTGAAAGCGGAAGGGGCCGGTTTTGTGGATTACTACTGGCCCAAGCCCGGGAAAACGGAACCAGTTCCCAAGATATCCTATGTCAAGGGGTTCCCGGACTGGGGCTGGATTATCGGCTCGGGGATTTATATTGATGACGTGCAAACCGAAATGAACAATATTTTTTTCATGGTATTATTGGCCGCATTGGTTATAAGCGTGGGGGGGTTACTATTAGCCTACCTCATGGCCCGATCCATTTCGCGCCCTATCCAGGGGATTATCCGGGAATTCATAAAAGGTATTGAACAGATTAGGTCAGACTCCCAACAGATTTCCTCCTCCAGTCAAATTCTAGCCGAAGGGGCTTCAGAGCAGGCCGCCGCCATTGAAGAAACCTCTTCTTCCATGGAAGAAATGTCCTCCATGACCCGGCAAAACGCCGAAAATGCCCGCCAGGCCGATACCCTCATGGGGGAAACCAACCGGGTAGTGGATGAAGCCAACCATTCCATGGGAGAATTGAACACCTCCATGAAGGAAATCACCAGGGCTAGCGAGGAAACGGCTAAGATAATCAAAACCATCGATGAAATTGCCTTCCAGACAAATCTGCTGGCCTTGAATGCCGCGGTCGAAGCGGCCCGGGCCGGGGAAGCCGGAGCCGGGTTTGCCGTAGTGGCCGACGAAGTCAGGAATTTGGCTATGCGGGCGGCCGAAGCGGCTAAAAATACCGCCACGTTGATCGAAGAGTCCGTGAAAAAGATTAAAGACGGCAGTTCGATCGTAGATAAGACCAATCAGGCCTTTGCTCAGGTAAATACGGAATCTAAGAAAATAAAGCAATTGGTGGCGGAGATCGCCGCGGCCAGTCAGGAACAGGCCCAGGGCATTGAGCAGATCAACAAGGCTATTTCAGAAATGGATAAGGTGGTTCAGTCAAACGCCGGCAGCGCCGAAGAATCGGCCTCCGCCTCCGAAGAAATGTATGCCCAGTCGGTGCAGATGAAAAGATTTGTCGTGGACCTGTCAACCTTAATCGAAGGCACCGGCCGTCAGGCGGCAGATGGGGTGCTGAAAGAATTAACGGTTTTTAAGGCACCACACCCTAAGAAAAGAACAAACCCTGCCTTCCCCACCAGCAGACCAAAAAAATCCAATCGACAAGAGTTGGTGGCGACTAAAGCGAAAATTGTTCGGCCCGATGAAGTGATTCCCCTGGACAAGGGGGATTTTAAGGAGTTTTAGAAAATAGTTTCTTTTAAAATTGGTCTCAATCAACCTGCCCCGGCCTAACGCCCGGGGCAGGTTGATTTTGGGATTGAGAAAAAGGGGAGTTGGGTTAACAACAGGCTAGCGGATTATTTGAAACACAGCTCGAGATGAAACCCCCCGTTGGCTGAGTCGAAGGGAATGGAAATAATGGGATCCTTGGTCACGTGTCGTATCTCGTGCCTGGGGCCCGTAATAACCGAAGGGATGGCCCCCTGATAGAGGATCCCGGCCGTCTCCAGCCTCCGCCGGGCATCGCCGGAAATCATATTGGTAAACTCGCCCACCGCATCTTTCACTTCCTCGGTGATCTCCGTAAAGGGCTCACCGAACATACTGCTAACAATGTGCAGGATGCACTCTTTGGAGAAGGACAGGCTTAAGGATCCTTCGCTTTCTCCGGTCATGCCCACAATCCCGGAGATGTCTCCGGTGGAAATACTCCCTTTTTTGAGAAAGGGTTTGCCCGGTGCCAGGTCCACGGAAGACATTGTTTTAATCACCGAAACCGTAGCTTCCAAAAAAGAATTTATTATTTCAACTTTCATAGTCTCTGATTCCTTTCAATGACTAGCCGCTAACATTTTTTAGAGGGAATAAAACCGTCAACCGACTTTTATTTTTTGTATCCCCAGACGTTGTTGTTCAAAGATCAACCGTTCCAGTTGGGAGCGGCTCGATCCCGGCATCTGTAAAAATTCCAAAGCACCCTGAATGGTGTGCGGGGGAAAATCAGCAATCCGCCGAATTTCAGCCGAAGGAATAGGGATGGTTAGGAGTTCCTCTCCCAGAGGGAAGAGTAAGGCATTATCCTGCAACGTAACATCGACCGCCAGTTCCTTAAACCACTGTTCTCCTAGTTCCTTATAAAAAGCTACCCCACCCGTGCTGTAATCTTTGACCCGGGCTTTATATTCTTGATGAAGCAAGTCTCGGACCAAAATTTCCATCCCCAGCGAGGCCTTGACCCGGAAAAAGGCGCGCCGTTGCACCCGGTTGATCATCCGGGGCAGTTCCACCCAGATTTCCTTGGGCTGCAAGAAGTGGACTTCGGTGGAAAAATGGAAGGGGACACGGGTTCGATCAAAAAACGAGAAGGCAATGGTTTGATTTCTGGATAAACGCAAGGCTTGATCAAACCCGGCTACCTGGTCGATGATCAGCCATGGCCCCCCCGGACCGGTCTCAAATCCCAGAAAGAGGGTAATCCAGGAAAATTCCGTTTGGGGGATCTCCATCCGGACTCGTTGCCGTGATTTGATGGCGGACTGGAGTATCAGGGGGATGTCCCCACCCTGGAGAAGTTGTGCCGGTTGTTCCATTGAATCGGTTCTTCCCTCAGACCCTAACCCTATTCGGGATCAAAGGGGTAATGAATAATTTCGGCATCGATCGCCTCGGGGTTCCCCGTATTATAGTAAAGAAGGTTTTTCAGATGGACAAAGGAGGTCGGGTCCATTTCCAGAAAGCGGACACCGATTCCTGTCTCGTCTGCCCGGGCTACCACTCCCTTAATACTCAAGGTGAGGGGGTGATTCCCTAGGCCCAGGGCGATCTTTACTTCCCCGGTCGCACCCTTCTCCGGTCGGAGAGCGGTAACAAAATAGACGCCCGTTAAGCTGAGATCTTTTGAATCGGAAGAGAGCAGCTCCTCCCCTTGAATGATGAATCGGACTCGGGTATGGAAAGGCACTCGAGTTCGGCGGCGGCGGTTGTTCATCCGGCGGTCCTTGGTTCAGGCCGGGGGTGCGATCCTCCTGGCCTGGGCTCAGCGGCTTTGAGTATTGCAGGGGGTTGACCGTCGGTTAGGGTATTCAGAAATTCCCGGGCCTCCTTGAAATCCTCTTTCAAGGTCAAGGCCTTGGTCATTTGTTCTATGGATTCCTCCCGGTCCTTTTTTTCGTAATAGGCCCGTCCCAGATTATAGTAGAGCACCGGATCTTCCGGATCGATGGCGATGGCCTTGACATAGTTGGAGACGGCCTCGTCATGAAGATTGCGCTTGCGCAATTCGATACCGAATTCATTGAAAATGTGTTTGTTCTCGTTTTCATACAAGTCATCCATTTGGGATAGTTGGTCGAAAATTTCCTTGGCCTCCTTTTTTTCTCCCCTGGCATAGAGGCTTTTCCCTTTGCCCAGATTGGCCTTCAGATCTTTTTCATTCAACGCCAGCGCCTTATTGAATTCTCGTTCGGCGCTGAAAAATTGTCGGTGATCGTAGTGCTCTTCTCCCAATTCCACATATTTTTCCGCCAATTGGGCTTTCGGGTCCTTTTTATTTTTGAAGTATTCGGGACAGGGAGTGTAGTCCTGGTCCAGTTCCTCCCGGGTGATCAGGGTCGCTTCTCCGAAGGGTTGATCGCTGATGTTCAACATACGAATGGACACCATATTTTCCTCGTCGGCCTCCTCGACTTGAAAATAGTTTTCAATGGTTGTGTCTCGGGAAGTGGATCCAAACCCCAGCCTGATTATTTCCTGCTTCAAAAAAATTCTTCTATTTTGTTCCATTAGCGCTCCCTGCGCTTATAGGGAATATTTGCGAAACCGTCATCATTTGACGGATTCGCAAATATTCCCTTATTGGTAAAGAAATTCATCAAAATATAACTTCTTGATCTCCCGGGAAGGCAAGCGCTGGTTCAGCCGGCCTAATAATTCTCTTTTAAGTTTTTCCCGGTATTCGGGGTTCATCAGATCCGTCAGTTGCTGGTCACCCAAGGTCAGAATTACCGTATCCGTAAGGGGCGCAGTCCGCTCCTTAATTTTTTCCAGATCGTCCGCTTTCACCAGTTCCAGGACAACCGCCACCTTGACAAAATGAAATCCTGAGGGTTCATTTAGATTGATGACCAGGGAACTCAATTTTAAAGTCGGCCCCATTTCCGGCGGCTTTTCCGGAGGTTTGGCGGCCATCCTGGTCTCCCCTTTATTCCCCGGAGCTTCCAGATTCGGACTGCTGATTTGAATCCAGCCCAGCAACATGGCCCCCATGATTCCCCCGCTAATAATCAACATGCCGGCCAAGATATAGATAACAACAGAGAAACGCTTCAGCCACCCGGAAGACTTCCCGCTGGAAACATCCGCTGATTGGCGCTCGCCTTCGGTCCCCCCTCGGCCGACCGACTCCTGGCTGGGATCAATCTCCAATAGGTCTATTTCGGTTTTCTTATTGCCTTTGGCCATTAGAGCGCATTAACCGAACGAATGATCTTTTGACTCATCTCCACCAAGGGGACCACCTGATCGGCGGCCCCCGCCTTAATCGCCTCATTAGGCATGCCGAAGACCACACAACTGGCCTCATCCTGGGCCAAGGTTTTGGCCCCGGCCTGCTTCATTTTCAGCAACCCCTGGGCCCCGTCGGCTCCCATGCCGGTCAGGATCGCCCCCACGGCATTGGCCCCGGCGTATTGGGCCACGGAATTAAACAACACATCCACCGCCGGCCGTTGATGATGAACCATGGGGCCGTCCTTGACCTGGACATAATATTTGGCCCCGCTGCGGCGGAGAAGCAGATGAAAATTTCCGGGCGCGATCAGCGCCTGGCCGTTTAAGACCGTCTCGCCGTCTTGGGCTTCTTTGACTCTGATCTGGCATATTCCGTTTAATCGATCGGCAAAGGCCTTCGTGAACTGGGCCGGCATGTGTTGGACAATCAACAGGCCCGGAGTATTCGCTGGCAATTTGATCAGGACTTCCTTCAAGGCCTCGGTACCGCCGGTGGACGCCCCGATGGCGATGATTTTTTGGGTGGTTTCGCTGAGGGACAGGCGGATCTTTTCTACCGGGGGGGATGAAACCAGCGGACTCGGCCGAAAAGAACTTACTTTTACCCGGCTGGCCGCCCGGATTTTTTCTTTCAACTGAATCCCCATGTCGCCGACCGAATAAGAAGCTCCCGGCTTGGCCAAAACTTCCACCGCACCGTCCTCAATCGCTTCCAGGGCCATCTTACTCCCTTTGGAAGACAGGGAACTGACGATAATCACCGGAAGGGGGTAATACTTCATCAACTTCCGCAGGAAAGTGAGGCCGTCCATTCGGGGCATTTCAATGTCCAGTGTGATCACGTCCGGTTTCAACTGAACAATTTTGTCCCGGGCCACATAAGGATCGGGGGCGGTGCCCACCACCTCGATATCCGGTTCGGCGGATAGTTCTTCGGAAAAAATTTTGCGGACAATGGCCGAATCATCCACAATCAGGACTTTGATTTTCTTGGGGATAAAATCTGCCATTTTTAATTGGGACCCCGAAGTCGATAGGGATACCAGTCCTCCTCCCGCAATCGGTCCACTTTCAGGACCACCGCTTCATTAGTGCCGGTGTTATAAATGAGTTTTCGACCCTTGCCCCCGCCCACATCTTCCGAGGTGATCGGGATCCCCTGCTGCTGTAATATTTTCCTGGCCACCTGAACGTTTCGGGGACCGATATCCTCTTCCGGGTACTTCGTCCCTTGGGTTCCTCCTCCAAATATCTGGCCTTCCAGGTTTTTTCGACCGCCTCCTTCGGCAAGCATTAGTCGAATCAAAGTCAAGACGGCCACATTGCCATACTGGGTAGTCGCCTGCGCCGGGTCAGCGGTCCGAGGATAGAGAAAATGGTTCATGGCGCCGATTCTATTTTGACGATCCCAAAGGCAGACCGCCACGCAGGATCCCAGGACGGCATAGATCACCGTCTCCTCCCGGGTTAAATAAAGGAATCCGGGCTTTAGATAATATTCGCGGGCCTCGAGGGCCTGGCTGGAATCCTGGATGATCAGCAATTTTTCCCCTGTCCATCAATTAAGTCCAGGAGGAAGGTTAGTCCTCCATTAGGATTTCTAACCGGATCATTTGGTCTTCAGCTAAGAAATCCAACTGGAGCCACTTCGGCGACGTCCCCGGGTCGGCCGAATCTCTGAACCCAATGACTTCGGTCTCAGGAATGGTCAAGGCATATCCGTAGGCTCGATCGTACCGGGAAAAGAGATTACCGCATATCATGTTGGTTAATTCTTTTGTCATATCGATCACCTGCTGCTCGGAAGCCTCTTCCTCCAACCCCAGAAAATTGGTGGTCAGATCCCGAGCCAAGGGAATGGGCAGAAAAAGCCGCAGATGTCCCCGCAGCTTACCCTTAAAGCCGAGCCGGCATTTAAGCCAGTGTTCATTTTGGGACCAGGGGTTGCCAGCGGAATCGCCCAAGTCCGGGGTGTACGGCTCCAGAAAAACAAAAAACATGGTCTCGAATACATGGCCAAGGGCCTCGACCGCCGCCGCCTGTAGTTCATTTTCCATTGACCACCTCCAGAATGCCGGTCAGGATATCCCGGACGGCCTCCGGGTAAAAAGGCTTCTGGATATACCCGTTTATCCCTAAGGCCTTGGCCTCTTGGATCCGCTCCTCGCTGCCTTCAGTGGTGATTAACACCACCGGGATATGGCGATAGTTTTCATCCTGCTTCAGCGCCCGGAGCAGTTCCAGACCGTTCATCCGGGGCATGTTGAGGTCCGTCAGGATGATATCCACCCAGCGGTCGTTTAAGGCCTCCAGGGCCGCCTGCCCGTCCACGGCTTCCCAGCATTCGCCGATTTCAAAACCGGAAAGGGCGACGGTTTTCTTGATCACCATTCGCATGGTTTGCGAATCATCGACGATCAACACATTATAAGCCATGATCCTTCTCCGAGTACCTGCTTTTGCTTTAAAAGGTTCCTACCATCCGGGGTGAATTCTCTCTGGGATTGGAAGCGGCCGGACCTCAGAAGAAAAGGTTCGCCGTCCTATCTCTTAGTTCACCTCCAGCCAGGATTGGACTACCTGTAGACGGTCATTAAGCTGAACAATACATTTTTCCAAGTCTTTTTCTCGGAGGCGGAAATGCTTCATAATCTCCGGGTCCCCTTCATAGTACAGGCCGTCTGAACCGCCGCCGATGCCGGTGATCAGGGCCATGCAGTTGGCCAAATGGATCAGGGCCACTAGGTCCGGATCATCTCCCCGGCACAGCCAGGGCGCATGATGGTATCGAACCGCCTCGATTATGGAGTGGGGGAACCTCCATTTTTCGGCAATCAGTCCCCCCAGTTCGGCATGGTCCATTCCTAACACCTCCCGCTCCGCCGCAATAAACGAATAGCCCTTTTCCCTGACCAAGGTCTTGATCTTCTCGAAGGTCTCCCGCACAAAGGCGCTGAGGACCACTTTGCCCATGTCGTGGAGCAGGGCGGCCGTAAACTGGGTAGCGCTGGGCTCCCGATGTATATGCTGGGCGACAATTTCGGTCAGGATGGCGCAGCTTACCGAATGTTTCCACAAAGCCCCGGTGTCCAGGTTGTATCCCTGGCAGGGACGGACCAGAACGCCCTGGAAGGAACGGTTTAAAATGATCTGCATTAAAGTATTAAAACCAACGAACACCAGAGCTTCTTTTAAGGAATGGACCTGGCGACGGAGGTTGAAGTAGGCGGAATTACAGACCTTCAGCACCTGAGAGGTGACCCCCTGATCGTATTGGATGATTTCTACCACGTCCTGGGCGGAACTCCGAGGATCGTTGATGGACTGCAAGGCCCGGAGAATGATCGCCGGGAAAGGCGGAAGTTGGTCGATGGACTGAACGATCAAGGCGATCCGGTTCATAATTCGGTTTCTCCTTCCCCCGAGGTCTTCAGCCAGACCTGGCCGGTGGCCATCTCCAGGCGCATCGTCCGGTTGACCATCCCACCTACATGTTCCGCCTTGATCAGAACGTTATTGCGCCATAATATCTTTCGCATGGCCGCATAGTTGCGTTTGCCGATATTAAAGAAACCGGCGTTATCCATAATTTGGGACCCGCCAGCCACCTTAACGATCATTCGTCCTTTTTCCGCCCCCAATTTATAGGATTCCTTAAAAAGCAGGGGGATCCCCGTGTCGGCAAACATCCAGGGATTACGCCTGGCCTTCTCCGGGTCGATCTGGGATTCCGGCAGCATCATATGCAGGAGTCCCCCCACCTTGGCGAGAGGATCAAACACCGCCACCCCGATGCAGGACCCCAGGGCATAAGTAATCAGGGTAGCGTCGGGGTTCTTGGTAACCTTCAGGTCAGCGATTTCTACTACGAGGCGCACGCAAAAAAGTCCTTATTTTTTATAGATGGCCGGTTTAACATATTTAAAGGGGTGCGGAATGCCGGTCAAGCTCTCGGAGTGGCCAATAAAAAGGACGCCCTCCGGGCCCAGGCATT
The DNA here is from genome assembly GCA_963843145.1 of uncultured delta proteobacterium. Taxonomy (GTDB): domain Bacteria; phylum Desulfobacterota; class RBG-13-43-22; order RBG-13-43-22; family RBG-13-43-22; genus CAVQSS01. The sequence continues at coordinate 193,915 of CAWJJC010000022.1, forward strand.
GGTAAAAACGGTTCACCAAGGTTTCCTGGGTTTTTTTGTCAAAATAGATCATCACATTGCGGCAAAAAATACAATCAAAGGGTTCCTGGAAAGGAAAAGGTTCCATCAAGTTAAACCGTTTGAATTCCACGGGGTCTCTTAATCGATTTTTGACTTTTATATATTCCCGCCATTGCTGGTCCCCCTTTAAAAAGTATTTTTTAATCAGCGGGGAGGGGAGATTGCGAATTCGGTCCTGCTCGTAGATCCCGGCCATGGCCTTTTTCAATACTTTGGTGGAGAGGTCCGTGGCCAAAATTTTGATTTTCCATTTTTCAGGATGCGCCAACCCCTCCAGCAAGGTGATGGAAATGGAATAGACTTCTTCCCCGGAAGAGCAACCGGCGCTCCAGAGGCGGATTTGCGGGTCCCGGCCTTTCCGGGTCGCCGTCCATTGGGGGAGCAGTTCATTTTTCAGGTAGTCAAAATGGCTTTGTTCCCGGAAAAAACTGGTCAGGTTGGTGGAAATAGAGTCCAGGAGAAACACCAGTTCCTCTCCCGAGTTGTCCTCGACCACGTACCGGTAATAATCCCGGAAGGACTTAAACCGGCCCTGCCGGACCCGCTTGCTTAGTCGGGCCTTGATCAGCTCCTTTTTGCCGTCATGAAGCGAGATCCCGCTTTGCTCATACACCAGGCGGCTGAATTGTTCGAAGTCAACCTGGGTTAGTTCAAATTCGGAAACCGGTTGTTGCTGATTAGGCAAACACGGACTCCTCATCCGCCGATAGAACCCGGTCGATATCCAACAGGATTTTAACCTGTCCCTTGACCTTGGCCAGACCCAGGATATAATCCGTATTGAGCGCGCTGCCGAGGTTCGGGGTGGGTTCGATGTCTTCTCCGGAAATATTCAAAACCTCGGAAACCGAATCCACTATTATCCCGATGGGGATGGACCCGCCACTGCCCAAAATTTCCACTACGATAATACAGGTCCGATCGGTGTAGTCCTCCTCCATGATTCCGAATTTGGACCGCAGCGAAATCACCGGGATGACTTTACCGCGCAGATTGATCACCCCCTTGATATGCTCCGGTGTGCGGGGAACCGAGGTGATCTCCAGAATACCGATGATTTCCCGGACCTTCAGGATCCCTATCCCGTATTCTTCCTGTCCCAGGGTAAAAGTTAAGTATTTCCCTTCTTTTCCTTTAAGGCCCTGATTAAGGCCTTCCATTTTTCTGGCTGCTTCTGCCATTTTTACCCCCCGCTCTACCCGCCCGACCTTTTAAAAAGGCGGGGAGGATAAGTTAACAATTTGATCTGGTTAAAACTCTTTGAAATCTTCCTCATCCAAAGGAATTACCTGGCTGGGAGGGATTTCCCGCCCCGGCGTCGGGATTAGTCCTTTGGGCGTCGTCCGAGGCAAAGGTGCGGGGAATCGATTGGACCCGGCCGCCTTTGCCGCAGGCTGGCGGTGGCCGTTTTGTCCGGTTTTGAACATGGCCATAATGGAGGCCAGTTCTTCGGCCCCGGCGGCGTTCTGCTGGGTTACTTTATTCATTTCCGCGACGGCCTGGTTGATCTGTTCCAAACCCTGGGACTGTTCCCGGGTGGCCGCAGCCATTTCTGCTATCAAGTCTTTGACCTTACCGGAATTTATGGTCGCCTCGCCGAAATTCTTATTGGTCAGGGTGACCACCCCGACACCGCCCTGGATTTTTTTAACGATGTCCTCGATCAAGGTGGAGGTATTCCGGGCCGCCTCCGCGGCCCGCATGGCCAGATTGCGAACCTCATCGGCCACCACCGCGAATCCTGCTCCCGCTTCCCCGGCTCGAGCCGCCTCCACGGCGGCGTTCAGGGCCAGCAGATTGGTCTGGAAGGCGATTTCGTCGATGGTTTTGATGATTTTCTGGGTCTGTTCACTGGACGAGGCGATGTCCTTCATCGATTGGGTCAATTCCGTCATGGAAACACTGGTTTTGTCCATTAATTGGTTATTGTCGGTAATCAGGGTATTGGCTTGGTCGGCGTTCTCGGCGTTTTGCTTGGTCATGGAGGACATTTCCTCCAGGGAAGAGGAGGTTTCTTCAATGGAGGCCGCCTGTTCGGAAGCCGCTCCCGATAAGCCCTGAGACATAGCCACGGATTGCCCCACCGCCTCGCCGAATTTTTGCCGCATTTCATTGATTGCCGCGGACAATTCCCCAATCTCGTCTCGGGAATTGACCTGCACCTCCTGGGTCAGATCCCCTTGGGCGATTAGTTGCACCGTATGATTGGCTCGGTTGATCGGCCCGGTGATGGCACGGGCCAAATAAATGTTGATCCCCAACGACAGGACGATGGCGGCGATCAGGACCAGCGTAAAAAAGAATACCGTCTGGTCAAAACCTTTTAATGCCCGATCATACTGCTCCTGACTGGCCTTGTCCTGGATATCCAGTATTTCCTGAAGCGTTTTGTTCAGGAGTTGAAATTTTTCCTCCAGCGAGCTGCTCACCATCATGGCGGCCGAATTGACGTCTGCGGAAGACATATCGATGGCGTCCAGGGCCACCTTTTGATAGGCCTTTAATTGATCCAAGGCGGTTTGCAGTTTTTTCTTTTCCTCCGCCTCCAGACCGGGCCGCTGCACCAGTTTATCGATCGAGGCCAAGTTTTTCCCCAGCGCAGCTCCCTGGGCTTTTTCCAGCTCTTCCACCCGGGTTTTGTTGGTATTGGTGTTAATCCAATTCATCAGTTTATTCACATTGCCGTGGATGGTGCCGACGTCCTGCAAAATTTTAGCGAAGGCCTGGTAGTCCCTGAATTCCACCTGGTAGATATCAGACAAAGCTTTTTTTTGTCCAACCAGCCCCCGGTAAGCCATGCCGGCCAGAACCAGCACAAATAGAATCACCACCAGGGGGCCGACCAAGAGTTTTTTCATCATGGATAAGCGGTTGATTAACTGAAACATACCTACCTCCCTACGAATGGTGGGGAAGCCGAATCCCGCAACGGTCCGGCCCCCCCCCGCGCCGGTCTTTACTTGTAAATCCCGCAGCCCACCAATAGATCCCCATGTTTTTCAAGGTACATCGACTTGGGCTCGATCTTTTTAGTCAGGGGATTGGTGAATTTATAATCCTGCCGGATCAATTCTTATGCAATTCAAAAATCCCGTTGATGTCCAAAATCAGCCCGACCCGACCGTCGCCCATGATCGCTCCGCCGGCCAGCCCTTTAACCTCTCTGAATTTTTCCCCCAGGGTTTTGATAACCACTTCCTGTTTGCCCACCAGGTCGTCCACCATTAGGCAGCGTTGTTGACCTTCGTTTTCCACCACCACCACCAGCGCCTCCCAGGGATCCTGCCGCTGGGGGACCACCCCCAGCAGACCATAGAGCCGAACCAGAGGCAGCAGCAGGTTTCGAACGTTGACCACTTCGCCCCGGCTTTGGATGGTGGATACATCCGTTTGCAGGGGTCGAAAGGTTTCTTTAATAGCCACGGTGGGGATAATGTAGCGCTCCTGCCCGATACGGACGATAATGCCGTCCATGATGGCCAGGGTCAACGGGACCCGGATGCTGAAGCGGCAGCCCTTTCCTTCCTCGGAGAAGACTTCCACTCGCCCTTTCAATTTTTCAATGGCCCTTTTGACCACGTCCATCCCCACTCCGCGTCCGGAAACATCGGTAATCTTTTCAGCCGTGGAGAAACCGGGCTCGAAAATCAAATTGTCGATCAGGTGGTTGGTCAATAGGGCGTCCTCAGGAATCAGGCCTCGCTCCCGGGCCTTGGCCAGGATCCGTTCCCGGTTCAACCCCTGCCCATCATCCTCAATCTCGATAACGATATTGCCTCCTTTTTGAAAGGCCTGCAAAACAAGTTGCCCAGCCTCGGCTTTGCCCGATTCCCGGCGTTTCGACGGCGATTCGATGCCGTGATCAACGGAGTTGCGGATCATGTGAACCAGGGGATCGTAAAGGGCCTCGACCATATTCCGGTCGATCTCGGTTTCCTCTCCGAACATGTTCAATTCCACCTGTTTTTCCGATTTTCTGGCCAAGTCCCGCACCAAACGAATCATCTTCTGAAAGGTCTGGCGGATGGGAATCATCCGCAACGACATTGAAATCTTTTGCATTTCAGCGGTGATTCTTTTCAGTTGGGCGAAATCGCGGGAAAGCTTGGGATCGTTCAGAGAGGACACCGTCGGATTTTGCTGCACCAGGGTCTCGGCGATGACCAGTTCACCCACCATGTCCACCAGATTGTCCAGTTTGTGGGTATCCACCTTGACGGTGGTTTCGGCAAACTCTCCGGCGATTTTTTTTTGATCCCGGAGGGCCTCGATGACCTGTTTGGGTTTAATTTTTTCCTCGGCAACTAAAATCTCCCCCAATTTTTTTAGGGGTGGTTGGTCACTCTGGACCCTAAGGGCCTCCTGGACATCCGCCGAGGTAATGAATCCTTTGGAGGTCAATAATTCCCCCATCCGGGGGGGGGCGGTATCCTCGTCTCCCTTGGGCCGGAGGGCCGCCGGCGATTCGGTCGCGCCCTGCTGCAACCATTCGATTTTTTCGAAATAAGGAGCCAGGTCGAATTCCGCGTGGCCGATTTGTCCGGCTTCAATATTGGCCCGCAAATCAAAGATCATTTTTTTCAGGAGATCGACGGCCTCTAAGATGAAGTCCACCATTTTCTGATTGATGGCTAATTTTTCGTTGCGAACGTTATCCAGCAACGACTCCACCCCATGAGAAAAGCGGTGAATGTCCTTGAGATTCAGAAAACCGGAAACCCCTTTCAGAGTGTGAAAGGGGCGAAAGATGGCATTGATGGTTTCTTTGTCTCCCGGAGACTGTTCGAGGTTGATCAGGTTCACTTCAATGGTATCTAAGTGTTCTAACCCCTCGGAAATGAAGTCCCGGTAGAGTTCCAGGTCCTGGGCCACAGAAAAGGCCTCATCCGGAGTTTCTTCCTGAGGGGAAGATGGTTTTTCCTCTTCCAGAGAAGACGCTTTTTCACCGGCAATCGGCCTCAGCAGTTCCCAAAAGGCCTCCTCTTCAGGGGTCGAGGGTCCGGGCTTGCCGTCTCGAACTTGGGCCTGAAGGACCTTTACCCCCCGGTTCAGGAGTTCCGAGGCCTTATTCGAATCAGGGAGTTCAGTCAAAATCAGTTTTTCCACCAGGTTCTTGAGGCCTTGAGCGATGGCAGTCGTCGATTTTAATCCTGATTCCACGGCTGTTATCGTTAGTTTTTCCAGTAGCTCCAACAGGGAACCCAGACCCATGATGTCTTCAGGGTCCACCAGAACCGTTAGAACGGCTATCTGTTCCACCGTCTCGTTTAATTGCTGCAGATGTTCCGTCATATTTTCCCCTTGTGAAGGCCGATATCTTTTTAACGGTGGGGACGCTGCCACACTGAATACTGATCGGAGAAATATTCTTGAAACTTGATAAATTTATTGAACTGTTTGGATAGTTAGCAAATTCAATGCCATAGAAAACCGCAAACTAACAACAACCTCCGGCCTGGAAATTGGAAGGCCGGGAAGATCTTCGGGCGACCTTTTAACCGTCTGGAATGTAACCTATTTTGGCAACAGGTTCCTCCTCTCCCGGGAGCTCCTCGGAAACGGCAACCAGCCGGTCACCCCGAGGGTTCCCGTCAAAAAGCTACCGGTACCCGTCTGAATATTGCCGGTTCAGGAGAGGTCGCCGAGCGTTCGACGTTCAGGATTCGACCAACCAAAGAGGAGGTAAGTCCTTTCCGCTAATCGTCCGGTTTTTCTGTCTGGCAGGTGTCTTTCAGCCCTTCGACCCCCCGACCGATTGAGTTCTCGAGATCTTCCTTTTTGCACTTTCAGGTAAAGTTACCCGAACCGTAACCGATAATCACATTGAGGAGAAGACAAAAGATGATTCAGGTAACCCGATTAGATCACACGACGTTGATAGTCAATCCGGATTTGATCATATTTATGGAAGAGACACCGGATACCATTATCACCCTGTCCAACGGGGATAAAATTATGGTCCAGGAACGGGTGAGCGAGATTATCCGTCGGGTCATCCAATTCCGCCGCAGCATCTTTAATTCCTCCATTCCGATAGACTAGTTAGCGGAGCGTATGGACAAAGCATCATTAATCGGCATCCTGCTGGGCGTCGGGGCGGTCATCGGGGGGATGGTTTTGGAAGGCGGCCACCTCGGTTCCATCATGCAGCTCACTGCCGCCATCATCGTCATGGGGGGGACCTTTGGGGCCGTATTCCTGAGCTTTCCCTTTGAGGCGGTCTTGACAGGCTTCAAGGACCTAAAAAGAATTTTTATAGAACCGGCCCTCAACCCTTTTCAGTATATCGACCTGATTATCAGTTTTGCCAATAAGGCGCGAAAAGAGGGGATCCTTTCTCTGGAAAGAGAGATCAAGAACATCGAGCACCCTTTTATGAAGAAGGCCCTGACCATGGCCGTCGACGGGGTGGAACCCAAGATCATGCGCGAAGCCATGGAAACCGAACTGGCCTACATGGATGAATATGGGAAGTTAAGCGGCAAAGTCTGGCAGGCTGCCGGGGGCTATGCCCCGACCGTCGGGATCCTGGGGGCCGTATTAGGGCTTATTCATGTGATGGAGAACTTGAATGACCCCAGCAAACTAGGACCGGGGATCGCCGTGGCCTTCGTGGCTACCGTTTACGGCGTGGGTTCGGCCAATTTGTTTTTTCTGCCCATGGCCACCAAATTAACGCACCGTCATCAAGAGGGTTTAGTGATCAACGAAATGATCCTGGAGGGGGTGGTGGCCTTGTCCACCGGGGAAAACCCCCGGCTGATTGAAGAAAAACTCACCACTTATCTATCGGAACACCAGAAAAATAAAAACCCGAGCCCGAAAAAGGAATAATAAGGATATCCATTATGGCTAAAAAGAAAAAGGCCGAGGAACACGAGAATTTAGAACGGTGGTTGGTTTCTTATGCCGATTTTATTACCCTGCTCTTCGCTTTTTTTGTGACCATGTATGCCAGCTCCCGGGTGGATGAACAAAAAATGGGATCGGCGGTGGAATCCCTGCAACGGGCACTGGGCGCGGTGATCGCCGTGCCGGTCCCCAGCCGACAGGCTGGAGTATTTCATGATTTCAGCACCCCGGTCCAGGTGACCATTGTTCCCATCGGCGCCCCCCACGCCCAAGAGGTGAATAAGCTGGCTCAGGAGTTGAAGAAAAAAATTGAAGGACCCCAGGGAAAAGGTGGGAAAAAAGCCGGTACCCAGGCCTACCAGGTAAGTTTTTTACTTCAGGAGCGGGGACTGGTAATCCGGGTTTCAGACCAGTTTTTTTTCCAGACCGGAGAAGCGGCCATCCGTCCCGAAGTCCAGCCCTTTTTGAAGGTCCTCGGACAGACATTGCAGGGCTTGGATAATTCCATCCGCATCGAAGGCCATACCGACAATGTCCCGATCAACACCGCACAGTTTCCTTCCAACTGGGAACTTTCCACGGCCCGGGCGACCACCATCATCCGTTATTTCCTAACCAACTTCCAATTCGACCCTCAAAAACTTTCTGCCGCCGGTTACGGGGAGTTTCGACCGATCGCCGCCAATGACACCCCGGAGGGGCGGGATCAAAACCGCCGGGTGGACGTGGTGATCTTGAACAGCCAGGAAAAGAAGAATGAACCGGCGGGCCTGATGAAAAAAGAAAAAGAGGCCGCCCGGAGTCACCCCGGCGCTCCCAAGAGTTGATCCCTACCCAATAAAAACCTCAGCCTGGAGGGATTTTTTTTGCCGGGTCTTCAGCGGCAAAGAAAATATTTTAAGCATTGCGTCCTTAGCGTCTTGGCGGTGAAAAAATCCTGCAAGTGTTCTCCAACCGAGACCCGCCGCTCGAAAAACCATGGTCGATTTATTAACCGGCAACCATCACCGACTCCGCCAGCCGCCCTTCCTGATTAACCATAGCCGCGTTCAGGGGATTGTCTCCGTTATTCACGATTTCCACCAGGGCTTCCACCACCTGCGGGTCGAACTGCGATTGACTGCAGCGGGTGATCTCCTGGAGGGCCTCTTCTTGATTCAGGGCTTTGCGGTAGGAGCGGTCGGAAGTCATGGCATCGTAGGCGTCCGCCACCGAAATAATCCGGCAGAGGAAAGGAATTTGATTCCCTTTTAAACCATCCGGATACCCGGCCCCATCCCAGCGTTCGTGGTGATGGCGGATGATGGACTTTTCCATGGCGGAAATTCCCAATTGATTGATGATCCGCTCTCCGGTGGTGGGATGCATCTTGATCATATCGTATTCATCCTTATTCAGCCTGGAAGGCTTCAGCAGGACATAATCCTGGACCCCGATTTTCCCGATGTCGTGCAGCGGTCCGGCAAAGGCCAGGGCGGCAATTTCTTCTTCGGGGCGGTTCATTTTCCGGGCAATGGTCATGGCCAATTGGGTTACCCGCTCAGAATGCTTCATGGTGTAGGGGTCCTTGGCCTCTATAGTGCTGACCAGGGCCTTCAAGGTGGCATATAGATTTGAGACCACGTTTTCATACAGGGCGATATTTTCGATGGTCATGGCCGCCTTTTCGCTAAGAATCGAAAGCAAGAAAAGGTCTTCTTCGGAAAAGGGCCTCCCCTGATCACGATCGGCCAACTGCAACACCCCGAAGGTTTCCTGGCGAATCTTTAGGGGCATGGCCAAAAAGGATGAAGGCTTTCCTCCCAGGGACTCGTCGGGAAAAGAGAGCAGGCTTTCTTCTCCCAAACCGAGGACGGGCATCCCGTCCTGGGCCACCTTGCCCACAACCCCTTGGCCCAGGGGTACGACCAGGTGATTGATCAGGCTGGGATCCATTCCCACACCGGCAATCAATCGCAGTTGACCCGCCTCCCGATCCCAGATGAAAAATGCCACCTTCCGGGCATCGGTCAGATGGGCGGCCATGTTGACAATCTGGTGGAAGAGGTCCTCTTTGCCCCGGACCTGGCTCAACTGGTCCATGATGGTATACAAAATGGTTTGTTCCTTGACTTTCTTTTCCAGCTTCAGGTTCAGTTCTTCCAGGATTTTCTTGGCCCGGACTTCTTCCGTCAGCATCTTATTTTCATTGAGCAGTTTCTTCTCTTTGGTCAGTCGTTCCAAGGTCAGACTCACCTGTTCCAACTGGAAGGGTTTGATCAGGAAGTCCGAGGCCCCCTTTTGGATGGCCTCGATCATAATTTCAAAGGAAGGCTGGCCGGTCATGAGGACGATCATCACGTCCTTGTTAAGCTGCTTGATTCTGCCCAGGGTCTCCAGCCCGGTAAACCCGGGCATGTACATGTCCATGAAAACACAGTCCATTTCCACCTTCTGGATCCAATTGAGTCCCTCAATCCCGTCGGTGGCCAGAAAGACATTGTTGCCTTTGAACTCCCGCAGGTAGGCATCCAACAAATTGCGGATAATGGGATCGTCATCAACCACCAGTATGTTCATCATGATCTATTCCTTTATCTTATTACTTCAGGCGTCGAATCAACGCCCTACTCATCCTTTCGACTTTAACCGGCATTTTCTTAAATACTTTTTTGGAGCAGACAACGGAAGGGCAATGAAAGGGATCAATCTTCGGGCAATGGACTTCCATATGAGGGCGGAAACCTTTTTCCCCTTGACATTCTCTTTTTTACCTCATAAAATACCTCAAATAGATGTAAGGAGAGAGTCATGGGTCAGATTACAGTTCGGGGTTTAGGCCCGGAAATAGAACAAAAAATTAGGCAACTATCCAGGGACAAGCACCAGTCCATTAATTACGTTCTTACCGAAATCATTCGCCAAAAATTTGACGAGGGGAAGCGCATCTCCCCGGCCGCAACGCTAAAACATTTGGCAGGTGGATGGAGCGAACAGGAAGCCTCGGATTTTCTGAATTCTATCGGGTCCTGCGAACAAATTGACGAGGAAATGTGGCGATGAAGCTTCTTTTAGATACCAACGCCTATGTGGGATTCAAAACGGGCCTCCCTGATCTGGTCGACTTCCTTCTGAAAGCAAGCCTGATTTTGATATCACCAATTATCTTGGGGGAATTGATTTTCGGATTTCGCAACGGCACCAGATTCCAAGAAAATATGGATGAGCTCCATCAGTTTATCACTCATGATGCAGTGGAAGTGGTCCAGATAGGGGAAATCACCGCCGACCGCTATTCAAGAATCGCCGAGCAACTCAAAAGACAAGGAACGCCCATCCCCACTAATGATATCTGGGTTGCAGCCCAGGCAATGGAGCAGGGCGCTGAACTAGTTACCATGGATTATCATTTTGAGAAAATCAGAGGCCTGGTTTATCGCCTGTTTCCCACCTCTGAACAACGATGATCCTTTTCAGCGGATGGAAATTATACTCATTTCACCATATCAACAAATCGCGGCGAGTAGGATTGCGGCGGGATATATCTTTTGACGCCCTGAACCTCCCGGCCCAGGGTGGCCATCTCCTGCTTCAAATCCCGGCAGCGCACCTCGGCGTACTGGAGACACTCCAAATTCAAGTCAAAGATCTCCTGCCAGGTTTCCTTAATCTTTCCGATCCAGGTCGCCAGTAAGGGTTCTCCTTTTTTCTCCAGAGGAACGGCTCGCCGTCCGGGGTAACCCTCCCGGGCGAGTTGTATGTCCACCAGATCGATGGTTTTCAGGATTTCTTCCCGCTCCCTGGTCAACTGGCTGATCTGGGGGTCCTGTCCCACTTCCAGGGCTTTTTTAAACCCCTCCATGTTGGCCTTGAGCCGGCGATAGAGTCCGTGTTTTTGCTGCAGTAGGTCAGTCATCAGGTACCCCTTATTCCCCCTTAGGTTTTTTGAGCAGTATGCGCTCGGCTCTCTGCGCCATGCCCTTAAACCGAAAATCCCCTGGCCGCCATGGCCATCTGGCCGTAGGTCTGGTTGGGCATCACCCCGGCCGAAGGCCGGGTATCGATCTCGGCCCAGGCGGAACGGAGTTCGGAAAGCATCTCGACAATCTGATCGACTAAGCGCATGTCGCCCTTCAAATCAGCATTAATTATGCTCTTTATGAAAAAACCATAGAGGGCCCGGAGATTTTGAGCAATCTGACCACCGGCTTCCATATTTAAACATACCATCAATTCGGTTATTAAATTCTGGGCCCGGATTAATAATCTGGCCTTCTCCTCAAACTCTTTCTGCAGGTAGCACTCCACCCCCTGCTGCAAGGCCCGTATGGCTTCATCATAGCAAATCAGGATCAGTTCTTTTTGATCTGCAGTTTCCACGGCTACATGGTTATAACGATTTAGTTGCCAGTACGACTTCATTCCTTCATTCCTCCTGACTTCTACTGTTGAGTGAGTCCGCTAATTTGAGAAGAAAGCCAGGAACTCATGCTCTGCATTTTTCCCAGAGCTGTTTCCATGGCTACATATTGATTCGTCAAGGTCTCCATCCGCTTGTCCAGCCGGGCTTCCATTTGTTTTATCTTATTATCCAGGTTGTCCATACTGGTTTGCAGGCTGGTTTGTTTATAGGCCAAGTACCCGCCATGACTGTCGGTGATGTTATACAAGGTCCGGGAGAAGGCCTCAGCGACACCGAGGGTTAAGGTGACGTTACCTACATTACCGGTGGCTGTGCCGGAGTAACTCACCACCAGTCCCTCAATCGAGGTTCCGGGCGCCCCGGTTAAAGTAGTTCCGCTGCCGATGGCCGCCTCCCCGTTGATGGTCCCGGCCACATCCACCCCGGTCGAAGGCGCCTGGGTGATATCGATTACATAGGTCCCGGGGGTTGTTTTTACCCCATGGGTAACGTAGTTTAAATCGCCGGTGGAGGACGTTCCCTCGGCAATAAACAGCCTTTTGATGTCCTCGAAATTAGTCTCCAGGTACCCTGTGAGCTTGCTTTCGTTAACCGAAAGATTCCCTTGATTATCCAGATTGATCCCTGCCAGCCCTAAAGTGGAAAATTGAGACGATACTCCCCAGACCTGATTGATCACGTTTTTTGTCAGGTTACTTTTTACCGACCTAAGGGTTGTGTCCCCAAATAATATACTGTTCGACTGCCCGTCTCCCTGATGATAAGTTGACTGGGTTTGAATAGAATTCAGGACCTGATTATATTGATCAACGAACTCTTTGATCAGGCTGGATACCCCATCTAAATCCCGATCTATATTTAACGTAATTGTCGTCCCGGGTTCGGCCTTTTTGAGGTTCAAGGTAATTCCGGGAAGGACATCGGTTATGGTATTGGACGATCGGGTCAGAGAAATCCCGTCAACCTTTAATTGGGCGTCCCGCCCGGTCTGAATCTCGGCAAATCCAAAGGCCGCCACCAAATCGGGCGAACCCTCTGGTTCCAGCGTAAACCCCGCCGCTCCTTCCTGCTGGCTGGTCAGGATCAGGCGATTATCGGTCGAAGAATAGGATACAATGGAGGCCGTAACCTTGGTGGCCTGGTCGCCGCTATTCAGATTGTTAATCTTGGTCCGGACATCCGCCAGGGTATCGCCCGCAACAACCGTCACCGTTCGGCCGTTAATTTGAAAGGCACCGGCGTAGCCATCACCCAAGGCGATCGATTGACTGGAAAAACTTTGGCTGGCTCGTTTTTGAACCCTGGCGGTTTGGAGTACCTCGATGTCGTAGGACCCCGTTTCCCCGGCGGCCCCAAGAGCGGCTGTTAGGAGGTCGTTGGGATCCGTGGCTGAGGAGGAACTGGAAGAACTGGTATAAAGATTAAATTCCTTCGCCGTATTCAGCTTTTCGGCGGCCGTCTTGAGAGAGAGCAATTTGGTATTTAATTCCTGCCAGGCTTTTAATTTGTCCCCGTAGGTGCCTTTCTGTTTGGTAAGCAAGTCGATGGGCCCATGTTCGGCCGTTCGCAGTTGATCGATCAGCGATCGCCAATCGATTCCGCTGCTCAATCCGCTGACACTAGTAGTGGAGGCCATGAAACTTTTCCTCTTTAAGATTATTCCAGCTTCTCATCGACCAGAATACCGGTACCAGAACCGGTATTGCGGGAAAGTCGGGCGATTTCTTCTGGCGGTATCTGCCGTATCACTCTGCCCTCACTATCCAATACTCGGATGGTGACCCGACCGTTTTCCTGATTGGGGACAAATTCCAGGCTGTATTTGGTGGCATCCAGGAAGGCATTAATCCGGGCGGCCAGGACTTTCCGGGTTTCCTGACTGTTGGTAAATGGATCGGTCGAAGGCGCGATTTCCAGTGGCTTAGGTATCTTTTTGCCCGATTCCTGTCCCGGTTCCCCTTTGCTAACCTTTGGAATCGGTTGGGAACCCGCTAAAGAAACGCTGATGGGAACTTTTTCGCCAAATCCTATAGGCTCCATGGTGTTTTCTCCCTCACCTTGCTTAGGCGCTAATCCACAGTGGGCAGGGTGTTCCCTACCCACTGTGGATTACGATTACTTGAGCAGGCTGAGTATGTTCTGTGGCATCATGTTGGCCTGGGCCAGCATGGCCGTACCCGCTTGGAGCAAGATCTGGTTTTTGGTAAAAGTTACCATTTCAGCCGCCATATCTACATCACGAATGGCAGACTGGGAGGCGGATATATTTTCTATCGATACCGCCAGGTTGGCAGAGGCATAATCAAATCGGCTTTGGGCCGCACCGATTTGGCCTAAGACGAAGTTCACTGAAACGAGAGAGGCATTGATACTCGTTATGGCCGCCTGCGCACTAACCAAAGATCCCAGATTGATGGTACTCAGCCCCACGGAGCTGGAAAGCAAGCCATATGAAGTATTAACGGAAACCGTATCTTCACCGTCAACGCTGGCGGACCCAATCTGGAAGGTCATGCTCAAATTTCCACTCAGCAGGTTCGTAGTGCCGTATTTAGTGTCTTTAGCGATACGATCGATTTCATCCAACAGCTTCGACGCTTCTGCTTGTAAACCATCCCGACCAGTTTGATCCACGTTGCTGGAAGAAGCCGAAGTAGCCAGTTCCTTCAATCGTTCGATGATCCCTTCGATCTGGGTGGCTCCTCCTTCGGCCATCTGCAAAAGGGCATTGCCTTGGGTAACATTTAGCTGAGCTACCTGAAGCCCTCTAACCTCCATCCTTAAATTATTGGCAATGGAAAGACCGGCGACATCGTCTTTGGCCTTATTGATCCGTAAACCGGAAGACAATCTTTCAATCGACTTCCCCATGACGTTATCGGTTTGGGTTAACAGCCGGTGGGCATTCAAAGCCGCGAGGTTGGTGTTGATTCGAAGTGCCATAGTTCATTCCTCCTTGATTTTAATTTTGGCATCCTTGCCTGAATTTCTTCAAAAACAAATCGGGTCTACCTGATTTTTATATCGTGCTAAACTATCCTCCTTTCCTTTGGGTTCGATGTTCATTTTGAAAATCTTATCGTCAGAACGGGGAAAAACTTAAGGATTTTTTGGGAGGAGAAGGGACGGTTTATCGGGCGGCCGCGGAAAGGAAATTGGGGGTGAGGGCGGTTGTTGAGGCCTTTTTCAAAGCGGAAAGGTCATCTTCCAACCGTCTCAGGGTGGAGGACAAGTTCCCTATTGTTTTGGCTTCGACCACGATCTGCTCCAATATTTCCCGGGTGGGGTGAAGCGAAAAGCCGATATGAAGGGCTTGAATAGCCAGTGTGGGCTTTCCCCCCTGATCAAGGGCCCCGGCAATCTGGAAGAAAAGTTCTCCCAAATCCTGGAGGCTTTGGATGGTAAGGTTCCGATCTAAACACAGTAATTCTAGGAGTTCATCGCACACCTTCACCAGACCTTCCACCTCCCCAACCTTAAGGAAAAGGTCACAAAGATAGAGCCGGACATCCACTAATTGATGATCCAAAGCCAAGGCCTGCTTAAAATATTCGAGGGCCGGGTGATGTTTTTTCTGCTGATAAAAAACAAGTCCAAGATTAATCAGGGCCTCCAATCGATCAGTGTTTAATTCCAAGGCCTGCCGGAGGGCCTCTTCGGCTTCGGCCCATCGCTCCAGTTTTCGCAAACAAAGGCCCAGGTTGGAAAACATTATGTCCGAGGCCGCCCCTTTCTGAGCAGCCCTCTGAAAATAATCTACGGCCTCTGAAAATTGATTATCCTCCAAGGCCAGCAAGCCTAAGAGTTCTAAGGGTTTGGAATTGTCAGGATCCCGAGCCAGGTACGCTTCCCACACCATCCCGGCCTGTTCTCTCATTCCTAAGTGTTTATAGCATTCGCATAAAGCATGGAATTGACCATAAGCAAATTGTTCCTGATTCACGGGAAAAATACTTAACTCCTGGGGTAATTCCAATGATCGGCGGAGTGGAAAGCAGGCGCTTTCATAATCTCCAGCCAGGAAATAACTCTCTCCCAATTCATATTGAACCATCGGATCATCGGGGTGCTCGTTGACCAATTTCTGGAATAAAAGCTTCGCTTCCGAAAACAGATTAAGTTTTAAGTAAAATTGACCCAAAAGTATGGCACTTTGAAGAAAAAATGCTTTTTCCCTTTTTTGGATAGTCGAATTTTCTGTAATTATTTTAATGTGTTTGATCGCCTCCTGATAACGGCCCTGTCCGGCCAGGGTGCGGGCCCCATAATAGCGACTGAATAAATCATTGGGATTCTTTTCTATATCCGCTTCCAATATGGCCCAGTTACGTTCGAATTTCCTTTTGATAGTTGTTGGATCGTTATATCCGGTATGCCGAATCCGCATTGGGAGGTATTCAAGGGGTATCCTTAAGCGCTGGAGGCTAAAAACGGCTTGCTCGTGGACCCGCCCCTCAAATAGCACCCCCGGTTTCTTCGGGAAAAGGCGCATCTGATAAAAAGAGGTAACTCCTTCCTGAAGAGCATGGCTTTGAACAATAAAATAATATGCCTTTGTTCGATAGGGGCGAAGCTGGGATTTAATTTGACGAAGTTTTTCAATTTCTTCTGGATCGATCCGGTCATCGGCATCCAGCCAAAGGATATAATGGCCGGTGGCCCGCCGGATCGATTCGTTCCGGGCGGCACTGAAATCATTTGTCCAGGGAAATTCAAAGACCTTGGCTCCCATCTGCAGGGCAATTTCTCGAGTATTATCCGTTGATCCGGTATCCACAATGATGATTTCATCAACAACATCTTTTATACTTTCAAGACATTGAGGCAAAAACGCCTCTTCGTCTTTCACGATCATGCAAAGGGAAATGGTAGAAGGGCTTTTCTTGCGGGTAATCTGCATATTCTTACGAATTCTTTTCTCTTTTTTAGCCATTTATGTTTTGCCTTTCATTATCCCATTAATATCTTATTCACTTTAAAATTATCCTGAGATTATGCTTTCAATTATCCTTTTGAAATTGCCAATCCATCTGAATGGCCTTCCCAGTTAGCCCACAACGAGGAGGGCGTTGCCTAAAGTCATAAAAACTTCCCGTTTCCTCTTGCCGTTAAAAGGGCTTGGGATTGGGGGCGGTTTCGTCCGGTTCGGGGGCATATGCGCCGGCAAATCGGGTTAGGTCGCCGATCACTTGGTCGATGCCCTCAGTGGCGGGCGACAGTCTTTTTACGTGCGCATAGGCTCGCAGGGCCACATCGAACCTCGCAAGTTTGATCGCGCAATCGCCCAGTGTGCGGAGCGCTCCAACATCTTGCGGGTCGAGATGCAGGGCGCGGTTCACATAGTCGGTGGCTCGGTTGTAATTTTCCTGATGCAGGTACAAACTGGCCAGATTGTTAAGTAAGTCTAAATTTTGGGGGTCTATTTTCAAGCCGTTGATGAAAGCGATCTCGGCCTGCTCGGGGCGATTTGCCATAAAGTAGCTGTAGCCCAGGTCGTTCGAGAGCGATACCGCCGCTTCACTGGTTTGATCAAGATTGAGTGCCTCAGTCAATAATTGAATCGCCTGTTCCCAATTGCCGGCCGTTAGTTCAGACTGGACCATTTTTTCCAATCCGCCAATGGGGGCCACCGAATCTTCTGCTTTTTTGCGGGGGATTGTATTGACAATTAATGGAATCGATGCGCTGGGAGGTAGCGGGATATAATATTGCGATAAATCTCTTGTGTCAAGAATAAGGGTATAGTTGGCGCCATAGGGTAAATTTTGTGGTAGTTTCCACTTAGTCTTGAATATTTCCCAATTACGCTCCAGGCTTTGCCGATAATTAATCCCGGCGCCCTTGAATGTTTGACTGCCCGTATGATGAATGAAGGCGTCCTGCGCAATTCGAGCTTTGAAACCGGCTGCAGTTGCTCGAAAGCAATAATCGTCATCTTCAAAATTTCCGCTGCCAAATTGTTCGTCCAATCCGCCGATTCGGTCAATAACTTCACGTTTAGCCAGCAAACAGAACCCAACAACCCTCGGAAATTCCATTGTTTGTCCCATATGTTCAACCGACCACTGTTTGGCAAAGTGGTGCATTTCTTCAAGACTCTTGTAAGAAGCTCCCTTGACTTGCTGTGGACCTGAAACATAATTGGAAACCGGGCCGACGATACCTACTTCTAAATACTTTTCAAATACCGATAACATACGAACCAGCCAGCCTTCGGTCACGACGGTGTCGTTGTTAAGCAGAAGCAAATAATTTCCATTGGCCAAAGCCAGGCCTTGATTATTGCCAGCGGCAAACCCCAGATTCTCTTTGTTTTCAATAAGTCTGTAATTAGGATTCTCCCGAATCATTTTTCTTAACCATGTAACCGTGCCATCCGTGGAGGCATTGTCAACGAAAATGATTTCGTGAGCTTCCGGGGTATGACTCTGGATACTCTTCACACACTTTTTCGTACATTCAAGCTGATTGAAGGTGAGGATGACGATGGACGTCTTATTCGTTATGTAGGTATGATCAGTCAAGCTGTCCCTGAGCACAGGGGGCAACGCGAGGATCGGCTGGTTAACGGCGTGCCTGTAAGCGGGCGGATGAGTTGGGTGTAGATTTAACAATAAGTTATCAGTATCCCAAGCTTTCCAAACCGATTGAAACCAGTCAGGCCGTATCTCGTGGGAATGACTGAATGTCGTTATTTTTTTTCTGACTTGTTCATCACTTCTTGCATAGCTCAGGTGATGGCAGAATCCGATTTCCGGCGGAATCATCCCATGGCTATTGCTCCCCACATTGCGGTTCTCTTCAAATCTCACCCCGCCGGTTTTTACAAAAACTACCGGTTTGAATGGTTCCCGAGGTTCTATTTTAAACAAGGGAGATTTCCAATAGGTATCCCATGTCATATGCCAGCATTCTATTTCTGGATGCTTTCTGACAAAGATCATCATGTTTCTTAGCTGGACAGAATCGTAAATCTCATCAGCATCCACGACAAAGCAATAATCAAGTCCCTCCTTTTCAATAAGTTGGAGTCCGGCATTGCGTTGATCGGCCTCGTTGTCCCATGTGCCATGGATGATTTGTATTTTTCTGTCGGTATCAGGGTAGTCTTGAATACACCTTAAGGTGCTGGTGTTATCCGAACGGTTACCATGCCAAGGTTTGTCCCCGATCAAGAAAAATATCTTATCACAACAGCTATAAACCGAAGAGAGTGATTGATGGAGCCAAGTATCATCATCATAAACACAATAGACAGACTGCAAAAGATTTCGTTGTTAATGTTATTGGGTCGCTTTCAAATGGCTTTTTTGCCTGTACATTAATGTTTACAGGATTCCTTTCATTCCCCCATTGCAGCGATTCGATATGCGTAATCTCAAATCCTGCATTTTCAAGCAATTTCTTTACCTTTTTCTTGGTAAATAGATCTTTGTGCAATCCGCCGATTTTATCTGCCTCACCATATTCTCCATGTGTATAACGCATGGCCTCTTCAAGATCAAAAATCTTTCGGGTATTTCCATTTGTTTGTGCAATATAGGCTTTAATAACTTCATCAAAATCAGGAATGGAATCAATTTTAATAACACCGCCTTGCTTTAAAATACGATGCCACTCAGACAAAGCCTTTTCTTGCTCGAATGAGTAAAGGTGCTCAAAAACTGCATTTAAATAGATTTCATCGATACTGTCATCTTCAAAATAACTTAAGTCCGTAATGTCAAGCTGCAAATCTGCTTCGCATCGGTACAGATCAATATTAATATAACCGGGTAGAATTCTCGCTCCGCAGCCTAAATGTAATTTATTTATGTTAGTTTTTGAAATTCTCTTTTTGCCTTCCGCGGATTTGTTGCCTAGATATTCCTTGCGGGTCCTTTCGTCAGTTATGTACCAGATGGATGTCTTGTTATATAGTTTTACATTTTCGCCGAAAATCTCATCTACTGCTTGTTTAACTTCCTTGGAATGAGAATAGTCATGCCCACAAAGCAATCCTCCGGGCCTTAATAGTGGAATGGATAGCTGTATATCCATTTTGACATTTTCATAAAAATGGCTACCATCTACAAAAATTAAATCAAAGTCTTTGTTAAGTATCTTGAGAACTTCTTGACTATTTCCAATGACAAGCTCAATTTTCGTGCCCAATAATTCATGTATGTTCTTTATATAGGTAGTGGCCAGATCTGCGGTGAGAGAGTATTTGCCGAAATCGCCAACAAATGAATCGATATCTAACAAGGAACCTTTTATGTTCTTGCCTATGACATAAGAAGACCGACCCTTGTAGCAACCAATCTGCAAAGCATTCTTTGCATTTGCAGCCTGGCTACCTAGAAATGACAGTTCATCTTCGCTCATCCAGCCATCAATCTTCAGAGCTTCGACTAATCCTAATATATTCAACATATCAAACCTCCCGCGTGAGTAGGCCGGGGAATTCCACCCCCATCCCCTCGCAGAAAGATGGGTGAGCCTTCTCGACACACCGCGCCCCATCAAGCAAACATGGCAAGCATCACCTGTTACCAGTGAATAAGAAAATGAGGCTGCCTATTCGCAATACCTTCAATAAAAAGCCCGACTCGGTACTGCGAATTCTGATGAAATCGACTCATAGCCCCGGAATTCTCCGACATTTTCCCAGATTTGAAAAACGATTTCAAATAAACCCTGAATACGAGGTTCGCACAACCCTCGGAAGCGCTTTAGAGGCATGACCGCCCAGCGGATTCTTCTCCCGTTAACCCCAGACCCACTCCCTGTTTTCATAGCAATTATTTCTGGTGATGTTGTCCAACACCTTCCGCCAGAACGCCAACCACGACCCTTTGAAACCAGTATGGCCGGTGATCGGGGCGGTCTTTTCTTTGTAAATGTTATCGAACAATATTCATTCCGCCTGATTGATTACCCTGTACAAAAGGCTTTCCGTCATAATTACAGCTCAAACGCCTCAGTATAACAAAAGACCCCGCTATAAAAGTAACGCAAGGTCTTGCTTTAGTACAGCAATATTGATGCCACTTCATATTGCAACTCCAAGGATTGATCATAGACACCTTTAAAGACATCTTGAATTCGTTGAAGTGCTATCCATAAGATCTCCCGATCATTGACCTGCCCAAGGAGACAACAAATTAAACAACCTACATATTTTAGGCCTCCAGGTATTCCTGAGGATCATTTTTCCGACCAGGTTGGCAATTTCTTCCGAAGCCGTGCTCACAGGTCAAATCGATGACATATACGCCTTCCTCCCAGGGCCAAACAGACCCGGGCATAAACTCCGGCTAGTAAAAATCTCCGCCTTCGATGTTTGGAGGGGTCTCGATCTGGGCGATGAGCATAGGTTCCATATCTAGAGGTAATTTATGCAAAAAACTTGCCTGGATAGCTGGGGAGAGTTTTTTATTGCCGCGGACACCCGCGGACCCTAACGGGAAAAAATAACTTCACCGCAAAGGCGCGAAGAACGCAAAGGAAAGATTGCCATTTCTTCTTTTTCGAAAAGACACGAAAAAATAAAAAGTTCCGTCGTTTCGCCAATGTTAGGTGCAGCCCGATGGGTTTGGTGGTTAGGGTGAAGGCAGGTCGAATACCCTGCGGGGCCGGGGCCTCAGGACAAGAAGTTTTTAGAGCAGAGGGAATGTTTTTAGTGTCAATTATTTGACATAATATGGAAATAGTTTTTGTAGGCTTTGGTCACCCTGTTTCTTTTCAATCCCACGCTTCAGCTTTACCCTTGCCTTTAGATAAAGCCCGGGGCAAACCCTTTCGCTCCTCGGCAATTTGCCTGGCCAGATAAATTTTCGCCAGACTCAATAAATATTTTCTCCTCAATGTTTTTGATTGGCCTTTCGTTGGATGTGGAGAGAACAGTATCCCTCGCCTATCTGTCCGGGGAAGCCGCCGGACCTGGACTTGTCGCTAATTCCCATTGACCCATTATGGGAATTGTAATATAGTTAGGGTCAATAAAGCAAGGAGGCTGGGAGTATGCAAAATAATATCAATATAAACGACGAGTTCCAGGAGATCGGGACAAAAACAATGGATGAACGAAACCGGCTCACTTTGGGGGAACTTTTCAAGGGCTATAAAAGAATTCGTTTGTTTAAGAACGACCGGGGCGAAGTTCTGTTGCAACCGATCGTGGAGATCCCGGCCTCAGAGCTATGGCTGTACCGAAATAAGGAGGCTTTTCAGAGTGTTCAAAGGGGGGTAGAGGACGCTGCTGAGGGGAAAATAACCAAACTTAACCTCGACGAGCTTTAGGGATCCCAATTGTTTGATTTATTTCTCACCAATGAGGCTGGAAATCAATTAAACGGGCTTAAAAACGATAAAGGCCTGGAAAAAAGATACAATGCCGTCAAAAAAGCCTTCCGGTTTCTTTCTGCGAATCCACGACACCAAGGTCTTAATACCCATGAGTTTACCGGATTGCAAGGACCAGGAGGGGAGAAAGTATTTGAGGCTTACGCTGAACAATCTACTCCGGCAGCCTACCGAATTTTTTGGTATTACGGCCCCGCCAAAAACCAAATTACCATCCTAGCCATCACCCCGCATCCGTAAGCTGATTTTTTCATTATCGGAAATCAGTCAGAGGATGGGAGAGTACGTTACGACAGGACTAATTTGATCCCCTCGGTGTTTCGCTCAATTTTGTCTCCCACGGAGGTGAAACAGGCGGCACAGAGGTATTCGTATTTATCCCCTTCGGGGAGAACCAGGAGCAGCCGTTTCTTGACCGGCATGGCCTGTCGGCACTTCGGACAATAGAGGGCGCTGGCCTCAAACTGATCAAACTGGGCCTGTCTGCGGACGGGCCGTAAAGGAGGATTGAAGTAGGGATTGGGTTTTTTCATCTATCGTTTGTCCTAGGTCCGGTACGATCAAAAATTAAGACTATATTAAGGCGGTTACCTGTACTTGTCAAGTCCTGTGGGAAGTCTTCCTCCGGATCGCCGGGGCCCGTTTGGGTTTTGAGTTGCAATTGAGGACGAAATTGAATATAACCTAACCATACGGAAACAGATTTGAAAATCCGATTCCAGGCCTAATAATCGAATCACGGAGGAAAGGTCCTATGAAGATCAAACGGATTGCCCATATCGGAGTGGCCGTGAAGGACGCCGACGCATCCAAGCTCTTTTACCAGGAGATGCTTACCCTCCCGGTGGATCGGGAGGAACGGCTGGGAGAATTGAAAATTGCCTTTGTCCCGGTGGGACAGACCAATGTGGAATTGGTTCAATCCACCGACCCGGAAGGGGTCATGAATAAATTTATCGATAAGCGCGGGGAAGGGATCCACCATATCGCCTTTGAGGTGGAGGACATCGACCAGGCTCTTGAGGAATTAAAGGCCAAAGGGGTCACCCTGATTGACCAGCAGGCCCGGTCGGGGGCCCACGAGGCCCGAATCGCCTTCCTGCATCCCAAAGGGACTTACGGAGTGTTGATTGAACTGGTTCAATATACCCATTAGCTCTGAATTCGAAACCCGAAACAAATACGAATTTCAGTTTTCGAAATTAACAAAATAAAACCATAGCCAGAGAAAGATGTAGTTCAGGCAGTATAAAGCGTTTTGGAGGGATTTGATCCATGTGGGATTATACGGAAAAAGTGAAGGAATATTTTGAGAATCCAAAAAATATCGGGGAGGTGGAAAACCCCGACGGGGTGGGCGAGGTGGGTTCCCTGGCCTGCGGTGACGCCCTGAAGCTGACCTTTAAGCTGGACGAACAAAAACGGATCCAGGAGGCTAAATTTCAGACTTTCGGCTGCGCCAGCGCCATTGCCTCCTCCTCGGCCTTAACCGAACTGATCCTCGGCAAGACTCTGGAAGAGGCGGGGAAAATCACCAACAAAGATATCGCCTCCTTTTTAGGCGGTCTGCCGAAAGAGAAGATGCATTGTTCGGTGCTGGGCGAACAGGCCCTGGCCGCAGCCATAGCCAACTATCGGGGACAAACGCTTCCGAAGACGGAAGAGGGGGAAATCGTCTGCGAGTGCTTCGGGGTCACGGATAAGGAAATCGAACGGGTGATCCGGGAAAACGGGCTAAAAACCCGCGAAGAAGTGACCAACTATACCAAGGCCGGAGGCGGTTGCGAATCCTGCCATGAGAAGATTGAAGCCCTTCTGGCCCGAATCCTGAAAGAAGACCAAGGCTCCCGGCCGGCGCCGGCAGTCAAAAAAACGGTGTTGACCAATATCCAGAAGATGAAACTGATTGAAGAGACCCTGGAAAGAGAGATTAAACCGGCGTTGAAGGCCGACGGCGGGGATATCGACCTGATCGACATTGACGGCAACAAAGTGCTGGTGGCTTTACGGGGGGCCTGTTCCTCCTGCCGGGCCGCTGAGGTAACCTTAAAGGATTATGTGGAGTTTAAATTGAAGGAATTCGTGGCCCCGGAGATCATTGTGGAGGAGGTCAAATCGTGAAGGTTATTTATATGGACAATAACGCCACCACCCGGACTGCTCCGGAGGTGGTGGAGGCCATGTTGCCTTTTTTTTCCACCCTTTATGGGAACCCTTCCAGCATGCACTTTTTCGGCGGCCAGGTAGCTAAAAATGTTCAGCAGGCCCGGGAACAGACGGCCGCCTTGATCGGGGCCGACCCTTCGGAAATTATTTTTACCAGTTGCGGTACCGAAAGCGATAATGCTTCCCTCTGGGGAACCCTGAATTCCTATCCCCAAAAGAAACACCTGATCACCACCCGGGTGGAGCATCCGGCCGTTTTGAACCTGGCCACTTATCTATCCAAGAGAGGGTACCGGGTGACTTTGTTGCCGGTGGACCGGGAAGGCCGTTTGGACCTGGACCAACTGGCCGCCGCCATCACCGAGGAAACAGCCATTGTCAGCATCATGTGGGCCAATAACGAAACCGGGGTGGTGTTTCCCATCGAGGAAATAGCGGCCCTGGTCAAGTCCAAGGGTTCGGTGTTCCACACCGACGCCGTCCAGGCCGTGGGCAAGGCGCCCATCAATCTACAAAAGATCCCGATCGACCTTTTGGCCTTTTCCGGCCACAAACTCCATGCCCCCAAAGGGATCGGGGTCCTCTATATCCGGAGGGGAACCCGCTTTACCCCTTTTCTGATGGGGGGTCATCAGGAAAAAGGCCGTCGGGGCGGGACGGAAAATGTCCCCTATATCATCGGCCTGGGCCAGGCCTGCCAATTGGCCCAGGTCCGTTTGATCGATGAAAACCAGCGGGTGCGGAGCCTGCGGGACAAACTGGAGCAGGGGATCCTGGATCGAATCCCCCGAGTCCTGATTAACGGCGACCGGATTCTGCGCCTGCCGAACACCGTAAGCGTCAGCTTTGAATACGTGGAAGGGGAGTCGATCCTTCTGCTGATGAGCAACCTGGGGATCTGCGCCTCTTCCGGTTCGGCCTGCACCTCCGGGTCCCTGGAACCCTCCCATGTCCTGCGGGCCATGGGGGTTCCTTTTACCGCCGCTCACGGCTCGATTCGTTTCAGCCTGAGCCCTTATAACACTGAGGAAGAAGTGGACTTTGTTTTGGAGCATCTTCCAAAAATCATTTCCCGTTTGCGGGAGATTTCGCCTTTCTGGAAGAATCGGGAGCCGAAAATCTGAAATGAGGAGCGCCTATGTTTGCCGTCATAATGGCCGGTGGTCGGGGGACCCGTTTCTGGCCCCGGAGCCGCAAGCGCCGTCCTAAACAACTATTGAATATCATAGGGGAAAAAACGATCCTGGAACAGACCGTGGACCGCATACGGCCCCTTTGCGACTGGGATCGGATTCTGATCGTTACCGAAGAGGAACAGGCCCCCCTGATCCGGGAGCTCTTGCCCCAACTCCCCGCCGATCAGTTACTGGTTGAACCTCTCGGCAGGAACACGGCGCCCTGCATCGGTCTGGCGGCGCTTTTTGTGGCCGAACGGTATCCGGAAGAGGCCATGGTCATCCTTCCGGCAGACCATCATATCGCGGATATTGATGATTTTCAAATCACCCTGAGCGCCGCCGTGCAGGCGGCTCAAGAGGGCGACGTGCTGATTACCCTGGGCATCCCCCCTACCTTCCCGGAAACGGGCTACGGTTATATTGAACAAGGGGGGCCGATGAAGTCCGGAGGCCCTCGCGGCGTCTGGGAGGTTAAGGCCTTTCATGAAAAACCGGATCGAAAAAAGGCCGAAACCATGCTGGCAGCCGGCCGTTTTTACTGGAACAGCGGGATGTTTATCTGGACCGCGGCCACGATCCTGAAGCAGTTCGCACGCTGGACCCCGGCGCTTTACCAGGAACTGTTAGGGCTTATGAATCAATCGGGATACCCAGGATGGGAAAAGGCCTTGCGGGAGGCCTATGAACGGATGGAAGACATCTCCATTGACTACGCCGTCATGGAGAAGGCGGACAACGTGCGCATGCTCGAGGGCCGTTTCGGTTGGAACGACGTGGGCAGTTGGGAAGCGGTCTATCAATTATCTGAAAAGGACGGCCAGGGAAATGTTTTCCAGGGGTCGGTAGTCGACTTGGACAGCCGGGGTTGTTTGGTGTACAGCCCCCAAAAAACCGTGGCCCTTCTAGGCGTTCAAGACCTGGTGGTGGTGGAAACCCCGGAGGCCCTCCTGATTTGTCCGCGGGAGCGTTCCCAAGAAGTAAAAAAAATCGTCGAACGGCTGATCCGAGAAGGGCGGGAAGACCTGTTGTAGTAATGAGCGGAGGATGGAATGGAACCCCATATATTTAGAGAATATGATATCCGGGCCCTGGTCGATCGGGAAATAACCCTTGACGAAGTGTCCCTCTTAGGCCGGGCTATCGGCACTTATCTGGGCCGGGAGGGGAAAAAAAAGATCACCCTGGGCCGCGACGGCCGTCTGAGTTCCGGGGCCTTTCGGGACCATCTGCTGGAAGGACTGCTGTCCACCGGTTGCCAGGTCCTGGATATCGGGGTCTGTCCGACGCCGCTCTTGTATTTTTCCATTCGCTCCCTGGAAGCCGAGGGCGGGGTTATGATCACCGCCAGCCACAATCCACCGGAATACAATGGATTTAAAATCTGTAATGGACCGGATACCATCTTCGGGCAAGAAATCCAGAGGCTGCTGGGTATTGCTGAAAAGGGCGATTTCCTTGCCGGCCACGGCCAGTTGGAATACCGGGATGTCCTTCCGGCTTATCACCAGTTCATCCTTTCCGATATCCGCCTGTCCAAGCCCTTACGGGTGGGGGTGGACGGGGGAAACGGGACCGGCGGCTGGCTGGCCTTGCCGCTTCTGAAAAAATTGGGTTGCCAGGTCTTTGACCTGTATTGCGACATCGACGGCACCTTCCCTCATCATGAGCCCGATCCCACGGTGCCCCGGAATTTGGCCGATTTGATCGACCTGGTGCGTCGGGAAAAACTGGACGTGGGCCTGGCTTACGATGGGGACGGGGATCGCCTGGGGGTCGTCGACCATCAGGGAACGATTATCTGGGGAGATCAACTCCTGATCCTGTTCGCCCGGGAGATCCTGAAAACCCGTCCCGGGGCTACCTTCCTCGGGGAGGTTAAATGCTCCCAAAATTTGTACGAAGACATCCCCCGCCACGGGGGCCAGGTCCTGATGTGGAAGACCGGGCACTCCCTGATTAAACAGAAAATGAAGGAAGTTCAGGCCGTGCTGGCGGGTGAAATGAGCGGGCATATTTTTTTCGCGGATCGCTACTTTGGCTTCGATGACGCCATCTATGCCTCGTTGCGGCTTTTGGAAATATTGGCCCGATCCGGCCAATCCATATCCGAACTCTTGGCAGGCCTCCCCCAAACCTACGCCACTCCGGAAATTCGAGTGGAGACCCGAGAAGAGCTTAAATTTAGCCTGGTGGAGGCCATGAAAAATGAATTGGCCGGTCGTTTTCCGATCATCGAGGTGGACGGGGTCCGGGTACTCTTTGAGGACGGCTGGGGACTCATTAGAGCCTCAAATACCCAGCCGGTACTGGTTTTGCGTTTTGAGGCCCGCTCGCCCACCCGTCTAAAGGAAATACAACAACTTATAGAAGGGCTGTTGACCCAGGTCCGATCCCGGGAAGAAAGCCTTGGGCGGTGATCCACTCGAAAAGTCATCCATCCAAAAGGGCGAGCAACCTATTTTTTATTTTTCCCTCCATTCTTTGACCCACCGGAAGGCCGATAAATCACAGCACAAATTCAACCCGCTGCTTCAGGTTCCTCCGGGGACCGCTATTCATCGAAAAAAGGACCTTCCTAATCCGTCATAACCCCTCGCCTTCCCGGTTTTCTTTATCGAGGGAAGAGGGAAAGGGAGATTTTAGACGGGGAGGGCCGGGAGGCTTTAAAAAAGGAAGAAAAGAAAAGGAAAACAGAGTTTAAATAATAGGCCCATCGAGGCCTTCAAGCCAGCCAGGAGGCTTAACCCTGAAAACTACTTAGGATTTATTGAATCCAAATATAAAATGAATTTCTAACCAGTTAGACCTCTTGAAACCTTGAAGGACCGCTTTCAGGGCTACTTCAGCCTCCTCAACGCTTCAGCCTTGGCTAACTTAAAAATCGCCCTTTCCCCCTTTGACAGGGCCTTTCGAATCTATTACAACCGTCCTTAATCCAACCGTAAAAAACAACGCACGCATCCTAAACCAAAACGCAATCTAAGGGCTTAAAACCTGCATGGAATCGATCTGGATCCAAGTCAAAGGGGAGCTTCAGGCGCAACTCCCCGAAAATCTTTTTCGGATGTGGATCGACCCGCTGGACACGGCCCAAGTCACCGAACAAGAAATCATTTTACAGTGCCCCAATCTTTTTTTCCTCAACTGGATCAAAGAAAAATATCTACCTATAATCTCTGAAACCCTAACCCGCCTACACCACCACCCTCCCCAATTGACGTTACAGTTGTCCAAGCAGCGCTCTTTTCCGGCGGAGGTCCCTCAAACCCATCAGTATATATTGCCCGGCCTGGATCGGAAAGAGCCCCGGCGTTTTCAAAACGGTTTTACCTTTGACCAGTTTGTCACCGGTCCGAGCAATCGTTTTGCCTACCTGGCCACCCTGGCGCTGGCCTCCGAGCAAAATATTTACAACAATGCCCTCTACCTTTACTCGGCCAATGGTCTGGGAAAAACCCACCTTTCACAAGCCGTAGGCCGCCATCTGCTAACCCATAAACCACAGGCCAAGGTCCTTTATCTGTCGGCCGAGGAATTTACTCAGGAAATGGTGGTGTCCCTAAAGTCGAACCGGATGGAGAATTTTAAAGAGAAATACCGGAAAAATTGCGATTTTCTTCTTTTGGAGGAGATTCACTTTTTAAGCGGGAAGGAAACCACCCAGGCCGAATTGGGCTACACCCTGGATACCTTGCTGAACGATAATAAAAAGATCATCTTCACCAGTTCTTTTTTGCCGAAAGACCTCTCCCGAATCGGGGGGAAATTGAAATCCCAGTTCAGCGCTGCCCTCTTGGGAGGAATTGAACCCCCGATTTTGAGACTCGCTTGGAAATTGTGGAAAAAAAATCCGCTCTTTTGGGGTTGAGTCTGGAACCGCAGGTTAAAGAATACCTGGCCGATCAACCCCTGACCGACATCCGGCAGTTGGAAAACTGTTTGACCAGTATGAAGGCTCAGGTGATGCTGTTAAATCAACCGCTGGACCTTGAACTGGCCGAATGTCTAGTCCAACAACACCTCCCCGCCCATCGGGAAATTACCATTTCGGATATCAAGAACCTGGTGGGCCGCTATTTTAAGATTACTCCGGAGGAGATGATTTCCAAGTCCCGGAAACGGACGCACCTTTATCCCCGGAATCTGTCTATCTATCTGAGCAAAAGGTTTACCAGTCAGACCTGTGAGGCCATCGGGCAGTCCTTTAACCGCGATTATTCTTCGATTATCCATGCCGTGAATGCCGTGGAAAAAAGTTTAAAAAAAAATAACGAGGTCTCACGACAGGTCAACTATTTAACGGCCAAACTGGAAGAGTTCAGCCAGGGTCGGGCTGCCTGAACGCATGGCCCCCTATCCGCACTCCCCCTTTTGGCCAAAAATTCAGCGCCGATTGCGGGGCTATAGAGACGAAGCAGTCCAACTGCTTCGGGAGCTGACGGCTATTCCCGCCCTGGGGCCCGAGAATGGGGGCGAGGGGGAGCAGGCCAAGGCCCTTTTTCTCAAAAATAGATTAAAGGCCCTGAACCCTCAGCGGATGATCTCTCTTTCTTGTCCGGATCAGCGGGTCCCTTCAAAAATTCGGCCGAATATCCTGGCCCTCTTTGCGGGCCGAGACCCGGGTCGAACGGTCTGGATTTTGAGCCACCTGGATACCGTTCCTCCGGGAGACCGCCGTTTTTGGAAAAGTGATCCCTACAGGCTTCAACAGAAGGGAGACCGGCTCATCGGTCGGGGCGTGGAGGATAATCATCACGGAATCGTATCTTCCCTTTTTGCCGTTAAGGCCTTTCAGGAGGAAGGGGTCCTTCCGGCCTATAGGATCGGGGTGGTTTTGGTTTCCGATGAAGAAACCGGCAGTCGGAGAGGACTACAATATGTCCTTAAGAAACAAGGGAACCTTTTTAAACCGGAGGACCTGATCATCGTTCCGGATGCCGGCAACCCGGAGGGTACCCTAATCGAGGTGGCCGAAAAGAGTCTTTTATGGCTTAAGTTTTCTCTTTTCGGTACCTCCTGCCATGCCAGCCGTCCGGATCTGGGGGTGAATACCCTGCGAGCCAGCGCTCAATTAATCCTGACCCTGGAACAACTGCCGCGTTGGTTTAAACAGCGGGATAGGGCCTTTGAACCACCCATCAGCACCTTCGAACCGACCAAGAAAGAAGCCAATGTCTCGAATGTCAATACCATCCCCGGAGAGGATGTTTTCTACCTGGACTGCCGGATTCTCCCCGCCTATTCCCTAAAAAAGGTCCTGGAACGCGTTCAGGTTATGGTCTCTGCCGTTTCCCGCAAAACAGGTGCCCGGATTGTCTGCGAGGTGGTCAATGCCGTTCAGGCCCCGCCGCCGACCTCGCAACAGGCTCCGGTCGTCCGGGCCCTCCAGGAAGCTGTCCGGGCGGTTTACCGGAAAGAGGCCTGCGCCCGGGGTATTGGAGGGGCCACCGTGGCCGCTTTCTTCCGGGCCCGTGGGCTGCCGGCGGCGGTCTGGATGACCACCCTGGAAACGGCTCATCAGCCGAATGAAACGGCCCGTTTGTCCCGGATGATCGGCGACGCCCAGGTTCTAGCCCATATTTTTTGCCACTTCAAAGAATAGTCTAAAATTAATTAGATTGACAAATCTCCTGTTCTTATAATAATTATATACATTTTTGCATATTCACGGGAGACGGAAAAATTGAGCGGGATCTATAAAGGGAAAAAAACCAAAGAAGAACCCCTGGAATTCAACAACGCCTGGTTAGTTCCCAAAAAGATATTTTTCACCAAGGGGATCGGGCGGCATAAGGCCAAGCTTCAGTCCTTTGAATTGGCCCTGCGGGATGCCGGGATTGAAAAATGCAATCTGGTTTATGTTTCTTCGATTTTCCCCCCTAATTGTAAAATCATCCCTTTTGAAGAAGGGATTCTGGAGCTGCTGCCCGGACAAATCACCTTTTGCGTGCTGGCCAAAATCAGTTCCAATGAACCGGAGCGATTGATGGGGGCCTCTATCGGATTGGCCGTCCCGGCCGATGAATATCATTACGGGTATTTGTCGGAGCACGCCGCTTTCGGAGAGAACGAAAAAGAAATGGGGGATTTCGCCGAAGACCTGGCTTCCACCATGCTGGCTACCACGTTGGGCATCGACTTTGACCCCCAAAAAGATTACGACGAACGGCGGGAAATTTACCGCATGAGCGGAAAAATCGTGGACACCTTTTCCCATACCTGTGTCGCCCGCGGCAATGGCCTGTGGACTACGGTGGTAGTGGCGGCGGTCTTTCTCCTCGGAGCGCCCGGCGACCAATAAGATCTCGAAACAGCGCTGCTTTTCCTAACGGACGAGTTAATCCCTTGCGGTCACTCAATTTCCTCGGCTTAGACGAAACCGGCCAAGATCCGGCCTCGGCCGACGTCCTTATTCAGCCCATCCCCTATGATGCCACCACCAGCTTTCAGCCCGGGACCCGCTTTGGTCCGGAGGCCGTCCTCCAAGCCAGTCAGCAAGTGGAGTTATGGGATGAGGAATTATCCTGGGAACCTTTCAGTCGGTACACCTGTCTGACCTTGAGCGACATCCCGGTAAATCATGGGGGGCCGGAGCGCATGGTTCGGGATATACGGGAAAGGATTGAACCCTACCATAAAATTCGGAAGTTGGTCGTAGCCCTGGGCGGTGAACACTCCATCAGCTTTCCGATCGTCCAATCCTTACAGGAAATGTATCCCGGCCTGGCAGTCTGCTTCCTGGACGCCCATGGGGATTTACGGGAAGAATGGGAAGGTTCCAGATTCTCCCACGCCTGTGTGCTGCGTCGGATAGCCGAGTTAGACCTCCCGATTTTTCATTTGGGACTGCGCAGCTTTTCACGGGAGGAAGCGGATTTTATCCGGGATAATCCCCGGATCCGGACCTATTCCAGCCGGGAAATCCTTCTGGAAGACGGCCTAAGCCGGCTAGCCCGGGACTTGGTCGATAGTGGGGCGAAAAATATTTACCTGTCTCTGGACGTGGACGTCATTGATCCCGGTCTGCTTCCCGGGACCGGTACTCCTGAACCAGGCGGTTTATCTTGGTATTTCCTGTTGGAGGCGATCCAGATCATTAACCGACAGGGAACGATTCGGGGCCTGGATCTGACCGAATTGATGCCCATCTCCGGTTCGAAGCAGTCCGAATTCATTGCGGCCAAGCTGATTTTTAAAATCCTATCGGCCCTGTTGTATAAAAAAGGCTAGCCGAAAAAATTTGCCTTATTGGCAATAGTTTGAATTTCAAATTTAAAGATTAGGCGGGTTCCAAGAGTAGAAACCAATTCTAAGACCGGATAAAGAGAGAATCTAATTTATTTATGGACGAGACTAATAAATTCAGTTGGCGGGAGTTTCATGACGGATCCCAGGATGGCCTGACCCCCTTAAGAAGCCTGGATCTGAAGCAAGTGGACGACTTCTCGTCTTTGCTGGAAGGAATGGCCCAAACGGCCTTCAGCGGCCGTTCCCTGGGAGAAGCCCAAGAGATTCTCCTGGATATGGTTCAGGACCCAGATTGCTTGGTGGTAGGGACCTTTTCGGGGGCCATGTCGGTGGCCAAGATGGGGCTCTTGCTCTGCGACATGATCGATTGGGGCTGGCTGGACATCATTATCTCCACCGGGGCCCTCATGGCCCACGGGTTGGTGGAATCCATCGGGCTGGTACATTATAAAAATCCTCCTCACCAGACCGACAGCCGTCTCTATGCCTTGGGGTATAACCGAATTTATGATACCCTGGAAATGGAAAAAAATTTAAACGATGTGGAAAACATTATCTCTCAGGTACTGGACCGTCTGGACCCCGGGGAACCCTTAGGCTCGGAAATCTTCTGCCGTCAGGTCGGCCGTTATCTGTCGGGAATAACCGATCAGCCGGGGATCCTGAAAAACGCCTATCAAAAGGGGGTCCCGGTTTTCATCCCGGCTTTTACCGACTCCGAACTCGGCTTGGATCTGGCCACCTGGATGGTAAAAAAGACCTTGAGCGATCGGCCTGATCAGGACCTGGTTCAGGGCCTTTCGAAACCCTTTCTCTCCTTCAACCCCTTTCTGGATCTGGCTAGTTATACCCGGCGCATTCTGGAGGCCAAAAAAGTGGGTATCTTTACTATCGGCGGCGGAGTTCCCCGGAACTGGGCACAACAAGTCGGCCCTTTTGTGGAGATCCTCCAATACCGTTTAGGCCAAACCTTGCCCCTGAAGCGTTTTTCCCGCGGGATCCGCATCTGCCCGGAACCGGCCCATTGGGGGGGCTTGAGCGGTTGCACGTACTCGGAAGGAGTTTCCTGGGGTAAGTTCATTCCGCCGGAAGAAGGCGGCCGTTACGCGGAAATCTATTGCGACGCCACGGTGGCCTGGCCGATCTTAATCGCCGCCGTTCGTCAAAAAATGCAAAAAGAGAAAAAAGGAATCTCGGATGAGTAGAAAACAGAAACACCTTTTCTTTCTTTTGAGTTGTCTGGTGCTCTGGTCTTTTCTTATGTCGGCCGTGAATGGGGAAAAGCTGGAACAATTTGAGGGTCGAATAACGCAGATCAATGAAGGGGCAGGAACCCTGGTCGTCAATGGTCTAACCCTGGATGCCTCCGATTTTGAGTTGAGTGACCTGGAGGCCGGTTACTGGGTGATGGGCGATTTTATTAGAGAAAAAGGGAAATTACGTCTAGTGGATATCGAGGTGATTAAGTAAAAAATCTCTTGACATGCCAGATCAAATAGCCTATTATTCCAGTTTAAAATTATTGCAGATTGTTCTATCTTACTGAAAAAACATGGTTTTATTATTTCCTTGATTTAAAACGTTTTTTTGGAGACGGAAAGAAATTTAATTTAAGAAAAGGAGGTGAAGATAATGCGCAAACTTATTTCCCTGTTGCTCGTCGTCATGTTGCTGGTAGTTTTTACTTTCGCTATGGGCTGCAAGAAGAAGGAAGAGGCTCCCCCGGCTCCGCCGGCTGCCACGGAACAAAAAGCTCCTGAAGCCGCTCCGGCTCCTGCTCCGCCGGCTGGAGAGCAAAAAGCCCCTGAGGCCAAAGCCCCCGAAGCTCCTGCAGCTCCGGCAGAAAAAAAATAGCCTCGCTCAAAGCACGTGGTACCCTGAGGGGACAATTTTTAGATTGCCATTAAAAATTGTCCCCTCTTTTTTTTGGCTCTATGGATGACCTTTACCGCCAAGTAAACCAAGAGCTCTCCCAGGGTCGGGATATCGTCCTGGCCACCATTATCCGGCAAAAAGGGTCGGCCCCTCGGACTACGGGGACCTGTTTTTTGATCCGGTCGGATGGTCAATTCAGCGGTACGATCGGGGGAGGAAAATTAGAGGCCGAGGTGCTCCAGGCGGCCCCTGAGGTTTTTTCTCGAAGAAAAAATAAGCTGCTTTTTTTCCGCTTGCGGGGGGAGGAGGTGGCGCAAACGGAGATGATCTGCGGCGGTGAGGTAGATGTCTTCCTGGAATTGATTTCCGCGCAGAACCCCCATCACCGGCACTTTTTTAACTGCCTCTCCAGTCTGTCGCTTCCTGACCATAAAATCCTATTGGTGACGCGGGTCGAAGATCAAGGCCGTGCCGACCGGGAGGAGACGAAATTTCTTTTCTATTCCGAAGAGGAGGGGGGGTATTTCCCCAATCCTCCCCCCGCCTGGATCCAACCCCTCAGGGATCGCCTGTCCACTTTCTTAAATAACGACCCACCGGTCCAAGTCCTGACCGAACCGACGGGAAAAGCTAAACTTTTTCTGGAAACCCGGACTCCGCCGGCTACCGTGTTTCTCTTCGGTGCCGGGCATGTCTCCAGGCCTCTTTGCCGGCTGGCCAAAATGGCCGGGTTCCGGGTCATAGTCATCGACGATCGAGAGGAGTTCCCGACGACAGCCCGGTTTCCTGAAGCCGATGAATTGATCGTCCGCTCTTTCGATGCAGACCTGAACGAGCTTTCCCTGGGCCCCAATGCCTATATCGTGATCATCACCCGAGGCCATTTGCATGACCATCAAATACTGCGCCAGGTTCTGAAAAAACCTTTGGGCTACCTGGGGATGATCGGCAGTCGCCGCAAAACAGGAATTATTTTTGAGGCCTTGCGCCGGGAGGGTTTTTCGGAAGAAAAAATTAAAACCATCCATGCCCCTATCGGCCTGGCCATCAACGCCCAGACCCCCGAGGAAATCGCCATCTCCATAATCGCCGAAATGATTCAGGTCCGTGGAGAGGGGCAGGTTAAAAAGAAAAACTGGGCGGTTTAGGAGTATTCGGCACTGGCGGGACTTGTTCTATCTATCAAATTTTTCTTGACAATTTTACCGTCTCCTTTTTATTATGAACCTGAACTGCTGGAATAGGTCCTTTGAGGGCCTCCTCGTTACCTCAGGGGCGGCGGTTGGTTAGAGACTTGCAAGAGACTCTATTTACTATTGAATTTCTAATATTCTATGGCCGGTCCCTATGCTTCAAAAGATCCATTCATCTAAAACGAACCTTACTCTTTTCCTGCTGGCCCTTTTATTTAACCTGATTGGACTGGGTTGCGGCAGTGATTCCAACAACAAGGATAGTATCAGCAGTGGGACCCACACCGGGTCCGGCGGATCCGGGCTTCCGCCGGCGGCTATTACGGTGGTGGCCGGCAATAATGAATTAGCCGCCAGTGGGGGGACTACCACGATTACGGTTATGGTCACCGACAGTCGAGGGGCCCGAACCGAGGCCACCTTTTATTTGACCTCCTCTTTGGGCGGGAATTTTGTCATCGACAGCGGAACGAAGAGCGGAACCATCGTCGGGACCACTACCGGGGGAATTTTTATCACTTCCTTTGAAGCCGGAGGGGTGCTTGGAAACACGGAAATTGCCGCCACCATCCCGGGGACCTCTTTACGGAGTTCATTTACCATCAATATCGTCTAAATTTTTTTCTAATTTGGAGGTTTAGCCTATGAACCGGATAACTACCCTAATCTGTCTGTTGGTCATCCTCACTTTATTCCTGCTGGGCTGCAATTCGAATACCTCTTCTTCCAGCGGCTTTGGGTCCGGGTCGGGTTATAGCCTGAATCTTACCACCTCCAACACTTCGATTCCCGAAGGCGGCAGCGCCACCTTGATCGTGGCCGGAAAGGACGCCCAAGGCAACCCGGTGAACGATTCAGTGCAGGGGGTCACCTTTTCCTCGACCTTGGGTGGATCGTTCAGCCCCGCTTCACCTTTTCTGTCCAGCGGTGTCGCCACGACCGTTTTTACCACCTCAGGGGGCACCACCCCCACCCCCACCGCCGCCGTCGGGGTCACCCAGATCACCGCGTCTTACAAAGGGGCGTTTGCCTACATGAGTATCTATGTTTTTCAACCCTAACCCCAGGGCCGGAGAAGAAAACTATTCCCGCCAATCCCCCCTTACCGGGGGATTGCCCATTTAAGGTACTTAGCGCAGGCCTCATGACGGCGATCGCCCCTATCAGGCCGGGTTGGAAACAGAGGTTTTCTTTAGCCTCCCTTTTGTTTATTCTCCTTTTCCCGGGTCACCCCAACGCCACCCCTGCCACCCGGGAAGTATTATCCGCTGAACAGGTTTTTCAGGTGGAGGGACGGGTAGCAGGACCTGATCATCTGGAGGTGCTTTTTCGCATAGCGGACGGGGCTTACCTGTACCGCGACAAGTTGAAATTTGAGATTCAACCTCCGGAGATTCAACCCGGGGAGATTCAACTCCCCCCCGGACAGCCTCATGAAGACCTCGTTTTCGGACCCACCGAAATCTATCGCCAATCCCTCCAGGTGCGCATTCCGATCAAACGTCTTAACCCGGAAACGCGGGAAATCATCCTGACCGTCAAATATCAGGGCTGCTC
Organism: uncultured delta proteobacterium; assembly: GCA_963843145.1. GTDB lineage: Bacteria > Desulfobacterota > RBG-13-43-22 > RBG-13-43-22 > RBG-13-43-22 > CAVQSS01. Next base: position 230,793 of record CAWJJC010000022.1, read on the forward strand.
GGATAGCGGGTTTTGTTACCCCCCCCAAAGAAAAAAAATCAACCTGACCCTGCCCCCGAGCCCTCCGGCTGCGACCTTGAAAACCAAACCCGGTCCGGAGCCGATCAAGTCGTCGGACCTCAATAACTATGACCGCCTCTTTCGGGAAGGTAATTATTTCTTTGTTTTGTTGAGCTTCTTTGGTTTTGGACTGCTCCTTTCCCTGACCCCCTGCATGCTTCCCATGATTCCCATCCTCTCGGGTATTATTGTGGCCCAGGGGACTTGCCTGCGCCGGGGACGGAGCTTTACTTTATCTCTCATTTATGTGCTCGGCATGGCCCTGACCTTCGCCGCCGTCGGGGTGATCGCCGGGCTGACCGGCTCCCTGATCTCCGCCCTGCTGCAGAATCCCTGGGTCATCGGTTCATTTTCTCTAATCTTTGTCCTTCTGGCCCTGTCCATGTTTGGCTTCTATGAACTCCAGATGCCCGGCACGCTCCAGACGCTGTTGTGCCGAACGAGCAACCGTTTTTCCGGCGGAAACTTTTTGGGCGTCTTTTTCATGGGCATCCTTTCGGGCCTGATCATGGGCCCCTGCGTCACCCCTGCTTTGGCCGGGGCCCTATTGTTTATCGGCCAGACCCAAAACATCTGGGTGGGCGGGCCGGCCCTTTTTATCCTGGCTTTGGGCATGGGGGTCCCGCTACTGATCGTCGGCGCTTCGGCCGGGTTAATCCTCATCAAGGCCGGGCCGTGGATGGAGGCCATCAAAACCTTCTTCGGGGTTCTGCTCCTGGGTCTGGCCCTCTACCAGGTGAGTCCCTTCATCTCCCTTTCCTGGCAGATGTTCCTCTGGGCCGCCCTGCTGATCATCTCTTCCATTTTCCTGCGCGCCCTGGACCCCCTGCCCGAAGGGGCCCGGGGCTGGGCCCAATTCCGGAAGGGCGTGGGAGCGCTCATTTTTCTGATCGGCCTGGCGTTGCTGATCGGGGCCTTAGGCGGCGGGAAAAATCTTTATCAACCCTTGGAGGGACTTCTGGAAAGGAGAGGAACGGGTACACCGCTTCAAGGAACAACTAGCCCTTCGGGATTGAACTTTCAACGCCTGACTAGCCTCGCGGAATTGAAGCAGCAATTGCAATCGGCTCGGGGTCAAAAAGTCTTTCTTTATTTCGGGGCCGAGTGGTGCGCGTCCTGCAAGGCGTTGGAGCGAGGCGCTTTCCGGGATGCTCAGGTTCAGGAACGGTTGAAAGGAGTGAAACTCCTCAAGGCCGACCTCACGGATATGACGGAAGAGGCCCATGCCCTCCTGATGGAATTCGGCCTTTTCGGGCCTCCGGCAATCCTTTTTTTCGACGAGCAGGGGCAGGAGATCAAAAATGCCCGCCTGATCGGCGAGCAGGACTCCACCAGTATGTTGGAACATCTCAATAAAGTGTTGAGGTGAGGGTGAAGAGGAGATAATCGGGACGCAGACCTTCGCCCTTGGAAGCCCAAAAGACAATTAAAATACGAAGGCCCAAAAGCCAATTAAGCGCTTAAAGAAAAAGCGGATAAAAACAAAAAAGGGGTTGAACGGAAGCTCAACCCCTTTTTTGTTTTCTTGAGAAATCTGGTTTCTATAAAGCTTTTACATTGGTTGCCGCCGGGCCTTTTTTGCCTTCTTCGATATCAAAGCTCACGCGTTGACCTTCGGCCAAAGTCCTGAAGCCTTGCATAGTGATTGCTGAATGGTGAACAAAAACGTCTTTTTCCTGACCATCGACCGCGATAAAACCAAAGCCCTTACTTTCGTTGAACCACTTCACGTGTCCTTCTGGCATACTCGTATCCCTCCTTTTCAGATTTCTCAAGTTGGGATACGAATAAAAAAATAAAGGCACCGACTCACTATCCACGATGCTTGGACTTTTTCTTATCTACCGCCAACTTCGACCGCTATGACATTCCGCATGAACTCATAACGGATTTAACTGCTTAACAATAAATTTTATCACGAATAATAGGCTTGTCAAGTTTTTTTAATGACTCTCTTTTAAGCTATGCAGGCCTGTGCCCAAGGACTGATGGGCCGCTTCGAGAACCGCCTCGGACAGGGTGGGGTGGGCGTGGATGGTCCGCGCCAGATCTTCCACCGTGGCCCCCATTTGGATCGCCAGGGTCCCTTCGGCGATCAGATCGGTGGCGTGGGGCCCGACGATATGGACCCCCACTATCCTCAGGTTTTTCCGCTCCGAAATGATTTTGACCTGCCCCACGATTTCTCCCAGGGCCTGGGGTTTTCCCAGTGCCCGAAAGGGAAAGCTGTCGGCCCGCACTTCCAGGCCCCGCACGCCGGCTTGGGATTCGGTGAGTCCCACGTTGGCTACCTCGGGGAAAGTGAATATTCCCGAGGGCACCACTTCGTAATCCATGGTCCGCTTACGGCCCATGATGTTTTCAGCGGCCAGGATCCCTTCGGTGGAGGCCACGTGGGCCAGCATGATCTTGGACGGCCCTAGGGCGTCCCCAATGGCATAGATCCCGGGGATATTGGTCTCCAGCCGTTCATTGGCCCTGATCCAGCCCCGGGTGTCCCGCTCCAGGCCCAAGGCCTCCAACCCCAGGACCTCGGTGTTTGACTGCCGTCCTATGGTGACTAAGACCTGCCGCACCTCCACCTCGACGGTTTTTTTATCCTTTTCTTTTGCTTCCACAAGAAAGGGGGAAGGCCCGATGGTAACCTTGACCCGTCCGTTTTGGACTGCTGTCTGTTCCACGGTCTTGTCCAGGTAAAGACGGATCTTCTTTTTTTTCATTTCCCGCTGCAGGACCGTGGAGCAGTCCCCATCCACCGAGGGCAGGCCGATGACCCGGGGCAGGGCCTCCACCACCGTCACCTGGCTGCCCAGGGCCTGGAAAATAAACGCGAATTCGCAACCGATCACCCCGCCGCCGATGATCAGGATGGATTCCGGAATCGTTTCCAGGGTCAGGGCGTCGTTGCTGGAGAGGATGTGGGTCCCGTCAAAGGGAAAGGTCGGAAAGGCCAGAGGCCGGGAACCGGGAGCGAGGATCATTTTATCCACCGGGAATTTCTGTTCCCCGCCCTGGCTTTCCCGAACCTTGATCATCCAGGGATCGGCCACGAAGGCCTGGCCCGAGACCCGTTGGATTTTATAGCTGCTCAGAATTTTTCGGATGCCCTGGACCAGGATCTGAATTACTTCATTTTTCCGGGCCATGATCCGCTCCAGGTTGGGTTTGAAGCCGCCCTCCAGATCAATTCCCAATTCCCTCGCCCGGTGAAACTGCTCAAGGGCCTCGGCGGTGGTCCTCAGGGTCTTAGTGGGGATGCAACCCCAGTTCAGGCAGGTGCCCCCCACTTCCTCCTGTTCAAAAAGGAGGACCTCCGCCCCCAACTGGGCGGCGCGGATGGCGGCGATATAACCCCCCGGTCCGGCGCCGATAATGCCGATGCGGATACTCATCTCTGAAAATCAGTTAATTGGAGACCTGGGCGAGGTAAGCGGCCTCTTCCATCAGGACATCGAATTCAGCCGGGTTTTTCAGTCTGACCCGGGTGATCCATCCCCGTTCATAAGGGGAATCGTTGATCAGGGTGGGCTCTTGATCCAGGTCCTGATTGGATTCTATTACTTCGCCGCTTATCGGAGCGATGAGATCGGAAGTCACTTTGCTCGATTCCAGTGCCCCCAGCGGTTCTCCGGCTATAACCTCGGTCCCGGGCTCGGGCAATTCCACATAAATAATCTTGCCCATCTGCTCCTGGGCGAAATCGGAGATGCCGATGATGCCGATTTCGCCCTCTATTCGAATCCAGGCATGGTCCGGATGAAATTTTAAGTCGGTCATGGTCGGTCTTTTCCTCTTTTGAATCCTTAAATTTTATTAGGAGCCGTGATCATTTTTACCATAGCCTTCCCCCCATCGTCCATTAAATTTTGCCGAATGGAAATGGGTTATTCCCTGGATTGGGAAAGATAGGGAGATTTCCCTTGGCAGGCTAAACAGATTCCTGGAGCGTCTGCCGGAAAGGATTCCTGACATTGGGGACAGACGACCCGTTTTCCCCGGGGCCTTTTTACCAGCAACGCGGGCTGAATCCGGATTTCCTGTAGGGAGCAGAGCGCAGGCCCGGATTCTTGGATAGCTTTCAGGAGTTGGCCGGAGTCCACTTCCTTTTTGGGTTTCAATTTGTAGTACCAGTCTTTGATTTCGGGCCACTCTTCTACCCGGACCGGATTTAAAACCACCCTGGTCCCCGTCCCCGTTTCTTTATTGTAGAGAGCCAGGGCGAACCGACCCCAATCCTGAACCCTTAGCCACCCGTTGCCCACCGTACAGGGGGTCAGCAATTGAACGGCATCCGGCAGGCACTTATCGGTTTCACAAAGGGCATCATACAAAATATGATCCGGCAAATTTTTTATGGCCAAATCGACCATGACTCCGCCCAGGATCACCCCGGGGGCGGGAAAACCATGGAAGGCCTTTACCCGGTCGACGAATTCCCCGAAAGCAAACCGGCCAATCGTCTGGATCATCATTGCGGACCTTTCTTGGGACGGCAGGACCACACCGGGCGTTTCTCCAAACGTCGCCTGGAAAATGGTCCTCGGTGCGGCGGGCAGGGACCCGGCCGGGTCACTCCGGCAGGGGACGCAGGCAGTCCTGGGGGAAGCGGTACGTGCCCTTGCCTTCCACACTCACCTCGATCAAGGCATCCGGATCGTTTTTGGAGGTATCCGGATCGGTGATGATCCCGTGGCGGCCCAGGTACTGGTCCATGTACTTCTCCCAGCCCTCGTCTTGGGATTTACAGAATATCTCCACTTTTTGACCTCGGTGAAAAGCCATGGATGCGCTCCTTATTACAGCGGCCGCAGGCGGCCGGGGTTAGGCCGGGTGCATTTCCACATGGGCCCTGGCGGTCTGCTGGCGGGCACAGGCCTGGCACAAAGGCCGGGTGGTCAGGACCGGACCGACGCCTTGGGTCCGCTTCTGCAAAAATTCCAGGTACCGCGCCGGACCCAGGACCGCGCCACAATTCCGGCAGTATTCCAGCTTCTGGCGGTTTAAAATGGTGCCGCAGTAGGACAGAAGCCGCTCGTCGCCGCGGTCGATGATGCGGAGGGCCTGGTTGGGGCAGTTGGCCGCACAGGCGCCACACAAGATGCAACGTTCGGCCGTCAACCGGAAGTCCGTGGGCGCCGGGTGATCGAAATTCAGGAACCCGAAGTCCAGGGCGTCGATGCCCATTTGGTCCCGGCAGACCTCGACACACCGGCCGCAACGCAGACAGATGTCGCAGCGCAGGCAGCGCCGGGCCTCTTCCCGGACGGCGTTTTCGGGGTAGCCGAGCTCCACCTGCTGAAAGGTGATGCGCCGTCGTTCGAGGTTGAGCAGCGGCATTTTCGGACGCCGGAGGGTCATCTTGGTACTGGCCGGAACCTCGAGCCATTCCACACGCTCGCGACGCACCGGGACCGGCGGCATCTTAGGCTGGGGGATCCCGGAAAGGTAGCGGTCGATGGCTTCGGCGGCGCGCTTGCCTGCCCCAATGGCCTCGACGACCGTAGCCGGGCCGGTGACGGCATCGCCGCCGGCAAATACCCCGGGGATCGCAGTTTCCAGGGTAATGGGGTTGGCCAAGATGGTCTGGCGCCGCGACCATTTGAGGTCTTTTAAATCGTCCAGGCACTCCAGGCCGATGCGCTGGCCGATGGCCGAGATGATCGTATCGGCCTCGATGAGGAAGTCACTTCCCTCCACCGGGACCGGAGAGGGGCGGTCGCTGCCTTCTTTCCGGATCATTTCCGCGCGGTGACAAAGCAAGCCGGTCAGACGGCCGTCCCGGCCGAGAACGGCTTTGGGGATGGTCAGGAACGACAGGACAATACCCTCCTCTTCGGCCTGGTCCAATTCCTCGACATCGGCCGGCATTTCGTTCCGGGTTCGCCGGTAGGCTATGATTACCTCATCAGAGCCCAGCCGCAGACAGGTGCGGGCCGCGTCGATCGCCACGTTGCCGCCGCCGACGATGACCGCCCGCTTTCCGGGAATCCGGTGGTCTCCCAGCGCCACCCGTCGTAGAAAGTCGACGGCCTCGATGACCTGCGGAAAATCATTTTCCCCCGGGATGTAGAGCTTTAAGGACGCATGGGCGCCGATGGCCAGGAACAGGGCCTGAAAGCCCTCGGATTTCAAACCCTCCCAGGTGACGTCCCGGCCGTAGCGGGTGTTGAAGCGGAAGGCCACGCCCAGGTCCTCCAACATGGCCGCCTCGCGGTCGATGACCTCCCGGGGCAGCCGGTACCGGGGGATGCCGAGCATCATCATACCGCCCGCCACCGGCTGCGCCTCAAACACCGTTAGACCATAACCTTGGAGCGCCAGATAGTAGGCCGCCGTCAGGCCCCCGGGACCGGCCCCGATGACGGCGACGCGCCGGCCCCGGTCCGGCTTTTTAGCCGGGTTCCGGTATTGCCGGTCCGAGATGGCGCATTCGGCGGCAAAGGCCTTGAGAAACTTGATGGAAATCGGTTGGTCGATCCGGCCGCGCACGCACATGAACTCGCAGGGCCGGGTGCAGACCAGGCCGCAGACCCAGGGGAAGGGATTGTCGCGGCGAATGACCTCGATGGCTTCGGCGTCCTGGCCGAGACCGATAAGGTTCACGTAGGTGGGGACGTCGATCCCCGCCGGACAGGTCATCTGGCAGGGGGCCGGGACCAGACGGACGCAATCGCCAGTGATGCAGTTATGGGTCTGGATATGGCTGAGAAATACTTCCCGGTGATCATGAAGGGCGGATTGAATATAATCTCCGGCCTCCTTGCTGACCGCATCCGGGCCCTCGTCGATTAACTCCTGGGACAGCGCGTTTAGAAAATCCAGATGCTGTTCGCCGGCTCTCCCCCAGGCGATATCATTCAGAAGCTGGCGCAACTCCTCGACCAGCCACCGGCTTTTCGGATCTTGGAGGAGGCCGGAATTCAGGGTTTCATCCAGTTGGGTTATACTTTGGCTGACCGGGCATGTGGTTACAGGCATAATCGCCACCCTTTAAGGTATCATTTCCTTATCCTTAGGCAACCGGTTTCCCGCCAAAGGTCTTGGCCAGTTTGGGAGCCGTGATACGGAGCTTTCGCTTCATAGAGAGCTTCGCACAAGAAGGGCAATGATGATGGGCTTCCTTTTCACCGGGATGACCGCCCTCGCTGGTCTTCACGTATTCCAAAAACCGTTCCGTGGCATAATACCGGCCGCAGATATCGCATCGTTCCAGGATGTGTTTCCCGATGATCTCGTCTCTGATCCGAATGGTTCTTACCTGGCCTTCATCTTCGGAGAGAATCGCTTCGGTCGGGCAGATTTTGGTGCAGGTGCCGCAGCCGATACAGGTCCCCTCTTCGGAGGGGACCACAAACGGCCGGCCTTCCCGCAAGACCATTTTCAGGGCCTGGGCGCCAATGATCTCCTTACAAACCCGGATACATAGTCGGCAACGAATACAGCCGTCGGGCTTTACCCCGGTCGTCAGGCTGAACTCCAATCCGATTTTATGAATAGCGTCCGCATGGGGCGCCAATTTCAGCAGATTGCCGATGGCCTCGTTTCTTAACTGGTGGACCATGACGCTCTCGGTGGTGATCTCCATTCCCGCCCGTGGTTTTACCACGCAGGACAATCGGGTCCGGGGCGTCCCCTGGTTATCCTTGACTTCCACCACGCAAAGCTTACAGGAGCCCCCCGGTGTCAAGGCCGGATGAAAACAGAGGTGTGGAACTTTAAAGCCTTTTTCCATTAAGACCTGGATCAGCCTTTTTTCTTCATTGACCTCAAAAGCCTGTCCGTTGATTTTAATGGTCACCATCGAAGAGGTCCGTGGTTATTCGAGGAAGGCGCCACCCTTGGTGGAGGACATGGCCATCGCATAGCGCTGTCTTTTCATCAGAGGCATCTTTTCCGTCATGCCAAAATCGAGACAGTGGGTCGTGCAGACGGTAACACAGGCTGGCTTCAGCCCCGCGTCGATCCGATCCATGCAGTAATCGCATTTAACCACTTTTCCGATTTCGGGGTTCCATTGAGGCGCTCCCCAGGGGCAGGCGGCAATACAGGTTTTACAGCCCACGCACAAGTCGTGATCCACAAAAACAATCCCGTCCTTTTCCCTTCTTTGCATGGCGCCCGTGGGGCAGGCTGCCACGCACCAGGGGTTTTCGCAGTGAAAGCAGGGCATGAAAATAAACGAGCCCCGCGGCAGGCCGTTGATAAATTTGGGGCCCACGGGTATAATTTGACAGGGCTTGGGCCCGATGGGCAGGGATTTATTGCTTTTGCATTGAATTTCGCAGGAATGACAGCCGATACACTTCTGCTGGTCCTGCAATAAGAAATATTTACTCATTTTTTGGCTCCCGTTATTTAGGACGATCGGCCAACGAGGATCGAAGCGGGTTGAGCGGCCGTGGCTTCATTCCCGGTCCAATCTGAAATCGTCCACAATTCATTCCGATCAAGCCGGTTTTACGGTTATAAAGGTTTCGTGAAGGGCCGGGCTGCCACCGATCCGGTCGGAGAGGTTCTCCTGCAACACGGCGTCCGAGCAGCCCTTATGGAAAGCACGGGCGGCCAGGTTGGATTCATGGCCGAAACCATGGAGCATAAAGACCGCCTCCGGATGAATAAGCTCGGTCACCTTGGCCTTGAGTGTGCCCTCACCGACCTTGGAAGAAACTGTTACCTCCCGGCCGTCCAGAACGCCCAGTTCCTCCGCCTTTTGTTCATTGATCCAGAGCTCATTTTCCGGACAAATCTCGTTCAGGTAGGGATTATTCTGGGTGGAAAGGTGGGTATGCAGGGCATTGCGCCCCACCACCAGTCTGAACCGGCCCTCCGGCGGTGACGGTATGGGTTCATAGGGCGGAAAGGAGGGGAACCCGGCGGTTTCCAGCAAAGAAGATTTGAATTCAATTTTACCGGAAGGGGTTTTGAATTTTATCCCATCTTTCCGATCCCAGAAAATTTGGTTTTTGGTGTAGGCGACAGAGCCCTTAGCCTCAAAATCCTCCAGGGTGAAACCGGTCCCTTCCAACTGCCAGGCGACCAGTTCCTCCATGCTTCCGTAGGGAAAATATTTTCCAATCCCGATCCTTTCCGCGATCTGTTTAAGGATCATGGCCCCCTCCCGGGTATCGTAGCGGGGGAGCACCGCCTGCCTTCTTAAAAACATCTGCGGTTTCAAGCCATTGGCCTGCTGGACGCAGTCGGTTCGCTCCAGATAGGTGGATTCCGGCAACACCACGTCCGAATACCAGGCGATGTCGCTGGGGTTGATATCGATGGAGACGATCAATTCCAGTTTGCTCAAGGCTTTTTTGGTCAGGGTCGTATCCGGAATGGATTGAAGCGGATCAAACCGAAAGGCGAGGAGCGCCTTGATCGGGTAGGGGTCCTCATTCAAGATTGCCTGGGGCAGCATCTGACCCACCCCGTGATTCGGGTCCGGCAAGGGGAAATCCCGAGTGCCCACTTTGTCGAAGCGGGGAACCTCGATTTGGGGGAATTTCTGCTCGGTCAGTTTTCGGGCCGGCTGGCGGTCGACCGCTCCCGGTCCTTTCTTGAAAAAGAACCCCCCCCGGGCCTCGACACTACCCATCAGCGCGTTGAGCATCATGATGGAACGACGCATATAAATTTCGTTGGTTTGATTGGAGCCCCGATAACCGAAATGAAAGATAACCGAGGGTTTGTCCTGGCTGACCTCCCGGGCCAGGTCCACAATCTGTTCGGCGGGAATCCCGGTTTCCTTTTCGGCCCATTCCGGGGTATAGGGATAAATAAAATCCTGCAGTTCGGCCAGTCCCAGCACCCAACGGTCGACATAGGCCGCGTCATAAAGCCGCTCTTTGAGAATCACCTGGATCAGGGCGTAATTGAGCGCCAGATCGGTCCCCGGCCGGATCATCCAATACCGGTGAGCCTTGGTGGCGGTAATGGACACCCGGGGATCGATATAGGTCAGCCGAGCCCCTTTTCCCAGGGCCTCCATCGTCTGGTTAACCGCCTTGACCTCGATGGCCTCAAAGAGATTCCGGCCGTACAGGACCAGGTGCTTAGTGTTCTTGTAGTCCAGGCCCATCTGAGCGTCGGTGTACCCGAAAAGGCTACGGCAGGCCGTGTTGATCGAACCCTTGCAGAGGGCGTCATGGGTAAAATGGTTCGGAGATTGAATGGCCCGGGCAAAGGTTTTGGTAACATGGGTGGCCAGTTGGGTGCGCTCGCCGAGGATCACACTGTGCCCCCCGTGGGCAGCCATGACGGTTTTCAATCTCTCGGCTACATAATCCAGGGCTTGATCCCAGGAGACTTTTTTAAAGTGCCCCGACCCGCGCTCGCCGACCCGCATCAGGGGGTACTTGAGCCGCTGATCGTCATAAAGCATGGAGATGCCGGCCGCCCCCCGGGGACACAGGCTTCCTTCCATTCCCGGCACGTGCGGGTTCCCCTCGATCCATCGGACTTGCCCGTCCTTGACCAGCACCTTGATGGGGCAACGGACCGAACACATGAAGCACAGGCTATAAATTTCTTTTTCCATACCTTCCTCGTCCAGCTTTCAGATAATCTTTATTGTTATTAAAAAGTTATAGAACTGCTTTTCTTCAAAAGCAAGCGCATTTATTAGCGACGATGGGCCCGAAGGACAGACCCTCTTTCTCTGAATAACATAAAACCCAGGTGGAATTGTATCTCCTCACCAATCGATTACCAACCCTTATCGGTCATGATTTTCTTGATCTTCTCCTCCGTGGCCTTTTCCACTAAAATCATTTTCTTAGCCTGGGCCTTCTTGATTTTGTCCGTTAATTCCTGGAGATCCGCCGGCTTTTCCAGGAAATCCATGGCCCCCAATTTCATGGCCTCAATGCCCTTGGCCACTGTAGCGTGGCCGGTGAGTAAAATCACCTGCACTTCGGGTTTCTTCTGTTTGATGGCTTTCAGGGCCTCCAGGCCGTCCATCTCCGGCATCTGCAAGTCCAGAATGATGGCGTCAAAGGATCCCTCTTCCGCCATCTTCAGGGCCTCTTTAGCGGAACCGGCAGTGGAAACCTCGATATCCCTGGCTTTCATCCGTTCTCCAACGGTCTCCAGAAAATCCTTTTCATCATCAACTAACAACACTTTTTCCGACATGGGTTCGCTCCTTTCATTGATTGAAACCGATTAAACCGTATTCCCCAAAGTCAATTGAATTACTCCAGCCTGGGGATCAAAGCGCAACTCGGCCTTAAGGACTGCGGCCAAGGCTTCTTCCCTTTCCGTGGGAAAGGAATCCAAGGAATTATAATCAATCTCTTTAGAGCCGGTGAAGGTTATTTCTATCTGGTTAACCTTTTTGTGTGCGCCGATCAAAATTTTTTTCTCTTTTCCCGCTGTCTTGAGGGCCTGATCCAGACAACACCAGATCAGATTTTCCAGGAAAAAGGGCCAGGTTAATAAGGAAATGGGCCCTGTGGCCGGAACGGCCTCCAGGGCCACCCCTTTTTGCGAAGCGTAGCGCTGGGCCAGTGCCAGGGTTAATTCCACCACCTCCCAAACCTCAACCACCATTTCCGGCTCATCGATGCTGTGGGCAAAGCGGTTAACATTTTTCATAATCCCGTCGGCCCGCTGGACCTGAGCCCGGATTCTTCCCGGCAACGAATTAAAAAGTTCCTGATTGAAGGGCTTTCCTTTGGCGGCCATCAGGATAAAATCATCCAATAGTCCCGCACTTTCGTTGATAATGGCCAAGACATTTTTTATTTCGTGCGAAACGGAGGCCGTCACCTTCCCGAAAAATTTCAAACCTTCCGGGCCGACCGTGTCCCAGGAACCGGCCATCAGTTTTCCCCTTTCCGATTGAGGAGGGTATTCATTTTATCGATCAAGACCTGGATATCAATCGGTTTCACCAGGTAATAGTCCTCACCGGCCTCGGCCGTTCCCTTCCGGAAATCCTCTTCAGAGCCGTGGCCGGTGATAAAAATAAATTTCATCTGCGGATATCTTTCCTCCAATTTTCTTTTGAGGGAAAAACCGCTGATTTTGGGGATTTTAATATCCAGCAGGGCCACATCATAGGATTTTTCTTCGACCTGTTTCAAGGCCGCTTCGCCGCTGGTGACCCAATCGGCTTCAATCCCTCTAAGATTCAATCGTTCCGCCAGAGTGGAGACCAGTTCCAATTCGTCGTCAACCAGTAGTACCCGCATGGTGTTCTCCTTTTTTTTTCGGATGCAGCGGCAAGGTAATGAAAAAGGCGGTCCCCTTCCCTACTTTGCTCTGGACGAAAATTTGGCCGCCCAACTCCTGAACCAGGCCGTAGGTGACGGAGAGCCCCAGACCGGTACCTCCGCTCTGGGCCTTGGTGGTAAAAAAGGGTTCAAAGATACGCTTAATATCTTCTTCCGGGATTCCGCGGCCCGTATCGGCAATGCGAATGACAACGGAATCCGGATCTTTTTTTTGAATGGTGATCTCCAGACGGCCTCCGTCGCTCAAGGCGGCAAAGGCATTATTGATGATGTTGAGAAAAATCTGTTGCAACTTCCCCCGGTCGCTCTCAAAGGGGGGGACCCGGTCCAGCACTATTACGGAGATGTCAATACTCCGGTATTCCGCTTCCTTGCCGAGAAAGCCCAGGACCTCTTTAATGACTTCTTCCACTTCAATCGACGACAGTCCGACCTCCATATGGCGGGCGAAACCAAGCATACGCCGGGTGATGGTAGAACAGCGCTCCACGGAGGAAAGAATGGAATCAATCAAACTCATCAACCGGGGATTTTGGGTATATTCCTGCTTCAGGGCGAATAAGTCTTTAATCAACCCGGCTTTTTCATTAATAATGGCCAGGGGATTATTGATTTCATGGGCCACCCCGGCAGCCAGTCGGCCGATAGAGGCCAGTTTGTTGGAATATTCGACCTTATGCAGGGTGGCCACCCGCCTTTGATCAGCCAGAAAGGTTCGGTTAACCAGATAAGTCGCCACCCCTAATATGACCAGGATTATCAAAAGGGAACTGAGCGCCAGGAAACCCAGCAACTCCGTCCGGGTTCGATACCAGCTTTTCATGAGCTGTTCTTTATGTTTGGCCACCATCAGGATAAAAGGGGTATCGGAGAGGTAGGCATAGCCGATGATGAGGGGTATTCCCGCCGGATCGCTTATCTCCAGCACTTCGGTTTTTTTTGAAAAGGCGGGGACCGGCAAGGCGATCCGGGTCAGAATTTTTCCCTGAGAGGTGGAGGGCGTTTGAAGAATTCCTTTCCGGTTGATCAGAAAGGCATCCCCCAGCCCGCTGATCTCCAGATTCGATAACAGATTGTTAAAGCGTTCGGTATCCAAAGTGGCTCGAAGGATATAAAATGATCCCCCGGGCAGGTCATGTTTTACCGCAATAACCAGATGGGGTAAATTGCGGAATCCTAAAAAGACGTCACTGATATAAATTCCCCGTTCAAGTACTTCTTTGAACCAACCCTGATCCCTGTAGTTCTTGCCTTCCAGCGGATAAGGGCCGATATAGGTCTTTTGCTCTCCGGCAGCGTCAATGATTCCCAGGTCTATAAATCCCCCCACCCCGACCTTCTTCAGATTGGACAGCAGCCTTTGCAGCCTTTGAGGGTTGCTGAGGGCCTCCAGCGTATTGTCCTGGGCAATAAAGTCCAGAGCGGCTTTTCTTTCCTCCAGGAAATAGGATATCGATCGACGGGTATTGGAAGCCAGCCGGGAGGTTCGCAGCAGGATTTCCGATTCTATCGATTTTTGAGTGACCTGGTAATCGATGATGGCTAAAGAAAAAAGAGGAATCAGCGCAACGCTGGCGGTTAAGGCCACCGCTTGTATCCAGATCCGGCGAAAATTGAACAAGTGGGGATAGGGGCCGGCGGCCACATCCAGGTGATCCCAAAATTTTGGTTTTATTTTATTCCAAAAGGTCATTTGATAACCTTGCAAAAAGTCAAATAACGACTTTCTGCTCGGCGGGGGATCACGCCTTAGGCGTGACTCCCCCGCCAGTTGAAATGAATTCAAATGGTCCCACGCCCACCCCAGCCCGGCGCTTAACCCCGCCGGAGGCGGGGCGGACTTTTTGTGAGTCCGTCAGCGCTGCCTCTGGATTTTCTCATTCGCCTGTTTGATGGTTTCGCTCAACAGATCCACATCCACCGGCTTTTGAAGATAGGCAAAGGCCCCCAAACTCAGACAGATCTCCTTATCCGTCTCCGACCCATGGCCGGTGAGAATGATGACTTCTATCAGCGGATGGGTCTGTTTCACCCTTTTCAAGACTTCCATCCCATCGATGCCGGGCATTTTGAGATCCAAAATCATCACCTCGGGTTCATCTTCCCGGACCATACTCAGCGCCATTTCCCCGTCATAAGCTACCGCCGAGCCCATCTCCCGCAGCAGCAATCGCTCGGAAAGGGTTTGGACAAACTCCCGCTCATCATCCACCAGGAGTACTTTGGAGGGAATATCAAAATCGAATTTCCGGTAAATGTCGGACTGATGAAATTCCTGGCCCACTTTGGTCTCCACGGCAGTGACTCCCGGGATGCGGACGGCGATGGATTTCAATTCCTCCTCCAAACGGCTCAACATTAAAACATGTTTATTGATGGTTAAAGTGATTTCCCCGCCCCGGGCTTCCACCTTGACCTGGTGCCCTTCCTTGGCCAAGGCTACTTCGACCTGGGCCGCCAAGGAAAAATCATCCACAGCCTTTCGGGAAGCCGCGCTGGGTTGAAGGATGTCTTTGGCTAAATTTTTCTCCACCAAGGCCAGGATTTCTTCCAGGTTCAGCTTGTCGGTGGGAATAATCATGTCATACAAGGAGGGGTCCCAAGGATCTTTTCGGCCGAATAAGGCCGCGACCCAGGCGGCGCAATCTTCGTCCTTCCGGTGAATTATTTTAAGGGCTTCCTGGGTGGAGAGAACTAAATCTTTTTGGGCGGCCGCCACCCGGTTTTTCATGTCGGCAATCAGACAGATCCGCAGGGCATGGGATATCCTTTTAGGAACCAGTAAGCTGACCAGACCCTGTATCAGCAGGTTATCTTCCCGCAGCATTTCGGACATAACCATTTTAAGGTAGGCGATGGCCCGTTCCTTTTCGTGGGTGAATTGATTAAAAACCGAGGTTTTGGCCGAAAAAGCCCGTTCGATTTTGTTATCCGGCAAACCCGAAGCCTTTTTGGCCCGGGAAACAATATTGGTGTCCGACAAATGCCGGTATCCGGTTTTTTCCATCAACCGGGAGACAACCTGATCTTCCCGACAATAGGTCCCGCTGAAGACGGTAATGATCGGCATGGCAACCCCCTTATCTTTTACGCTAACCCCAGCCCAAAAAAATGTCATTTTTTTGGCTGAAATAAAAACCACCTTAAAAGATTTAGAAAAATGTTTTCTATATTAGATTTTTACATCCATTGTTAGAGACAAAATCTCAAAACAATGGATGTAAAAATCTAAAGGTGACAAACCGCTAAGAGCGGACAATTCGTTTCTTCTTCCCCTTTATGGGTCAGGGGATAAATAGCACTAAGGGCCTGTTCCATGGTCGGGTAAAAATGGTCTTCTCCGATTTTTTCCGGGAAATGGGTCCTCATCAGCACCTTCAACACGGTCTCGTTCACTCCGCTCAAGGAGAGATCCAAGCCGGCGCTGCGAATACGGTCCACCAGTAAGGATAGCGTTTCTTCCCCGGAGGCGTCAATATCATTGATGCCGTTGCAGACCAGGACCAGGTGTTTTAAGTTTTTCTTTTTCCGCATGAGGTCCATGATCTTGTCTTCCAGGTAGCTGGAGTTGGCAAAAAACAAGGGTCCCTCAAAACGGATCATGGCCAGATATTCACATTCCTTCAAGCTATGGGTATCGGCACAACGCAGCGATTGGTCCTCATGCCGAGAGAGGGCGGCCAGCTTGGGCCGCATGCTCTTATAAAGGAAAACCAGAAGCGAAAGGACCACCCCCACCATAATGCCCTTGTCCAGATGGGGGGCAAAGGCCAGGGTGCAGAGGAAGGTAATGATGGAGATGAGCCCGTCATACCACTGGGCCTTCCAGGCGTGGACAAACCCGGAAACATTAATCAATCCGATGACGGCCATCATGATCACCGCCGCCAGTACCGACTGAGGCAGATGATAGAGCAAGGGGGTGAAAAAAAGCAAGACAATCACCACGGCCACGCTGGTAAAGGCGCTGGAAAGCCCGGTCAGGGCTCCAGCCTGCAGGTTGACGGCCGACCTGGAAAAGGAGCCGGAAACGGGATAGCTCTTGCCGACCGCCCCCACCAGGTTGGCCAAGCCCTGGCCGATCAATTCCTGGTTGGGGTCCAGGCGCTGCCCGGTTTTTCCGGCCATGGCCTTGGCGATCGAAATCGCCTCCATAAAACCTAACAGGGAAATAATGGCGGCAAAGGGCAAGAGATGCAAAAATACGCCGAGCTCCACTGGAGGAACGGTAAAGGAGGGCAATCCCCGGGGGACCACTCCCACCACGGCGCCTCCTCCCATGACCAGGATTTTATCCTCGGGGATCGGTTTGTTCCCCACCCGGATTCGCCAAATCCGACCGTCTCCCCGAAGTCCGGGAGGCCGCTCTGCTTTCAGATAGAAGGCCGAAGATCCATCCGCCCGGACCACATGCTCCAAAATCAAATTTCTGATATTCTGCCGCAATATTTGGGCCTGGAGCTTTTGTTCATCTATGTTCATGGCCAGGATATTTTGGGCATGTTCCGCCTGAAGCAACCCCAATTTTTGGTGATTTTTTTTGGCTTCCTCCCTGGCCCGATTTAATTCGGTTCGTTTCGTTCCCAGGGTCGTAATCTCCCCGGTAACAAGGTTGAATTGACGGATCAGTTCCTGGACCTGAGGGGAGCCTATTCGGGACAAATCCACTCGAAGGTTATGTTCCAGGCCAAAAGCCGCGGCCAACACCGTGGTAATCACCACCGCCACCAGTACATTCGGGACCTTGGGCGCCAGCCTTTTCAGCCCGTACATGATGGCAAAGGCCAAAACCCCCATGAAAAATGTCGGCCAATAGGTGAATTGGTAAGCGGCCTGGACGACCCGCATGATGGTCTGGTAGTGGTGGTCGGCCGTATCCACTTCGACCCCGAACATCTTGGACAACTGGGAAGTGGCGATAATAATCGCCGCGGCATTGGTAAACCCATTGACTACCGGGTGGGATAAGAAATTTACCACGAGGCCCAAGCGGAGGACGCCCAAGAGCAACTGGAAAACGCCGACCACCAGGGCCAGCAGGATGGCATAGGCGATATAGGTATCCCCGCCGGCCGTGGCCAACGGCCCCAGAGAGGCGGCCGTCAGCAGAGAAACGACGGCCACCGGGCCGGTGGCCAACTGACGGCTGGACCCGAACAGGGCGGCGATCATGGGGGGCAAAAAGGCCGCGTATAAACCATAATAACTCGGCAGGCCGGCCAACTGGGCGTAGGCCATGGATTGAGGGATGAGTACCAGGGCTACCGTCAATCCGGCCAGGGCATCGGCCCGCAAGCTATCCAGTCGATACCCTTTAACCCAGCTCAAAAAGGGGAAAATACGGTATAACATCTACGGAATACCTCCTGACCGCGTTTTATTCTCCAGCATCCGGCGGACCCCGCTAATTAGTTCATTGTAAAGGGATCCGGCATCGTACAAGTTATAGGTCTTAAATCGCACCAGACCGTCCACCAGGGCGAAAAGGATCAAGGCCGTTTTTCGGGCCGGCATCTCAGCGATCGAACCGTCCTCCTGACCCCGAATAATCGACCTTTCAAACAGTTCAATTAAGCAGTTATAAATCGCCTCCAGGTAGTCCCGGCAAAGCGGATTATTCTCAGCTAACTCATAGGGGTAGCGGTGATGGAGGAGGTGAAACCGCTCTTCCTTCATGCCGGCCAGATAGAGATAAAAAGAGATTGCCCCTTCCACCATCTCCAGGCCATTTTCGAATTGGGTCTCGGCCAGATATTGCTCAAAGCCCCCCAGCAGATCTTCTTTAATCCTTTCCAGGATCTGGAGGAATAACCCCTCCTTATTCTTAAAATGATAAAAGATCGTGCCCTCGGCCACCCCGGTCAGTTTACAAAGATCCTGGATGGAGGTTTCCTTGAAACCTTTTTCCGTGAAAAGTTTAGTGGCGGCCTGCATTATGGCTTCTTTTCTTTTCATAAACTCTATTAAAGAAATTAACTGAGTACTCAGTCAGTTTCTTATTATTTATCTTTTTTAATGTCAATAAAAATTTAGAAGAAAGGAGGAAGCAGTCGGGAGAAAAGGGTTGGGGAATGATCGAACCCACTCTTCGGAATTAGTATCCTAAGGAGCAGGCAGGGGGATGGGAATCTATTTCGGGTCGACCGATACTAAGGCCAGAAAGTCTAGGGCCGAGATATTTTTCCTAATTTTTCTTTCCAGAGGGAAAAAAGATAATGGATTTTTCG
Source organism: uncultured delta proteobacterium (assembly GCA_963843145.1). Lineage (GTDB taxonomy): Bacteria > Desulfobacterota > RBG-13-43-22 > RBG-13-43-22 > RBG-13-43-22 > CAVQSS01. The sequence goes on from CAWJJC010000022.1 coordinate 249,310, forward strand.
GAAGAAAGTTCTTACCGGTTGTCTGGGGTTGGTAATAATCGTATCCTCTTCTTGTTTATCCAGGATTTTTTCCATATTACTGCGATAGATTTTCATCGTTTTCCCTCCTTTTCCAAGGTTTGAGCCGCCTTCAGAATAACCTCTCGGATTTTTCCGATTCGAAACGGTTTGGCAATAAAATCAAAGGCCCCTTTGGCTATGGATTCGTGGGCCATATCCAAGGTGGCGTAGCCGGTGATCATGATCACCTTAGTGGCGGGAGACTTTTGAAGTACGTTTTCCAATACCTGCAGCCCGTCCAGTTCCTCCATGCGGATGTCGGTTACCACAATATCAAAATTTTTTTCCTCCAAACGGGCGACCGCCTCCTTCGGATCCGTATAAATCTCCACCCGGTATCCTTCCTTGATTAGTGCGGGCTTGAGCCGTTGACCCACCAGCGGCTCATCGTCAAGAATTAGTAACTCCCAAGGCCTTCCCATCGCAGCTCCTTTGTCTCTTAACCTATTTTATCTTTATAGACTCAAAATACAAGATAAGGGCCAAACATAAAAAGTCAATTAATTTAAGATTGTTAACCTTTAAAACCAATTAGTCGCCAATAGCTTTGTTTCAAATTGAAACTGCAAAAAACTGACCGAGCGATTGACTTTTATTCAAAACCCTGGTTGTTTGATTTGGAAAATACGGGAAAAAGAGTTGTCTGCCCGCCGACTGAAATTTGGAATTGTAAAAAAAGGATACCTCTAGACGCTGACCGCTCCCTCGGAAAAAGGAAGGTAAAGGGAAAAGGTGGTTCCCCGTCCTTCCGTACTTTGAACCTCGATCCGGCCTCCCTGGTTTTGGAGGATATTATAACTTACCGAAAGACCCAGGCCCGTCCCTCCTTTCTTAGTGGAGAAAAAAGGGTCAAAAATCCGGCCCAGGTTCTCGGCGGGAATGCCCGGTCCGGTGTCGACGATGTCGATTCGCGCTTCATTATTGACCCGATCCAGGATAATACTCAACTTGCCGCCCCCGGGCATGGCTTGGATGCTGTTTAATAAGAGATTGACCAACACCTGCTGCAAGCCGCTTTTATCCAGGAGCAGTTTGGGGAACAACCATTTAATTTCTTTGTCTATTTTTATTCGATGGACCTTGAATTCGTTGTTCAGTAGGCGGATGGTTTTGTCGATCAGTTCTTCCAGGGAAACTTCCTCCCGTCGAGGATGATTGGCTCGGGAAAATTCCAGAAGATTTTTTACAATGTCACTGGCCCGGTCGGCCTGATCCAAGGCCTCTTGGTATAATTGCAGCCGTTCTTCCGGTGATAGGGTTTGATTGTCTTCAGCCAGGGTTTCCAGGGTCAGAACAATGTTATTGATGGGATTGTTGATCTCGTGGGCGATTCCCGAGGTCAGGGTGCCGACGGCGGCGATCTTTCGGGATTGCACCAGTTGCTCCTGGCGGCTTTCTAGTTCGGTCATCATCCGGTTGAGGGCTGCGGTCAGGCGGCAGATTTCGTTGTCGGTATTCCCCAGTAGCTGTGAAATCTTTCCGTGAAAAATGCCCTGGGCAATGGCCTCGGATTCCCGGGTAATCCGGGCCAGCGGACGGACGATTTTTTCCCCGATAAAAAAAACCACAAATCCCAGTAACAGGACCAGAACGACTAAATTAAGCATGGGAAAAGATATCATGCGCTGCAGGCGCTGATTGATTTCCCGGCGTTCACCGGCAATTAGTTGATCGGCCAGGACCAAGAGGTTCTGGCCGGTCCCCCGGATTTTTCCCTGGAGGGCTAGGTTCTCTTCTTTCTTCAGGGGATTCTTCCTCAACGCCTCCATCGAGGAGGAGTATTCTCCAGTATTCTTTATAAAACGATCGTAATTCTCCTTTCCCATGGACCGGATCAGGTTTTCCCTTTCTCGATTCAGGATCAGTCCCAGCCGGTTGGTATAGGTCAGGTTTTCTTCAAAGTCATATTCTTTCTGATAAAGGAAATAGTTTTTCTCGTAGCGCCGCATTTCCAGCAGGCTGCTGTTGAGTTCCTCGGCGATTTCAAAAAATTGCATGGAGCTGCTCAAACGGTAAAAATTACCGTAATTGATGGCGATCATCAGGGCCATGAACAGGAAGCAGGCTGAAAAGGCCATGATGACCTGCCCCCGGATGGTCGAAGGAAATACTTTCATCGGTCCGGGGTCCCTCCGGTTTTTTCCACTTTGGAACTTAATTCCGGAGCCGGGAAGGTGGTGACGGGTAGGAGGACGGTAAAGGTCGTGCCGACTCCCACTTGGCTGTCTGCCCGGATCTGCCCCCCGTGACGGGCAACAATTCCATGAGAAACCGAAAGCCCTAAGCCGGTCCCTTTCCCTTTCTTCTTGGTTGTAAAGAAGGGATCAAAGACGTTGGGCAGGATATGTTCGGGTATCCCCGGACCATTGTCGGAGATTTTGACCGCCAAGAAATTAGGCCCCTCCTGGGCCACGGAAATTTGAATCCTTCCTCCTTTGGGAATGACGTCGATGGCGTTTAGAACAATATTTAAAAAAACCTGGGTCAATTGCTGGTGATCCCCGTGGATGCGCGGGAGTTGGGGCAGGACGCTGACCTCCAGGTGGGCCCCGGAAATCTTGATCTGGTTGCCCGCCAGCCGAACGGTTTCTTGGATGATCTGGCCCAAATCCAACGGTTCGATTTTGGATTCGCCCTCCCGGGCGAAATCCAGCAGGTTCCGGATGATCCCCTGGGACCGATCCGCCTGACTGATGAGATCCCGGATCATTTCCAGTCGCTCCTCGTCCGGTAGGTCGCCATAATCTTCTAAGAGGATATGGGCGGTCAGCGAAATGTTGTTGATGGGGTTGTTCAGCTCGTGGGCCACGCCGGCCGTCAAATTGCCTACGGCCCGGAGCTTATGAGACTGGACCAATACTTCCTGGCGGTGGCTGAGTTCTTTCAACATGCGATCCATGGCTAAGATCAAGGCGGAAAACTCATCTTTATAGTGCCGGGTGGGAATTACGGGTTTGAAGTCTCCTTGGGAAATTCGTTGGGTGTAACCTAATATCTGTTTCAAGGGTCCTAAAATTTGCCTGGTTAAGAGATGGGCCAAGTAACCCATCAATAAAAAAAGGAAAATCATGAAATAGATAGGAACCCGTTTGGCACTGGTAAACATTTCCTCGACCGATTGTCGCTCTTCCTGGACCAAATTGAAAGCCAAGGAAATCATCTCCCCCCCATGGATGCGGAGGTCCGATTCCAGTTGGTTGCGTTGTCCGGGGGGAGCCGATTCCCGTTTGCTGACGATCAATTGCAGATTTTCCAGGAGCGACCGGTAGGTCTCGGTATGGGAGAACAGGGTATCATAGGACTTCCTCCCGATGACCCCGGCGATTTTGAGGTGATTGGTGTCCAGAAAGGACAAGGCCGTATTTACGTGGTAGAGGGCATCGGCCAGATTGGTTCCGTAGAGGAAATAATTTTTTTCAAATCGACGCGCCTGTTGGATTTCAAAGGAGAAATTGTCGGCCACTTTTAAGAAATGAAGCTTGTCTTCCAGGCGATAGACGACATAAAGGGAGGCCAGCGTTATACCCAAGGCCATGACAAAGCAGATAAAAAAACCGAGGGTGATGCGGGTGCGAATACTTAAGTTGGGTTTTCCGGAAAAACCGCTTTCTGTGGCTTCGGCTTGGCTTTCGGAAGAAGCTTCGGGGAATAATGGCTTTGGATGATCCGTTTCTGAATTCGTCGGATTCACAGTCGGCATGAGGGTATTTCACATCGGTCGGTTGACTTTAAGGGCGTACCTTAACAGGCCAAATCAACGGCGGGCCGGCAGCGAGAATCAAAAAAAACCCCGGTATTGTTAGGTTCGCAAGCCAGGTCAATTAAATAATTGATTAATCAGTATTTTGCAGTTGTAAACCCTAATATTCCATTATATAAAATGAAATTATGAAAAACAAGAATATTCCTCGACCGGAAAAATTACGCCTGGCCGTTATTGATGATGAGCCGATTGTCTGCCAAAGGCTTAAGCAGATTTTCAGAAAAATGCCTTTCGAGGTGGAGACCTTTACGGCGGCTGAACCAGCCCTGCAACGGATGGCGGTCAGGCCCTTTCACCTGGTCCTTTCGGACATTCGGCTGCCGGATCGGAATGGATTGGAGGTCCTGACGGAGATCAAGAAAAAATTTCCCGAAACCCAGGTCATTCTAATCACCGGCTACGCTACCCTGGATCAGGCGGTGGAGGCCGTAAAACAGGGGGCCTTTTATTACTTGGCTAAACCGTTTACTCCCGATCAGGTTTTAACCATTGTGGAACAGGCGTTGGAACACCTCACCCGGTCGCATGAAAATCAACGGCTCCGTCAAGAACTCTCCAAAAGACCTCCGCTTAAGGGGATCGTGGGAATCAGTCCCCAGGTGAAAGAGCTGCTGCAGGCCATCGACAAGGTATCCAAGATTGATTGCAATGTGTTAATCCAGGGGGAAAGTGGAACCGGAAAAGAATTGGTGGCCCTTTCGATCCACCATCACAGCCAACGGCGGGAATATCCGTTTATCGATTTGAACTGCGGGGGGTTTTCGGAAGACTTGATTGCCAATGAGCTGTTCGGGCACGAGAAAGGGGCCTTCACCGGGGCCGATTCCACCAAAATCGGCCTGATGGAGGCCGCCCAGGGCGGGACCCTCTTTCTGGATGAAATTGAGGAGATGCCCATCACCATGCAGGTAAAACTTCTCCGGGTGATCCAAGAAAGAAAAATATTTCGTTTGGGCGGGATCAAACCTATCCCTTTGGATATCAGGATTATCAGCGCCACCAACCGGGAATTGGAAAAGGAGGTCAAAGAAGGTCGCTTTCGGGAAGATCTTTTTTATCGTCTGAAAGTGGTCTCCATTAAAGTGCCCCCCATGCGGGAACGCAAAGAAGATATCCCGGTTCTGCTGAATTATTTTATTGAACAATTTAATCAAGCCTATAAAAAAAAGGTCAGGGGTTTTTCCAGGGAAGCCCTGGAAATTCTCATGCGCTATTCCTTTCCCGGAAACGTGCGGGAATTGGAGAATATCGTAGCCAGTGCCTTAGCGCTGTCGGAGGGAGACCTCATCGGCCCGCTTGATCTTCCGGAAGACCTGAAGCAATTCGAAGTCGAGAGCCTGGGGGGAGAGCAGTGGCTTTCCTGGGAGGAACAGGAGAAGGCCCACATCCGGAGAATTCTGGAGAGCACTTCGTATAACAAACTGAAGGCGGCCGGTATATTAAAGATGTCCCGGACTACCTTATGGCGTAAGCTGATCAAGTACGGATTGATCGACCCATGACGGGTTAGCCATTAGATTTTCCAAAATGAAACATCGCCTGTCCGGCGAAATCATCACCTAACCTTTTAAATTTCTTTCCTTTTTAAATTTCCTCCGCCGGTTCTTCCAAAAAAGTCCGAAATCGAGTGTTTCAATATGAACCAATGGTTAGGGCCGGAAGGACTATCTCTAATTTATCTGGTTGAATAGACAACTAATTTTACTGTGGTCCCGGATTTGCTTATCAAGGAACCGAGGCGAAACATGCACAAGCTTCTAATCCCCATAGAAAATTTTTCAGGCCTGTCGTTATCGGCCACCTATTTCGCGATCGAGTTTGCTAAGCGGAATCCGGCTAAGCTCTTTTTTTTGATTTTTTCTAACTTTCCCCAGGAAGAGTCCGGTTCCGCGGCCGTCGAAAAAAAACGAAGTCTCCAACGAAAACAGTTTGAAGACCTGCTTCAACGAGCCAGGGCGGAAAAAATCAACCTGGAAATTTTTTATTCGAAAGAACCTTTTTATGAGGGTACCAGCCAATTTTCTAAGGATCACGGCCTGACGGAAATAGTCATGGCCCTTCCTTCCGAAAGAGACCCGGCCTATCCTCGCTTAATGGAGCAGGTCGGCCAAATGCGAAATGATCTGGAGAGCCAACTCATCATCGTTAAACCAAAGGAGGAAAAGATTGTGACTTTAGAAGAAGTGAAGGCCGGAGGGGATTCGCCTCCAGCCCTGAAACCAAAGCCGCATCCAGGCAAGAAAGGATCGTGATTATGGCCCTGATCATTATTTCGAGCACCTCAGCAGCCCTCCGCCGGGAAGTTTCCGAAAGTCTGGCCCGCAAACTGGGTTACGCCTGCTTGAGTCGTGAAAAATTGGTCGAAGAAGCCACGGCGGCGGGCATACCGGTGGGTAAACTGGAAATGTCGATTATCAAAAGACCGGCCCAGACCGAGCGGCAGGCCCGTTTAAAGGAACGCTACCTGGCCTTCATCTCCTCCGGGCTTTGTGAGCAGGCCGGGGACGGAAACCTGGTTTATCATGGCCGGGGAGGGCATCTTCTGCTGCCCAATGTCCCTCATATCTTTCGGATCCATCTGGTTCCCAACCAGGAGCAGGAGATCCACGCCAAGATGCAGCAACTGCGCCTGGACCACCCCAAGGCGGAAAAATACATCGAACAGGTCAACGAGGATATTGAGAAATGGGTCCATTTGATTCACGGTCAAGACATCCATGACCCCAAGCAATATGATCTTATTTTGAATTTGGAGAACATGAGTCTGGCCAACGCCAGCGCCGCTCTTTGCTCCATGGCGGAACTGCCTGATTTTCGCCCGACCCCGGCCTCCCTGAAGGCCATGGGTGATTATTGTCTGGCCGCAAGGGCCCGGCTGAAACTGGCCCTGGACGAGCGGACCGCCGAATCCGATTTTACCGTTTCAGCCAATGACGGGGTGGTCACGGTCACCTATATGCCTCGGCAATCCCAGGGTTCTCCATTCATCACCGAAGTCCTGGCCGATCTCCCGGGGGTCAAAGAAGTCCTGGCCACTATGGCCGACAGCAATGTGCTCTGGATCCAGGAGCGCTTCGATCCCCGTTCCGAAAATTATTCTCAGATCAATCAGGTGGCTCAACGTTGGGGCGCGGCCATAGAACTGCTCAGGTTTATACCCTCCGAGGAGATCGGGATGGAGCCCGCAGAAGAGGCGCCGGCCGGCCACGCAACGGGATTTCAGAAAAAAGAATACACCGGGGGCATCGAAGACGACCTGCCCGAGTCGCCCTCCGTCGATGACGGAGGGCTGGGGTTAACCCAAGAGGAACTGGTCCGCCAGGGACGGTCCGGGGGCAGCCGCAGCATCCAGGGGAATTTTCAGACCATAGCTTCGGCGGTCAGCCGGAATGTCAATTACAGTCTGGTGGTGATCGGCGATTTGTTCCTGTCCAAATCCAAGTCCGTCCAGACCCGCATGCTCCGGGACGTAAAGGTGTTCCTGGGGGATCGGGTCAGGGTGCCGGTGATTTCCGTCGACGAACTGCAGGAAAAATATCTCTTCGGCGGCCGGCAACTGATCAAATTCCTGATCTTCATCGCCCTGGTGGCCGGGTGCTACCTGACCATTTTTACCAACCAGGTCCCGATCCTGGAATTTCTCCAAAAATACAAAGGAACGAAGGTCCTCTCGGCGGTGGTCGTGGCCCTTTTCGTGCCGATCTTTGCCTACCTGTATGGCACGGTCGCCCACCTGTTCCTGAAAATGATCAAGTTCGATTAAACTATCGCATGCGGATAAAGGAGTCTATCTATGACTGGAGAATTAGCCAATTTATTTATCTCCTTGGACCTGGCCACGGCCCTGCAGGTGATCGTCCTGGGTTTTATCGGCGGGGTCTTGAGCGGTTTTATCGGGAGCGGGGGGGCCTTCTTCATGACCCCGGGGATGATGAACCTGGGGGTCAACGGCGTCATCGCCGTGGCCAGCAACATTACCCACAAATTCGGCAAAGCCATGATGGGCTCCAAGAAACACGGGGAGATGGGCAATGTGGACAAGCGGCTGGCCCTCTTTCTGGTCTTGACCTCCTTTGCCGGCATTCGGATCGCGGTCTGGATCAACAGTCTGCTTTTTCACGGGGGAGGGGACGGACACGGGGCCGCCAAAGGGGCCGGGGCCAATCTCTACATCAGCCTGGTTTTTGTCGGCATCCTGACGATGGTGGCTGTCTCCATGCTCCGGGATGTCCTGAAGAAAGGCGAGGATGGAGAAGGGCCCTCGAAAAAAATCGCTGAATTCCTTTCCGGCCTGAAGATTCCGCCTTTTATTTATTTTAAGGTGGCGGATGTCAAGGTCTCCTTGTGGCTGATCCTGCCGGTGGGGCTGGCTACGGGTTATCTGGCGGGAACCATCGGTGTCGGTGGATTTATCGGGGTCCCGGCCATGATCTATGTCTTCGGTATTCCCACGGCGGTGGCTGCCGGGACCGAATTATATCTGGCCATGCTCATGGGGGCCTTCGGTGCCCTGAACTATGCCTGGGAAGGTTTCGTGGATATCCGTCTGGTGGTTTTGCTGTATGCCGGCTCCCTGTTGGGTGTCTATATGGGGGTTTACGGGGTCAAGGTAGTCAACGAACGGTACATCCGTCTGGTCACCGGATTGATCATCCTCCTCTGTGTCCTGAGTCGAGGGATTTCCATCCCGGTGTACCTCCGAGAGCTGGGGCACCTCAGCTATAATCCCGCCTACGATGTCTGGTTGAACGGGGCCAGCAAGTATCTGCTCTTTGCCAGTGGGATCAGCGGCGTCTTGGTTATCCTGGTCAATGTGTTCAAGGCCTTCAGCGCCCGGAAAAAGATACACCTGACGCTGGCCTATAGTAAGAAAACTACCTGAACGGGTATTGGTGAACCCCAGCTCGAGGGAGCGGTAAGGAGGCAAACCGATGGAGAATAAACTGCAAGTGCTTATACTGGACGATGAACCGATCGTCGGAAAACGGTTGGGACCGGCCCTGGCTAAAATGGGTGGGGAGGTGGAGGTTTTTGAAGACCCGCATCAGGCCCTGAAACGTATTGAGGAGAAAATCTTTGATATTGTGGTAACCGATATTCGGATGGAGGATATCGATGGCATCGAGATCCTGGAAAAGGTCAAGGCCAAATCCGACCGCACCAAGGTCATTATGATCACCGGCTATGCCACCGTGGAGGTGGCCCGGGAGGCCATGGGCAAAGGGGCTTTTGATTTTATCGCCAAACCCTTTAAACCCAACGACCTGCGCGAAGTCATCGTCAAGGCTGCCAACGCCTTGGGATTTAAGGGGCTGACCCCCGTCATCCCCACTAAATAAAAAAAGGGGCGGCGACATTTTTTAAGCGGGAACAGAACAATGGTGCAGCGGGTCACTAAAGCCAATGATCCTTCAGACGATCTCCTGGAAAAAGAGGGGGCTCTTCTTGAAGGGACGTCCGTTTCCCCGATGCCGGATGAACGCGGTTTCGCCGAAGCGCAGAAGGGCCTTACGGCCCGGCCCACCATGAGTATCCGGGCCAAGATCATTCTGGGATTTGTCCTGCTGTTTATCTTGAGTGCCGGGGCCAGCATCACCTTTCTGATCATGGGTTCCCGTATCAATCAGAAATTGAAGGTCATGGAAACCGTTAATTCCTATACCTTCGAGGTCCAACAGGCCCGCCGGTTTGAAAAGAATTTTTTTCTTTACCGGACCAATCTCCCGGACGCCCTGGAAAACATTCAGAATGCCCGTGAAGTCCTCAAGAAGGAAAAAGAAAATATTACCGAAGTGATCGGTCCGGAAAAATTAAATATGATGACGGCCCATCTGAACCGCTATGAAAGCCTGCTGACCAGCCTGAGGGCCGGCCAGGCCCCGTCGACCGAACCCCCGGCACCCTCGGCCAGTATCGAGGGAGAACTCCGGCAGCATGGGGCGGAAATGATTTTCCTGGCCGCCAATTTAGTCGAAAAAGAACGAAAAGACGTGGAGGCCATGACGCAATTATTTCGCCAGGTCCCGCTCTTTTTTTTGGCCATTCTGCTGATCGTCATGGCCTACCTGACCCATTTTTTAGCCCAGCAGATCCTCCGTCCCCTAAACCGTTTTGTGGAATATACCTTGCGCATCGCCCGGGGTGATTTTACTCCCATCAAGCCGGCCAAAAAATACAAAGATGAATTCTCCCGACTGGCCATGGCCATCAACTGGATGATGGATCAATTAAAAAAAAACCAGGAGCAATATATTCAATCCCGTAAGATGGCTTCCATCGGTACCCTGACCTCCGGTATTGCCCATGAACTGAATAATCCTCTCAATAATATCTGCATTACCACCGAATCCCTGATGGATGATCTGGATACCATTCCCGAGGCGGAAAAAAGAAAACGTCTTCAGGATATCTATACCCAGGCCGAGCGGGCCAGCGGGACGGTTCGCAATCTCCTGGACTTCACCCGGATGGGGCAACCGACCTTCGTCCCGATTTCGGTTCGGGAACTCCTGAATTCCACCCTCAACCTGGCCCGGAACGAAATGGAGTTAAACGGCGTCCATCTGGATTACGACCCTGAGTCGGCCGATGCCCGGTTGATGGGCGATTTCAGTCAATTGCAGCAAGTTTTCCTCAACCTGGTGATCAATGCCATCCAGGCCATGCCCCAGGGGGGCCGCCTGAGCATCGCGGTGAAAAACGAGGACCCCGACCTGGTCGGGATCACGGTAAAGGATACCGGCGTCGGTATCCCCCAGTCCATTATCAATCAAATATTCGACCCTTTTTTTACCACCAAAGAAAAAGGGACCGGCCTGGGACTTTCGACCACCTACAGCATCGTCAAAAAACATGGGGGTAAGATCCAGATAGACAGCCAAATTAACCAGGGGTCCGCCTTCACCGTGCTTATTCCCAAATCCGAGGAGCGATAAGTCATGTCTTTTTTTATCTATTTGCCGATTGCCGCCAGTAGTATCAATATCTTTCTCCTCTTGGGTCTGGGAGGCCTGGTGGGCTTTCTTTCCGGCCTTTTCGGGGTGGGAGGAGGCTTTCTGCTCACCCCGCTGCTGATTATGTTCGGCATCCCCCCCACCGTGGCCGCCGCCAGTGACTCCAACCAGATCGTGGCGGCCTCGGCTTCCGGGACCTATGCCCACTACCGTTTGGGAAATGTGGACTTCAAAATGGGGGTGGTTCTTTTGGTCGGGGGGGTGCTGGGCGGAAGTCTCGGGGTCTACCTGGTCCGCATGCTGCGGGCCATGGGAAATGCCGATTTCGTTATCAAGATCACCTACGTGGCCATGTTGGGGATCATCGGCGGGTATATGTTCGTCGAAAGCCTGCAAAGTCTCAAGAAGACGCCGGCCGCCGAAAAACCGTCGGAGGTTTCCCCCCGCAAACCTTCTCTATATGCCCGGTTGATTACCGCACTGCCTTTTAAGATGCATTTCACCAAATCCGGAATCCAAATCTCCATGATCGTTCCCCTCTTGTTGGGAAGTCTGGTGGGGATCCTGGCGGCCATCATGGGTGTGGGAGGAGGCTTTGTCATGGTGCCGATCATGGTGTATCTGCTCCGGATGCCCATGCACGTCGTGGTGGGAACCAGTCTCTTTCAGATATTTTTTACCTGCATCAATGTGACCATCATGCAGGCCCATGTTAACCATACCGTGGATTTCATCCTGGCCCTCATCCTGTTGATCGGCTCGTCCTGCGGGGCCCAGATCGGAGCCCGGATCAGCAAACGATTAAAGGGCGACCAGATCAAAATTCTTCTAGCCGTGATCATCATCGTGGTCATGGTCCAGATGCTCTTAGGCCTGATCCTTAGCCCCCATTTGCTATTAGCCTATAAAGGAGGCCACTCCTAATGAAGCGGTCCAAACAAACAACCTTGATTGGGGCCATCGTCCTTTTTGTCCTTAGTGGGGCTTTCTTTATTTCCGAGGCTGTTGGCCGGACTTCCCCGCCGGGGATCGATGTGGTGCAACCCAAAACGATACGGATCGGGACCTTTTTTTCCGGAGGTCAGGTGACAGTGCGGGGGGTGGTCCCGGCGGGGGATCAAGTGGCCTTACGAATCCTGGGACCCCGTCATCCGCTGGTCCTGATGAAAAAGGGTCGCGTCGGGGGGCTGTGGATGAATGTGGGCCAGGTTACTTTCCAAGATATACCAAAAATCTACCTGCTCTGGACCTCGACCCCGGTGTCTTCCCTGGGGACGGAAGCCGAACGCCGATCCTGGAAAATGGATTATCCTTCGCTGCTGGCCGGAGCCTTGCCCCGAAACAATCCGGAGGAAGAAGGTCGGTTGCTTCAGGAATTGGTCAAATTAAAAGAGGCGGACCAGCTCTACCATATCTTTGAGGGTGCGGTTAAGATGAAGTCCCTGGAGCCCGAGGATTGGGAGCAGGTCGACGCGCTGTTAAGCCTGCCGGCAAAGATCGAGCCCGGTTCGTACTCCCTGGAGATGATAGCTTTCAAGGGGGGGCAAGGCCGGCTGATTCATTCCAGCACCCTGGAAGTCAGACTGGCGGGGTTGCCGGCCCTGGTTTCCGATTTGGCCGCCCGCCAGGGGTTATGGTACGGTATCCTGGCCGTGCTGATCGCCACCGTAAGTGGACTGCTCATCGGGATCGTTTTCAGTTCCAAAGGGGGCCATTAAGAACCCGCAGCGCCTCCGAAACAGGTTCGAACGTCATGTTGGATTCCATCAAATCTTTTTTCCGACGAAAAAAAAGCGAGGAAGGACTAAGCCTGCAGTTCCTGTTCCAAAGCTTCCGGGAACTGTTGGATTACAACAACCGAGCTCTGGACCTGATGGCCGATATGGGGGAAAAACTAGGCGGCGATTATCTGTTCGACAAACAGTATATTGAGACCGTGATCGCCGAGTTGGAGGAGGCGGTCTATAAAGTCGTCTACGATCTGAATTTAATCACTCCGAAGAAGTACCTGGAGCTGTTCACCGTTTTTGAAAAGGCTAAAATCGAAATTCAGGGCGAGTTGAGCTCCCGCTTCACCATCCCTAAGGGAGCCTACGTATATTCGCTAGGGGAACTGACCAAAGAAATGTCCGATTTTGCCGGAGAAAAAATGGCTACTCTGGGGGAACTCCGGAACCGTCTGGGATTGCGGATTCCGGAAGGTTTTGTGATTTCCACCTATGCCTTCAAGCAGTTTATCGAAGCCAACGAGTTGGAATCCCTGGTGGCCCCCCTGGGGGAAGGGAAGTTACAGCCGGAGGTCATGGAGGAAAAGGCCCGGGAACTGCGGGAACGGATCCTGCGGGCCAAGGTCCCTTCGGAAATCAGGAAGGCCATCCGGAAAGTACTTTCTTCTCAGGAGGCCCTTCCGGTGAAGCACTGGGCGGTGCGCAGCAGCGCGGTTGGGGAAGACAGCCAAATCAGTTATGCCGGCCAGTATACCACGGTTTTAAATGTCCCCTCCGCGCAAATCGAGGCCGGCTACAAACAGGTAGTCGCCAGCCTGTTTGCTCCCCCGGTTATCCAGTATCGCCTACAGCGGGGGAGCCGGCAGCAGGAAATGGCCATGGCCGTCGGCTGTCTGTCCATGCTCTCCCCCCGGGTCAGCGGGGTCGTCTACACCGCCGATCCTAACGGCTTTGAAGGGAACGAAATGATCCTGGCGGCCGCCTGGGGGTTGGGTAAATTGGTGGTGGACGGGGAAAGAGCAGTGGATCAATACAAGGTTTCCAAAAATCCACCCTTTCCGGTTTTGTGGCAGCATATCGGGATTAAAAATGAACAATATGAATTGTCCGAAGCCGGGGGGATCGCCCTGGTCCCGGTCCCTCCGGAAAAGCAGGAGGTCCCCTGTCTGGATGAATCCCGGATGCGCGAAGTTCTGGCCGGGGCCATCCGGATTGAACAATACATGAAATCCTTCCAGGACATCGAATGGGCCATCGATTCCCAGGGCCAAGTCACCTACCTTCAGGCTCGGCCGCTCCAATTTACCGGCAAATTGAAATTGGATAAAAACCGGCTGATTACCGCCGCCCAGCAATATCCGATATTGCTAAAAGACCGGGGAGTGATCGCCAGCCGGGGTATCGGGGCCGGGACCGTTTTCCAAGTGCAATCCGAAGAGGACAGCCGACATTTTCCCCGCGGCGCAGTGCTGGTCTTGAAACATACTTCGCCCCGCCTATCCAAACTGGTTCCCGCCGCCAGTGCGGTGGTGACCGATATCGGGGCCGTCACCGGTCACATGGCCACCATCTGCCGGGAATTCCGGGTGCCCACCATCGTGGATACCGCCTTGGCTACGGAGGTCCTGAAATCCGGAATGGAAGTGACGGTGGATGCCGAAGAGAATGTGATCTATCAGGGGATCGTCAAAGAACTCCTGACCGCCCAGTTGATCGATCACATCCCCTATGAAGAAACCTATGAATTCAAATTGCTGCGGCGCTTGTTAAAAAAGGTTTCCATCCTGAACGTGACCGATCCCCAATCCACTGATTTCGATTCGGCCCACTGTAAAACGTTTCACGACATCATCCGGTTTTCCCATGAAATGGCGGTCCGGAGGATCGCCCAGGGCATTCACCCCAGCCAGTTGGGTTTCATGCATTCGCTGACTAAAGTTAAGTTGCCCGTCCCGCTGGACCTGACCATCCTGGACATCGGGGGGGGGATCCGAACGGGCCTTTCCTCCAACGAGATCTCCCTGGAAGAGATCGCCTGCGAGCCTTTGTCCATCCTGCTCCGGGCTTTGATCGCGCCGGGGGTCTGGCAGTCCCAACCGGTGGATTTGGACCTGAAGGGTTTCATTTCCAGCTTTACCAGCAACCTTTCCACCCAGGCGCTGGCCGCCGATAGCTCGAATGTGAATTTGGCCATTGTCTCCAAAGAATATATCAATCTAAATTTAGGTCTGGGGTACCATTTTAATATGGTGGACGGCTACCTTTCCAACGATCGCAACAGCAACTACCTCTATTTTCGATTCTTCGGCGGCGTCACCGAATTCACCCGCCGGAGCCGACGGGTCAGGGTGTTGGCTCAGATTTTGGAAAAAAATGATTTTGCCGTGGAAAGCAAAGCGGACTTGATCATCGGCCGTATTAAAAAGATGGACCGCCCGAATATGGAGAACAAATTTCGTATGCTCGGACGATTAATCGGCTACACCCGGCAACTGGACGTCTTATTGCGGACGGATCAGGACATCGATTTTTTTACCAACCAGTTCTTTGAAGGGGAGGCGAATGCCCATCCCCTGACCGATTGAAGAGGGTTTTTCGATTGGGGAAAGGTCCCTAACGGGGAAGGAGGTTCCAATGAAAAGTGATATTGCTGTCATGGTCCTGGACGATGAACCGATAGTCGGGGAGCGGCTCCGGCCGGTCCTGGAAAAGGAGGGCTTTCAGGTGGAAGTTTTTACCGACAGTCGGCAGGCGATCAACCGGCTGGAGGAGAAGCATTTTCAGGTCCTGGTAACCGATCTGAAAATGAGCGGGCCTACCGGCATCGATGTCCTGCGGTTTCTCAAAGACCGGAAACGGGACACCGAAGCCATCGTCATTACCGGATACGCGACGATTGAAAGCGCCCGGGAAGCCGAATATCTGAACGCACAATTCGTCACCAAACCTTTCAAGCTGGAGCACATCGTTAAACTGGTGGAGAAAGCGGCTAAAAAATTCAAGTAATTCCTGCCGGCTTTGGAGCGGAGGTCCCATGGAACCCATTCCCAGCGTAATGATCCTGGATGACGAACCGATCGTCTGCGAACGACTGCGTTCCACCCTGGAGAAGGTGAATCTCGATCTCGAAACCTTTACCGACCCCCGGGAAGCGATTAAGCGATTTTCCGAAAAAAAATTTCAGGTCTTGATTACCGATCTCAAAATGAAAGAATTAGACGGTATCGAAATCTTGAAACGGGTCAAACAGGTTTCCCCGGAAACCCAGGTGATTATCATTACGGGTTTCGCTACAGTCGAAAAGGCAAAAGAAGCCCTAAAAATCGGGGCCTATGACTTTATCGCCAAACCTTTTAAACTTTCTCAGTTACGGGATTTGGTGGTCAAGGCTCTCGAGCGGTGAGGCGCGGTCCCCATCTCAAGAAACGGCCTTCAGGGTTCAGAAGTTCGCCAAGTACCTATTCGTACCAAAGGAGGAAAAATGGCCATCATTACCATTTCCAGGGGCACCATGAGCGGCGGGGAATCCCTGGCGAAATGTCTTTCCGAGAAACTGGGATTTCCAGCCGTCAGCCAGGAAATTATCGAGGAGGCCTCCAGACGGTCCGGGATCTCCCCATCCCTTCTTCAGCAGCAACTGGAAAAAACCAAAGGATTGGTCCACGGCTCTTCCCCCGAGCGGCGTTGTTATCTTACCGCTATTCAATTGGCCCTGGCCGAAAGGATGCAAGAAGGTTCGTTCATCTATTATGGACATGCAGGACATCTATTGTTAAAAAAACTGCCCCAGGTCCTGAAAGTCCGAGTGATCGCCCCTCTGCAGTCGAGAGCCCAGAAACTGGCCGAGACGCAAAATATTACCCTGGAAGAAGCCCAAAAAAACATCGAGAAAATGGACGAGGGCCGGATTAAGTGGACTCGTTTTTTGTACGAGGTAGACTGGCGGGACCCGGCACTCTATGATTTGGTCATTAATCTGGATGCCATAACGATAGAGGGCGCCTGCGGTATTATCGAGTGTGCTTTAAACCAAACGGAGTTTGCCGAGTCTCCGGATTCTTCGGCGAGCATTGAGGATTTTGTCCTGGCCAGCCGGGTGAAGCACGCTCTGGCGGTCCATGACCATACCAAGGGGTTGGAATTGGAAGTATTTGCCGAAAAGGGGGTTATTAAGATCAGCGGGAGCTTTGAGACCGGCGGGATTTTTCCCAGTGGGAAAAAACGAATCAAAAACGACCTGACCGTTGTGGCGCAACAGGTCCCGGGCGTTAAAAAAGTCCAGATCGGCCTTGAAGATATTCCGGTAGCCTTGGAATAACAAATAGCCTAGAGAGGATAATCCGATGGACATTGAACCCGGAATTGAGGGGAAAAGGCCGGTCTTCTTAAAACAGATCCTGGCGATTTTAGGAGAAGAGAAGGAGGTCCTGGACGGTCTCCTGCAGTTTGCCGATGAAGAGAAGGGGGTCCTGGACGGTCTTCTGCAGTTGGCCGAAGAGGGCAATAAACTCGAAGAAGAAAGGACCACTCTAGCCCGAAAGCGCAACGTCCTCACTACCCATTTGGTGGAAGACTCGGGGGCCCGAACCGAATTGGCCCGAGAGCGCACCGAATTGAACAAACAATTGGTCAGGAATTCCGATCTGCGGACCCAGTCGGCCGAAAAACGCACGGACATGGCCGATACCCGCACCGGCCTGATGCGGGAACAGACCCGGCTATCATTCAAGAGCACCGAACTCGCCCAAGAACGGACCGGCTTGGCCAACCGGCGCACGGATATGGCTACCAGGAGGACCGACCTGGCGGATAAACGAACTGGTCTGGCGGAGCGACGGACCAGTCTGGCGGATAGACGGACCGATCTGGCAGAGCAACGGACCAGCCTGGCGGACAGGAGGACCGGTCTGGCGGATAAACGAACTGGTCTAGCAGAGCAACGGACCGGTCTGGCGGTTCAGCGCACCCAACTGTCCAACCGCAGAACCGAACTGGCGAGCGGAAGAAATACGCTGGCCGACCTCCGGACCCACCTGTCCTCCCATCGGACCATCCTGGCAAAAGAAAGAACGCTTCTGGCCTTTATGCGCACCGGCATAGCCCTGATCGCCCTGGGGTTGGCCTTAATACGCTATTTTGGAATGGGGATCTGGACCGTGATGGATGGGTTTCTGATTCTGACCGGCCTGGTCACGATGAGCATTTCGGTTCGGGCCTATCTGTCCGCCTACCGAAAAGAACAACACGTGATCCTGGTTATCGACCAAAAGATGCGCGCTGTCGTCGACTGGGTCGGTTAAGGGAAGAATTTCCCGGCGGACCATCCATTGAATTATGACGGTTACACTTAGTGGGGGAGATAACCCCACCCTGTGGAAATTTGCTTATCCGCTAAAAGGAAATCCCCTATGTTGTAGACAGCCCGTTGGTAATCCACGAAAAAAAATGGGGCCCCCCGATTTTTCGGAGGGCCCCATCCGGAGGTTGTTTTTTAAAGAATATATTGAGCGACACCCTCCTTGTGCACCCGGCTGACCACCCCTTCTTTGACCATCTCCTGCAGTCCGACTATAATATCTTCTTTATTGGCTTTCAGGCTTTGGCTGAGCTCTTTCAGTTCAAAAAAGCGCTTATCCGAGCTGAGTAGATTGGCGATTCGGGACTTCACCCATTCTTCCTTCAGGATTCCCAGGAAGTCCTTGTCAAAGGCCATGGCATTGCGCTGGTTTCCAGGATAGACTTCCTCCCAGGGACGCCGCAGGGTGGCCCCCAGGACCCAGCGGACCCGGGGGTTGTTCACCGTAGCGTATATCCCCTGGATCTTTTCCTGAACATGAGGGCTTCGGTCGATAGGACCCAGCTCGTTGATTAATTTGATGAAGCTCTCCACCACCACGATGTAATCCTCCGGTTTGTTCAGGTCCACGTGGGCCAGAGCGATGCGCCGACGGTCCTGTCCGGCGAACTCCAGCAGTTTTTTAAGGACGTTGACCCGGCTCCAGGTATGATCCAGTCCGAATGAGTGGTGGCAGTCATCCGGAGGGCAGCCGATCAAGATTAGGCCGTTGGCCCCTTCCACAAAAGCCCGGGCCAGCACCGAGGGGTCCAACTGACCGATGCAGCCCACCCGCAGTAGATAGACCCGGGGGTCGTAGGCCAGGCCTTTAAGGCCGGCATTATCGGCTGCGGCCAGACCTCCCCACATACAGCCGTAGGCCAGGACTTCGCCCTCAGACAGGGACCGGGCCAGGGCGGCCACCTGGGCCTCTCGCTGTTGGTTGGTGTTGTTTTGGAGGACCAAAGCATGGTGCGGGCAGGCGGCGGCGCAGGTCCCGCCGCCGGTACAGACCATGGGGTCCACCGCCCGGGGAATGCCGCCCCCCAGGCCTTCTACGGGCTCAATCCCGCCGCAATGGCAGATTTCCTTGCACAGTCCGCAGCCCGTGCACAGGGCCTGGTCAACCGAGCAAACCATCCGGGGGGCGTAGAGCTCGTTTTTTCGAGCCTTCTCCACCAGCTCCGACGTCTTGACCGCGGCCCGGCGGCCTTGGCGCAGGGCCTCATGGAGATCGCAGGGATAGCGGGCGCTGCCGGCCAGATACATCTCATCCCGCCCCACCTGTTCGGGTCGGACCTTTTCACCTTTCACTTCCAGAAACTTCCCCTTCTCGCACGCCAAACCCAGGATACCGGCGATCCGGGTGGCCTCCAGACCCACCGAACGCCGTGGGGAAAGGATTAATTTGTCCCAGGAAATTTCGTATTCCGTGTGGTCCTGGGGATCGCAATAGGTCAGGTAACCGGCCTGCACCGTAGGACGGATGGCTCCGTCGTAAGGGATCCACTTGATCTTGTGCTGCCGGGCCAACCGTCGTTCTTCGGCGGAAAGGGGGAGCTGCATGAAGTGGTTGTAGATGAAACTGATCTCGAGGTCTTTTCGCTGGCTGATCATATACTGGGCAATGGACCAGGCGGTTCGGGACGACAGGTAGGCGTATTCCGGCGTTTTGGACTCGTAGTCGTTCAGCCAGAAGACGATTTTTCCGCTCGGGACCCCGTGGGTCCAGATCAACTCCTCGATTTCCGTGTGGCAGATCACCGATTTGCCGTCATGGCCGAAGTCGGACCCCTGGTTCAACATCTGGCCGTCCAGACAGGCGATAATGGCCCCTACTTCGAAGACCTTGGAGGGTTCCCCCTCTTGGGTCGAGAAGGTAACGGTGTAATGCCCGGTCCGACCCTTGACGCTTTTCAGCTCCCCGATGGTAATCCGCCGAACCAATGGGCTTTCATCCACCTCCTGCATGATTTTTTCCAGACGGTCGTAGTAATGCCGTTCCCCCGGATATTGTTCATGAAGCATGCGGATTTCATCTTCGTACTCATCGCTCTGGACCGCCAGGATGCAGTCGATGTTTTTCCGCAGCAGTTCCTGGGCGGCCGCGTAGGTGGCGATTCCTCCTCCGAGGATCATGACCGGGCCGACAAACTCCACCTTTTCCGAGACCGTCGGCTCCAACACCGCCTGACCGGCCACCGCCGCCCCGATCAGTTTGGCTCCCTTGGCGGCCATTTCCTGGGGTGACAGCCGGTGCACAGCGGCCACATGGTCTTTTAGGTTGACCATGTCGATCTGACCTTCTTGGATATCCGTTCCGACGAAGGCTTGGTTGAATTTTTTTAAAAGGATGCGGGGTTCGCAGCCGGCGATCACCAGTCGGTTCAACCCATGACGTTCGACGGATGCCTTGATTTGGTTCAATCCAGGAGTCGTGCAGGACATGGGCAGGATTTCAACCTGACTGATCAGGGGATTGTTCTGGAGCGCTTCCTGTAATTCCTTGAGGTCGACCCAGGGGTCGATCCGCCCGTCGCACTGGCAGAGAAAGACGCCTATTTTTTTATTGTCGTCCATAATGGGTACCTCCTTATACCTTATACCTTTGGGGAAGAATGGGGGCTCTGGTGACCGCTGCCGCGGACACTGTCCAGACGGGCCCGCATCGCCCCGGTCGGGCAGACCGTCACGCAGGAACCGCAGGCCACGCACACCTCTGAGGGTTTTTCAAAAGGCGACCCAACTTTTTTGTGAACGCCCCGGCCGATGGTCGTGAGGGCGGAAACGCCCACCACCTCCCGGCAAACCCGGACACATAAACCACAGAGCAGGCATTGCTCTTCGGGATTATCAATGCGGAAACGGGTTCCGGTTACCCCATACTCCGCCGCTAGGGCGCGAATTTCCTTGCTGGCCGGGCATTCGGCCAAAAGCATCTCCAGAATCCAACGCCGCACATTTTTTACCCGGTCGCTGTCCGTTTGCACGGAAATGCCCTCTTGCGCCGGGAACATACAGGAAATCACCACCTTGGACCAGTTGCCTTTTTGGACCTCCACTACGCACAGGCGGCAGGCCCCGCTGGGCGAAACGGCTTCGTGATAGCAGAGGGTAGGTATGTGAATGCCGTACTGGCGGGCGGTCTCCAGGACCGTCCAGCCTTCCTGGGCCTCTACCGGCTGGTCATTGATCGTAAAAGAAACGGATCTTGTTTTCGAATGGTTCTGGTTACTCATGGGGTCACCTCTTTATTCAATCTTTACCGCGTCAAACTTGCAGGAATCCAGGCACATGCCGCAGCGGATACAGGACGCTTCGTCGATCCGGTGGGGTTTTTTCTTCTCGCCGGAGATACAATTCTGGGGACAACTGCGGGCGCATAATCCGCAGCCGGTACAGGCCTCCGGGTCAATCCGGTAGGTTATCAAGGCCCTGCAAACGCCGGCCGGACATTTGTGGTCCACGATGTGCGCCGCATACTCGTCGCGAAAATGCCGCAGCGTGGTCAGGACCGGATTGGGCGCCGTTCCTCCCAGCGCGCAAAGAGAACCATCCTGAATGGCCTTGGCCAGGCTGTTCAGATCGTCTATATCCTCCATGGCCCCTTCTCCGCGTGAGAATCGATCGAGGAACTGGTACATCGATTTAAGCCCCAGCCGGCAGGGCAGGCATTTGCCGCAGGACTCGTCCATCAAAAAGGACAAGAAATAACGGGCTACGTCCACCACGCAGTCGCTGTCGTCCATAACGATCATGCCGCCCGAACCCATCATGGAACCGGCCTTGGACAATGAATCAAAATCAACGGGTGTATCCCGAAGCGCATAGGGCAGACAGCCCCCCGAAGGCCCCCCGGTCTGTACGGCCTTGAAGTGGCCCCGTCCCGGAACACCTCCCCCGATGTTTTCCACCAGGTCATTGAGGGACATGCCCATGGGGATCTCCACCAGTCCGATGTTATTGATTTTGCCAACCAGCGAAAAAACTTTGGTGCCGGTGCTGGTGGGCACCCCGTAACCGGTGTACCAGTCGGGGCCTTTGCCGATGATCAAAGGGACATTACAGAAGGTTTCAATGTTGTTGATAATCGTCGGCTGGCCCCAAAGACCGGCTTCCGCCGGGAAAATATATTTGGGAGTGGCTTCGCCGGCCACCCCTTCAATGGAATGGATCAGGGCGGTTTCCTCCCCGCAGACGAAGGCACCGGCGCCTCGGACGATCAGCACCTCGAAATCAAACCCGCTGCCGAGGATGTCCTTCCCCAATAAACCCAGCTTTCGGGCCTGCTCCATGGCGATGGCCAGGTGTTTTCTGGCCAGGGGGTATTCCTCCCGCACGTACATATATCCCTGATGTGCCCCGATGGCGTAGGCGCCGAGAATGAGTCCCTCCAATACCGCGTGGGGATCCCCTTCCATCAGCGTTCGGTCCATGAAGGCCCCCGGATCCCCTTCGTCGCCGTTGGCGACGATGTAGACCGACCCGCCCTTTCTTTGAGCGGCACTGATGGCGGATTTCCATTTTATACCGGTGGGAAACCCGGCGCCCCCTCTTCCTCTCAGGCCGGATTTGACGATGGCCTCCACTACCTCACCGGGTTTCATGGTAGCCAGCGCCTTGGCCAGGGCCTCGTAGCCCCCGGCCGTAATCGTGTCGCGGATATCCGTGGGATCGATCTTGCCGATATTGTGCATGACGATCCGCGTTTGATTCTTGTAAAAAGGGATCTCTTCATGGTGGACAATGTGCTCGCCGGTCTTGGGGTCTTGATACAGGAGCCGATCCACCGGCTTTCCCTCCAGGAGGGTGGTTTGGACGATTTCCGGGCAGTCGGTTGGTTGCACCCGTTGGTAGAAAATGTCCGAGGGTTGTAAAATCACCAGGGGACCTCGTGAGCAAAAACCGTGACACCCGGTGGTTTTGATATCGGGAATAACCGAGATGTCCAATCCGGCCTGGCTGATGGCCGTTCGAAGCGCACCGGCCACTTCCACGCTGCCGTTGGCCAGGCATCCCGTTCCATGGCAGACAATGATGTAGGGTTTTTGAGGATCCCTCGCCGTCAGGAGGGTTTCACGGTAGGTTTTTAACATATCCGGAGAAGTCAAACGGAGTTCCGTCGGTATCGGTTTGGGTTGTGCTTTACTTGCTTGAGCCATGGTTCCCTCTCTATTCAGCGGAGATTTTCTTGATTACGCTTTCCAGTTTTTTAGCGTTTACTTTAGCGTAATACTTTTCGTCGATGATGGCCACCGGGGCCAAAGCACAGGCGCCCAGGCAGTTTACCGTTTCCAGGGTAAACTTCAAATCCTTGGTGGTGGCGCCGGGTTGGACCTGCAGTTTCCGGGAAAGGTTTTCTACCAGTCGTAAGGAACCTTTTAGATGGCAGGCCGTTCCCTGGCAGACCCTGATTTCATGCTCTCCCTTGGGTTCGAGGCTGAATGATTTATAAAAAGTGGCTACCGCATAGGCCTGGGTCAAAGGCACCCCGGCATGCTCGCAGACCAGGGCCATGGCTTCCGGTGAAATATAGTTATAAGCAGCCTGAATTTCCTGAAGAAGAAATATCAGGGAGTCCGGCCTGCCCGGGTACCTTTCGATGATATCGTCTATCGAAACCTGTTCTCGGTTCACCCTATGCCTCCTTATATGTGGATATTTTTTTATTTAAAAAGCAAATGATATGCCATATACTATAACCTATTGTTTTATGCAATTAAAATGATTAATAAAAGGCGCAAGAGGGATGCTCTAGATAGAATATGTTTCATGATTATCGAGCCTGGAGGGGGGAATAATTATAAAAATAATTAATATTTTTAAGTAGTTATAAATTTATTCCATTACATGAAACAAATTGAAACATATTGAAACTAAGGAACAGTTTATTCGATATTCAACCTTTTCATTTTCCGCCACAGGGAAGTCCGGCTGATACCTAATATCCGGGCGGCCTCCCGGCGGCGGCCACCGGCCTGCTTCAAGGCTTTTTCCAGGCGAACCGCTTCCCCTGCCGGATTTATCACTAGAGGCTCACGCCTTTTTTTCTCCGGCAGCCGTTCATTCATCAGCAGGTCCAGGCTGGGCAGGTTGCGTTGAAAAATCACCGGCCCCTTTACAAAAACATAGGCATATTCCAGTATTCTTTCCAACTCCCGGACGTTTCCCGGCCAGGGATAATTCATAAATTGCGCCATCACCTTGGGATCCAGACCGCGGACCTCCTTTTGATATTTCTGATTGAGGAGGCCCAGAAAATGTTCCACCAGCAAAGGGAGGTCTTCCATCCGTTCTCTTAAAGGAGGCAAGGTAATGGGAACGGTGCGGAGACGATAAAACAGGTCTTCCCGAAATCGGCCCTCAGCCAGGTCCTTGATCAGGTCCCGGTTGGTTGCGCTGATGATTCGGGCCTCCATGGGAATCAGCCGGGTGCCGCCCACACGTTCAAAGACCCGTTGTTCCAGGACCCGCAGGAGCTTGACCTGCAGCTCCGGTTTCAGTTCGCCGATTTCGTCCAGGAAAAGGGTGCCGCTTCGGGCCAGTTCGAACCGCCCGACCTTGGAGCGGATGGCCCCGGTGAAAGCGGCTTTTTCATGACCAAAAAGTTCGGATTCCAACAAGGTCTCGGCCAGGGCCGAGCAATTGACGGCCACAAAGGGTCCCTCCCGATAGGCCGAATGGTGGTGAATGGCCCGGGCCACCAGCTCCTTGCCCGTACCGCTTTCCCCCTGGAGCAGCACGTTGGCCTGGCTGGCGGCCACATCGGGCAGGAGTTGAAAGAGCTGCTGCATGGCCGGGCTGCGGCCGATGATCTCGGAGAAACTATAGGCCCGGGAAAGGTGACCCGGCTGTTCAGCCAGATTGCCGATTAGATGGAAGGTTTCTACCGCGCCAATAACTTTTCCGTCCCGGTCTCGGACCACATTGGTGTTGACCAACATCGGCAGGCGGGCCCCGCTTTTATCCAACATCCGGACATCCTGGTCAAAGCGGGTAATCCCGCTTTCCAGGGTCAACCGTAGCGGGCAATCGCTCTGGCAGACATCCGACCGGAAGATGTCCCAGCAAAAACGGCCCAAGACTTCCTCTCGCCGATAGCCGGTTATTTTTTCCGCCGTTTGATTGAACGAAGTGATCTGCCAGCGGGTATTGATGGTAAATATACCTTCAGCCAGGTGTTCCAGCAGGCTTTCATACATGGGGGATGGCCTTCGGGGAAGGCCGGTTAACGGATCGACCCTATCTTGAGCTAGAAGGGGGGAAAATTCGGCGTCCCGAATACTGATGATCAGGCCGGTCACCAGTTGATTGATGCCGATCAAGGAGTTGACGGAAAAGACACTGTCAAAAACAGACCCCCGAGAGTCCACGGTCCGGGTCTTCAGCCGTTGGGAACCTCCCCCGCGGCTCAACGCCTGGTCGATGGCGGCCATCACGACAGTCAGTCCGGGTCCCTCAAACAGCTCATCAAAGGAAATCCGCTCTCCGGGGACCAGGTCGGATCGCAACAACTGTTGGGCCCGGTCGTTGAAGCCCATAACCCGGTGATTGCGGTCCAGAACCAGGATGGCCTCGCCATTAAAATGGCCCGAGGAAACCAGGGTGTCTTCTTCCAGGGGTTTTTGGGTCATGGCCTTTGGACGTCAGGTATTGGCTTGGTGCCTGGGGTTATCCTAAAATACGGGTGATGTCTTCATCTTCCAGGAAAGAGGATATATTCCAGCACAGGGCCCTCAATTCCTTGTCGAGGATGCCGGGAGACAGCAGTTTCCCTCCCTCGAAACCCCGGGACCTGACCAAGGCAACAATTAGATGAAGCTTTTCCCGATATACTTCTTCATTCCGGGTGAAAGCCCGGTGATAGGCGGCCACCAGGGTATTGACCCGATTGATAGAACAGCGTTTACAAGTTCGATCAGGCATGGGTGATTTGATTATAACATTTTTGAAAGATTACTTTAAGAAAGTAGCATTATATACTCCATATCTTTAGGGAGGTCAAACGGCAAAGCGTTTCCAAGTGGAGAAGAATTAAAGACAAATTTAAAAAGGCTGACAAATCTGGCTGGGCCGGCAGGGCTTTTCTCGAAAAGAGCAGTTTCTATTTATGGGAGTGTCTCCATCAGGATCGTAATCCATGTTGAAAACTGGACCGGCCGGTCACCGGATATGGTGAGGTGCGGTAGGGCAACTATGGGATTATATAGGTGGCCGATACGGGAATCGGCATTTCGGCTGAAGATATCCACCGGATTTTCGAACCCTTCTATACAAAAAAAAGATGGGGCGAAGCAGGACGGGGTTGGGGATGGCCGTCAAATAGGAACTTTGTCCCAGGGGGGAAATGGCCGGCTGACGGTTCCTGAAGGATTCACCCTGATGGGGGGAATGGAGGGTTCCGGGCGTCCGGGAAAAATTGTCAAGGCGGCCTGTCTCCCCTTATCGGGAGACGGGGCCGCCTTTATCCTCAGGGTTCACTCGGTAGCTGAACCGGCCTCCATATCCTGAAGGCGCTTTTTGATCCTATCCAACTCAGACTGCAAGGCTTCCGCCCGGCCTTTCAGCGACCCTTTTTCCAATTCCGGATCCGACCCTTCGAACGAAGCCCCCCCACCGGCGAAACGCCGCCAGGCCGGCAGACCCGCACCGAAGAACCAACGGCATAACCCTCGACCGCCGCTCCTCCCGCCGGGACCCAGGCTGTTGCTGAAAAAGCTACCCCAGCCCCCCTGATTAAATGCGGGCCTCCCGGAGCCGGCGCAATACCCGCCTCCCCGGCCGGTCATCGGCCCCATTCCCATGGGCCCTGTCCTGTCTCCTCTGGGCATGATCGAACCTCCTTTCCGGTGGTTGAATTTCTGTTTGAGTATAGATTAGAAAACATTGATTACCAGTTGAACCAACGCCGACGGCTTCCCAGGCCTGAAAGACTACCCCGGCCTCGACCCAAGCCCAGACCAAACCAACCCAGAAAACCGCTACCGGCTTTCCGTTGAAAAGAACCCGGTTGTCCAAAATCGCCGTTTAATTTCCGGCCCAGAAGGCCCTTCGAAGAACCGCTAGTGCAGGGTCCGGCGCCCCGGCCGGTCATGGAACCTTGCCCCAACGGTCCCGTTTTATCACCACGAGGCATACAAATCACCCCCTTTCCATTTTTTTCCATTTCCGCATCTCCGGGTTCCGGTTGATCAGCCGGCGGCAGCGGGTTGGCCGGCCCCTGGGAACCCAGCCGGGCATTCGAAAGCAGGGTCGATGCAGCGATCCACACAAAAAGGCCCGGAGGACCACCTCCAGGTCGCCGCAAATAAACCCGATGACCCGGACCCCGGCCGCCTCCAGGGCTGTCTCCAGAGGGGTCGAAACCGCTCCGCAGATCAGGGTTTGCGTCCCTAAGCCGGTTACCTCTTTGGCCCGGTGGAAGGGATCATGGTGGTTCAGGGTTATTTTTTCCCGCTGGACTTCCTGCCCTCCCGTGCACTGAATCAGGTAGACGTTATCCGATACGTCAAACACCGGAGCTATCCTCCCCTGCCAATGAGCCACCGCGACTTTCATAAATCCTTTCAAATGCAATCCGGGGGCCAAGGCCCGGTGATTAAATAGTTGACTAAAACCGGTAGGTTATGAAATATTTCCCTTGTAGCATTGACAATAATCATTCAAAATACTATTATATTTAAGATAAAAGATTTTATTTTGCACGATTAAAAGTGGTAGTAGGGATAGGCTTGGGGATGAAACTGGAAGAGGAAATAGGTCTTCGAGACGTTATCCTGGACTCCATCAACGAAGGGGTGTTCACGGTGGGTCCCGACTGGCGAATTACAGCCTTTAACCGGGCCGCGGAACGGATAACCGGCGTGTCCCGGAGGGAGGCCCTCGGCCGTTCCTGTTCCGATGTGTTTCATGCCGACATCTGTGAAAAGGATTGTGCCCTCAAGCGAACCTTCACCACCGGCCAGCCGATTGTGAATGCCACCGCTGGTATCATCAACAACCGGGGACAACGGGTGCCGATCCGTATCGGCACCGCCATCTTAGAAAACAGCGTCGGAGAGGTCATCGGGGGCGTGGAAACCTTTCAGGACCTAAGCCAAGTCGAGGAGCTGCAAAAAGAATTGCTTAACCGGCATTCGTTTGAGGACATCATCGGACGAAGCCCGGCCATGATGCAGTTGTTCGAGGTGGTCCCCCAGATTGCCGAGAGCAACAGTACGGTGCTGATTGAGGGCCCCAGCGGCACCGGGAAAGAACTATTCGCCAAGGCTATTCACAATCGGTCTCCCCGCCGGAAAAAGCGTTTCCTGGCCTTGAACTGCGCGGCCCTGCCGGACACCCTGCTGGAAAGCGAACTGTTTGGACACAAGGCCGGGGCCTTTACCGACGCCAAACGGGAAAAGGTGGGCCGCTTTGTCCTGGCCAACGGGGGGACCCTGTTCCTGGATGAAATCGGCGATATCTCGCCGGCCATGCAGGTACGCCTGCTGCGGGTGCTCCAGGAACGCCAGGTCGAGCCTTTAGGGGGTCTCGAGCCTGTACCGGTGGATGTCCGGGTCGTGGCCGCCACCAATCAGGATCTGGCCGGGCTCATTCAGGCCGGCCGGTTTCGCGAGGATCTCTATTACCGCCTGCATGTCATACATCTGAAGCTGCCGCCCCTGAAGGAACGGCGGGAAGACATCCCGCTTCTGGTGGATCATCTGGTGGGCAAGTTCAACCGTCTGCAGGGGAAGCAGATTGCCGGCGTTTCCCAGGAGGCCATGGCCCGGCTGCTGGAGTATGATTATCCGGGCAATATCCGGGAGCTGGAAAACATTATCGAGCAGGCTTTTGTGCTCTGCCGCGGCGGGTTGATCGAGATGGCCCATCTGCCTCCTGAAATGCGTCCGCCCGCTGATTCCGCCGGGGAAACCTTCGGCCCGATGAGCCTGGAGGCCATGGAAAAGCGGCTCATCCTGGAAACCCTTTGGCGTTGTTCGGGAAACCGGAAACAGGCCTCCCGGGAATTAGGCATCGATGTGAGTTCCCTCTACCGAAAAATAAAGGCCTTGCAGTTGGAGGTGCCGGAAATGGACGGCCGCAGCCGTAAAAAGTGAAACCGACCGGGGCCGCCCACCGGCTTTTAGAAAAAGACCCAACCCAGGAACGGGTAGAAAAATTTGTCATCCCCGAAGGAGGATCGATCAAGATTTAAGTCAGGGGGATATTCCCCACCCCTTTTCCCTTGATCTCCCCGAACTCTGGAAATTAATCCAAGATTTCATGCAGGAAGCGGTTCTCTTCACAGAATCGGATTCACGTCCTCCCTCCGGTGTCCCTACCTCCTAAGGATCAGGTATTAACAGTCTTATAATAGAACCGACTATCCCCTGGCCTTCCTATCGTCATTCCCGCAGCGATTTTGGGCGACAATCTAGTCCCTTCCTTGTGGGATGCTGGATCCCCGATTAAAACACTCGGGGATGACGGTCGGTGTATGTACGGACCATTGTGAGACCCTTAACAAGTCTCCTTATCCTCTCCTTTTTTCTATCCTTGACCCACCAGGGGACATATTTTATACTCTTCCCAAACCAGTGGTGGGATTCTTTGGAATGAATTTATCACTTTTCCCTTCAGGGGCTGGCCTTGTCGCCTCAGTCCCTGGAAGTGGCTGAAATACAATAATTATGACCGAAAACACCGAAAAAATGGGCCAGGGCATCGCTACCTCCGAGAAAAAAGTCCATTCCCTCCGGCGGGGAGCCCAATCCCGTGTGCCCCTCAAAGCGGCGATCATAGGCGGCGGAAAGGCCTGCGAGGATCTGCTGACGCTGCTCAGCGACGATCGGCTGACCCGGCTGAAAATGGAAATCCTGGGCGTGTCCGACCCCAATCCCGAATCCCCCGGCCTGGTACGGGCCAGGGAGATGGGGTTATTCACGACCGGGGACTTCTCCGAACTTTATGCCCTTCCCGGTTTGAATTTGCTTATCGAGTTGACCGGCTCTCTGGCGGTCCGGGAGCATGTCATTCGGACCATCCCTCTGGAGGTCAGTTTCATCGACCACCGCGGTGCCCGGCTGCTGTGGGATCTGATTCAGATGGAAATCGAAAAACAGGCACTGCAGGTGGAGTCGGAGAACAAGCTCCGGCAGTTCCTGGAGTCGGCCCACGACGTCATTATCATTAAAGACCTGGAAGGTCGGTACCTGTACGTCAATCCGGCCGGAAGCCGGTCCACGGGTTTATCCCGGGAACAGGTCATCGGCCATACGGATTTTGAGCTTTTCCCTGAACCCCAGGCCAGGGCCATGTATGAGAACCATCAGGAGGTGGTCAGGGAGCAGAAGACCCGATTCTCCAAAGATCGGATGCATATAGCCGGCGAAGTCCGCTACTACGATACGGTGCGCTTCCCGATTTTTAATGAGCAGGGTGGGATGGATTCCCTGGCCATCATCTCCAGGGATGTGACGGAAGAGGTGGCCCTTCAGGAGGAGCTGCGCCGGAACAAGGAATACCTGGAGAATATTCTCTCCAACTCGTATGACTTGATCATAACCACCGATACAGAGGGTCGTATCGTGACTGTCAACCCGGCGGCTGAGCGGATGCTGGGCTACACCCGGGACGAGATGATCGGCGTCCCGATGGAAAATTTCTGGAAAGAGCCTGGGATTCGCCGGGAAATCATGAGACAGGTTGAAGCCAGCGGCGCGGTGAATAACACGACGGGCGCTCTGGTCGCCAAGGACGGGCAGGTGGTGGAAATCGGCCTTTCCCTCTCCCAACTACGGGATGTTCAGGGAAAGGTCCTGGGCACCGTTGGGATCAGCAAGGACATCTCCGAGGAAAACCGTCTGCGCAAACAACTGCTGGAGCAGGAGCGGCTGGCCGCCGTGGGCCAGACGGTGGCCAGCGTTACCCATTGCATGAAAAACGTCCTGAACGGACTGAAGGGCGGCGCCTATATGGTGGAGGTGGGTCTGAAACGGAATGACTCCAAGCTAACCCGTGAGGGTTGGGAGACAGTACAGGAAGGCGTCGACCGGATCAGCAAGATCAGCCTGAACCTGCTGAGCTATTGCCGGGAGCGAAGACCCGTTCCTGTTCCCGTCAGCCCTTATCAACTGGCCCGGGACGCCGTGGAGATGGTGCAGAAATCCGCCCAGCAACAGGGTGTTGCGCTCACCTGCCAGGGGGGAGAAGATGAGATTGCTCACTTGGATCCGGATGCCGTCGGTCGCGCTCTGCTGAATCTGGTAACCAATGCCGTGGAGGCCTGCAAAGAAAAAACCTACGGCCCGGGGGAAAGCCCCCGGGTGGACGTTCGGATTGAGCGGGCCGACCGGGTGATCCGCTTTATCGTGAGCGATAACGGCATCGGGATGGGCCCGGAGGTCCGGGAACAACTTTTCAAACGGTTTTTCAGCACCAAGAGCTATAAAGGGACCGGCCTCGGGCTTAGTACCACCGCCAAGATTATTGAGGAGCACGGCGGCAAGATTTCGGTCGAATCCGAGCCCGGAAAGGGCTCCCGGTTTACCGTGTCGATCCCCTCCCAACTCCAACGATCGAACGAGTAGGCCTGTGGGCTTTAAGCGGAGGATACGAGGCTTCGACTGCGAAAACACCCTTGTTTTTTTGAGGCGGTTAATCTATATACTACTAGTCGATAACAAGGCCCTCAAAGGAGAAGACCATGAAACCTGTGAATGTATTGATTATTGATGATGACCAGAGCAATGTCCGTTATTTGACCACCATCCTGGAGGAGAACGGCTTTACGGACATCCAGGCGGCCTTTGACGGAGTGGAAGGGTTGGAGAAGGTGGAGACGGTCAAGCCCGGGCTGATCCTCCTCGACCTGCGCATGCCCAAGAAAAACGGTATTTTAGTTTTTAACGACCTCAGAGGGAACGAGCGGTTCAAGGACATCCCGGTCATCATCCTCACCGGAGAAGGCGGTTTCCTGAAGCACCTGGCGGAATTACGTCAGTTTCGCGAGGACGGCCCGGTTTTGGATGCTAAGACTTCGGAGGAGGTGCTGGGGCGCTTCATTGCCTCGCAGCCGGACGGATTTCTGGAAAAGCCGGTTGAGCCGGATCGGCTGATGGCCATCATCAGGAAATTGCTGGCCACCCTGGAAGAGGTCAAAGAAGCCCGGCAACAAGATGTCAATGCGTTACGGGACCGGAAGCTTTCGGGGGGAGTACAATTCAAAGGAGTTCTGTTCGACAGCAGTGAGCGGAGCCGAAACGCCCTGGCCGCCACCGCCATCATGTTGGCGGCCTCGGATTTCAAATTGCCGGAGGGGTTTGCCTGGCGCTCGGTGGACAACCGGAACATCATCCTGGACCGAAAGGAACTCCTGGCGTTTCAGGCGGCTATGACCGGCTGGGTCTTCCGGACTTACCAGGCCTCCTGGGACCATAAGGCGGCGATTGAAGCCCTGTCCAGCATCGAAGAGGCCGAAAAGTACGACCTGGAGCAGGGATGGCCCGGTAAGGTGCTTTAGAACCACCTAGAACGCGAGCGGATCAGCCCGTTTCCTTCTTCCTCCCCCCAGTACGATTCCGGCAAGTGCCTGCACTATTACTTCTACTTCATCGACAAAACGTTCGGCCTAGGCTATCTCCGCGTTCCCACCTGGGCGCCCCTCCGACTCCAGTTCTATATGAACGGCCATAACTGGCTGGCGACGAAATTGACCAAGCGGAAGATTCCTTTTGTGCTGCGGGAGAACGCCTTCCTCTCTATTGCCGATTTTGCCAAAGCGCAGGAACTGTCCGATAGCATCAAGGTCTCGGATTTACACCGCGCCTTAGATGGCTTCGCCCAAAAATACTGCCCGGTCTTTCAAGAGTACGGCCTCACCTATCATTGGAGCACCATGCAGGTGGAATATGCCACCGACCTTGTTTTCAAGAGACAAGCCGACCTTCGGGTCTTGTACGATCAGATCGTCCGAACCGCCATTCACTCCGTGAAACCGGAGAATATCGCCACCTTCCTGGGCCGAAAGCTGCACGCCAACTACCAGGGCGAACTGGGCAATAACTTCAACACCCGCATTCAGGGAACACGGATCAAGCACCATATGGGCGCTTCTTCCATCAAGATGTACGACAAGTTCGGAATCATCCTCCGGATCGAGACCACATCCAACGACGTCTCGGAGTTCAAGCATTACCGGGAAGTCCAGTTACGGACCGGAGGCACCGTTCACAAAACCGCGCCCCTGAAGAAGAACATCTACAGCCTTTTCGAACTCACGGCCATCTTCAAAGCCTCGAATCGCCGTTACCTGGAATTTATCTCCACCTTCAATGACCAGAGCCGAGGGATCAAAAACCTCGAAAGGATTTCTAAACCCGTGGAAACCGACGACCGTTCCTATAAGGGGTTCAATTTTTTCAGTCCCGATGATCTCAAACTATTTGAAATCCTGGCGCGTGGCGAATTCAATATCAACGGACTTCAGAACAAGTCACTTCGCCATCACCTCCCGGAAATAAATACCGCCGCGATGACGAGGGTCCTGAAACGGCTCCATATTCACGGCCTGATTCGTCCTAAATAGGGAACCGCTTGTTGATAACAAGGCTTATTCATGAGCACATCCACAGGTGGAGGATAGTTTGCAGGAAAAGGTTTTGTCCGCTAAAGACCACCACAGTTCGTTGATGCGCAGGTGAGGGACTTCAGCGGCGATTTCCGGGTGGTATCCTTGAGGGTAGGAAAGGTCCGCCAGGGGGGATTCATCCCCCAAAAAGGCCTCAACCCGCTGCTGAATAGGCAAATCTTTTTCTAAGGACTGGTCGGGAGGGGCAAAGCAGACCAGCACGGCCAGTCCCCAAATATCTTCGGCCTTCCGCTCTAGCAGCAACCCGTCTTTTTCCAAAGTATGTTCAAAACCTGGGGAGCGGGCCAGTACGATTCGTACTGGACTCTGTTTTCGATAATAAGCGTAAAGGCATAAAAGGCGATCAAAAAAGGGAACGCCGAGGTCCCAGCCGGGTACATCCCTGATCAATCGATCCGGGTTAGCGGCACCGTTTGCTATTGCCTCCGAAAGTCCATTCTGGCTTCCAGAGGGGGACCGGATGCGGAGGCTGGTCAGGCTTTCAAATACAAACGCGGACGTTCCTTGTCTTTGGTCAAGGAGCCATTCCAGGACCCCGAGGTGAAAAAGGTTATCCGGGACCCGGCGGATGGACTGAAACCTGGGCGTGCCGGTGTGATCAAAGTGCTCGCTCAGTATTTGTTCCCTTTCTTCAAGGGAGAAGCGCGAAAAGACCTCCTGATGGGGATAGGGAAAAAGTCTCACGGAAAAAAGGCCCCGGTTAAATTCCGAACCGTTTTCTGCCAAGACTTCGGTCCGCTCCAGTTGCAGGGAGAAAGGGCCAGGTCCTTGGGCCAACCAGAAATACCAGTTCGGTTGATCCTTCCAGACCTGGCTTACCCCCATCAGGCCTAAGGCTTCCTTCAATTCTTCGGCCCAGGAAGCCATAAGGAGCATTCCTTCCATTTCGCTCCGAAAGGCAGTTTCTAAGTCTATGAGAAATCTCCCTTCTTCAAAAAGAGTTCCTTGACGATGGCTGATTTTTCCCGCCCGGTGGTCTCGATGCCCTCCAGGCGGGCCGTCTCCATCAGGATGTCATCAGGGTAGGCCAGGGTCAAGGAGGCGCTAGATTCCTCGGATTCGAAGAAGCATTCAAAATCAGCCCTCCGGTTGACCTCATTGATCCCTTCCTGATAAGCCGTGATAGTTTCCCCCAGCAACTGCCTCAGATATCGGGGAAGGAAAAGCCTTTTACTTTGATCGATCATAGGAACTGGACCTCCTTTAAAGGGCCTTTCTTCTTAAGGGCCAGGTCCCCCCAAAATCTCGATGAACCAGGATAATGGAAAGGAAGAGGATGGTCCAAACCAACGGTGAGTCGTCGGGTTGTCCCACCCCGGGCACTTTTCCGAGAAAAAAAGTGGTGGCCGGGGAATAGTAGAAAAGGTAGATCAGGATTCCGCCGGCCAGACTGATGGCGGTGCGGATAATCCCTCTAGCCCACAGCCCGGAAAGCCGAGGCGCATTATTAAAATAAGTGGACCAAATAAACGCGGCTAAAATAAAGAAGCCGGCAATTTCGCCGGCATGAATATAGCGGAAATTGGGACCATCCGTGTACTGGCCGCCCTCAAAGGCCTCTCCCCAGGGGATATTCATGACCTTTAACAGGATCACGAACAGGATCACCCCCAGGATAAAAGTTCCGAGGAAGGTAACCAGGCCCTTGGCCAAGGTCCCCTGGCCGTTCCTTTCCAGCCGGCTCCAGGGCCGCCCTTCCCATAAAAGATCCGAAATCACGATCCAGAAAAGGATACACAGGATCAGCCCCAGATTAAAAAAGGCACTCCCGGTTTTGGCAAAGGAGATCCACCAGGGTTGAACACCGGCTTTGGATTGTGCCGGATAAAACAGGTAGCAGACGTGGGGATGGAACAAGAGGCTATAGGTGATGATTGAAAAAAGGAGCACCGTAACCAGGCGGGACCAGGCCAAAGTGCCCCGGTTGGCATTCAGCCAGGGCCAGTCGCCGAAACCGACCCGCCAAACAAGGGCCCACCAAAGAAAGGCCCCAAAAAAATAAACAATGGCCAGGGAAGCGATTTCACGGGCATTATAGGCTTCGGCCCCTATACCCCCGCCGGCCACAATCGACTTGGGGCTGAAGTAAGCCACCCCAAATTTTCCGATAAATCCCCAGAAAAAAACATAGACCAGGAAAAGCATCAAAAAAATGGAGACGGCGGTCAGCAGAATACCCCGGAAAAAGGTAGTTTTCCCCGGCAGGTGAAAGGGGTAGTAGTCGGCTACGGCGGTCATAAGGATGATGGCCGAAAACCAGGTTACCACGAGGGAAAAGCCATACATCGGGGTGTAGAGTTTAAACCAGCTTTTATTGGGATCCATAAAAATGAACCAGAGAAGCCAGACCACACAGAAGACCACCGCTAGGCACACCAGTCCAAGTATATAGTTGAACGGTTGGGGTTTTTCCCCTGTTTCCATAGACTTTCCCCTCCTTTCGCGATTGTCCGGCTGGGGTCTAAAAAACAACCTGGTCGCCATTGGTCAAAAATACATTGCTGGCCTTGGCCACCGTAGAGTACTTCTTGTAAGACTTGTACTTGTTCGTGCCTTTGACGATGGGTATGCCCTCGGCCGCCGCCTTTTCCCCCCAGATCCATCCCGTGCAATGATTACAGGCGACCTTTTCCAATTTAAAGGTCTTAACCCCCCGGATGATATCGTCAAACTTGGGGTCCCAGGTTTCAAACAGGGTGATATGGAGGCCCCCGTAACAGCCATAGGGATCATATCCTTCGAAATTCTTCTTGGCGTAAGAAAACAAGGATAGGATTCCCGGGTGGCAGCAGCCGGTTACGGTGAGAATGCCTTTGTCCTTGACATTGAAATAGAGGACATTCTCTCCGCGGACCCGGAGCAGGATGGGGACATCAAAATTTTTAATCGCCACACCCTCCATGAGTTTATAAACACCCGTGCCTTTTTCCCCTTCCGGATCACAAAGCACCAGCTTTCCGGTGTGGGGGTGGTCGTTCTTACAGATGGGCACCGCTTTCCCTTCCTTGTTCTTGGCCACGTGGTGGGCCTTTTGCTTGAGCAGGGCCATGTCTTCGGGATAATAGGTTTTGGGGGCATACATGGTAATATCGGGTTTGTGCTTCATAGTGGATTCAATGCCCCAGAAGTGGTCCAGGTGCCAGTGGGAGAGCATCATAAACTCGATTTCCCCGCTCTTCAGCATGGCCGGGATCTTGTTCATTTGGAAGATATAGTCCATCCATTCGGTGTTCCATCCGGTATCCATGAGAAATTTTCTCTCTTTACCCTCCAGCGTGGTCACGGTGATCAGGGCCGAGTAGCCCCCGGCATTGTCCCACGTCCAGGGGATGATGTACTGATTGGTCATGCCGCCGCCATAGTCCATCATATCTTTTTTAAAGATATCGTTATTAAACCAGCTTGTTTCGGTGAGGACGTCCACCTTGACGGACTTCACCTGGCCGAGGTTCAATTTGTTGGCCGCTTTGGCCTGGCCGGGCAGGCCCAGGGACCCCGCCGCCGACAAAGCGGCCCCCGTGGCCATCATGGATTTCAGGAAATTGCGTCTTTCCATAATAATTCTCCTTGATTCTGAGATTCTGACCTAAAAAGATTTTTTTAAGGTACAGGAAACATTAATACAATCGTTTTATTAATTAACCGGCCTCTTTTTCAATGCCTTTACGCAGGTTGTAAAGATAATCGATGAGCAGTTCGCTTTCGGTCGTTTTCAATGTGACGCCGTTTTTATGCATGACATTGATCACCAGAACCCAATCATCACGGGTCTTCCCGGGTCTTTCCGGATCGGCCACGGAATCGTGGCACCCCAAACATTTTTGGGTATACAGTTTGTAGGCTTTTCTGTTTTCAACCTTTTTTTTGCCCTCCTGGGCCTCGCCGTTGATGCCCGCCAAGAAAAGAGCCGCTGCCAGGAAGGTAAAGAAGCCCAACCTTAGAAATACTTTTCCGCCTAAGCTTTTTTTCATTGATATCACCTCCTTTCCGTTTAATGATCACCTTATTAAAGAAATTGACCAAGACTCGAGTTTTTCCCTGAGTGACGACCTTCTCCACCACTAGTCATATTAGCAAAATCGAAGGGCAATAATCAATCGGTTAATTGAGACTACCTCTTATCACCCCATACCCTTTTAGCCTGGCAAGGTCTCATGACGGTTACACGGATCCCCCCCATTAAGGGGCGTCGTTTTTCGGCAGGGTGAAGCGAAAAATGCTGCCCTTCCCAAAAGTACTTTCCACCGAGAGCGTTCCCCCGTGGGCGGTCACAATGGCTTTGGCAATGGATAACCCCAGGCCGGAGCCTTCGCCCTTTTTGTCGATCCGGCAGAAGGCATCGAAGACGCAGGGCAGGTCTTCCGGCCGAATGCCCATCCCGGTATCCGAGACCTCCACCAGGACATCTTCGGTTCGGTTTGCCAGCCGGATGGTTACCGTGCCTCCCGGTTCGGTATATTTGACGGCATTGTCCAGGAGATTCGAGATCACCCGGTCGATCATGGCCGCATCGGCCAAAATAACCGGCAGGCTTTCCTGGTCATATTCGAAAGACAGGGTTAGATTTTTTTTCTCGGCCTCCACCCGCATGGCTTCGAGGCGGTGGTTGAGGGCCTCTTCCAGATTATAGGGGGCCGGGGCCGGTTGATATTGATTTCGCTCAAATCTGGAAAAGTCGAGAAAGTCCGCTACGATTCGCTGCAATTTGGCGGTTTCATCCCTGATGATGGACAGGTAATCCTTCTGTTTTTCAGTCAGCGGACCGGCCTTTTCGGCGAGCAGCCTGTTCAAAAACCCTTCGCCGGTGACGATCGGATTTTTCATGTCGTGGACCAGCATGGAGAGAAAGTTTTTTCGTTCCCTTTCCTTCTGCTTTATTTCAGTGATGTCCCGGAACAATTCGACCCCGCCGAGAAAATTTCCCGCGTCGTCAAAGAGCGGAAAGATCGTCATAGATAAGGTAATGGCTTCCCCGCTCTTTTTCTTTAGGATCCCTTCGGTGGCAATGGAAGAGGTGTGCCGTTCAAAGGCCTGTGAAAATAACGGACAGGAATGGGGATCGGATGAGCCGTGGAGGATTTGGAGGTGTGATTTTCCTAAAATCTCATCTCGCGAATATCCCGTGAGCTGCTCGGCGGCCGGATTAAACTCCAGGATAATTCCATCCTGGTCGACCAGGGAAAAACCGACCGGCAGGTTTCTGAGAATGGCCTCGTAAAGTTGCGGGATCGAAAAAACAGGCTTCATTCCAACCGGGTGACTTTCGGGCGCATCTGTCGGCGGCATTATTTTTCTTCCTGCTGGCGAACGGGCTGATCTTTTAAGGGACCAACCGTCGGCTTGTTTAAAAATTAAAGACCTTGGCCTCTGCAGCCAGATCGATTAAATGGGGTCCCCCATCCAAAACCATGTTGGAGAAAAACTTGGCCTCGTCCACCTGACGGGCCTGGGCACAGGGGATTCAGACCCCGATCGGGATTTCATGTTCAATTAGGTAAGGTAGATAGTCCTGGGGACAATCGCCGGTAACCGTTTTAATGGTCAGGTCCCGGCCGGAATCGGCCCATTTGACGCCGTCGTCGATAAGAAAAATATTCACCTGATGTCCCTTGGAATGCGCTATTTTCCCAAACTGGAAACAACGGGTCGCCTTTCCCACCTCATCCTTGCTCAAGACAAACAAAAAATTAGCCATCACTTTCTCCTCCTTTACTTTTTAAGGGGAAGGAATGGTCCCCCTGATGAATGAAGATTTTTTCCTGGTTCCTTTTCCCGTCAACGAAGTCAATGTCTGAAGACGTTTCTCCGCGTCTTTCGTAATCCGGCTGAAAAGATCGGCTAGGGTCATTTCTTTGTGGATGAGGGCCACCCCCTGTCCCATCATCAGCGCCCCTTTTTCCAGGTCTCCCTCGGCCACGGCCAGTCGAAGGGCGGCTATGGTCAGGTCGTCGATCTTTTTCTTATCTACCCCCTGTCGTTCCAAGGCCAGGATTTCCCGGACCCGCTGATTCCTGAAAACTCGAAACTCCAGTCCTGTAGAACGACCGATGACCGTGGTATCCGTATCCCCGGCCGATAAAACCGCCTGCTTATAATGAGGATGAAGTGTGGCTTCCCGGGTAGCCAATAGCCGGGTACCTAACTGAACCGCCTCCGCCCCCAGGGCCAAGGCCGCGGCCAGACCACGGCCATCGGCGATTCCTCCGGCCGCTATTATCGGCAAATCGGTAGTATCTTGCACCAGCGGTATCAAAACCAGGGTGCTTATTTCATCGGGACAGAGATTACCGCCGGCTTCGGCCCCCATGGCGATCAAGGCATCCACCCCGGCCTGATCCGCCCTTTCGGCCATCTCCCGGTTGAAGACGACCTGCAAAACAATCCGTCCGGCTTTTTTGAATCGCTGGACCCAGGGAAGTGGATCCCCGGCAGAGAAAACAATAACGGGCACCTCTTCCTCGTAAACCACCTCGATGGCTTCCTTGGCGGAGGCCAGACGGAGGGGGATGTTGACCGCAAAGGGCTTTGCGGTTATCTGGCGAAGCCGGCTAATTTCCTTCCGTAACTCTTCAGGTTGAAAGGTGGCCGCCGCAATGGTTCCCAACCCTCCAGCCTCACAGACCGCGGCGGCCATATCCGCTCCGGTAATCCAGGCCATGGCCCCCTGGAGAAGAGGATAATGGATTTTAAGCAAGCGGGTTATTGAAGTTTGAATAGTTCAGCTCCGATCCGGATGATCACTTCGTAACCGTCCTCAGTTTTGCCAGAGCCTGGTGCGCAGCATTGATTAAAGGATGCACCGTGGGCGCCGAAGTGAGCAGGGGATGCGTGGCGATCTGCATCATATCCAGATCGCGGACATTCAGCTTGGTCTGGATCCCGATGGCTATGGTATTGATCAATTCCCCGACAGAAGATCCTCCCGACAACTGACCGCCAAGCAGCGTCCCCCCTTTATCGGCGAAGATCAGCTTGACCTTCAGCGGGGATGATCCGGGAAGTACTCCCGGGTGGCGATCCGGAGCAACCGCCTGACCCGTAACCATCCTAAATTCCTCTTGTTCACAGGCCCGGCAAGTCATCCCGGCGCTGGCCAGGGAAATATCCCCGATCTTGGTTGAAAAGGCAGAGATGGTCCCCTGTATCTGCCGGAGAACGCGGATCCCATATATATTGGTTCCGGCGATTCTCGCTTCAGCCGTCGCTGTTGAGGCCAGCCAAACAGGGGCCTCTTTTCTGGTAAAAAAATCACGTTTCAAAGCGCAATCACCCACAGCGAAAACGTTTTTCGTTCTGGTTCTCATATAAGAATCCACCCATATAGAGCCGCTTTCGGTGCAAAACAATTTGGCCTTTTTGGCCAAATCAATGTTTGGTTTGCCGCCGATGCCCAGGATGACGAGATCGGCGGCTAGGGTCTCTCCGTTATCCAGAGTGACTGATTCCACCCTGGTATTTCCATCAATGGAAACCAGATCTTCGGCAAAATCACTCATATTTTCCCTCCTGACCCGGGACTCAGAGGCTCATAAATGATCCGCGTTTTGCCTTCCTATCTCGGACTCCTCTGCCGGGTGCGGTGCGGTAAGCGGTTCGGACTGGTTATTCCTGAATTTGTCGATGACTTCGCGCACCGTTGCACCCTCTTCGGCCCGGTAAATGTCCACAAAATGGTCTTTCAACATGTAAAATGAAATTTCTCCAATTTTAGGGGTGAAAACAATATCCAGTCGGTGCTTGAGGACGGCCTTGATGACTTTGACTCCCACATGGATCTGTTCTTTTTCCTTGATAAATTCATTGTAATAAAAGTCCTCGATCTCCAAGACGTCCCGGTCCACTTCGAGAATAATGAAATAAGGGGCCCTGCCGAAATGCCCGTAGACCCTTGAATCCAATCCGTTAATATCCTCTACGGGGATTATGATCGACCGGTCCGTTTGTTTAGACGGTTCTATGTGCACGAAAACGGATTCAATCCCATCATAGGTTTTTATCACCCTTTCTTCCATTTGGTCTGCCAGATCATGAGCCTTATACACGGTCAAGGAAGGGCTGGTGGTGACGATACATTCCACCATTTTGAATGGCCCGAACTGCCTTATTTTTACCTCCCCCACCCCCTTAACCCCCTTCATTTTGAATAGTTGGTCTTCTATTCCCTGCTGCATTTGTGGATCGAGATTGGCGTCCATCAATATCAGAATAGGGGTCCAGACATTTTTTAGGCCCAGGCGGATAATAAGCAGGGCGATTACCATGATGACCGCGCCCTCGGCATAGGGGACCCTGGCGTAGGCCAACAACAGACCCATCAGAACAATTAAGGAGATGCCTATATCCAGAAAAGATTCAGAGGCGTTGGCTAACAGGGAGTTGGACTTGATCAGCTCACCCGTTTCTTTCTCCTTTTTGGCGATAAAATAGGCGGCGATCAGGGAAAGCAAACTTACAGCAACCGGCCAAATTGGAAATTGTTGCAGAGAAGGTAGAATGAAGAACTTCTTAAATCCTTCGTTCAGGTTCTCTAGTCCGGCCCAAGTAATCAGGATTCCAATTACCAGGGTTACAAATGTCTCGGCCCGGTATAATCCATAGGGGAATCTTTCACTTTTTTTTCGGGAGGCCAGCCAGAGCCCTAACCAGGAGGCAAAGATGGCCACCACGTCAACGCCGCTGTGGAAGGCGTCGGCGATGAGAATTCTGGAATCTGACCGGTGGCCTATGACGAACTTTCCGGCCGCCAAAAGTACCGTCAAACAAGTTGCGATTAAGGCGACCTTCCGACCCTGTTTAAGCCTATCGGTAGGGTGGTTTCCGGCATCCATTTTTTCGGCCGAAACCAGGCTATTCACCCTTTAAAAATTGGCGGGTCATAATTGATCCGCACTGAGGGCAATGGCTTTGGAAACAAGGGATACCTGGCTTATGGGGCACCACAAGACGGCATTGGGGACAGATACAATTCGTAGAAGGCCCTCCCGGCCCGATGGCTCCAGGGCCTCTTCCGCTACCGAACGCTCTGCCTTTACTTCCCCGTTGTCGCCCGCCGCCCCCGAACATAAAGGGCATGATGACCTCCTGTCCGCACGCTCATTTAAAGGGGCGCTTTTTGGCTACGGAAAGATTAATTTTTTTTACATTTTTTTTAAAAAACTGCATTCCACCGCCTTCGCTGACGATCTGTAGAATGCCTTTGTTGTCCAGAACCTCGATACCGGAAAGAACCGTTACCGGAGTGTCCTGAAAGACCTCCGGCAAAAAAGGGGTGGAGGCCCCTAACAGGACGACCTCACGACAGGATCGGGAGGCTTCCAAGAGGGCATCCAAGGTATTATTAATCAAAGTGGTTGAAGTGATCAGGGCAACTTGGCATCGAGGAAGAAGCTTTAAGGCCACCTCTTCAGGAAGTATTTCTCCTGGTTGTTCCACCTTTTCAAAAATATGCAGCCGGCTGACCTTTTTTTTTAGTTCAAGAACCAGAGGACCAAAATATCCCACCATTCCCACCGTATCTTCAGATGTTAGGTTGAGGAATTCCAGGATATCCCCTTCCTGAGCCCCACAGGGTTGATAGTTGGACAGGGCATTGACCGTTGCCAATCCCACCGCCGCCTCTATTTTTTCATTTGAATCAAGACCGGACAAAAGGTCCCCTACTCTCCTGCCGGCCAGGGGGCGCAGGCCAGGAAATACGGAACATCCTCCGGGTAAATCCTGCCGAAAAGTAAAGGCCACACCGGTCCGGCCGGATTCGAGCTGCACAGCAGTGTATCCCAAACCGATACGCACATCTTTAACCCGATCTTCCCTGCCGCTTTCTTGCAGAGCTTGTATGATCTTTTTCTGGATGATGCCCATGAGGTAAAAAACGCTCGCCCCTTTATAAGCCCTTCACCCGGGCTTTCAAATTTCTACTTATTCGGCCAACAGATCAGGGCTTCCAGACCTCCCAGACCTTGCCGACCAACGCCGGTCCGGGTTTAAGGGTTACTTGTCCCGGCTGCCAGCCCGAAGGGGTTACTTCACCGGTGGAACGCACATGCTGGAAGGCCTTGATTTGCCGCATCAACTCGTCGGGACTGCGCCCCACCTCAGGGGTAAGGACCTCCATGGCGCGGATGATAAAATCCGGATCAATAATGAAACGACCTCGAATATCCACCCCGGCCGCTTCGTCATACACCCCGTAAATCGTGCCGATTTTCCCCCCGGCGTCTGAGAGCATCGGGAAGGGGACCCCGCCGTTTACCATCTTGGACAACTCCTGCTCCTGCCAAATTTTGTGGACAAAACGACTATCGGTACTCATGGCCAAAACTTCTACTTCCCGCGCCTTAAATTCCTGATAACGGGCGGCAACTGCCGCCAGTTCGGTCGGTCAGACAAAAGTGAAGTCTCCGGGGTAGA
The DNA here is from genome assembly GCA_963843145.1 of uncultured delta proteobacterium. GTDB lineage: Bacteria > Desulfobacterota > RBG-13-43-22 > RBG-13-43-22 > RBG-13-43-22 > CAVQSS01. The sequence continues at coordinate 293,189 of CAWJJC010000022.1, forward strand.
AGCAAAGAACAATCCATTGACCCTTATAGTCCGAGAGTTTAATCGGCTTAAATCCCTGGCCTTCGACGAAGGCATTCGCCTCAAAATCCACAGCTTCCGACCCAACGCGAGCGATCATCTTTTTTCCCTCCGGTGATGGTGCACTTCCAACTGCCGCCACGGATGATTCCACTGCGGGGACAATGGGCCCCCGCGCAGGTTTGACACAACCTTCGGTGAGTTCCGGCATAGCACCTCCTAATCTGAGAATTTATCTCTAACAGGTTAGCAAGAGAATCTGCAAATTCGAAACACGAAACAAGCACGAAAGTCCAAAGTCCAAATATTTTTGGTTAGTCTTCTCTGCTAACCGGCACTCCCCTTACCCTGAGGAGCGGACTTAAAATAATTTTCAATGGCCTGCCGCAACGTGTCTCGGGCCAGCACCGCACAATGTTTTTCTTCCGAAGGGATGGCCGAAAGGCAGCGGAGTATCTGGTGTTCGTCAATATCCCAGGCCTCCTCCAGGCTTTTTCCCTTGGCCAAAGAGGCGGCGATGGAGGCACAGGTCCGGCTGAAAGCGCAGCCATCGACTTGAAACCGAACTTCGTCGATGTTTTCCTTCCCGATGCGCAAGTACATCATCATGGTATCCCCGCAAGGTCCGGTGATTTTACCGATCCCATTGGCCTCGGGTAACTGGCCTTCATTGTAAGGACCCAGCCAATTTTGTAGATAGGGTTGTCCCCCTCCGATTCCGACCGGACTATTCGGGATCGTCTCGCGGTTCACCGATCGGTTTTTGTTATCCAGTTCCATGTCCATCCTTTGGAATTTGGTTCAGGAATTCCAGCGTCCGCTCCCAGAGGACCCCTATTTCTCGGCCCAATCCATCAGGCGCATATTCAGGGATGGTCTGGGCCGCCACCATGGCCTGGGTGACGACGGGATCATAGGGGAGTCTTTCCCAGAAGCCCCAGGTTGTTTTTTCGAGCATAATCCTCGATTTTCCGGGAAACGTCGGGCTGAAGGTCGAATTTATTAATCAGGACCATCCCCGGGATCTTAAAATGTCGGAGCAATTCCACCACCCGGTTTAAGTCATGGAGTCCCGAAAGGGTGGGTTCAGTGACCAGCAGCACCGCGTCGGTTCCGGTAACCGACGAAATGACCGGACACCCGATACCGGGAGGTCCGTCGATGAGGATTAGTGGTCGCCCCTGCTCCTCGGCCAGATCCCGGGCCTGCTGTCGGACAAGGGACACCAGCAGGCCTGAATTTTCCTGGGCCACCCCCAACTGGGCATGCACCAGAGGACCAAAACGGGTATCGGAGACAAACCACTGGCCGCACTCGACCAGGGGAAAATCGATCGCCTGGACCGGGCAGAAATGTACGCAGACCCCGCAGCCCTCGCAGGAAAAAGGGTCTACCCGGTAGTCTTCACTAATAGCCTGAAAGTTGCAAACCTCCCGACACAAACCACAGGCGGTGCAGCTTTCCGCCCGGATGACGGCCTTCCGCCCTCCCAAAAAACGTTCGGTTTTTCGTTTTTGCGGATCGAGCAGGAGGTGCAGGTCCGGGGCATCCACATCGCAATCAACCAGGACCTTATCCGGAATGATGGCCGCCAAGGCCCCTACCAGGCTGGTTTTTCCCGTTCCGCCCTTGCCACTCAAGACCGCGATTTCTTTAATTTTAGTGGAGGACATCGTCCCCCCTTCGCTCCGGTGGCACCAGCGTGGTAATATTCCGGAGGAGTTCCCGGAAGTCGGGTTTCATTTCAGGTTTCACCTCCAGGAGGGATTGGCCCCGGGCATAGCCTTCGGCGATCCGACGATCAAAAGGGATTTTCAAAAGCAGCGGGATCCCCTCCTTCTTCAGGTAGCGCTCTACCTGATCATCGCCCATATCCGCCCGATTTAAAACCACCCCGCAGGGAATCTGCAGGATCTTCAAGGCTTCCACGGCCAGTCGGAGATCGTAAAGGCCGAAGGGGGTGGGCTCGGTCACCAGCAGGCAAAAATCCGAATCCTTCACCGCCTGAATGACCGGACAGGAAGTCCCCGGGGGGGCGTCAATCAGGGTCAGCCGCTGGGGGAGACCCCTTTTTTTCACTTCCCGAATCAAAGGAGGGGAGAGGGGTTCTCCGATCTTCAATTCCCCCTGAACCAGGTGTATCCCGCCGGCCTCCCCCTGGGCAATAACCCCCAGCGCTTTCTTCCCGGGGAAGAGGGCCTGGGGTTCGCAAACCCGGAAACAACCCCCACAGGCATGGCACATCTCCGGGAAGGTCAGGATCGTTTCCCCCAAAACCAGAATGGCCTTGAACTGACAGATCTGGGAACAGGCCCGGCAATGGGTGCACTTGGTTTCATCCACCTGGGGGATTTTCAGATAAAGGGTTTCCTTCGGCCCCCAGGGAATATCCAAAAACAGATGGGCGTTCGGCGCTTCCACATCACAATCGAGCAGATTTACCGGTCCATCCAGGGACTGGGCCAAGGCCACCGCCACGCTGGTCTTGCCCGTTCCTCCTTTGCCGCTGGCTACTGAAATAATCATGAGTTTTTAATTTTAATTAATGATCACAGACATTCGCACCGGTGATCAGGGTCTGGCTAAGATAATGGCCAATCAATTCTTCGGGAGGGAGTTGCGGGGCGCCGGTGAGGACCTTGATTCCCCTTTCCGTGAAAAGCGTAATGGCCCGCTGGCCCATGCCCCCGGCAATAATCAGATTGACCCCCTTCTCGCCCAGCCATCGGGGAAGGAGCCCCGGTTCATGGGGCGGCGGGGTGACCAGTTCCTTCTGAGTGATTTCCTGGCCTTTCAGGTCGATCAGAGCAAACTGCTCGCAATGGCCGAAATGGTTGCAAAGCATTCCCTCGGCCAAAGGAATGGCGATTTTCAGGTCGGTCAGCGTAATCGGGTTTTCAGGCATGGTGAGCTCCTTTTCTTTGGTTTCAATCGTCTTGGTTTCTTGAATCGGCCCTATAGACTGAAGGATCTTATGGACGATTCCATCCAGGGAATCCTTAAAAGGGGCTTCCGGCTGATGAGTCAGATAGGCCTGGCCCGCATCCTCCGCTTCCATTAAACGAACGTCAATGGGCAAACTTCCCAGAAAGGGCACGTTCATTTGGCGGGCCGTTTTTTCTCCGCCCCCTTTCTTGAATAAAGCAGTTTCTTGACCGCAGTGGGGGCAGGTATAGCCGCTCATATTTTCCACCAGTCCCAGGATGTTCATATTCACCTGGCGGCAGAAATTAATGGATTTCCGGACGTCGGCCAGGGAGATGTCCTGAGGCGTAGTTACAATAACGGCCAGGGCATCGGGAATCGTCTGCGCCACGGTCAAGGGCTCATCCCCGGTCCCCGGCGGGGAGTCGATCACCAGAAAATCCAGGTCTCCCCAGGCGACGTCCGAAACAAATTGACGAATGACGCTGATCTTCAGGGGCCCCCTCCAGATAACCGCCGAATCCTTGTCGGGCATCAGGGCTTCGATGGAGATGACCTTCAAATGATCGTCGACCTTCAGGGGGTAAATGGCCTCTTCTTCCGGACGGACGAACGCCATCCCGTCGAGTCCCAGCATGCGGGCGATACTGGGCCCGTGGAGATCCACATCCATCAGACCGACCCGAAAGCCTTTAAGCGACAAGGCGGTGGCCAGATTGACGGCCAGGCTGCTCTTCCCTACCCCGCCCTTGCCGCTCATAACCAACAACTTATGGCCGATCCGAGAAAGGGATCGAGCGATCAGGGCGTCTTGCTTCTGGTGAGGATCATCATTTTTAATGGTTGGTATTTCCTTACCACAGTTTGACATTACGGCTGCTCCTTTACATCTTTATTATTTTTTGCCACACACTTTTGGGTGAGTATCCCCCAGACCTGGTATGGCCGACGGGTCTCGGCGGAAGGGTTTTCCCAAGCTACTCCGGACTTCGAATCCGGGCCTAAGTTGCTAATTCTAATTGAAGCAGGCCCAAACTCAGAGACTTTTGGAGTCTTTCAGGCCGGCCGTGCCTCAAGGAAGATTTTAAAAAACGGGGGCCGGGTCAGAACCTATAAAGAATTGTGGAAAACCCTTTCGCCGAGACCCGTCGGCCTCGGAGGCCCAATATCAGGCGTAGCTGCCATATTCTGTAGCCACTTACGCAAAAGGGCGAACAACCTTATTATCCTCGAGCCATCAAGGACCCGCATTTGGGACATTTCTGAGAGTTGCAAGGAACTCCCCGGGTATGGGAACTTTTTTGACCGCATTTCGGGCAGAGACAATTTCCTCCGGCTCCCTGGCCGGCTCCTCCCCCGCCTCCACTCCCAAATCCTTTACCCTGACCGGCCCCTGCCGGTCCGGTACCATCTCTTCTTGGCATAACCTACTCCTTTCTCTTGATGTTGGTTCTTTTACCAATGCCCTTCCACGTTCGGGCCCTGGGCAAAGGATAGCTTATTCTCCTTATATTGCCGGAGGGCCTCCCTGACGGTGCCTGAAAGACCCACGGCCACCGGGATCTTGGCGGCCTCCAGGACCTTAAAGGCCTTGGGCCCGCAGTTTCCCGTCAGAACCGCCTGCGCCCCGCTTTCCACCACGGTCTGAGCCGCCTGAATGCCAGCCCCCTGGGCCAGTTGCAGGTTCTGCTTATTTTCCACCACCTCCAGGGAACCACCATCCGGGTCCACCAGGAGAAAATATTTTGCCCGCCCGAATCGCGGATCCAGTTCGCTGTCCAGGGTTTGGCCCTGGGCACTTATGGCTAGTTTCATCACTCAGTCCCTTTCTTACTCAGATATATGAATCAAATCAATTATTCCCGGAAGCGCATACTTACACTTCCTGAATGGTTATGGCACCGAATTCGCAAACTTCCACACAGCTTTCACACCCTAAACATTCTTCGGCATTCACCGGGACGGCCTTGTCTTCTTTTAATTCAAAAACGCTGACCGGACAGACATCCACGCAGTTGCCGTCCCCCGTGCATTTCTCCTGGTCTACCGTAACCGTAAACATAGCTTTTTACTCCTTTATGTTTTCCTGCACGTTCTCGTCTTGCCGGTGCGGTTTTCCTTCTCCGAGGCGCTTAAACCATGCCCATCGATCGAGGGAGTCCGGCCAGCTTACAGATGTCCCGGGCCTTGTCGACCTTAAAAATTTCGATCAACTGTTTTCGGCTGTAGCCCAGCTCTTTCCGAATCAGACTAAACATGGGCGCCAGGCCGTGTTTATGGTAGTAATCTCGAAGGTATTGGATTATTTTCCAGTGGGCCGGTCCTAGAGGGATGTTCATTCGCTCGGCGTACTTTTCGGTGAAATGCGCATCCCAATTCTGAGGATTCTCGATAAAGCCCTCCTTATTCAGGGGCAAGCTTTGAGTGACCTCCGGGCTTGTTTTCATTATCCGTCCTCCTTTCACTAATCCATTCCATCGTCTCAGTGCTTAAAGACTTCAAGAAAAATGCCAAAGCCGGATTTAGAGACAATATTTATTTGAATCAACAAGTTAAAAGAAGCGAGGGAACAGGTTTTTTAAATTAACTATTGCATAATGCAACTGTATTTTTATTAAAAAAATGCATATTGCACTAAAAAAAGAAAGGGTTCAGGGGAGAAACAGAGGCAACTTCAGGCCGCTGCTATTTCCACTTTAGAGCGCCGGGACGAGGGAAGAGACAGGACTGCGGATAGACAGATCAGGGGATGGCGATCAAGCCGAAAGCACCGGCAGGAAGACGGAAAATATGCTGCCACTTCCGGGTTGGCTCTCCACCTTGATTTGGCCCTGGTGGGATTCCAGGATGCTTTTGACGATGGCTAGACCCAGACCCGTGCCGTTGATGTAGCGGGTTTTTTCGTCTTTAACGCGATAGAATTGTTGAAAGATCAAATTCAAATCTTCCGGGCGGATCCCTATTCCGGTATCCTGGATCCGGATACAAAGATAGTCATTCTTGGCAGAGGCGGTGACCGTGACCCGTCCGCCCCCCGGACTGTATTTGATGGCGTTGGTGATCAAGTTGGACATAACCTCGTCCATGTTTTGGCGATTGGCCAAGATGAGGGGCAGCGTTTCCGGGATATCAGTCTCCAGGCGGATGGATTCCGATTCCGCCCGGGGCAGGAGAAAGGCGACCTGTTCCCGGATGACGGTGGCCATATCCACCGGCTCCCGTTCCAGCGAGATCAACCCGGATTCAATGCGCGCCAGGTTGAGCAGTTCAGCAGCCAGGCTGGACAGATTATTGATTTTTTCTGAAGCCCGCATCAAAATGGAACGCTGTTTTTCCGTTACCTCCCCGGCCAATCCGTCCAGGATTACCTTAAGCTGCATCAGGACCGAGTTCATCGGGCTCTGGATTTCGTGGCTCACGGTAGAGACAAATTGAGATTTCTTGCGATCCATCAGTTTCAGGACGGTAATGTCGTGCACCACGGTGATGACCCCCAGGTTTCGGCCGTTGGGGTCCCGAAAAGGCGCGCAGCGGATATTCAGGATAATTTCTTCCGGCCTGTTCGGACCGTTCAGCGCCATCTCTTCCGTTAATTCCGAGAATTCCGATTCGGGCATCTCCAGGGCCTGGGAGATCATTTCCAGCAGCCGGGGAATTCCGATAAATTCTTCGATGCCCCGTCCGATCATCGATTGTACCGGGCAGCCGATCATTCTTAAAAAGGCCGGATTGGCCAGGGCGACCTTATTCTGATGGTTGGTGCACATCACCCCGTCGGAGATGTGGTTGACCATGGTGCGCAGCCGGGAGCGGGTATCCGCAATGTCCCACAGCGCTCGGGTGTAATCGATGGCTTTGGACACGGTGACCCGGAGATGTTCCGGGGTGAAAGGCTTGGGGATGAAATCAAAAGCCCCTTTCTTCATGGCGTCCACCGAATGTTCGAGGGTGGCGTAGCCGGTGATCACAATGACCACCGTGTCCGGGTCCAAAGATTTTACTTTAGCCAGCACCTCAAAGCCTGACATCTCCGGCATCATCAAGTCCAGCAGAATGATGTCGTAATGCTCGGCCGGGAGGTGCTCCAGGGCCTGAATTCCGCTGGAAGCCAGACTGACCTCGTAGCCGCATTCCTCCAGAACCAGTTTGCAGGCCTCTCGAATGCGGGCCTCATCGTCCACCACCAGAATCCTGGGCGTATGTTCAATTTCGACGGCTATTTCCGTTGTCATACTTCTCCTTTACTATCCGGCGATCCCGGTTCAAGCGCCCTTTTCACTCGGAACCTACGCCGCTAACCGATGGAATCCGGAAAAGAATCCGTGGGATCGAGGTCCAGCGGAAGCTTCACCAGGAAGGTCGTCCCCTCCGGTCCGGTCTCTTTAACGAATATTTCTCCCTGGTTCTCGTTAACGATGCCGTAGGCGGTGCTCAGCCCTAGACCGGTTCCTTTCCCCGGTTCTTTGGTGGTGAAGAACGGATCAAATATCCGGGTCAGATGGTCCGGGGAAATTCCGGGACCGGTATCCGATATCTCCAGGCAGGCCTTTTGATTCTTTTCATCCTTGTAGGTTCTCAGGGTCAGGATTCCTTTTTTATCCATGACATCTAAAGCATTCATCACCAGGTTGATAATGACCTGGCTCATTTTTTTTTGGTCCGCTTTCACCGGCAGGCCGGTGTCGGATAAAAACTTCCGAATCGTTACATTGATAAAGAGTTTTTGATCTCGAATCAGGGGGAAGCTCTCCTCCACCAAGGTATTGAGCAGGAAGCGCTCGCGGGAACTTCCGGATTGGCGGCTGTAGGCCAAAAGGTTTTTCACGATGTCCCGGCAACGTTCCGCATCCTCCAGGATAAAGTTCAGGTTGTTTCGGAGCGGATGGTTCTCTTCCAGTTTTTCCTTCATCAGGCTGCCGTACATCAAAATACCGGTTAGGGGGTTATTGATTTCATGGGCCACCCCAGCGGCCAACTGGCCTAAAGAGGCCAGTTTTTCGGCTTGAAGCAACTGGGTTTGGGCCTCTTCCAATTTTTTCTTCACCGTGAGTCGTTCCCGCAGGTCATTATAAATTCCCATGGTAGCCGTTTCCTGGCCGTTCTCATAAATGATGGCAGCGGTCATTTCCACCGGAATTTGTTCCTTTTGGGCCGTGATGATGCTGACGGGGGTAACCGGGAGTTTGCCTCGTCCCCCGTAATCGGCCGATCGCAGTTTTTTCATGATATCCCGGGCTGCACCTGGAGGATAAAGACAACTGACGTCAACTTGCTCCCCCGGTTTTAAGGAATACCCGAACAGTTCCTCGGCCGCCTTGTTCATCAGCAGGATTCGGCCGTCCCGGCCAGCGGCCACAATAGCGCTGGGGGAGCTTTGAAGGACTCGGGCAAGTAATTCCCGAACGCCGTGCAAACTTTTTTCGAGAATTTTGGTTCTGGTGACATCCCGAATGGATTCAATGACATAAATGACCTGTCCATTTTGGTCCAGGATTGGAGAAAAAACACGATCCTCCCAGTGGTTGCTGCCGTCCGGGTTTTGGATCTGTCGCAAAATGGAATGCCCTATCCCCTCCGAGAGGGTTTGCTCCAGCGGGCACTGGGTGCAGGGGAGATCCGGGTCGCCGGCCATGGTCTGAAAAAATTCCTTACAGCTCTTGCCGACGATATCCTTCCGGGTGAGACCAAAGGTGTCCAGCAGCTTCAGATTGGCGGCCACGATGGTGCGGTCGGGTTTCAGAATCAGAGTCGGGAAGGACAGGGAGTCAAAGACCCGCAGTCTAAAATCAATTTCTTCAGACGGATTTGAATCCATTTCAGCTAAGGTTGTTTTTCGGTTTCGGGACTTAAAAAGGCCTGCCCCAGGGCCTTCCGGGCCGCGCGGGCTTTCCCCTCCGGCATAATCAGGTAAACCGATGCACCGGCGCAGGCCATGGCCAGAACCGACACGGCCTGGATGGCGAGAGCGTTCAAGGCCGCGCTGGCAATCCCATACCGGTCTCCGTAATGAGGGCCATGGAAATAAATCAATTCCACCGGACTTTCAACCTGCAGAGACATCCGGGGTTCTTCTTCCAACCATTTTTCCAGGAAGGCCTGGTAGCGGTCTACCCCCTGCGCCGAAAACAGCAGATTGAATTGCAGGGTTTTGCCGTTCAGGTTCGAACCGGCGACCATGATAAATCCGTCGCCGGCGGTGCCCCAGTCCTGCATGCGGTGTCCCCAGTCGGCCATCCGGTCAACCGGACAGGAAAATTTGAAGAGGGACAAGCCGGTCTTTTCCATAAATCCATAGGTCTTGATGACCGGTTCCCAATACACGGCGATGGTTTCCAAGGTACAGTCTCCGCGGAGGATGATTCCAGGGATTATATCTGCCGGATTCGAAATTCCGGGCGGAAGGGAGTATGGTGGGCCGGAAGTTCCAATACCGTCTCCAGGGCACTGAGGGCGTGGTCCAGCAGCCGGTAGTCCGTGCTGACGGTCAGCGCGGATAAGGAGGTTCCCGTCCCGTATAGCGGGAGCCCGGTTCTTCCAAAAATCGCCATAACCAATCCCAGCAATCGCAGACTGGAATGATGTGGGAAAAAAGTCAATGTCCCTACCGGCGCTATACTTTCTACGCTGGAACTCAAGTCCGGATCCCGCTCCAGCAGCCCTTGGGCCTGGCCAAAATCTTCGGTTTCCAGGCAGCAGGAACAGACGGTATTTTGGGTCGTGCTGCTGAGGCCCACAAAGGGCAGGTTGATCCGGTTTTCAGCCAAAAGGCGAAAAAGACGGACCGCCCGAAGATTCTCTCCCGGGCGATCAAGACAATTCAACTGGACCATTTCCAGGCTCAGTTTAATGCCGCCCAATCGGATCCGGCCTCCGGCGTTTGGGAAGGGAGCCGTCATAAAAAAGGGTTAATCGGGACCGGATCATCGCCGGCCCGGGAAAGGTCCGGTGCCTTCAGGTTACGGGTTCCCCTTCGCCTGAAACCGCCCGGCCTCCCTGTTGCTTTTAACCGGTTAATGAACAGTTTACTCCAGATTGTCTTTGACGATTTCCATCAGTTTGTCCAGATCGATCGGTTTCGGAATGTAATCGTCCGCCAAGGTGGTTTTACCGCCCATGTGGGTGTAATTGGTCGAGCTAACCGCATCGGCGACGGCGGTAAGGAGTATGACGATAATATCCTTGGTTTCATCGGATTTTTTCAGCTCATCACACAGGGTATAGCCGTCCTTACGCGGCATCATGACATCGAGGATAACCAAGGCCGGACGTTCCGCCTTGATCTTTTCCAACGCCTCGACCCCATCGTAGGCTTTGGTTACCCGGAAGTTGTGGCTTTCCAATTTCATGGCCACCGATTCCACCAGATCCGGATCGTCGTCCACGACCATGATCAGTTTCTTGTCAGTCATCGTTCTTCTCCTTCTTGATTGTTGTTCAGGGACACGGCCGGTATTCGACTAAAGCGCGGGTCGTGGCAGGAGTCCGGCTCTTTCCACGATTTCCGGGACCTTCTTTTCCCACTCGATGGCCATAATGTGGAATCCGGCTACGCCTTCCACTTCTTTCAAGCGCTGGATGCTTTCGACGCAGATCTTGATCCCTTCCTCGGCCTGCTTTTCTTTGGGCACCCCGGCCATCCGATTCACCACTTCGTCCGGTACGTCCATGCCCGGCACTTTATTCTTCATGTAACGGGCCATGCCAACGGATTTCATGGGGGTGATTCCGGCCAGAATATAGCATTTCCGGTGAAGCCCCCGGGCCCGAACCCCGGCCATCCATTTTTCAAATTTATCCAGGTTATAGATACACTGGGTCTGGATGAAATCGACCCCGGCGGCCACTTTTTTGGCCAGTCGGGCCACCCGCAGTTCGAACGGATCCGCAAAGGGATTGGCGGCGGCCCCGATGAACATCCGGGGCGGATTCTCAATATCCGCCCCTCCCTGGAATTTGCCTTCATCCCGCATGGTTTTCACCATCCGGATAAATTGGAGGGAATCGATATCGTGAACACTGGCGGCCATGGGATGATCCCCGAAAAAGGGATGATCGCCGGATAAACAGAGCATGGTGTTGATCCCATGCGCATAGGCCCCGAGGATGTCCGCCTGCATAGCCAGCCGGTTCCGATCTCGGGTGACCATCTGCAGCACGGGGTTCAGCCCCATCTGTTTGAGGAAGACCGAGGCGGCAAAGCTCGACATGCGGACCATGGCCGTCTGGTTGTCCGTAACATTGACCGCGTCAACCACTCCCCTAAGCAATTCTCCCTTTTCCTTGATTTTTTCCGGGACGGCCCCCCGCGGGGGACCGCATTCGGAAGTGACCGCCAGGTTGCCCGCGGCTAAAACTTTTTCGAGTACGCTATCGGTTTTCATTCTGCCAAATCCTCTCTGATGATCTTTCGCGGACCACCGCCTCCGGCTGTTCGCCAGTCCTTGGCCGGCGTAAAATCTTCGTATCGGTCTTCCAGGCCCAAGGCCTTGAGCCGGTCCCAGATCAACTGCCAGGCACAGTCCACCTCCGAACTGATTTCACATTTTCCCCGGGTCGATCCGCCGCAGGGTCCATTCATCAACCGTTTGGAACACCGGGCTATAGGGCAAATCCCCCCGGTTAATCCGAGGAGACAGTCCCCGCAACCCTGGCAGCGCTCGGCCCAGACCCCCGGACGTTCCGAGGCGCCCATAAAGGTGGTGTTGACGGCGGGGAAAACCGGTTTATCCTTGAAGCGCCGGGCCACTTCCTGAACGCCGCAGCCGCAGGCCATGGACATGACGGCCTCCACCCCGTCGATCAGGGGGACCAACTCCTCCACATATTCCGGATCGCACTGCCTTTCCAGCGTATGTTCCCGGATTTCGATGTTTTTACCGCTTTTTAAAAAGGACATATGCAGGGCCGAGGCCAACAGCCCCACTTCCTTCCGTCCCCCGGCCGCGCAGACGGTAACGCATTCATTGCAGCCTACGAGAAGAATGCGTCCAAAGGGCCGCAGGTATTCCGTCAGTTCGTCTAAAGGTTTTCGGGTAGCCGTGATCATATTTTTCCACTCTCCTTCGTTCGGGCGCCTCAACAGGCAATCTTCCGCTCCTCGAGGAGGGCGGAATGAATGGGGCTGGGACCCAACTGGCGAATTTTTTCCGTTATATTCTTGGCCGTTTCGGCAAAGCGGTCGCCCATGCCGGCGGACAACAGGACCATTTCGAGGCGTTCCCCCCCGATTCCGATTTCATCTAACAGTTTTTGGACCAGCGCCACCCGGCGCGCCGCCCGGGTGTTACCGGTTTTAAAATGACAGTCGCCTTCGAGACAGCCGGCCACGTACACCCCGTCGGCGCCCTTTTCAAAGGCCTTGACGATATGGATGGCGTCCACCTTGCCGGAGCAGGGAACTCGAATAATTTTGACGTTGGCCGGATAACAGAGTCGCTGGCTTCCCGCCATATCCGCCGCCGTGTAGGCGCAGTAGTGGCAGCAGAAGGCCACGATGACCGGTTCAAAGTTTTCCATTAGGCCACCAACCTTTCCAGGAGTCCTTCCAGTTTGGCCAGGATCTGGTCATCCTCAAACTGCAAGAGTTGTATCGCCTTGGCCGGGCATTCGGCCGCACAAAGGCCGCAACCGTGGCACGTGGCCGGATCGATCTCCGAAACCCCGTCGGCGTTGATGAACGGAATCCCAAATGGGCAAGCCCTTACGCAAATCAGGCAGGCGGCACATTTGGCCCCGTCCACCCGGGCCACGGCCGCGCCCAGATTAATCACGTCCCGGGCCAGCAGGGTCAGCGCCCGGGAGGCGACCGCCTGGGCCTGGGCCACACTTTCCCGGATGGTCTTGGGACTGTGGGCCGTGCCGGCCACGAAAAAGCCGGGGATCGGGAGATCGACCGGCCGGAGCTTGACGTGGTCTTCCAAGAAATAGCCGTCGCCGGTCCGCGGCAGCTTAAAAATCAGGGCCAGATCTTCCGTGGCTTCTTCGTCGGCCACCAATCCGGTACTCAGGCAAAGGCTGTCCGCCTTGACGGTCAACGTCCGGTCCAGGATCAGATCGCGAAAGGTGACCTCCAGCCGGTCCTCCGCGGCGACAACCTGGGGCGGCTCTTCTCTTTCAAAGCGAGCAAAGATCACGCCCCGCTCCCGGGCCAGCCGATAATAATCCTCCTGGAACCCGTAAGTACGCATGTCTCGATACAGGATAAAAATTTGCGTTTCCGGATTGAGGTCGAGAATTCGCAGGGCATTTTTGATGGCACTCTGGCAACAGAGGCGGGAACAATTGGGGTTGTCCGGACAGCGGGAGCCCACGCACTGGATCATCACTACGTTTTCCCAGGATTTGACCGTTTCCGGCTGATCCTCGATCAGGGCGTCAATCTCCAGTTGGGTCCGAACCGCCGGGTGTTGGTCCAGCAGGAATTCCGGTGGCCGGTTCGGCAGGGCCCCGGTGGCCAGGATGGTGACGCCGTGTTCTATTTGGCGGTAAAACATCTGCGGGCCAACCTGCATGCCGGTTTTGAACATGCCGGGCATCCCGGTATGATCCACGATGATGGCCCGGGTGATGACCTGGATATTTTCGTGCCCTTCGACCTTTCCCATCAATTCCCGGATGAAGGTGGCGACATCCTCTCCTTCCAGAGTCCGGCGGATGTTTTGGGCCAGGCCGCCCAGGCCGGCCGACCGTTCGGCCAGGACCACCTTAAACCCCCGTTCGGCCAGATTCAGGGCCGCGGTCATACCGGTGACCCCCCCTCCAACTACCAGAATCGTCTTGTTCATGGGTAACAGGTGATCGACCAGAGGGTGGGCCTGGCGGACACTGCTTACGGCCATCCGGATCAGGTGGTCGGCTTTTTCGGCGGCCCCTCCCGGTTGATCGGCATGGACCCAGGTGGCCTGATCCCGGATATTGGCGATTTCCAGGAGGTAGCGGTTGAGTCCGGCCTTGCGGATCGTGTCTTGAAACTTGGTTTCATGGGTCCGGGGGGAACAGCCGCCGATCACCACCCGGTTGAGACCTTCGGCTTCGATGACTTGTTGAATATGTTCCAGGGATTCCCGGCTGCAGCCATGGCCCACGACCTCGGAAACCGCCACCTGCGGCAAGATCCGGGCCTCCTCGGCCAGGGTCTGGACATCGATCACCCCACCGATATTGTAGCCGCAATCGCAGATGAAGACCCCGATCCGGGCTTCTTCGCCGGTGACGTCCCGCTCCGGAGGGAACGGGTCTTCCTGATCGGCCGTGGCCGTGACCGCCGTTAGATTGGCCGAGGCCATACAGGCGGCGGCGCTGGCTTGAACCATGGTTTCCGGTATGTCTTTCGGGCCTTCGAAAAGACCGCAGACGTAGATCCCCGGCCGGGAGGTGGCCACGGGATTGAAGCTTCCGGTTTTGGCGAAATAGTGCTCGTTCAGTTCGATGCCCAGATGGCGGGCCAACTGGTGGACGTCTTCGGCAACGTGGAACCCGGTGGAAAGCACCACCAGATCGAAATCTTCCTCTTGCGGCAGGCCGCTGTCCTGGAGGACGTAGGAGACGGACAGGGATTCGGCCCCGTCATGGCGGACCACGCTGTGCGGTCGGCAACGGACGAGGCGGACGCCGTAGTCGTTTTTCGCCCGGTCCAGGTAGCGTTCATAGTCTTTCCCGGAGGTTCGCATGTCCATGTAGAAGATGGTGGTCTCCATACTTTCCCGGAAGCGTTCCTTGGTCACGATGGCTTCCTTCAAGGCGAACATGCAACAGGCACTGGAACAGTAGGAGGCCGCCCCGTTTTGCAGCCCCCGGGATCCGACGCATTGAATCCAGGCGATTTTTTGAGGCTGCCGGCCGTCCGAGGGCCTAACGAGTTGACCCAGGGTTGGTCCGGAGGCCGACAGGATTCGTTCATACTCCAAACTGGTCACCACATCCGGCTCATCCGTGTAGCTGATACTATCCAGTCTGCTGGGGTCGAAAAGGGCCGCTCCGGGGGCCAGCACGATGGAACCGCAGGCGATTTGGCTGGTCTTTTCGGCGTCGTCGATGACGATGGCCCCGGCCGGACAGACCCGAACCAGCCCCTCCACATCCGGGCATTTCTCCAAATCGATGGAAAACGCTTGGGGCGTGGCCTGAGGGTAGCGCATGCAGGTGGGCGCCCGATGGTCCAGTCCCGGGGTAAAACGGACACATTCCGGGTACTTTTTGAAACAGTCCCCACAGGCCGTGCATTTGTCCAAATCGATATAGCGGGGGGCGGTGGTCAGGGTTACGCTGAAATTTCCCGCCTCCCCTTCCACTTTTTCCACCTGACTCATGGTCAGCAGTTCAATATGAAGCTGACGACCGCTTTCGGAAAGATGGGGTGAAAGAGTGCAGAGGTCACAGTTATTGGTGGGAAATGTACGATCGAGTTGGGTCATCAGACCGCCGATGGAAAAGGCCTTGTCGACCAAAACCACGTCTCGGCCGGACTCGGCCAGATCCAGGGCGGTTCGTATTCCGCCGAGGCCTCCACCGACGACCAGTATCTTATTGTTTGATTGCCATTTTTCTTGATTCTGCATAGTACCCTTTATTTTGTTTTGTCCCGGACACCATGGGCCGGGTGAAAAGTTAACTGGGAAGCCAGGAGGCCATCCGGCCCCCCCGGTTCAACGCCCACCCTTTAGAGACCGGCCGCGTCCAGAATGGCCGGCAGTCGGTGTTCCCATCCCAGGGTCTGAATCAATACGCCCTGAGCCAGACCCTTCAGCCCGGCGATGGTCTCTCCGGCAATCCGGATTCCCTCGTTTTCCCGATCCGCCGATTTACGGATACGCCGTATCAGCTCTTCGGAGATATGGGCCCCCGGTTCACTGTTGGCGATGTACCGGGCTACGGCGACCGATTTTAAAAGAAAAACGGTGGGAATGATCGGCACCTGGAGGGTTTGGGCCTTGGACATGAAATCGCTGAAGCGATCCAGATCGAACACCGGGGGGGCGATGAGAAAGCGGGCGCCGGCTTCAATTTTTTTGCGGGCTGTTTCCAGTTCCTCTTCCAGGGCCTGGGAGTCCTCGAACAGGGCGATGGTGCCTCCGGCAGTAAAACTGGGGCTGCCGTCGAGATCAAATCCGGCCAGATCCTTTCCGTCCTGGAGAGACCGGATCGCCTGCAGCAGACCGATTTCATCCAGGTCGTCGACCGGTTGCGTCTCCCGGTGGTCGCTCTGGCTGATATCCACGCTGTGGACCACGAGGAGGTTTTGAATTCCGAGCACATGGGCCGCCAGCGCATCGCCCTGGAGGGCCATGCGGTTGCGGTCCCGGCAATAGACATGGATAATCGCTTCGAGGCCCTGTTGCTGCATCAAGACTCCTCCGGCCAAGGCGCTCATTCGCATGATCCCGTTGTCCATGTCCGGGATGACGATGGCGTCGACCCGACCCTTGATCCGACGGGCGTCCATCACCAGCCTGGAGATGTTGACGCCTTTGGGGGTGTGCATCTCGGCCAATACCACAAACTCTCCTGACGATAATCGTTTCTGAAAACTCATAGGCGCTTTTTCCCCTCCACTACCGGTTTGGTAAGGTTAGTGGTTCTCCCGAACCGAAATGATGCTACCTGCCGGGAGACCTCTTTTTGATGGACTTTTTTCTCCGGACAAGCGATGTGCCTGAAACGCAGGACTTCGGCTTGGGGTTCTTTGGTTTTAGTGACGTTTCCTTATCCGCAATCGGTGAAAGTTTTCTTTTTCTTCCAATGGGTCGGTATCGATGATCTCATAGGAAGAATCCGCCAGCACCTTGAAAAGGTCCTGAAGCGTGTCTGCATCCAGTCCCAGGAGCTCCATAATTTCGAGGGCCTTCATTTCATTGAAGAGTCGAGTTATCTTCAGCAAAGTGATCGAAGATATGCTCCCTCTGAAATCAAGTATGTAGTCTGCCTGAGATGACAATGGCCTGATATCCCTTTTTGGCTTTGGGAAATGGGCAAAGCAAAAAAGGGACCAAGGGACCAAGGAACGGCCGCAAGAAAAGATTATATGATTTATTACATAAAAACAATAGATTTAATAGAATAACCCAGAGAGGGAACCCCCAGGGGTTGACAAAGGGGTGTTAAACTGTAAATATAGCCTGCCTTTACAGGTGCTATCGTTTAACAGAGGAGCTTTAATGTTAGGTCAGGAACTCGACCGGTACTGGAAAACCGTGGTCAATACGATCAGTGACGGCATCATGATCGTCAGTACCAGCGGTACCATCGTATCGGTCAACGAAGCTTTTGAACAGATAACAGGCTATGAGCGGGCCGAACTGATCGGCAAACCATGCACCGTCATGGACTGCGATGTTTGTAGGGAAGCGCTGGAAAACGGCGGGGATCATTGGTGTATTCTTTTTCGAACCGGAAACATCCGGCAGCGGAAATGCCGGATCAGGAAGAAGGACGGCACGTACATCCATGCCCTGAAAAAGGCCGCTATTTTGCGCGATGACGACGGCCGGACGATCGGTGCCGTGGGGACTATATCCGATCTGACTGAAATCATAGAAAAAGATAACCAGCTCGAGGCGTTTCGGCAGGAGCTTCGCTCCGCAGACGGGTTTCACGGTATCATCGGAACCTCCGCCCCCATGCGGCAGGTGTTCGACTTGATAGAAAATTCGGCCCATTCCGATGCGCCGGTGATTATTTTCGGGGAAAGCGGTACCGGCAAGGAATTGGTGAGCCGGGCGATTCATGAAATCGGGGAACGGAAAAATCAACCCCTGGTCAAGGTCAACTGTGCCAGCCTGACGGAATCCTTGCTGGAAAGCGAGCTGTTCGGTCATGTGCGGGGCGCCTATACCGGTGCCTACCGCGACCGGATCGGGCGCTTCGAGAAGGCCAACGGCGGGGACCTGTTTCTGGATGAAATCGGCGATCTGCCCCTGTCAACCCAGGTCAAACTGCTGCGGGTCCTGGAAGAGAAAATGATCGAACGGGTAGGGGCCAGCACCCCGATCCCCACCGATGTTCGCTTTATTTCCGCCACCAACCGAAATCTGCTGCAGCTCGTCGAGCGGGGCGCTTTTCGAAAGGATTTTTACTTTCGGATCAATGTCATTCCCATTTCGCTGCCCGTCCTTCGGGACAGGGTCGAAGATATCCCCTTGCTGGCCGAATCCTTTTTTCGAACGATACGGTTGAAAAGCGGGAAAAACATCGAAGGGATCAGCAACGAGGCCATGGATGTCCTCGTTAGCCACTCCTGGCCGGGAAACGTCCGGGAGCTAAAAAGCGCCTTCGAATACGCCTTTGTCACCTGCCAGGACGTCATGATCCGGCCCGAGCACCTTCCGTCTACCATCTACCGTCGAAAAGGCTCCCCCAGGACATCCAAGCGGAAATCCTTCGACCTGAAGGAGATAGAAAAACGGGAACTGCTGGAGACGCTGGAAAAGACCGGCGGAAATCAATCGGAAGCCGCCGAACTCCTTCGGGTTTCCCGAGTCACCATCTGGAACCGCATGAAACGGTTCGGCATCAACGCCGAACGGAAAATTGCAGTCCGAACGAATTGAGTTTAACGAATCCACTGCGGCACTTGGTGCCCCAAAATTCTCTTTCCTCGGTTTTCTTTTCTAGGTCAATATCTCCCCGGGACCTTCAGCTGGTCGCTTCTCACCGCTGCTCCCTCGCTCATAAGAAAGAAGCATTTGGTGAACGCCCCTGAAATAGGGGAGGTTGGGTTTGAGCCATCCAAAGAAAACCCGGGCCAGAATGTACCATAGAATAAAAAAGGCCACATAATTCATCCCCCATCCCTTGAAGGGGAGGGGCAGGGAAATACCAGCGAACCTCTCCTGCATCCAGGCTAGGGCTAAAAAGATGGGCCAGAGGGAGGCAGCGGATAAGCCGAACTTGTTGAAAAAAAGGTGGCCGAAGGCGTCGTTTCCCTCTTTATTGATTGCCCGGTAGCTCTTTTCATCCCCCAGGCGAAGTGCCTCCTCGGAAAGGCGGCCCATCTTTTCCGTCCGGTCTGTCAGCCGGTCCAGGTGGTTCTTGTTCACCTTGAAAACCAGCGATATGGTAAGCTCCCCTACCAGTACCGCGAGAAAGGCGAGCAGAAAAGTTCCTAAGAAGTAGTCCACCAAGGGAATTCCGAAGAGCCGGTAAAGCTGAATCAGGAAGCGGTCAAAAAATTCATACATGCTGAACTCCATCTTTCACCACACCTTCCACTGCAGGGGTTTAAAACACCAGGAGCGTGCCGGGGGCGACCCGGCACGCCCGAGAAACATTAGGGCAGCCAAGCTTGGCCGAAAAAGCCGGCGCTGAAGTAGCGCAAGCCTACATACAGGGCCAGGATGATGAAGATGATCTTCAACCAGATATCGGGAATATATTTCTGGGTACGCGGCCCGATCATGGATCCGATGAAAATTCCGATGAGTTCGATGCCGATAAGACCCCAGTCCATACCGGCCTTGGCTACGGTCATATACCCGGTTATGCTGGTGAGCATGCTGAGCAACACCGCCAGGGCGGAGGTCCCGGCTACCACGAACATGGGCGCCCCCACCAGGCTGATCAGAAAGGGGACATACAGAAACCCTCCGCCCACCCCGAGAAAGGACGAAATAGCGGCAATGAAAATCCCGCCTATAAAGGCGAAGATAGGGTTAAACGAAAAATCCGATCCGAAAAATGAAAAGGTGCATTGGGTAAGTCCAAAATGTTTAAGGTTAATCCCCTGGGCCGCCAAGTCCTTTTTTTCCTTGACACTCTGTTCAAAAGCCTGGGCTGCCGCCTTGGCCGACTTTTTTTTGGCCTGTCCTTTCGGTGTCATATCATAGACCAGGAAGGCCCCCACGACGAACACGAAGAGACCGAACCACCCCTGATATTGCCGGAAGCTGACCTTGCCGCCCGTCAGCATAGGGATAAACACGGCACCGGCAATAGACCCGAGGGCCAGGGCGACACCGAGAGGCCAGGCCAGTCGTTTGGCCCTCAAATAATTGATGGTGCTGATCAGGGCCGAAAGGCCGACCAGGAATTGATTGGAGGTTCGAATACTGTCGGTCAGGGTCTTGTTCAGGTCATGCGCGGTAGTTCTGAAGCCCTTGGCATAATCACCGAGACCATAAATCGTCATGTGGCCCACACCAGCCATGATTCCGCCGAAGGCCCCGACGGTGGAAAATATCCAGCCCACCCAAACGGCCCACAATATGGCCAGCACGTAATTTACCTTGGGGGCTCCCGGAATCCCGAACACGCCTTTCGGGGCATTCAGATCTATCTGGCCTTTTCCTTGGCCGACCGGGGCCTTGGCTATGGCCTCACCCAGTTTACCCGAAAGACCGAGGTTGTTCCCGACTGTCCGTGATGTTTCTGGGGTTGGTTCCGAGAGCTGCGGTGCAACCGGCGGTGCTGGTTTTTCTTGGGCCACTGCCGTCAAAACCGTGGTGATAGATAGGGCCAGCGACAAGGCCAAAACGATCAAAGCCCCTTTCCGCCACCCGTTCATTCTCTTTTCTTTCTGCATCATTCAAATTTCCTCCTTTGTAAATGGACTAGGCCCCAAGCGGAAAATGATTCAAGCCTGTTACCTATCGGTTGACCATTTGCTCCGCCAACGCCGTGCCGGAAACCTGGAAGACCCTGCCGTTTTTCAGTTGGGTTTTATCAATACTGGATGGAGACTGATTCGGCCTAGCGAGTTTAAGGAGGGGTCAGCGGCCACTGATTCTTTGGCTGGCAGCCCAGCGAAGGAAGGGGCATCTCTGGACCGACGCCAGTTTGAGATGAATAGGGAAATCCGACAAACGCCAGCCAATCGGAGCAAGGAACCAAGAGCCCTATTGTTCTACTATCTACCATGGTATACCTCTTGGTGATGGATAATAGTACTATTTATTATCCCAACATTCACCGCCGTTGTCCAGCGATTTTGAGGAGGACTTCAGAAAGGGGGAGCGCTCGAAGGGATTGGAGGGAGACCTTTAGGCCGGCAGTTCCTAAGGGAAGGCCGGATAGAGGCGGTTAAGGCCGCCCCCATCCTCGGCCGTTAATCGAGTGGAAGCCTAAGAACTAATATTTACCGTTGCCGATCCAAACCCTCCCATGGAGGAGGCCTGCACCTGGTCGGTCCCGGTTTGTTGCGGAACGTAGGTTCCCAGCAGTTGACCGATATCATTGGAAGTACTGACGCAACCGGTAACCACCGGCGCATCTTTACCTAATTCATCGACAAAAATCATTCCGTGCGTAGTAGAAAGGCAAATACGTGTTCCCTTGAGGGCCGGTGAGCCGGCCGCGTCCCTGACCGTAACCACCACGGAAGTTGATTCCGCCCTACCCAGGGAAAGGGTGCTGGAAAAGAGTTTGACATTAACCGTCCAGCCTACCCCGGATCCGCCTGTGCCGGTGGCCCCGGTGCTGGTGCTGCTGCCGGCCCCGGAACTGCAGGCCAATAGTCCCGCGACCATTATTAAGAATACTCCCAGGGACATCACGGTGGCCGGTCGACGGGTTCCTTTGGTGAACGCTCGCTTTAAAACCGCCTTCATCTTTTCCGGGACCATTCCATTCTCCTCCCTATGTTTGGATAAGATTTGTTTACCTGGAGGCCCTGAGGCCTTGGCTGAAAGCAATGATACCATAATTTCTCTTTTTTCAACTACATAAAAGCGTCATCCGAGGGCCGGGTCAATAAATTGTGACCTTAGGTCTCAAGGCCCGGTCTTTTATTGCCGAGCGAATCATCCAATACCGACAGGGCCTGGCAATAAAGACTGGCGGCCCGGTAGGAACTACGGACCAAGGGTCCCGAGGCTACCCCTTCAAACCCCATTTTGCGGGCCTTTTCCTCCCAGCCGGCAAATTCCGCGGGCCGCACATAACGCCGGAGCGGGAGATGCGCGGGGGTGGGCTGGAGGTACTGGCCGATAGTCAGCAGGTTGCATCCTTGATTTCTAAGTTCCTGAAGGACAGCCAAGACTTCGGCCTCCTTCTCTCCTAATCCTACCATCAGCCCGGATTTGGTCAATACCTCGGGGAACTGATTTCTTAAAAAGTTAAAAAGAGACAGGGACCGCTGATAATCCGCCCCGGGACGGACCAAGGGATACAGGCGCGGGACCGTCTCCATATTATGATTAATAACGGCGGGGCGGCTTTCAGCAACCCCCTGAAACGATTCTTCCCGTCCCTGGAAGTCGGGTATCAGGCACTCCACCCTGGTCCCAGGGGTCCGTTCCCTGATGGCCAGGACAGTCCGTCCGAAGTGCTCTGCCCCGCCATCCGGAAGGTCGTCCCGGGTGACCGAGGTTAAGACCGCGTATTGGATCCCCATCTTTTGGATGGCCGCCGCAACTCTATCCGGTTCATCGGCCTCCAGGGGTTTAGGGGGACCGGGCGAAACTGCGCAAAAAGCACAATTTCGGGTACAGCGGTCGCCCATCAGCAGAAAGGTGACGGTCCCCTGTGAAAAACATTCGCCCTGGTTGGGACATCGTGCTTCCTGGCAAACGGTATGCAGGCCGTCTTGCTGAATAAGCCCTTTTATCCGCAAGATATTCGGCCCGGCGGCCATCCTTTTTTTCAGCCAGGCCGGCTTGGGCTGAAAAGGAGCACGGCTTCTTGAAGTCGGATTCGCCTGTCCCGTCTGGATGTCAGTGATGATTGGGTCCATCTGAAATGCTTATCGGTCTTTTTTTACAATTTTCAAGCAATTTTTTCAAGTTTTCATCGTCCTGTTCTCTGGAGACCAGTTTTACATTGAAAACTTTTTCAAAATGGCCGGCCAAACGCCGGCGCAGATCCTGCGCTTCTATCATTCCCTCCTTCAATAATTCCAGGGAGGTCATTCGAACCCCGGACAACCCGCAGGGGACAATCCAATGGAAAGGACCCAGATCGACGCCGTAATTCAAGGCAAAGCCGTGATAGACGATACCCGCTTGCACTGCCAGGCCCAAAGAGGCAATTTTTTCCCCTTTCACCCAAACGCCGGGGTACCCCGCCTTTCGACCGGCCTGGAGGTCGTAATCCGCCAGGGCGCCAATGAGCACCTCTTCCAGTAAAAAAACGTAATCCCGGATTCCTAATCGATGGGATTTCAAATTGAAAACAGGATAGCCGACCAACTGCCCGGGGCCGTGATAGGTTACCTGGCCTCCCCGCTCGCAGCGGATGAGGTCGATGTGGAGCGCCTGCAACCGTTGAGGATCGACCAAAACGTTGCCCAATTTTCCCCACCTACCCAAGGTCAGCACCGGCGGGTGTTCCAGGAGGATCAAGAAATCCGGGAAAAGAGGGTCGGCTTTTTTTTGGTTTACCAGAAATTTCTGGAGATCCCAGGCGGCCTGATAAGGAACAAGTCCCAGGTTCAACCAGACTACCTCTTTCATGCCGAAAGTATACTTTTTTTGCCCCTTCTTCACAAGGAGTTCTTGCCGGCGGTTATCCTTGACCTCGTTTCCCATCCTTGATAGGATACGGTAGCTTTCAGGCTGAACTAAACCATTCCCCCGGTTTTACCGGGCGGGCATTAAAGAGGAAAAACCATGCCGTCTGCCCCCAAAGCGCTGATCAGCGTGACCGACAAGTCCGGAATTGTGGAATTCGCCCGGGAATTGATTCAATTGGATTTTGAAATCCTGTCCACCGGCGGGACGGCCAAGGCCCTTCAGGCCGCCGAGCTGCCGGTAACAGAGGTCTCCGCCTATACCGGGTTCCCGGAAATCCTGGACGGGCGCGTCAAGACCCTACAGCCCAAGATCCACGGCGGGCTATTGGGGCGCCGTCAGGATCCCCGGCACCGGGAACAAATGCAGGCCTTGGATATTGAACCCATCGAACTGCTGGTGGTCAATTTATACGCCTTCGAAAAGACCGTCGCCAAACCGGGATGTACTTTGGAGGAGGCCATCGAAAATATTGATATCGGCGGTCCCGCCCTACTCCGGGCGGCTGCCAAGAACTACGTGGAAGTGACGGTCCTCAGCGATCCAAATGATTACCCGCAGGTCCTTCAGGAACTAAAAACCAACGGCCGGACTTCCCTCGCCACCCGATTTTACCTGGCTAAGAAGGTCTTCGCCTTAACCCAACGGTACGATGGGGCCATCAGCCACTACCTCAATACTTTTGTGGATCCCCATGAATAGCCGTCCGCGGCCTCTTTCCCAGGTGCCCGGCCGGGTCGCCTTTGACATCGACGGGGTTTTCGGCAATGTCATGGAACTATTCATCCGCCTGGCCCGTGAGCTTTATCAAATAGATTCCATTCACTATGGGGATATTACCCGATATTATCTGTACGACTGCCTGGACCTGGATTCAGAGATCATCGACCGGTTGATCGAGAAGATTGTCGATTACCCGTATGCTCTGAAAATGATTCCTTTCGAACAGTCGGTGCCCGTCCTGAGCGTTTATGGGCAGCGCTATCCCCTGACTTTCGTCACCGCCCGTCATAAGGCGGAACCGATCACCGACTGGGTCCTCGGCCAGTTGCCGGATGTCGATCCCCTCCGCATTCGGGTCATCGCCGCCGGGCAACACCATTTGAAACTTAAGATACTTCAGGAATTGGGTTTTACCTATTACATCGATGATCATTTGGACACCTGTCATTTATTATCCCAACACGCCATCCGGCCCATCGTTTTCGAGCAACCCTGGAATCAGGAGCCCCATCCTTTTCACAGGGTAGCAAACTGGCAGGAACTAGGGGAAATTTTATTGGACTACTCCGCTTAAGGCCGGGGTGTTTTCGAGAGGAGGAAGTTTATGAAGATTCTGGTAGTCGGCGGAGGAGGACGGGAACATGCCCTGGTCTGGAAGATCGACCAGAGTCCCCTGGTGGAAAAAATATTTTGTGCGCCGGGTAACGCCGGTATCGCGGAAATGGCCACCTGCCTGCCCCTGAAAGGGGAAGACACCGGCGCCCTCCTGGACTTCGCCTTCAAGGAGAAAATTGATTTAACCGTAGTGGGGCCGGAATCCCCCCTGACCTTAGGCCTGGTGGATACCTTTGAAAAAAAAGGGTTGAAGGCCTTTGGCGTGAGCAAAAGGGCGGCCCTGCTGGAGGCCAGCAAGGATTTCGCCAAACGGCTGATGACCAAATACCAAATCCCTACCGCGGCCTATCGTTCGTTCACCGATCCGAAACAGGCCATGGCCTACCTGGACAAGCTCGGGACGCCGGTCGTGGTCAAAGCCGATGGATTGGCCGCCGGCAAAGGGGTCATGGTTTGCCAAACCCTGGCTGAGGCCAAGGCGGCGATCGAGTTGATCATGCTGGACCGGGCCTTTGGAGAAGCCGGGAACAAGATCATTTTGGAAGAATACCTGACCGGCGAGGAGGCCTCCTTCCTGGCCTTCAGCGATGGAAAAACGGTTCTGCCCATGCCCACCTCTCAGGATCACAAGCCGATTTACGACAACGACCAGGGCCCCAATACGGGGGGGATGGGGGCCTATTCACCGGCCCCGGTGGTGGATGAAGCCCTGTTTCAGGAGGTCATGAATCGGGTCATGATCCCTACGGTCCGGGCCATGGCCAAAGAAGGACGGCCTTATAAAGGGGTGCTTTATGCGGGGTTGATGATCAACCAGGGAAAGATCAAGGTTCTGGAATACAATGTCCGTTTCGGCGATCCGGAGGCCCAGCCATTACTAATGCGGCTTAAGAGCGACCTGGTGGAAATCCTGACAGCGGTAACGGTCGGTAAACTGGATCAGGTGAAAGCCGTCTGGGACACCCGCCCGTCGGTTTGCGTGGTTATGGCCGCCCATGGTTATCCCGGCACCTATCAGAAAGGGCAGACCATTCAGGGCCTGGAGGCGGCTAAACGCCTGAAGGACGTGGTGGTATTTCACGCCGGCACCACCTTCAAGGATAAGGCCGTGGTGACCAACGGCGGCCGAGTCCTGGGGGTAACCGCCTTGGGGGAAGACATCCCCCGGGCGATTAAAAAGGCCTATCAGGCGGTCGGCAAAATCCAATGGAAAACGGCCTATTATCGGACCGATATCGGCCAAAAAGCCTCTAAGCACCTTAAGGAGAAAGGGCTTAAACCCAAACCGCTGGTGGGGTTGATGATGGGCAGTGATTCGGATTTGCCGGTCCTGGAAGTCGCTGCCCGCACCCTGAAGCAATTTAAAATTCCCTTTGAACTGATGGTTTCCTCGGCCCATCGCTCTCCGAAAAAAACCGCGGAGTTTGCCCGGCGGGCCGAAGATCGGGGGTTCAAGGTCCTGATCGCCGGGGCCGGGGCTGCCGCGCACCTGGCCGGTGTTTTGGCGGCGGAGACTACCCTGCCGGTGATCGGGGTCCCGATTGACTCCTCGTCCTTGAAAGGGCTGGACTCCCTGCTGGCCATGGTTCAGATGCCGTCCGGGGTCCCGGTAGCCACCATGGCCATCGGGATCGCCGGGGCCAAAAACGCAGCCATTCTGGCGGCCCAGATCCTGGCCCTTTTTAATCCCCAGATAGCCGAGGCGCTGAAGGCCTTCAAACAGCGCCTGGAGGCCGAGATCCAGGAAAAAGACAAAAAAATCCACACGGTCTGGCCTTGAGAATCATCGCCGACTTTCATCTTCATTCGGCCTTTAGTCGGGCGACCAGCCGGGATATGCACCTGCCGGAGATCGCCCGTTGGGGTCGTTTGAAAGGACTGTCCCTCCTGGGCACCGGCGACTTTACTCACCCGGCTTATTTTCAGGAGATTCGGACCCAGTTGGAGGAAACCGGAAAGGGGCTGTTGCGACTTAGGGGTGGAAAAGCCGACGACCCACTTTTTCTCTTGACCGCCGAAACCAGCCATATCTATACCCAGGGCGGAAAAGGCCGGCGGATCCACATGATGATTTTTGCCCCGGGGCTGGCCGCCGCTGAAAAGATTAATCTCCGGCTGGGGGTCCTGGGCAACGTGAAATCCGACGGCCGTCCTATTTTTGGTTTTTCGGCCAAGGATCTGGTCAAAGTGGTCCTGGATATCGAACCCGCCTGTCTTTTGGTGCCGGCCCATGTCTGGACCCCCTGGTTTTCGGTCTTCGGCTCTCAGTCCGGCTTTGATTCCCTGGAGGAATGCTTCGAAGAAGAAACGGCCCATATTTTTGCCATTGAAACCGGCCTGTCCTCGGACCCGGCCATGAACTGGCGCTGGTCGGCCTTGGATAACCTGACCTTAATTTCCAATTCCGATGCCCATTCTCCCGCCAAAATCGGACGCGAGGCCAACATTTTTGAAACCGAGCTTTCCTACCCGGCCATCATCGAGGCCATTAAGCAAAAAGACCCGTCCCGTTTTCCGGCCACCATTGAATTTTTTCCGGAAGAAGGAAAATATCACTTTGACGGCCACCGCAACTGCCGGGTCTGTTTCTCGCCCGGGCAAAGTCGGGAAAACAATGATTGCTGCCCGGTTTGCGGCAAGAAAATCGTAATCGGGGTAATGCACCGGGTGGAAGAACTGGCCGATCGGCCGCCGGGGTTTCGTCCCCCCGGGGCGATTTCGGCCATCCATTTAGTCCCCCTGGAGGAAATCATCGCCGCAGGATACGGTCTGGGGGTAGGATCGAAGCGTGTTCGCCGAGAATACCTGAACCTTCTTGAACGGGGAGGCGCGGAACTGGAAATTCTGTTGGATAAATCGGCCGAGGAGTTGGCCTCCTTTATGGATTCCCGCCTGGTCGAAGGGATCCTCGGGGTTCGTCAGGGGTTGGTCAGTGTGGCCCCCGGTTACGACGGGGTTTATGGTCGGGTTAACCTTTTTTCTGAAAACCCCAGGTCAAACCAAGCCCAATCTCCTCCGGTCGACCGCCAGTTAAGACTTTTTTAATCCTCTCCCCGGGCTCTGGCCGGTTTGTCCTTTTTAAAGATATCCGGATCAAGATTGTATTTTTTCAATAAGTGATAGAAATCGGCCCGATAACGGCCGGCCAAACCCGAGGCCTTGCTGACGTTACCCTGGGTCATTTCCAAAAGGCGGATAATATAGCTGCGTTCAAAATCCTCCCGGGCCTCTTTTAAGGGGACCAGCGGTTCATCGGATATTTCCCGACCCTTTAAAATCAAGTCCTCGGTGATCAGTTCGTAGGGGGCCATGGCTACAGCGAACTCCAAAGAGTTTTCCAGTTCCCGGACATTACCCGGCCAATCATGGATCATCAATTTTTGCATGGCCATGGGGGTCAAGCCCTTGACCCCTTTTTTCATCCGTCGGGCCAGTTTCTTCAGGAAAAAGGCGACCAGGGCCGGGATATCCTCCTTGCGCTCCCTCAAGGGAGGTATGATGATAGGAATAACGTAAATCCGGTAGAATAAATCTTCCCGGAAGTTCCCCTTTTGCATTTCCTCTTCCAGATTCTTGTTGGTGGCCACCACCACCCGAATATCGACCGAGATCGATTTTTTTCCTCCTAAGGGATAGAATTGCCGCTCCTGTAGCACCCGCAACAGTTTGGCCTGGATGGACAAGGGCATATCCCCGATCTCGTCCAGGAAAAATGTCCCTTTATCCGCCTGGGCCAACTGGCCTTTCATCGTGCGTATCGCTCCGGTAAAGGCCCCTTTTTCATAACCGAACAGCTCGCTCTCCAGTAGCGTTACCGGGATGGCCGCGCAATTGAGGGCCACAAAGGGCTGGTCTTTCCGGGCGCTGGCCAGATGAATGGCCTTGGCGATGATCTCCTTGCCCGTTCCGCTTTCCCCCTGGATATAGACCGTGGAATCGGTCTCCGCGGCTCGGGAAACCATGGTGATGATTTCCCGCATCTTTTCACTCTTGGCAATGATATTGGGGATGTCAAAACGCTCCGAGAGCATTCCTTTCAGGCGTTTGATTTCCTGGGTCAGTTTTTTGTTTTCCAGGGCCTTTTCAATGTCGATCAAAAGGGCCCGGGGGTCAAAAGGCTTGGTGAGATAGGTAAAGGCCCCGCTTTTAACGGCCTCTACGGCGGTCTCGATGCTCCCGAAGGCGGTTAAAATGATCACGGATAGATCCGGATGAATCAAATGAAGTTGCCTCATCAGCGCGATGCCGTCCATTTTCTGAAGTTGTAGGTCAACCACCGCCAGGTCAAAGGCATCTTCCCGGACCAGTTCCTCGGCCCCTTCTTCAGTCAAAGAAGTGGAAACCTCATAATCCGCCGCCTCCAACCGCATCCGGAGGAGTTCCAGCAGGTTTTTATCGTCATCCACGACCAATATTTTTCCCAAAGACATTCGCTTATCCTACTTTCTGAGTTGCTTCCGTTTTTTTTCAATCTCCAGGTCGATTTGTTCGGACCGCTCCCAAAGCTCCATGATCTGCACCCAGGCCCGGGCCTCTTCGACCCGCAGGCTCTGAGGGAATTCCTTGAGCAGTTTCTTGAAATAAAAGATGGCCTTCTGGTAATCCTTCTTGGGGTAATTGGCCTGGGCATAAATGAAACCCAGGGCATAGAGGGCTTCATCCGCAGGGGGTTTGTGCCCGTACTTGGTCAGAACGGCCTGATTTTCCTCCAGTGCCCGGTCAAAATCATTTTGAGCCCAAAGCTTCTGATTACGGGCCAATAAATCAGTCATTAACCACCGGGGGTCCGACTTGAACTCTTCCAGTTGTGTCCTGCAGGCCTCCATCTGGGTTTTAGCCTGCTGAAGCTGGCTTTTGGTTTTTTCTCCTTGTTGTAGCGCATCCGCATAAGCCGTATTTAACCCGATCCAGGCCCGGGCCTCCTCGGCATAGGGACTTTGGGGGAAATCCTTCTGAAGTTTCCACCAGAAGGCCAGGGCTTCTGGAAAATTTTTTCGGGGGTTTCCCGGCTGGCTTAAAGTGAGGGCCAGCTCTCTCAAGGCCTGGTCCCCCGGTGGTTTATGGGGATAGGCCGACAGGATTTCCTGAAAGACTTGGAAGGACCGGTCGTACTTCCCTTCGCCGCGGAATTTTTTCCCCTGGACCATTTTATCCTGAACCTGCTCCCCTTCCCTGATCTCCTGGAAAAAAGTGCAGGCGGGTAAAAATAGGGTTACGATAAGGGCAACGTAAAATAGAAGGTACTTCCACTTCCCGGTTTGCTTTCGGCCCACACTTTTCCTCCATGCGCGGTAATGATTTTTTTAACGATCGCCAACCCCAGCCCGGTCCCTTTTACCAGCGGCGCCCCCGGTGTGGAGACTTGTCGAAATTTCTCAAAAATTAGCTGCAACTGGTCCCCGGAGATGCCCGGTCCATTGTCCTTTACCGACACCTGGATAACCTCCGATCGGACCTCGGCGGCAACCGTGATGGTCCCGCCTTCGGGCGTATATTTTATGGCGTTACCCAGCAGATTTTTCAGTACCTGTAATAGCCGGTCATTATCCAGCGGGACGGCCGGCAACGATTCGGGAAGGTCCAGCCGGAGGGCGATTTTTTTATTGACCAGCAGGGGCTCCAGCAGTTGCGCGGCAATGGTAAACAAGGGGAGGGGATTGATCCGGGAGAAGTGGAAATGCATCATCCCGGCTTCCATCTTGGAGAAGTCCAAAAGGGAATTCACCAGCTCAATCAAACGGTTGCTCTCCTCGGAGACGATTCCCATGAGTTTCTGCTGTTTTTCGTTAAGGGTGCCCCCCACCCCTTCCAGCAGGAGGCTGGTCCCTTCCCGGATCGAGGTCAAGGGGGTCCTTAATTCGTGGGACATGACGGAAAAAAAATCGGATTTCATTTTATCGATCTTATTCAATTGCGCACACATGGCATTAAAGGCCCGGGTGAGCCTGGCTACTTCCGGGGGAGACTGGATCTTTAAGTCCCCCTGGTAGTCCCCTGCGGCCATCTCTTTGGTCTTATCCACCAGGAGGGCAATCGGTCGGGTAATGCTACGGGTAATGAACACGGACATAACGATAATCAGGCCCAGAGTCACCCCCCCGATAAAAATAATAAAGCGCAGAGAAGTCTCCTGGGCATCTCCCAATTTCCGTATCCTGGCCAGGTTGTTTTGCTGGGCCGAGACCCTTAATTCTTCCAACTGGTTGATCACGGTGTTAAGCACTTCCTCTTTCGCCTGATCCTGTTCTTTTCCGAATACCCGTTTTTTTAAGCGGGTAGAGGTCAAGGTCTCCGCTATCAAGGCGCTATAAACCAGCTCACCCTGGGCGATCCGGGCTAATAAGTCCTTTTCCCGTTCCCCTCCCGGTATGGTCCGGACTTCCGCTAATTGCTGTCGAAAATCCTCCTGGGCCTGAACATATTGATTATATATCGTCGGGTCCTTAAGAATAGAATATTTTTTTTCATAGCGACTTTGGGACAACAAGGCGTCGGTCAGCTTCCGGGTGTATTCCTGGATTCGGTTTTCCTGGATCAGGATCTCATTGGTTTCAACGCTGAAGTCCCGCAGCTCAAAAATAACAAATCCGCTGATCAAACTGGACCCCAGCAGGATGATCAAGTATCCGGCGATCAGACGTGTCAGGATATTTAGGCGCATGAGTCGAGTTTAGCGGTGAGCAGTAGAATAGATCTTCCGCCGGCTTGGCCGTTTGCTGGGATTCACTGATTGTTCTTCTTGCAGGTTAACGCATCCCTAGGCGAATAGTCAAGGGATACCAGGAGAGCCGATCCGTCGGGCAGGATAATCGGGATGAGCTGAAACCGGACTTCTTATTTCGCTGGGTAAGGAAAGCGTTTGGTCAGGAACCATCCAGAGAAGAAAAGAGACTCATGGCTTGGTTTGACCGGATTGGGGGTCCATGATCAGGGACGAGACCGTGACTGCCTCGAAAGCCGAACCCGGGACTTGCTGTAATTCGTGCAGATGATCATTGTCCCAGCGTTCATCCGGGACCCCGGTGATATACCAGGCAGAGCCATTGTCGGCCAGGATCATCCCGATATTTCTTGAGGGCGCGCAGGATCACCTGCACCTCGGGTGAAAAACTGGAAAGATCAAAATCGGACTTGAGACGAAAACGCTGGCCTAAGGGAGGATACTGGGGTTCCGTGTGCCAAGAGGCGTAATGTCGGGCGGGCCAAATATATTCCTTCCGGGTGGCCGGTGCCGTAAAACGGAGGGCATGCCGGATTTCTCCGGCGGACACTTCTTCATAGCGGACCAGACCCGGCAGGATCGCCAACCCGGCGGCATCGGCCGAGGTCCAGGTTTCCGGCCGCAGCTCATAGGAATTTAAATTAAATTGAGCGCCGGACCCGGCCTGCCAGGATCCGTCGGGCTGAGGCCAGGCATTATAGAGTTCGAACAAGCGGCAGTGATCGCGATCCAAAATTAACACGTGGCGGTCGCCTTCGGCGGAGGGTCCCCCCTCAATGGGTGGATTCAGCGGAATGGGATAGGGACCCGGGTCGCTTTCCTCCTGGTAATCAAAGGTAACCGGTACCTTGCTCTGGCTTCCCGGGACGACAATGAAGGGGATTCCAATCGGCCTCCCTTCCCAGGTCCCCGCTCCAAAGTCGGCATGTACCCCTTTGGTTAAGCCGATGGTTTTAACGAACTGGGCGGAAAGAGGATCCGTCGGCAAATGATCGATGGGGGTGTTCCAAATATGATCGGCCGGGAAAACCGGACACCCGCTCAGGACAGGGCCGCTGCCGGCTCGAATGATGACCGGCAGGAATATTTTTTCCTCAGCCCTCCCGGATATCACTCCCGACAGCGAGGCGAGCCCCCAAAAGATTACCGCCCACCATCCGGTGGAAACGTTGGATAGAGACCTGCGGGAAAGTTTGTCAAGCATATGAAGGCGGATAGGTACTATTAATCAAGGCCCCCGGCAGTGTGTTGCCGGGGGCCTTCAAGAGCCGGGGGTCCGCCCGGCACACTGCCAGCTAACTATCTCTTTTCCAGTCTTGTCACGAAGTGATAGGAATTGATATTAAAATTGGCGTCGCTGGTGTCGTTGATCCCATTATAACCGATGCTGGTTATCCGAATTTGATAATCCGAACCGGGTTTCAGCTTCAAGGGCGGGGTCCAGGTGTAGGAACCGTTGCCATTGGCGCCTATTTTAGCCGATCGGACAATGTTTCTAATTACCGATCCATTTTTCAGCAGGTCAATTTTCACGGAAGTGCTCGGGTTGCCGGCATAATTCCAATCGATGGTCTGCGGTTTGCCAGCCTGCCAGGATTCTCCTCCATTGGGTGAGGTCAGGGCCA
This sequence comes from uncultured delta proteobacterium, assembly GCA_963843145.1. Lineage (GTDB taxonomy): Bacteria > Desulfobacterota > RBG-13-43-22 > RBG-13-43-22 > RBG-13-43-22 > CAVQSS01. The sequence continues at coordinate 326,254 of CAWJJC010000022.1, forward strand.
AGGTATTGGCACCCCACAAATATTGGAGCCGGGAATAGACCGCTCGAGGCTCTACCGTGTCGGGGCCGGTCCCATTATCCAAGACCCGAACGATGCCCCACCATTCTTCATTGGCATAGCCATCGGGTTGGGTGGTGGTGGCAAAGCCGCAGCGGCCGTGCAGGGCCGGGTCCGGGTCCGCCGGGCAGGAGGTATCCTCACTGTAACGCCCTTTCCACCATTCGTCCGAGTAGGACATGATCGTTCCCCCGACGCAGGTTTGGTTATTGGCGGCTATTTCTCTCCACAATCCTTCGGTAATATCCGCCTGAGTCGTTTTTCCTGACTTTTCATATTCATTGCCCCGAGTGTTATCAAAGGCATCGATCCCGTATTCCAGGATCAGGACCGGCTTAGTAGTTGCCGGACTACTGTCGGCGAACAAGGTCCCGAAAGAATTGCCCCGATAGACGTTGGCTCCCCAGATATCCAGGGCTGGAACGGCCCCCTCAAAACCGGCCAGGGTGGCAGCCAGGTTTTGATCGGCCAAAGCCGTGGTTACCGGATGGGCCTTGGTCCCTTCTTCCAGATGGGCCACTTCCGCCAGTTCGTTGATCAGGCTGAAAAGCTGGGGAAGGCTGTTTCCGTATGCCTGGGGGAGGTTCAAATTTTGACCCACCGACCACATCAAGATTGCCGGGTGGTCTTTGTGGGCGGCTACCATTTTCTGAAAATCGGCTTTGATCTGGTCCCGAACATTGGTGGGTGATGCGGGATCGATGTCCAGACCATCGTTGATCCAGTAACCCGCAATGACATAAATCGGGTCCGATCCGTCGTTGTAAGCCTGGTCAAGAAAGTCGAAATGGTCGGCCGATTTTTCCCAGTTGTAGAGGCGGACGACATTGGCCCCCATGGCTTTCAGGACCGGCAGGTCTCGATTATAAATAGCACTATAGGGTGCCGTAAAGTAATCCCCGTAAGGAGCAGCATTAGGGTCTTCGCCAATGGGTACCGGGGAATAAACCACCCCTTTGACCGTAAAAGGAGCGCCGTTGACCAGGAGTTGTTTTCCGCTTACGTTGACGGGTGTGGGCTGGTAGGATGTCACGGTTACCGTCACCCCGACACCGGGGTTTTCCACATTGCCCACGTTGTCCGTGGCCCTGGATTTGATCACATAGGTCCCATTCCGAGGCGCAGTCCAGGAATAATTCCAGAGGATCGTTCCGTCGGCCGGCTTCCAAGTTGCGCCGCCGTCGGTTGAAACCTCGACCTTTTGAACTCCGGATCCGCTACCATCCGTGGCCCCTCCGCTTATGGCTACCGCCGGATGTCGCCAAGTGGAGCCACTGGTGGGGTTGCTGATCGAGGAATTCGGTTTGTTTGTTTCCAGATTAAAGGTAGCCTGGATGGAGGTATTGGCACTTATCGTGATCGTGCAAGGGTTGGTGCTTCCGCTACAGGCCCCGGTCCAGCCGCTAAATGTTGAATGGGTGTCGGCCAAGGCCGTGAGACTCACTGAGGTGTTGGCATTGAGGGATTCGTCGCAATCGGTGCCGCAACTGATACCGGTCCCGGTCACCGTTCCGCTTCCCGTGCCGTTCTTGGAAACGGTCAGGGTATAGGTGGGATTGGCCGAGAAAGTGGCCTGAATCGTGTGGGCGCCAGTCACGTTGGAAAAAGAGTAACTTCCGGGGGTTCCTTTGGAAACCCCGTCCACCCGAACTCTATAGATCCGGTAGCCCGTATCGGGGGTGATGGTAAAGGTCTGGGAGGCGCCGGAGTTGACGTTGATCCCGCCGGAGGGCGAAATGGAACCGCCGCTCCCGGCCGAGGCGGTGATGGTGTAAGTTTTAAGGGCGAAAGCGGCGGTTACCGTAGTATTGGCATTCATGGTGACCGTGCAGGGGTTGGTGGTTCCGCTGCAGGCCCCGGTCCAGCCGGTGAAATTCGAGTTGGCATTGGCCGCGGCGGTCAGACTGACCACAGTCCCGGCATTAAAGGAGGTCCCGGTGGGTGCGTTGGTCACGGTGCCGCTGCCGGTTCCGTTCTTGGAAACGGTCAGAGTATAGTTAGGATTGGCCGAGAAAGTGGCCTGAATCGAGTGGGCGGCGGTCACGTTGGAAAAAGAGTAACTTCCGGGGGTTCCCTGGGCAACCCCGTCCACTATCAGACCGGCAATCTGGTAGCCCGAATTGGGGGTGATGGTAAAGGTCTGGGAGGCGCCGGAGTTGACGTTGATCCCGCCGGAGGGCGAGATGGAACCGCCGGTCCCGGCCGAGGCGGTGATGGTGTAAGTTTTAAGGGCGAAAGCGGCGGTTACCGTAGTATTGGCATTCATGGTGACCGTGCAGGGGTTGGTGGTTCCGCTGCAGGCCCCGGTCCAGCCGGTGAAATTCGAGTTGGCATTGGCCGCGGCGGTCAGACTGACCACAGTCCCGGCATTAAAGGAGGTCCCGGTGGGTGCGTTGGTCACGGTGCCGCTGCCGGTTCCGTTCTTGGAAATGGTCAGAGTATAGTTAGGATTGGCCGAGAAAGTGGCCTGAATCGAGTGGGCGGCGGTCACGTTGGAAAAAGAGTAACTTCCGGGGGTTCCCTGGGCAACCCCGTCCACTATCAGACCGGCAATCTGGTAGCCCGAATTGGGGGTGATGGTAAAGGTCTGGGAGGCGCCGGAGTTGACGTTGATCCCGCCGGAGGGCGAAATGGAACCGCCGGTCCCGGCCGAGGCGGTGATGGTGTAAGTTTTAAGGGCGAAAGCGGCGGTTACCGTAGTATTGGCATTCATGGTGACCGTGCAGGGGTTGGTGGTTCCGCTGCAGGCCCCGGTCCAGCCGGTGAAATTCGAGTTGGCATTGGCCGCGGCGGTCAGACTGACCACAGTCCCGGCATTAAAGGAGGTCCCGGTGGGTGCGTTGGTCACGGTGCCGCTGCCGGTTCCGTTCTTGGAAACGGTCAGAGTATAGTTAGGATTGGCCGAGAAAGTGGCCTGAATCGAGTGGGCGGCAATCACGTTGGAAAAAGAGTAACTTCCGGGGGTTCCCTGGGCAACCCCGTCCACTATCAGACCGGCAATCTGGTAGCCCGAATTGGGGGTGATGGTAAAGGTCTGGGAGGCGCCGGAGTTGACGTTGATCCCGCCGGAGGGCGAAATGGAACCGCCGGTTCCGGCCGAGGCGGTGATGGTGTAAGTTTTAAGGGCGAAAGCGGCGGTTACCGTAGTATTGGCATTCATGGTGACCGTGCAGGGGTTGGTGGTTCCGCTGCAGGCCCCGGTCCAGCCGGTGAAATTCGAGTTGGCATTGGCCGCGGCGGTCAGACTGACCACAGTCCCGGCATTAAAGGAGGTCCCGGTGGGTGCGTTGGTCACGGTGCCGCTGCCGGTTCCGTTCTTGGAAACGGTCAGAGTATAGTTAGGATTGGCCGAGAAAGTGGCCTGAATCGAGTGGGCGGCAGTCACGTTGGAAAAAGAGTAACTTCCGGGGGTTCCCTGGGCAACCCCGTCCACTATCAGACCGGCGATCTGGTAGCCCGAATTGGGGGTGATGGTAAAGGTCTGGGAGGCGCCGGAGTTGACGTTGATCCCGCCGGAGGGCGAGATGGAACCGCCGGTCCCGGCCGAGGCGGTGATGGTGTAAGTTTTAAGGGCGAAAGCGGCGGTTACCGTAGTATTGGCATTCATGGTGACCGTGCAGGGGTTGGTGGTTCCGCTGCAGGCCCCGGTCCAGCCGGTGAAATTCGAGTTGGCATTGGCCGCGGCGGTCAGACTGACCACAGTCCCGGCATTAAAGGAGGTCCCGGTGGGTGCGTTGGTCACGGTGCCGCTGCCGGTTCCGTTCTTGGAAATGGTCAGAGTGAATTGAGAAGCCGGTACTGTGTAGCTTACTTCGTTGGATTTGGCGCTTTCGAATCCTTCGGTGTCGAAAGCGGTCAGAGCGAAATAATAGGTGACCCCATCGGTTAAATTGGTTACCGTATAGGTCGTCACTTTGCCCAGGATTATAGGATTGGAATAGTTCCCAGACGAGGTTCCATAATAAAGGTTATAGCCGGAGAGATCCGATTCGCTGTTGGCATCCCAGGCCAAGGTTACCTGGGCGGCCTGGGCCTGGACGATCAGGCCCAGTAACAGCATGAACATTAAGGAAAGACCGATAATTTTGGAAAATAAACGGGGTGAGAAGAAGTCAAGATTATCCCTACGGACTGGGATCGCGCTCATGGCAATACCTCCTTAAATTTGCTGCTAAGCGAAATGCAGCCACAGGAGGTACCGCATTCGCCTGGCGACCCTGCTACCGTATGTGGCGACAAAAGCGTCACACGTAGGCCAGTGGCTTTGCGTCCCACCCTTTCGGATGGTTTGCCTTTTTCAGGTTTATTTATTAGGACCCAAGGGTCCGATCTGTTCTATTGCAAGTTGAAGACCAAAAAATAAACCAGGCTCGCCGAAAGAAATCGATAACAAATTTCAGTGATTAACTTCGGCAGCGACGATCACCGAAATTTAATCACTTTCTGGTTCTACAAATTAATGCTCTTAGTTGCAAAAATTGGATTTAGGCTAAAAGGCGGGCTTTTCCTGGATGGCTCAAAAATAGAGGGAAGAGAAAATGGAACGGAATGAACAAGTCCATCCGTCCCTTTATCGGGTCCGGATGGACTTAACAATGAACCGTCGGGTAGAGGTAAGTTAGTCTTTCAGCAATTGATCTACAAATTTATTCACTTCCAGATTCAGTACCTGGTCTTTTTCAAATGGCGCCCGTCCTTCCAGGTCGGCTTCGATGATTTGATCGTTGTAAGGCAGGAACCCCAGGAAGGTGAAGCCCGGAAGCTGTTTGAGCAAAAATTCCTTGTCGCTTTCGTTGCGGATCTTGTTGCCCACCAGGACGATGTTCTTCAACCCCAAGTCCTGGGCTAGCTTCTTGATTTGATGGGCCGTCTCAATGCTTCGCTTGCCGGGCTCCACTACCACAATCAACTTATTGACCGACGAGGCGGTTCCCCGGCCCAAATGTTCGATCCCGGCCTCCATATCCAGGACCACCACTTCGTCCCGGGCCAGGATCAGGTGGGTGATCAGGGTCTTGAGCATCACGCTCTCCGGGCAGATGCAGCCGCCGCCGCCCCGCTTGACCCCACCCATGACCATGACCCGGATATTGCCCTTCTGAACCGAGAGCTTCTCCGGCAGGTCGCTCACGTGGGGGTTTAATTTAAAAAAGCTCCCCATGGTGCCGGTCTTGGATTCGGTCCGCTCCTCGATCAGCTCCTTCATCTCGGAGATGGGGACGATCAATTCCGGGTGTTCGATTCCCAGCGCACCGGCCAGGTTGGCGTCGGGGTCGGCATCAATCGCCAGGACCTTGTTCCCCCGGTCACTGAAATTCTTGATAATCAAGGAGGCCAGGGTGGTTTTACCCACGCCCCCCTTTCCACTGATGGCTATTTTCATGAATGATCTCCCATCGTATCTGGAATTTAGGTTAATATAGGTGAATTCTAACCCTTTTCCCTCCTGCCAGCAATACAAAACGGAAAGGTAAGCGATGTTTGGAGACCAGTGAGGATAAAAGTCTAAAGCGGCACTTAGGTTTTTAAATCAAGTTGTTCGATCAGTGTATGGGCAAACTGGATTAGAAAATTTTCCTGGGCGGGATTGGCGTATTGAACGCAATCGCAACGGAACTTACCGCGGGCCCGGACCAGGAACTCAAATTTGATAAAATCCTTGCCCACCTCGATGGCCAGGTAATGGGGTCCGCAGGCCTGGTGCTCCCATTGAACGGGACCAAGCAGGTCGGAAGGTAGTTCCAACCAGAAGATTTCTCCCAGGCCCGAGGGCAGAGTATGGGTCCGCAGGTAGTCCCGGACTCGTTCCATTTCTTTTTTGGGGACTTCATCCAGCAGAACCTGGCGCATGCCCTCCCCCTTCCGATTTTCTGGCCTGGGAAAAGGCGTCCCAAACGTTGTAGGCCCAGAAGGTGACTAACAGGATCACTAAGATCAGCAAAACCGTTTTGCTTCGCTGACCCAAAGCCTGGGTAATGGTTTGAAAACGATGGGGATCTTTTTCCAGCAACTCCCAGTTCAGGGACTGCATCACCTGGTTAAGGTCATAAATAACCTTGAATAACAAGGCCATAAAGAAGATGGAAAAACCAGCAATAAACAGGCCGGCTTTGGGAAACTGGCGGTTGATGATCTGGCCTACCCCGGGCATCAGCGCGGATAAGAGGGGAGCGGTGATAGTGCGCTTCATTATTTGTTTATAGCGGTTCCTCCGGCTCCTGTCAATCCCGGTATTTTTTTGCTAAAGGGACCGTACCTGTGATAATAAGTCCGAAGGATGTTTATTTAACAATTTTATCAAAAAGGAATATTTTTCTCATGGAACAGCGACCAAATCCAGTTCACGTCAGTTGCCCTTTTTTTATGCTCAGAGATCGGTATCTCCCTTTGATTCTGGAAAACCGAATTTCGGTGGAGATCGGGGTAGACGCCGAGGTGCTGGACGACTGCCCGGCAGCCGACTTGAAGAAGATAGCGGATACGTTGATCCAGGCCGAATTGAACTGCTCCCTCCATGCCCCTTTTTTGGATCTGTCCTTGGGGGCCATCGATCCAAAAATCCGTCGGGTTTCTTTGGAGCGGATGGAACAGGTAATCCGCCTGATCCCGATTTTCCAACCCCGCTGGGTGGTCTGCCACGGGGGCTACGAGGCTCGGCATTACCAGGACCGTCAAGAGGATTGGCTGAAAAACAATACCGAATCCTTGGAGCGGCTGTTGTCCCTCCTGGAGGGGACCGGGGTGCCCCTGATGGTGGAAAACGTCTTTGAAAGAGAACCCGGTCGTTTGAAGGATTTATTTGAGGCCATCTCCTCCGCCGAATTGCGTTTTTGCCTCGATGTGGGCCATCATCGCCTCTTTAGCCGAACCGATCTGGAGGACTGGCTCGATGCCCTGGGTCCTCAATTGGGTATGCTCCATCTTCATGACAATCAGGGACAATGGGACGACCATCTGGCCTTGGGGCGGGGGTGCATCGATTTCCTCGGCCTTTTTAATCAGCTTAAGATCAGAGGATTGCGGCCTTTTGTTACCATTGAGCCCCACCAGGAGGACTGGGTCCGCGAAAGTTTGGCGTTCCTGGCCACTCACTGGCCCTGGAAGTAACCCCCCCCTTCAATTTCCCCCGGTTTATTCTTGACAGTTCAACTATTTTAAGTAAGTTTGGGAAGGAACGGCAACCTAAACTGTAGATCCGGCGGCCACACCGGACGTTTTATTTTTGGAGGAAGTATGGAATACAAACCCACTTTGAATCTGCCCCAAACGGATTTTCCCATGAAGGCCAACTTGGCCCAGAGGGAACCGGAATGGTTGCGCCACTGGGAGCAGAACCGGTTATATGAGCGGATTCGAGAGAACTCGGCGGGGCGTCCAAAATTCATTTTGCACGACGGTCCCCCCTATGCCAACGGCCATATCCACATGGGGACGGCCTTCAACAAGATACTAAAGGATATAATTATCAAGTCCAAGCAAATGTCGGGTTTCGATGCTCCTTATGTCCCCGGCTGGGACTGTCACGGTCTGCCCATCGAACACCAAGTGGATAAAGAATTGGGCGTCCAAAGACGAACCCTCTCCCAACTGGAGGTCCGGCAACGGTGTCGGGCCTACGCCGAAAATTTTATCGAGATCCAAAAACAGGAGTTTAAACGGTTGGGTGTTTTAGGGGAATGGGAGAATCCCTATCTAACCATGAATTTCGCCTATGAGGCGGTGATTATTAGGGAATTCGGGCGCTTTGCCCTCCAGGGGGATGTGGTTAAGAGCAAGAAACCCATCTACTGGTGCACTTCCTGTAAGACGGCCCTGGCCGAAGCCGAAGTGGAATACGAGCCGCACATCTCTCCTTCGATTTTCGTCAAGTTCCCGGTGATGGATGATTTAAGCCTTCAGTACCCGGCGTTAAAGGATAAAAATGTTTCGGTTTTAATCTGGACCACCACCCCCTGGACCATCCCGGCCAACCTGGCCCTGGCCTTCCATCCGGAGTACACTTACGTGGCGGTTGAGGTGGGGGAAGAAGTGTTTATTGTGGCCAAAGGGCTGCTGGAAAAGGTCGGTCCTCGGGTCGGCTGGACATTTCCCACTATCCTGGCCGAATTGGACCCCTGCTTTCTGGAGGGTAAGAAATGCCGTCATCCTCTGTATGACCGTGAATCGGTTATTATCTTGGCCCCTTACGTCACCCTGGAAGACGGCACCGGAGTGGTCCATACGGCCCCGGGCCACGGGCAGGAGGATTACGAGAGCGGACTGCGCTACAATCTGGAAATTTATTCCCCGGTGGATGACGCCGGGCGGTTTACCCCGGAAGTGGGCTTTTTTGCCGGAGAATTCGTCTTCGAGGCCAACGACACCATCAAAAAGAAACTGCGAGCGGTGGAGGCCCTGAAGGGGGAAGAGTCCATCGAGCATAGTTACCCCCATTGCTGGCGCTGCAAACGGCCGGTGATCTTTCGGGCCACGGAGCAATGGTTTATTTCCATGGAGAAAAACGGGCTTCGTCAAAAGGCCCTGGAGGAGATCGAACGGGTCATCTGGACTCCCGCCTGGGGAAAGGACCGAATCTACGGAATGATGGTCTCACGTCCCGACTGGTGCCTGTCCCGGCAGCGATCCTGGGGGGTCCCCATCCCGGCCTTTTATTGCCTGGAGTGCGGCCGGTGGCTGGTAACCCAGGAAATCTTATCCCATCTGGAGGAGCTGGTTTCTCTGCAGGGATCCGATATTTGGTTTTCCCTCCCGGAGGAAGCTTTGCTCCCGGAAGGGACGTCTTGCCCCCATTGCCGGGGGCAGGCCTTCCGGAAAGAGACCGATATCCTGGATGTCTGGTTTGATTCCGGGGTGAGTCACGCCGGCGTGCTGGAAGCCCGGTCCTATCTGCGGTCTCCCGCCGACCTTTACCTGGAGGGAAGCGATCAGCATCGGGGCTGGTTTCACAGTTCTTTGCTGACCTCCGTCGGGACCCGGGGGAAGGCGCCTTATCAGGGCGTCCTGACCCATGGGTTCGTGGTAGACGGCCAGGGCAAAAAGATGTCCAAGTCGTTGGGAAATGTTATCTTTCCCGAGGAAGTGATTAAAAAATATGGCGCCGAGATTCTGCGCCTTTGGGTTTCGGCCGAGGATTACCGTGACGATATCCGCATTTCGCCCCAGATCCTTAAACAACTTACCGAGGCCTATCGCCGGATTCGCAATACCTGCCGCTTCCTGCTGGGCAACCTCTCCGACTTCAATTTCCAAAGGGATCACCTGCCTGCCCCGGAACTGGAGGAACTGGATCGCTGGGCGCTCCACCAACTCCAGAAGGTCATTGCCCGGGTTCGGCGAGCCTTTGAGCGCTATGATTTTCATGTGGTCTATCATACCCTTTATCAATTCTGTACCAATGAATTGAGCGCCTTCTATTTGGATATTCTTAAAGACCGACTGTATACCAGCGCCCCTCAAGCCCGGCCCCGACGCTCGGCCCAGACGGCCCTCTGGCAGTTGCTCCAGGGATTGGTCCGGCTAATGGCTCCCGTCCTCTCCTTTACCGCCGAGGAGATTTGGGCCCAACTTCCGGAACAGGAAAGGGAAGCGGAAAGCGTCCATCTGGCCCAATTTCCGGAGGTCGACCCTTTTCTACTGGATGACGCCCTGGAGCGGCGCTGGGAAAACCTGCTACTGTTGCGGAGCGAGGTAACCCGGGCCCTGGAAAGGGCTCGCCGGGCTCAGGTGATCGGCCATCCTCTGGATGCGGAGGTGCGCCTGCTCCTCCCGGAGTCCTGGAAGACGCTGATTCCAGCCTACCGGGAAATGTTGCCCAGCCTGTTAATCGTCTCCCAGGTCACTGTGGTCAACCAACCGGAAACCGGAGAAGGCTACACCGGGGAGACCATTCCGGGGTTGACCGTCTGGGTGGCTAAAGCCCAGGGAGAAAAATGCGAGCGCTGCTGGAATTTCAGTTCGGAAGTGGGGAGCTTCCCAGACCATCCTACCCTCTGCCGGAGGTGTTTCCAGGCCCTGGAGGAAATTGGCCGTTCCCATGATCGCTAAACGGCTCATTCCTTTTGGACTATCTTTCGCCGGGGTGGTGATTCTGGATATCCTCAGCAAACAGGCGATCCTCAATCATTTGCCTCTCCACTATTATCGAGAAGTGATCCCCGGTTTTTTTAACCTGGTCCATATCCGCAATCGCGGGATGGCCTTCGGGATTTTCAATACGGCAGCGGGGTCCTGGAAAGACCTGGTACTGGTTTTTTTCCCTTTAATCGCCGTAGCCGGGATCTTATGGATCCTGTTTCGTTATCCGAAAGTGACCCTCGGTATGTCGTTGGCCTTGGGGGCTATTTTAGGCGGCGCCCTGGGAAATCTTTTGGACCGTCTGCGTTTTCAGGAGGTGGTGGATTTCTTGGATTTCTACTGGAGGGGGGGGCATTGGCCGGCCTTTAATGTGGCCGATTCGGCCATCACGTTGGGGGTTGGCTTTTTAGTATACCATTTCTGGAGGGAAGGCTGATCGTGTTCCCGACCCTTTTCCACTGGGGGGGATTTTCTCTGCACGCCTATGGGCTTTTTATCGCCGTGGGCTTTTTACTCGGCATCGGCCTGGCCCTCAAGGAAGCCCGCCGGCAAGGCCTTCCCGGAGAACGTATCCTGGATCTTTCCCTGGTCATCATTATTTCGGCCATTATCGGATCCCGGCTGTTATATACGATTATCCATTATCCCCAGTATCTTAAGGCTCCTCTCTCGATTTTCAAGATCTGGGAAGGGGGACTGGTCTTCTTTGGGGGATTGATTTTAGCCTTTATAGCTGGCGGCTGGTATATTAAAAAAGTCGGTCTGCCTTTTTGGAAAACCGCGGACCTGTTGGCCCCCTCCCTCGCCTTAGGACAGGTCTTTGGACGCCTGGGCTGTCTGGCGGCCGGGTGCTGTTACGGCCGTCCCACCGATGTCCCCTGGGCCATCACCTTCTCTGATCCAGAAAGTCTGGCCCCCACCGGCATCGCCCTTCATCCCACCCAACTGTATGAATCCGGAGCGGCGCTGGTCCTGTTTCTTCTTTTGATCCTGTTGCGCAGAAAAGAGTTTTTTGTCGGGCAGCTCATTGTGGTCTATTTGTTTTTTTCCGGTTGGGCCCGCTGGGCGATTGAATTTTTCCGGGGGGACTACCGCGGGAATCTATTGGGCGGCGGCTGGAGCGATACCCAATACCTCAGCGGATTGATCATCCTTTTTTCTTTGTTTTTGGGCTTGTATTTGTTGAAAGAAAAAGGAAAACCCTAAAAAAAAACTTGCCAATTTCTATTGGTTATATTAGACCACAATTTTGATCGGTCAGAAGGGGGGGGTCCATTCTCCCATTCTTTTTTCGTCCTTATATATTTTCAGCAGGACATGAAAGGGGATTATTTTGGTTATCTTGGAGGAACTAAGATACAGTAGAGACCATTCTTGGGCCCGCCTGGACGACGACAACCGGATCACCATCGGGATCACCGATTACCTCCAGGAGGAATTGGGAGAACTCAACGGAATCGATCTTCCCGAAGAGGGGGATGAGGTCGTTAAAGACGAGCCTTTCGGATCAATCGAAGCCCAGTTGTCGGTGAACGATCTCTTTTCCCCCCTCACCGGGGAAATCGTGGAAGTCAATGCCGAACTTTTGGACGCTCCGGAAATCATCAACGAAGATCCCTACCAGGATGGTTGGATTATTCGGGTGGATATTCCCTCCACTACCGAATTCTTTGAACTCCTGACCGCCGAAGAATATGAGGAATACATTAAAGAAATTCGAGGCGTTGAGGAAGAAGAGGAGGATGAGGAGGAGGAAGAAGAGTAAGGAAATCCCTTGTTCGAACATTCGGCCATTCTTCAAATAGCGGACCTCCTCCGAAAGTCGCATTTGACCGTGGCCTTGACCGGCGCCGGAATATCCGTGGAGAGCGGAATTCCCGCTTTCAGGGGAAGTCAGGGGTTATGGGATCGGTATGATCCCTTAGAATATGCCCATATTGATGCCTTTCTAGCCGATCCCGGTAAGGTCTGGCGGATGCTGGCCGAATTGGGGGGTATGGTGGACCAGGCCCGGCCAAATCCGGCGCATTTAGCCCTGGCTCGGTTGGAAGATTGGGGCCTTTTAAAGGCCGTCATTACCCAGAATATTGACGCCCTGCATCAAAGGGCCGGGAACCGGGAGGTCATCGAATTTCACGGCAATGGGCAGAGTCTGCGCTGCCTGCAATGCGGAAAGGTTTTCACCAAAGGCGCAATTTCCTTGTCCGTCCTGCCCCCGCGTTGTACCTGTGGGGGGATATTGAAACCGGAGGTGGTTTTTTTCGGCGAACCCATTCCGGGACAGGCCAACCAGCGGGCCTTTGAACTCGCCCGAACCTGTGAGGTGATGCTGGTGATCGGAACCTCCGCACTGGTGGCCCCGGCCAGCTTTCTCCCGCAAACAGCCAAACAGAATGGAGCCGTGCTGATTGAGATTAACCTGGAACGAACCCACCTTTCGGATACCATTTCAGACCATGTCCTGGAGGCCCCGGCCAGCCAGGTCTTGTCGGCCGTGATCGAACAGCTTGCCCTTAGCCCGGGCGGACCAGGAGAGAACAAAAACTTTGGGGATGGGCTTGGAGGCGTTACTGATCGGCCGATCAGATAATAAAATTTAACCAGAAGCTATGGGTCGGGGTCTTTATTTAATTAAGTAATGGTCTAGGCCCTTAACCCTAGCCAAAAAAATGTAAGAATCAAATAACCGAATCAGGATCCCTCATTGAACTTTATTCAGCAAAATGAAATTTTATCCATGGTCGCCCATGCCGGAGCGATGGTCAAGTTCGTCTTGCTCCTGTTGTTGGCCTTTTCCGTGATTTCGTGGACCATTATTTTTATGAAGTACCGAATCGTTCATCGGGCCCGCAAGGAAACCAACCTGTTTCAGGAGATCTTTTGGCAGAGCAAAAGCCTGGCTAAGGCTTATGCCGAATCAAAGGAACTGCACTATAGTCCGGTGGCGGAGGTCTTTCGGGTAGGGTACTTGGAACTCGGCCGACTTCACAAAATGCAGCAGGAAAGCGATAACGCCGGAAAGGGGGAAGGGTCGGATATCCTGACGGCTAATTTGGTTCATTTTGAAAGCATTCCCCGGGCGTTAAGGGCGGCCATGAATTCTCAGGTGACCCGCCTCGGTTATGCCCTGACCTTTTTAGCCACCACCGGGAATACCGCCCCGTTTATCGGTCTGTTTGGAACGGTCTGGGGAATCATGAATTCCTTTCACAGCATCGGTTTGCGGGGGGGGGCCAATTTGGCCGTGGTGGCCCCGGGGATCTCGGAGGCCCTGATCGCTACGGCCACTGGTTTAGCGGCGGCCATTCCCTCGGTAATTTTCTACAATTATTTTTCCAATCAGGTTCGCCTGCTGGAGTCCGAAATGGCCAGTTTTTCATCGGATTTCTTAAACATGCTGGAAAGGGATATGTTGCGGCGAACGGGAGGCAAACGGTAATCAGCATGCAAGGCGGAGGCGGCGACCGCCGCTTGATGTCGGAAATCAATGTCACCCCTTTGGTGGACGTGATGCTGGTGCTGCTGATTATCTTTATGGTGGCCGCTCCGATGATGATGCAGGGATTGGATATCCAGTTGCCCCAAACCCAGGCCAAGCCTATCCCCTCCCGGGAGGAACGGTTGGTTATTACTTTAAGCAAAAAACAGGAGATTTTTATCAATCAATACCGGGTCAGCCGGGAAGAATTACAAGAGAGGTTGAAAGCCCTTTATCAGGCGAACAAGGAAAGCGAGGTCTTCCTGCGGGCCGATAAGTCCCTGTCTTACGGTCTGGTGGTTCAGGTCATGGCCGATATCAAAAATGCCGGAATTGAACGCCTGGGAATGGTGACAGAAAGTCCTCCGGAAAAGAAATGATCCTTCAGGCGGTTCCTGATTGGAAAAAACCGGACATGGAGAAGAACTGGGGCTGGATGCTGGTTTTTTCTCTGGGGTTGCACCTGTTATTAGTGGTTTTCTTTTTTCAATGGATCCCGCGGGGCCAGATAGTCGACCCGCTGGAGGCGGCATATACGGTCAACTTGATCTCCCCGGGTGAAGGACCCGGTGGCGGACCGGAAGCCCCCCGGGCTGCGGATCCGGCACCGCTCCCCGCCCCGGCCAAACCCGTATCCCCTAAACCTAAGGAAATCCCCTCACCCCGGGCCGCTGATCCGGTACCGCTCCCCGCCCCGGCCAAACCCGTTTCCCTTAAACCTAAGGAAATTCCCCTACCCAAAGCGGTGGAGAAGCCCCCGCCCCCCCGAGTCGATGACTCCCAGTCTCTGGATAAGGCCCTGGAAAAGATCAAGAAAAAACTTGACCAGGAAAAAAGTTTAGAAAGGTCTTTCCATCAACTGGAAAATAAGGTAAAAAATCAAGAGGCCTTGGGGCAGGCCTTGGCCCGTCTGGAGCGAAAACAGGCTAAGGCCGAAAAAACCGGGGGGAGTCCTGCGGTTCGAGGGGGGGGTGGAAATGGAATCATTGCCTCCACCGGTCAGCCGGGTTCGGGTGGGGTAGGGATGCAATTCCAGATTTATCATGCCGCCCTGCGCAGCCGGATCAAAAAAAACTGGTTTCTTCCGGAAGGTTTGCTGAAAAAAACGGACATTTCTGCTGACATCCTGGTGCGCATAGCCCAGAATGGGAGGATCGAAGAAACCCGATTTGAGCGCAAATCGGGCAACGAAACCTTTGATCAGGAGGTCGTCCGGACCCTGAAGAAAAGTGAACCCTTGCCTCCTCTCCCGGAAGGGTATCCCCGAAGCAGTTATGAAGTGGTTTTGACTTTTCATTCCTTGGATTTAAGCAGTCACTAGAAATCGACCACCGAGATTGCCGATGAAGAAGAAATTTACCAATAAAAACAGATTGCTGGTCCTGTTGATTTTTTTCTGGGCCGGAATCCTGATCGTGGGGAGTCCCTCTTCCCTTTTCAGTCGGGCTACGATCGATATCGATTCTCCGACGGCGAAAAGAATCGCCATTGTTGTTCCCGATCTAGTTAACCTGGGAACGGGGGAACCCGCCTTAGGCGGAATTCTACCTCAGTTATTGGTCAGGGACTTGGAATATACCGGCTTTTTCCGAGGGGTGGACCCCAAGGCCTTTCTGGGAAAAGAGGACGGAAAAAATCCGGATTTCCAGGCCTGGGGTCTAACCGGGGCCGACCTATTGGTCAAAGGGAATTATCAGGCGACCGGTTCCGGGTTCCAGGCGGATTTTCGCCTTTATGATGTTCAACAGGGGCGACAGCTCCTGGGGAAACAGTATTCGGGTGGGGCCAAGGATTATAAAAAGATGGTCCACCGTTTTGCCGATGAGATCCTTTACCTCCTGACCGGTGAATACGGGTTTTTTCAGACCCAGATCGCCTTTGTCTCCACCACTTCGGGAAAAAAAGAGATCTATCTGGCCGACTTTGACGGCTCCAACTTCAATCGACTGACACATCACAATTCCATTTCCCTGTCTCCCCGCTGGTCCCCCACGGGCCGGGAGATCGCTTACACCTCCTACAAAGACGGCAACCCTTCCCTGTATCTGCTGCAACTGCCCGGTGGACAGTCCCTGCGGATTTCCAATCGCCCGGGATTGAATATCTCCCCGGCCTGGTTTCCCGGGGGTGATTCGTTAGCCGTGGCCCTCAGCCAATCGGGAGGGAATTCGGAAATATATCAGATCAGTCGGACCGGGAACATCCTGCAGCGTCTGACCTACGGAGCGGCCATCGACGTTTCCCCGGCCTGGTCTCCTGACGGCAAACAAATGGCCTTCGTCTCCAACCGATCCGGCAACCCGCAGATTTATGTCATGCAGGTAGCCACCAAGGAAACCCGTCGGGTAACCTTTCAGGGAAATTACAACGTCAATCCGGTCTGGTCACCGAAAGGGGATCGGATTGCTTACGCCTCTATGGCCGGGAATCATTTTGATATCTATACTCTGGTCCTGAGAAATGGGGAAACCCAGCGCCTGACCTATGGGGGGAACAACGAGTCTCCGGATTTCTCCCCGGACGGTCGGATGATCATCTTCAGTTCATCCCGTCAGGGCAAATCGGCTCTTTATGTCATGAACCTTAACGGGGCCAACCAAAGAAGAATTACCTTTTTAAACGGAGAACAATTCAGCCCCTCTTGGGGACCCAGAAAATCTGAAAATTAAAATAGGAAAAGGAGGAAGCGTGGTGAAAACAAAACATACGGGGTTAGGATGGTTGCTGGTGCTTTTGATCCTCTCCAGTTTTTTCCTGCTGGCCTGCAGCAAAAAGGCGATCAAGTCCGAGGGGCTGACGGCTACCCCGGGGAGCGAACAGGTGAAAGAGGATGATGCCGAGAAGGCCAAGAAACATGCTCGGATCCGGGAACAGGAATTGACCGAGCAGCAGCTTCGGGAAAAGGCGTTGGCAGAAGAAGAGGCCCGCCGCCGGGCCATGGCCGGCGAATTCGAAAATGAGGATGTATACTTCGAGTTTGATCAATTCGTCCTCTCTGATTCCGCCAAGGCGGTTTTAAACAAAAAGGCCAAGTGGCTGAAAGACCACCCGAATGGCAAGGCCCTGATCGAAGGCCACTGCGACGAAAGAGGGAGCACGGAGTATAACCTGGCCCTGGGGCAAAAACGGGCCGAGGCTGCCATGCAATTTATTCTGGCCCTGGGCATCAACCCCAGTCGCGTCTCGACCATCAGTTATGGAAAAGAAAAGCCGGCGGATCCGGGGCATGATGATGCCGCCTGGGCCAAGAACCGCCGGGCCCATTTTGTCTTAAAATAAGCACTGAATTCCAGTATCCAAATCAGGAGTTTTACTATGAGAACCGCTTGGTATGCCTTAGCTGGCCTCTGGGTGCTTACTTTTATGGGAGGGTGTGCGGCCCGGGATGATATGGTAGTTTTGGAAAACCGACTGTATAACCAGCAGCGGCAGATTGAACAGTTCAAAGAGGAAATCGGACTGTATAAAAATCAATTGAACGCCCGGGCCGAGCAGATCCAAAAAAAGATGGAAAACGTCCAACAGCCGCTGTTGGAAAACCAGGCCAATTCCTTGAGTGAGATCGAGAAAGTCAAAAGTCGCCTGCAGGCCTTCCAGGGCCGTCTGGAGGCGCTGGAGTATGTACAGAAGAAAGAGCCCAATGCCCGGGAGGCCCTGGACTCCCTGACCAAGGACCTGAAGGACGTCCAGTTACGTCTCCAGCGGCTGGAACAATCGGCCGCTTCGACCGCCGCGGCGGCCTCCGAAGCGGCTAAAACGGAAAAGAGTAAAGAGAGCCCCAAGGAACCGCAGGAGGAGAAGGCCAAGGTCAAGCCTGATTCCCCGGAGGATCTGCTCGGAGACGCCCGGGAGGCTTATAAAGAGAAAAATTTTGAAGAGGCCAAGAAAAAATTCGATGAATACCTGAAACAGTCCCCCAAAGGGAAAAACCGGGAAGAAGCCTTTTTCAAAATAGCTGAAAGTCTTTATGAGTTAAAGGCCTATGAGGAATCGATCCTGGCTTATCAAAAGCTAATTAAGACCAATTCCAAAGGCCATCTGATTCCGGCCGCCTTATTCAAGCAGGCCCTGGCCTTTATTCAGCTCAAGGATCACGGCAGCGCCAAATTACTTCTTGAAAAAATTGTAAAGGAATACCCTAAATCCGAGCAGGCGCCCCTGGCCAAGAAAAAGCTCAAAACATTATAACCTTAGAGCGTCGGAGTCTTCGGCTTCAGCGGCCAAAGGTCAGGATAAAGTCTTCCAGTAAAAAACGATCGGTGCCCCCGCTGGTCTTAAGCTGGCGGTCTATGTGCTGGAGGGATTCCAGGGAACGGATCAGTTCGGGTAAAGTGAAATTTTGGGCGCCCTTGAAGGTATTGAAGAGGGCAAAAGGATGGAGCCTGGAAAGGGCCTCAGGGAGGCCCTCTTTCTGCATGCGGGGCAGGATGTTCTGACTGAAGGGCCGATAATCTTCCAGACGATGAGCCTCCTGAGGTCCTGAAAGGGCCAGCCTTTCGAGGGCCAGGAGAAAGCGACGAAAGGCATTGATCAGGCCGCCCAAGATCGGCAGGGGATGGTAGCCTTGTTCCCAGAGCCTTCTCAAAATGCGCATTCCCTCAGGGGCGTTTTTTCGGCCCAGCGCGGCGGTCAACTCATAAATCGGTTCCTCTCGGTTGGCGGCTACCAGGGCCTCGACGGCCTCCAGGGCAATCCGTTTTTCCTCCGAATAAGTCACCAATTTCTGGATTTCCATTTCCAGTAGTCCCAGATCAGGACCGACCCTTTCCAAAAGCAGGGCTTCAGCCGCCTTTTCAATCTGTTTTCCTTCCCGGCCCAAACGATCCTGCAGATAGCGCCGGGAAGCAGCCGTTTGTTCGTTTTTTCTGGCTTTTTTTACTGTCAGATCAATCACCAGACCCCGCTGCGCGATGGTCTTAACCAGAGTTTTGGTGGAGGCTAGTTCCTCCGAGAGGATAATCAGAACGTGACTTTCCGGGAAGCCGACCTGCAGGGCCTGCTCCAAAAGCATTTCAGGGTTGACCCAATCCCCCGGGTGATGGACCCAATAGGCCAGGGCTTGTTCCAGCCATCCGGGAAGGGCTTCTCCTGGCGGGGCGGGAATGACTTTCCTAAACAAAGAGATCAGTCCCGGGAGATCACCCGCCGAGGCCGGCTGTCGGGATTTCGGTTGAAGCCGCGATAGGTTTTGGATGCAACGTTCAGGCCGTTTCTTCTCCCAAGCTTCTTCGGCCTTTGACCAGAGGAGGGCTTCCGGTTCGGCGGGCTTGAGGACCGCCGGATTCTTGAGCGATACGACCTTTCGTCCTGGGAAAAAAGGATAAGTGCGCAGGCGTTCAATCAGGGTGGTGATTTCCTCTTTCTCCCCGTCGACCAGTTCCCAATTCAAGGCCCGCATCGCCTCTGGGAGCAAGGCTTCCAGAAGTTGCTCATGGACCTGTCGGGCTAAAAAAGGTTCCCCGGCGATCAGATAAACCGGGGCAGCCTTTCCAGCCTGAAGCTGCTCGATAATACCGGCTAAATCACTATAGAACCTGGTGGGCATGGTTCCTCCTCCGAGTAAAAAGAGGGAGGGAAATGGCGATTTCTAAAATTAAAACCCCCGATGAACGGGGGTTTTGGTGAAAACGAGTCCATTTAGGGGTTAGGACTCTAATACAAAGATAACTTCCATACGGATGCGATATTCGACCAGCTTGTTGTTTTCAACCGCCACCCGCTGTTCCAAGATCCTTATTCCCGTGACACCCCGTAAGGTCTTGGTCGCTCGTTTGAACCCCGTCTGCAGGGCATCATCAAAACTCTTGGGAGAGGCTGAAATAATTTCGGTAACTCTGGCTATTCGATTGGTCATGGTATCACCTCCTTTCAGTTTTCAGGTTTTGGCGCCGACCTACTCGGGCCGACGGGTCAATCCCTTTCCTGGAAGTGCTTTCAGGATAATAATCGCCTAGCTCAAAGAGCAGCTTCTGGTAAAGATCGATTACTTTTCTTGTATTCCAGTTTAACATAGGAAAGTTTTTATTAGCAAGGGAAAGATGATGGGATCGCAAAAAGTTAAAAGATCATTTTCCCAAGCTTTTATCAAAAAAGGGCAATCGTCGCGGGGCGCCAGGGAAAAATTTTTCAAGCCTGGAAGATGGTCAACTATTTTAGGTCCTTGACTTTTACCTCCGGCCCAATATATATTCTATATTTAAATCATTCTCCCTGGGGACATTGTAAGACTTATGGAATGGAAATTATTTGAATTGCTTGAAGAAAAAATTGATCGACTGATAGCCCAAGTTAATAAATTTTCAAATGAAAACAATGAGTTAAAGAAGAAAATTGCGGAACAAGCAGAGCAGGTGCAACAAGCCCGCGAACAGATGGATGCCCTGGAAGAAGAAAAAACGCTCTTGCGGGAGAAGGTGGACAACATTCTGCAAAAAATTGCTAAACTTGTGGACTGATGAAGCCCCGTGGCCAATCTGCTTAAAGCTGAAATTTTAGGTCAGGAATTTACCTTAAAGGGGGATTTGGAAGAACAGGCCCTGGAAAAGGTGGCCGCCCACTTGAAGGAAAAGATAAGGGAGATTCAAGTCAATCTGCCGGGAGCCAATAAGGTTCAACTCTCGGTTTTGGCGGCCCTGAATATTACCTATGATTATTTTTTATTGAAAGAAGAATTCGATCGGACCATGAATACCCTGGAAACCAAAAGCCGGCAATGGTTACGCAAGCTGGAGACCGGGGTGCCGCTGTCACCCTCTTCGGAGGTTTAATATATACCGAATATGCGGAAGGAATCGATGAGCCTGTTACGCCTCGGACGATAGGGCCTGAATATATAATGAATAAGAATCCCTTGGACGCGTTGCAGCTTTGAACCGCCGGGCAGTCCTTTAGTTAGTCTTTTCCGACTGAACATCCCTGCTTTTCCTTCCCCAAAGACCAAATGACAATCTTGTCCTGATCGCACCAAGGTGTGGTCATCAAGGAACGGGTGTATAAAATATGAACGCTTCATCTCCTTTAATTCTGTTGTTCAGTGGACTGATTTTAGCCCTTTTCTTTGGGATCCTGGTCGGATTTTTTATTCGGAAAAAGTTTACTGAAAGCAAAGTGGAATCGATTGAAACGCTTTCCCGAAAGATAGTTGAAGAAGCCAAAAAAGAGGCGGAGACGGTCAAGAAAGAGGCCATGCTGCAGGCCAAGGACAGCCTCTATCAAATGAAAATGGAGTTTGAAAAAGAGACCAAAGATCGGAAGCAGGAAATTCAAGATCAGGAGAAAAGACTGCTCTCCAAGGAGCAGAACCTGGATCGAAAAATAGAAGTCCTGGAAAAACGCGAAAACGAAATTGAAAAAAAAGAAAGGCATACCCAGCATAAAGAAAAAGAAGCCGTCGAGCTAAAGGAAAACCTTGAACGCCTGATGGAGGAACACCATCAAAAACTGGAACAACTAGCCGGCATTTCCTCTCAAGAGGCCAAGAACCTGCTGATCCAATCCATGGAAAACGAGGCCAAGCATGAAGCGGCCAAGACCATGCGTCGTATTGAACAGGAGGCCAGGGAGGGGTCGGACAAGAAGGCCAAGGAGATCCTGGGCCTGGCGATTAAACGATACGCCGGGGATTATGTGGCCGAAAAAACCGTATCCTACGTCAACCTTCCGAATGAAGAGATGAAAGGGCGGATTATTGGCCGGGAAGGTCGAAATATCCGGGCTATTGAGGCTGCTACCGGGATTGATTTAATTATTGACGATACTCCGGAGGCGGTAATCCTTTCGGGATTCAATCCGGTCCGTCGGGAGGTGGCCCGGCTGTCTCTGGAACGGCTGATTAGTGACGGACGTATCCACCCGGCTCGGATCGAAGAGGTGGTCAAGAAAGTGTCCCAGGAAATGGAAGTTTCCATCCGAGAGGCCGGGGAGGCCGCAACCTTTGATGTCGGGGTTCACGGGATTCACCAGGAACTCGTTAAGCTGATCGGCAAGTTGAAATATCGGTCAAGTTACGGCCAAAACGTCCTTCAGCACTCTCTAGAAGTCGCCTTCCTCTGCGGGACCATGGCCTCCGAGTTGGGTCTGAATGTCAAGCAGGCCAAGCGGGCCGGGTTGTTGCATGACATTGGGAAGGCAGTGGACCACGAGGTTGAAGGGCCTCATGCCGCCATCGGCGCCGATTTGGTCAAGCGGTATGGGGAATCGAACCGGGTGATCCATGCCATTGCCGCCCATCATGAAGAGGTCCAGCCCGAGTCGATTTTAGACGTCCTGATTCAAGCCGCAGACACCCTCTCGGGCGCCCGTCCCGGGGCTCGGAAGGAGATGCTCGAGACTTATGTCAAACGACTGGAAGATTTGGAAAAAATCGCCCAATCTTTTGACGGAATAGGGAAATCCTATGCCATCCAAGCCGGGCGGGAGATCCGCATTATTGTGGAGAGTGAAAAGGTTTCCGACAACGAACTCTTTATCCTTTCCCAGGGGATTGCCCGGAAAATTGAAGAGACGTTAACCTATCCCGGGCAGATCAAGGTCACGGTAATCCGGGAAATGCGGGCCGTGGAATATGCCAAGTAACCGACGCCAGGAGCTGCCCTCCCAAGCGATTGACGTACATTCCATTATTCCCCTGCGGTCGGTGGTGGCTTCGTGCCGGTAACCATTCTTTTTATCGGGGATATCATCGGCAAGCCGGGGAGGCGGGTGGTGCGAGAACTCTTGCCCGGTTTGGTGAACCGTTATCAAGTGGATCTGGTGGTGGCCAACGGTGAAAACGCTTCCGGCGGTATCGGCCTGGCCGTCAAAGGGGCGGAAGAGCTGTTTGGATCCGGGGTCCAGGTTCTAACCTCAGGGAATCATATTTGGAAGAAGAAAGAAATTTACCCTTATATCCGGGAGAATCCGGATTTGATCCGGCCCTTAAACTATCCGGAGGGGACCCCCGGGGCCGGTTCGGTCATTAAGGAAACAGCCTCCGGGGTGCCGGTGGCGATTCTTAATTTAATGGGCCGGATCTTCATGGAAGCCGTCGATTGTCCCTTCCAAACGGTGACCAAGGAACTGGGCCGCTTGCGGGCCTCTACTCCGCTTATCCTGGTTGACTTTCACGCGGAGGCTACCTCGGAAAAAGTGGCCATGGGCTGGTGGCTGGATGGCAAGGTTAGCGCCCTTTTGGGTACCCACACCCATATCCAGACCTCCGACGACCGTATCCTCCCCCAGGGAACGGCTTATCTGACCGATGCCGGCATGACCGGTCCGGCCGATTCAGTGATTGGGGTAAAAAAGGAGATCGCCCTGGATCGGTTTCTGACCCAAATGCCCCACAAATTTGAAGTAGCCAAAAGAGATCTGGTCCTTGAAGGAGCGGTAGTGTCCATCGATTCTGAAAACGGGAAGGCCGTAGCGATAACCCGTA
Source organism: uncultured delta proteobacterium (assembly GCA_963843145.1). GTDB lineage: Bacteria > Desulfobacterota > RBG-13-43-22 > RBG-13-43-22 > RBG-13-43-22 > CAVQSS01. The sequence continues at coordinate 349,278 of CAWJJC010000022.1, forward strand.
TTCGGGAAAGATTATCTGCTGAAAGCTGATCGCTGAGGATCACAAGCCATGGATGAGAATTTCTACCGGATCCTGATGGAAAGAGGATTCATCGAGCAGGCCACGGACCCGGAGGAGATGGCCGAATTGTTTGCGCGCGAGGCCGTCACGGCCTATATCGGTTTCGATCCAACCGCCGAGTCGCTTCACGTGGGCAGTTTGATCCCCATCATGGCCTTGGCGCACCTTCAGCGGCAGGGTCATGTCCCGATTGCCCTGGTGGGAGGCGGCACAGCCCTGATCGGGGATCCCAGCGGGAAAAAGGAAATGCGGCCGGTATTGGCCCGCGAGGAAGTGGCCCGCAACGCCGAGGGCTTACGAAGGCAATTATCCCGCTACCTGGTCCTGGACGGACGGCAGGGGCTGCTGTTGAACAATCTGGACTGGCTGGTCCCCCTCAATTACATCGAATTTCTTAGGGATATCGGCCGTCATTTCAGCGTCAACCGCATGCTGACCGCTGAATCCGTGAAACAACGTCTGGAAACCGGCCTCTCGTTTATTGAATTCAATTATCAACTTCTTCAGGCCTACGATTTTTTGCAGCTCTATAACGACCATCATTGTCTTCTCCAAATGGGCGGGAGCGACCAGTGGGGAAATATCGTGGCCGGGATGGAATTGATTCGTCGGGTCAAGGGCGGGAAAGCCTACGGACTGACCTTTCCTCTGATCGTCAGCAGT
>CAWJJC010000022.1:355000-502005 GCA_963843145.1 uncultured delta proteobacterium
GATGCCGGTTACCCGCAACAGGACGGAAAGACCCCGTGCACCTTTACTACAGCTTGACATTGGATTTTGGGCTAACATGTGTAGGATAGGTGGGAGGCGATGAAACTGGGACGCTAGTCTCGGTGGAGCCAACCTTGAAATACCACCCTTGTTATCTTAGAGTTCTAATCCCGACCCGTAATCCTGGCGGGAGACAGTGTCTGGTGGGTAGTTTGACTGGGGCGGTCGCCTCCCAAAGAGTAACGGAGGCGCGCGAAGGTTCCCTCAGGCTGATTGGAAACCAGCCGTAGAGTGTAAAGGCATAAGGGAGCTTGACTGCGAGACCCACAAGTCGAGCAGGTACGAAAGTAGGTCTTAGTGATCCGGCGGTTCCGCATGGAAGGGCCGTCGCTCAACGGATAAAAGGTACGCCGGGGATAACAGGCTGATCTCCCCCAAGAGTTCACATCGACGGGGAGGTTTGGCACCTCGATGTCGGCTCATCGCATCCTGGGGCTGAAGAAGGTCCCAAGGGTTTGGCTGTTCGCCAATTAAAGCGGTACGTGAGCTGGGTTTAAAACGTCGTGAGACAGTTCGGTCCCTATCTGTCGTGGGCGCAGGATATTTGAGAGGAGCTGTCCCTAGTACGAGAGGACCGGGATGGACGAACCTCTGGTGTTCCAGTTGTTCCGCCAGGAGCATCGCTGGGTAGCTATGTTCGGAAGGGATAACCGCTGAAAGCATCTAAGTGGGAAGCCCACCTCAAGATTAAATATCCCAGGTTGTAAGACCTCTAAAGGCCCCTCGAAGACTACGAGGTTGATAGGACGGGAGTGTAAGGGCAGCAATGTGTTGAGCTAACCGGTACTAATCGGCCGTGCGGCTTGGCCATATATCTTCTTCCATTTCCTATCTATTTTATAATTGCGCACTGGTTTGAGTTTATACCCTTTCCGGTGGTCATAGCGAAGGGGCCACACCCGTTCCCATCCCGAACACGGAAGTTAAGCCCTTCAGCGCCGATGGTACTGCCCGGGCAGCTGGGTGGGAGAGTAGGACGCCGCCGGATTTAAAAATTAAAGCCCTTCCCTTTAAAGGGGGAAGGGCTTTTTTTGTCACCCCCAAGGACCTTGGTCGCGGTGTTGACCATCGGCAGGAATTCCGACACCTTTAGGTTGATCCCGTTGGTTCCGGTTGATCTCTTTTAAATCTTATTGACACCTTCCCAATCCTTTTGTAGATTTGATCCGCTATGAATTCAAAACAAATTCCCATCGGGGTGATCCATTCCCCCTATCGGACCAAAGAAGCCGCCCCGATTCAAGGCATTTTTTCACCAGGCGGCCTCGGACGGGTCGAGGTTTCTTCGAAGTATGCGGAGGGATTGAAAGATATTGAAACCTTTTCCCATATTATCCTCCTCTATCAATTCGATCGGGCGGGCGAGATCAAGCTGGTGAGGCCGACCTTCCTGGACGATGAACCCCACGGGATTTTCGCCTCCCGGCACCCCTGCCGTCCCAGCGGGATAGGCCTGACCATTGTCAGGCTCTTGGGACGTTCTGAGAATATCCTCGAGGTCAGCGGGATCGACGTCCTGGATGGGACTCCTTTGATCGACATTAAACCGTATATTCCACGATTTGACTGCTTCCCTGAAGCTACCGAAGGATGGCTGGCTTCAAAAACGGAACGATCTAAACCGCCGGGAAGGGAATAAGCAGGGTTCGACCCCCCCGTCCTTAGTGCTGCTGTGAGATTAAGTCTAACCAAAAGTGTTTGAATTTTTGGTTGAAACTCGAAATCCGAAACGTTTTTGTTTGGATCATTTCGATTTTGGACCTTCGTGCTTGTTTCGGATTTCGTGCTTCGGATTTCGGATTTAGGGATCCTTCCGGGATCCGGAAGCCCGATGCTTGGCGGTCCCGGATCCCCCGGGGTTGAAAAGGGGGAAAGGATGCCTTATATTGCTTTAACATGATGGAAAGGAAATAAGTTTGCGTGGTTATTAACCCAAACTGCAGGATTATTTATTATGGAAGAAAAAATACCTCAGGAGATAAAGGCCGCTGGGGCTAATCAAAAGATACCCAATCAAAAAGAATTGGAAAGGGAATTATCCGATTATTTGTCCAAGAAATACGGCGACCGAGTGAAAGTTATTACCCCCTTCGTCTTTCCCAAGGGAGAAACGGATGGAACAGACCAGCCTAACACTGAAAAAGAGTCTTCCTCCTCCAAACTCCATTTTGATCTGAAACCCGAAGAGCTGGAGGCCTACCTGGACGAATACGTTATCTGCCAGGACGAAGCCAAGGCGGTCTTGGCCACCAAGATTTGTACTCATTTCAACCGGATCAAATACTGGGAAAAACAGGGGACCCGTTCGGGGGTGGAGCCGGTGGGCCTGATCAAAAATAATATCATCATGATCGGTCCGACCGGGGTGGGGAAAACCTATATCATCAAGTTGATCGCCAAGAAACTGGGCGTGCCCTTCGTCAAGGGGGATGCCACCAAATTCAGCGAGACCGGCTATGTCGGCGGAGATGTGGAGGATCTGGTCCGCGACCTGGTTTATGAGGCCAATGAGGATATCGATCTGGCCCAGTACGGCATCATTTATATCGATGAAGTCGATAAAATCGCCTCCAGTCATAACCTGATCGGGCCGGACGTCTCCCGGACCGGGGTTCAACGGGCCCTGCTCAAACCCATGGAAGAGGCGGAGATCGATCTGCGTGTGCCTCATGACCCCATCTCCCAGCTCCAGGCTATCGAACGCTTCCGAAAAACGGGGAAAAAGGAAAAACGCACCGTCAACACCAAGAATATCCTGTTTATCGTCAGCGGGGCCTTTAATCACCTGGACGAGATAATCCGCAAGCGGATGCAGGCCAAGGGGTTAGGCTTCGGGGCCAAGATCCGATCCAGGGAACTGACCGAAAACTTCCAGAAGCAGGTCAAATCGGAAGATTTGATCGCCTTTGGTTTCGAATCGGAGTTCGTAGGACGTCTGCCGGTGGCGGTGGTCCTGGAATCCCTGACTGCGGACGACCTTTATCAAATTTTGCGAAACCCCAACAATCCCATAATTCGTAGCAAAAAAGCAGATTTCAAGGCCTACGGGATAGACATTTTGTTTGAGGATGAGGCCTTGAAGCTGCTGGCCGAAAGGGCCCATGAAGAAAAAACCGGGGCTCGGGGACTGGTCAGCGCCGTGGAGAAGGCGCTCTTGAAATTCGAGAAACGTTTCCCATCCACCGAACAACAGCAGTTGCTGGTCACGAGAGCCCTGGTGGAAAGCCCGGCGGAGGAATTGAAGCGACTGCTGACCGAACCGGAAGACCCGGCGGATCGGGAACGCTTTCAACGGGCCTGGGACCAGGAACGGACGGCCTTGGTAGAACGCATTCGGGAACGGGCCCAGGAATTGGGCGGGAAATTTGACACTGTTATGACCGAGGCCCGCTTGGCCTTAATCGCCGATCGCCATTTGGAATTGGGGTTGGATCTGCCCCAGGCCTTTGAAGAGGTCTGGCTGATGATCCAGCAGGTGCGGGAATACGAGCTTCGTTTTTTTGAACGGTTCAATATCAGCCTCAAATTCTCGGAGGAAGGGATTGATACCGTTTTGGCCAAAGCGCTGAAGGCCCAGGTCAGCGTCTGGTCCATTTGCGAAAATTTCTCCAAAGATTTCGAATACGGGTTTAAACTGGTCCAGGAAAAAACCGGTTTAAACCGGTTCCTGATCAACCCGGAGGCCATTGAAGACACGGAAGCCTATATTCAAAAATTACTCCAAACTTATTTCCCTGCAGGATCGGGACCCGAAGTTGAGAAACTGAATACTCAGTAATCCGGGCAATATTAAATGACGCTTCGCCTTTTTGGGTGGGTATCCCAAAAGATCTGTGGTCTGGCCGTCGGGTCTCGGCGGCCACTTTAATAATTTCTGGTCGAGAGGTCCTATGATCGGCATTTCCAAACTCTATATAGGTACGGTGGAACCTTCGGACGCCCTCCGCTACGGAAGGCATTCGAAGGACCTTCCTTCTCACCTGCTCCAGTTTTCCATGGACAAGAAGCCGGTGGTGGTCTGGAACATGACCCGCCAATGCAATCTGAAGTGCGTCCATTGCTACGCCCAGGCCAAGGTGACCCCTAACGAAAACGAACTCAGTACGGCGGAAGGGAAGAAGCTGATCGACGACCTCAGCCAATTCGGCGCCCCGGTGATGCTTTTTTCCGGCGGCGAGCCGCTGATGCGGCCCGATCTCCCGGAGCTGACCCAGTATGCCGTTTCCAAAGGGATGCGGGCGGTGATCTCCACCAATGGAACCCTGATTACCAAGGAGAAGGCGCGGATCTTCAAAGACATTGGCCTATCCTATGTGGGGATCAGCCTCGACGGGCTGAAGGAGGTCAACGACCGCTTCCGGGGGGTCCCCGGAGCATTTGAACAGGCCTTGGAAGGGATCCGTAACTGCCGAGAAGCCGGCATCAAAGTGGGACTGCGCTTTACCGTCAACAAGAGAAACGTCGACCAGGTGGGGCCGATCTTCGACCTCCTGTGCGAGGAAAATATCCCCCGGGTCTGCTTTTATCACTTGGTGTACGCCGGTCGCGGTTCCCAGCTCATGGAAGAGGACTTGAACCAGGCGGAAACCCGGCAGGTGGTGGACCTGATCGCGGACCGGACCAAAGAATTGTTCGACCAGGGACTGAAAAAGGAAGTGCTGACCGTGGATAACCACGCCGACGGCCCCTACCTTTACCTGCGTCTGCTGAAAGAAGGAGCGGCGCGGGCTCCGGAAGTGCTGGAGTTGCTGCAGATGAATGAGGGAAACAGTTCCGGACGGGGGATCGGCTGTGTGAGCTGGGACGGGCAGGTCTACGCCGACCAGTTCTGGCGCCATTATTCCTTCGGGAACATACGGCAGCGCCCCTTCAGCGAGATCTGGCAGGACCTTTCCAACCCTTTAATGGCCCGACTGAAAGAAAAGAAAAAGTATGTCTCCGGGCGATGCGCAAAATGTCGCTGGCTGGACATCTGCGGGGGCAATTTTCGAGTTCGGGCCGAGGCCTTTACCGGAGACCTCTGGGCCCCGGACCCGGCCTGCTATCTAACCGATGATGAAATCGGTTTGAACGGGGCCTAAAAGATGTTGAATTTTCACAGCGGAATGCATTAAGTCTATCTCTCGTCCGGGATAAGCCCTTCCAGCTAACGTTTTTTACCTCAGCCTATCCCCATTCAACAAGCGTCGGAGTGTTTCATGACCAAGGCCGGTAAGGCGGGGTTCATTTTATTGGTTTTTTTGTTTGGGTTGACGATTTTTCCCGAAGCGAGTCGGGGAGGGGAATACCCTCTCTGGGAAGCTGGTCTGGGGCTGGCGGCTTTCGCTTTCCCCGACTATCGCGGATCGGATGAGACCCGGTATTACGCGCTGCCTCTCCCCTATGTGGTCTACCGGGGCGAAAATTTGAAAATCAATCGAGAAGCCATCCGAGGGCTGTTTTTTCATCGGGAGGGGCTGGAATTGGATTTCAGCCTGAGCGGTTCCGTCCCGGTGGACAGCAGCCAGAACCAGGCCCGAAGGGGAATGCCTAACCTCTACCCTTCTCTGGAAATCGGACCTTCTCTGGAAGTCAGCCTGGGTGAAAAAAAAGGGGATTATAAAACCACCCTGACTTTTCCGTTGAGATCCGCTTTGGCCGTCGATTTCCCTCGGATCTACGGGATTGGCTGGGTCTTCAACCCCCGCCTGAACCTCGATCTATATAATCTGGGTTCCTCCAAGGGGTTGAATTTCGGGATGTCCATCGGGCCGGTTTTCGCGGACCAGGCCTATCACGATTATTTTTATTCCGTAGGAAGCGCTTATGCCGCTCCCGGGCGTGCGGCCTATTCCGCCCAGGGGGGCTATGGCGGCACCCAGCTCTCGGTCGGAATCAGCAAGTACTATAAACGATTCTGGGTCAGTCTATTTGCCCGTTGGGATCAACTGAACGGGGCGGTGTTTGCGGACAGCCCGCTGTATCGCAAAAATGATTCCCTGATTGCGGGCCTGGTCTTCACCTGGATTTTTGCCGAGTCGGATAAAAAGGTGGAGGCGGATAAATAGAAAAAGGAGATTCCGGGCGGGTAATTAAACCGCCCCTTCGATCCTTCCAGTAACTTTCCAGCCCACGCGAATAAGATAACCTTCCCCGGTTCCCTTCCACCAGCATTTCAAAATCTTTCTTGTTCCGATAAGAAGGGATGGGTATAATAAAAAATTTGGGAATTTTTCTATAAAAGGAAACCGCTCAATCATGCTCCTGAAAAAAACAAAGCCTTTGATTGCCGTAACCATGGGCGATCCGGCGGGAATAGGCCCGGAGATCCTGATCAAGGCTTTAGCCGGAGGTCGCCTTCCCAAGACGGTCCGCCTCGTGATCATCGGGGACCGAGGGATTATGGAAAAAACCGGTAGCCGATTAGGTTTGAGAATTGCCCTCCCGTCGGTTCATTCCGCGGCCGGGCCCCCCAGGGGAGAGGGAAATGTCTTGCTCTGGGAGGCCTCTCGACTGCCCGTTTCCCAGGCCAGACCAGGGCGACCGGACGGTCGATGGGGGCCGGCCGTTTTGGAATATATTCGATTGGGCGCGCAGTGGGCGCTGGCAGGGGAAGTTCAGGCCCTGGTCACCGCGCCGATCAGCAAAGAGGTCATTCGCCAGACCAATCCGGCTTTTACCGGGCATACCGAGTTTCTGGCCCATCTTGCCCACACCCGACGGTTTGGGATGATGCTGGCCGGGAAGCGGTTGAGGGTCAGCCTGGTGACCATCCACCAGCCGCTCCGGAAGGCGATTCGGCAAATCAAGACCAAAAAAATTTTGGAAACCATCGAATTGACCCAGGAGACTTTGACCCGGCGCTTTGGAATAAAAGAACCGCGCCTGGCTGTGGCCGGCCTGAATCCCCATGCCGGAGAAGGAGGGGCTTTCGGCTCCGAGGAGTCCGACCTTATCCAACCGGCTATTCAATCGGCTCTGGACCGAGGCTTCCGGGTTTCCGGTCCCCATCCTCCGGATACTGTGTTTTATCGGGCGGCCCGGGGGGAATATGACGCCGTGGTGGCCCTCTACCATGATCAGGGCTTGATCCCGCTCAAACTCCTGCATTTTGAAGACGGCGTCAATTTGACTATGGGCTTGCCGTTCATTCGGACCTCGGTGGACCACGGCACGGCTTTCGACATCGCCGGTCAAGGAACGGCCAATCCGGACAGTCTGCTAGCGGCCCTTCACCTGGCCGCCGATTTTATGCGCAGGAAACTCCTATGGCCTTGACCGAGATTTTTGTCAAAGGGGCCCGGGAACACAACCTGAAAAATATCGACGTGGCCATCCCCCGGGAGAAATTGGTGGTGATTACCGGCCTTTCCGGTTCAGGCAAGTCGACCCTGGCTTTCGATACCATTTACGCGGAGGGCCAGCGGCGCTACGTGGAATCCCTGTCGGCCTATGCCCGCCAGTTTCTGGAGCAGATGGACAAGCCGGACGTGGATTTCATCGAAGGGCTCTCCCCGGCCATCTCCATCGAACAGAAAACCACCAGCAAGAACCCCCGCTCCACCGTGGGAACCATCACCGAAATCTATGATTACCTGCGGGTCCTCTTTGCCCGGATCGGCGAGCCTTACTGTTACCAATGCGGCCAAAGAATTTCTTCTCAATCGGTGCAGGAAATTGTGGACCAGTTGTTGTCCCTGCCCGAGGGAGCACGCCTGCAATTGTTGGCTCCCCTGGTGACCGGACGGAAGGGAGAACATCAGCGCCTTTTTGACCAGCTCAAGAAAGAGGGGTTTGTTCGGGTCCGGGTCAACGGAGAATTCCGGGAACTGGAAGAGGAAATCCGGCTGGATAAAAAAAAGAAGCACACCATCGAGGCGGTGGTGGATCGGCTGATCGTCAAGCCGGGGCTCAAGTCTCGTTTGACCGACTCGGTGGAACTGGCCTTGAAGCTCTCCCAGGGGTTTCTTCGGGTGGTCGGCGGTGACGGCTCGGAGAGCCTGTTCAGCGAACGTTTTTCCTGTGACCGCTGCGACCTCAGCCTCCCGGAACTTACCCCGCAACTGTTTTCTTTTAATAACCCCCAGGGGGCCTGCCCGACCTGCGACGGGCTGGGGACCAAGATGTATTTCGACCCGGAGCTGATCGTCCCCAACCCAACCCTTTCCCTGCGCGAAGGGGCCATCCTGCCCTGGGAGAATCGAACCTCCCTCTATTTCCAGCAGACCCTGGAAGCCCTGATGAGTCATTACCACTTCGATCTGTATACCCGCTTCAAGGACCTGCCCTCGCGGATCCAGGATGTTCTCCTTCACGGATCGGGAAACGAAATCGTTCGCTTTCATTTTGAGAAGGAGGGGAGACGCCATTTCTTCGAGCGTCCCTTTGAAGGCGTCATCCCCAATCTGGACCGGCGCTACCGGGAAACGGATTCGGCCTTTATTCGGGAAGAGCTGGAGCGCTTTATGAATGTCCGCCCCTGCCCCAGTTGCGAAGGGGCCCGGTTGAAAAAGGAGAGCCTGGCCGTAAAAATATCCGGGTTGAATCTCTTTCAAGTCACCCGGCTGTCGGTGAAAGAAAGCCAAAAATGGTTTAAGCAGTTAGCGCTCACCCCCCGTCAAGCCCAGATCGCCCGGCGATTGCTGAAGGAGATCCTGGACCGTCTGGAATTCCTGGTCAACGTGGGGTTGGATTACCTGACTCTGGATCGGTCCTCGGCGACCCTATCGGGGGGAGAAGGCCAGCGCATCCGTTTGGCCACTCAGATCGGCTCCCGGTTAATGGGCGTCCTGTATATCCTGGACGAGCCCAGCATCGGACTGCACCAACGGGATAACCTTCGGTTGTTGGAAACGTTGAAAACCTTGCGGGATTTGGGCAACACCGTCCTGGTGGTGGAGCATGACGCCGAAACCATCCGAGCGGCGGACTACGTGATCGATATGGGCCCAGGGGCCGGGGAGCAGGGAGGAGAAGTCGTTTTCAGCGGTCCACCGGAACAACTGGTCCGGCAGGCCGAGTCATTGACCGGGAAGTACCTCTCCGGACGACTCCGGATTGAAATACCCCCAGCCCGCCGCCGGGGAGACCATGGCCGGATTCAACTCCGGGGGGCTTCCGAAAATAACTTAAAAAATATTAAGGTTTCGATCCCCTTGGGCGTCTTTACCTGTGTCACCGGCGTTTCCGGGTCCGGAAAGAGCACGCTGGTTATCGACACCCTATACCGGTTGATGGCGCAACGGCTCTACCGGGCCAAAGAGCGGGCCGGAAAGGTGGATCGCGTTATCGGAGTCGAATTGATCGATAAGGTCATCAACATTGACCAGTCCCCCATCGGTCGCACCCCCAGGTCCAACCCGGCCACGTACACCGGTTTATTCACTTTTATCCGGGACCTGTTTGCCCGCACCCCGGAAGCCCGGGCCCGGGGATATAAGCCGGGCCGGTTCAGCTTCAATGTCCGGGGCGGGCGCTGTCCGGCCTGCAACGGCGACGGCTTGATGAAAATCGAAATGCATTTCCTGCCGGATGTCTATGTGACCTGCGAGGTCTGCCAGGGAAGTCGTTATAATCGGGATACCCTGGAAATCCAGTATAAGGGCCGGGATATCGCCCGGGTACTGGAAATGACCGTGGATCAGGCCGTGGGTTTTTTTGAAGCGATCCCGGCGGTCCGGGAAAAACTGGAGACCCTCAGTCAGGTCGGCCTGGGGTATATCCGCTTGGGACAGGCGGCCACCACCCTTTCGGGCGGGGAGGCCCAACGGATCAAGCTGTCCCGGGAACTGAGCAAGCGCCACACGGGGCGGACCCTTTATATTCTGGATGAGCCGACCACGGGCTTGCATTTTGCCGATGTACAAAAATTGCTGGAGGTTTTGAAACGCCTGGTGGACCTGGGCAATACGGTGGTCGTCATTGAACATAATTTAGACGTCATCAAGACCGCCGATTACATTATCGATCTGGGGCCGGAAGGGGGGGATGCCGGAGGGGAGGTCATCGGGTGCGGGACACCTGAAGAGCTGGCGGCCCTGCCCCAATCCTTTACCGGGCAGTTTTTAAAGCAGGTGCTTGGAAATCCAGGGTTTGTCGTTTAGCCCGGGATTCCGGCCGGAACCCGTCAGGTGGCTTAAACGGTAGGCCAAACGGTCCAGCTTCACCGTGAAGTCAATATGATGGACCAGGAAGCCCTCAGGCAGATGCAGTTGAGCGGGGGAAAAGTTCAAAATCCCGTGGATCGGAACCTCGACGATTTGGTTGACGACTTCCTGAGCTTTGGAGGCCGGGGTGGCGATTATTGCGACTTCCACCTCTTTTTCCAAGGACTCTTTTTTTAAGGCGCTCATGGGCGCGATGGTGATACCCCCCGGCAAAATTCGGCCGATCTTTTCGGGGTCCACATCAAAGGCGGCCACAAACCGATAGCCCTGCCTGGCGAAATTGGAATGGGCGATTAAGGCGCAACCCAGATTCCCCATGCCAACAATGGCCAGGTTCCATTCTTTGTTTAACCCTAAGATCCTTCTGATTTCAAACAGCAGTTCTCTGACAAAATAGCCAACGCCCCGAACGCCGAATTCTCCAAAGTAAGCGAGATCTTTACGAATTTGAGCCGAATTGACTTCACAGTATTCGGCCAACTTTTCCGAAGAGATGACTTTAATCTTTTGGGCATCCAGTTCTTCCAGCGCCCGGGTGTACCGTGAAAGGCGGGTAATGGCCGCCGCTGGAATCCTGGAAAATTTCATCGGGTGATCCCTTTTAGGTTATGTGAATAGTGGCACATGAATTGACCTAAAAAAGGGGTTATTGGGTATTGGCCAATAACCCCTTGCAAATCAAAAAGGTTACATGGGGAGGCCAATCATCTTAGCGATCGGCGTCGCCATCGGGTACGCGTAGAGCAGGATCAGGGACACGACCAGAGCGTAAATAGCCAGAGACTCGATCATGGCCAGACCGATCAGCATGGTTACGGTGATCTTCCCGGAAGCTTCCGGGTTCCGAGCCACGCCTTCCACGGCGCCCCTGAGTCCGAGACCTTGGCCGATACCTGTTCCCAGGGCGGCGATCCCAATCGCCAAACCGGCTGCCAGGACAACGCCGAAATAGACGTTCAACCCGGCGGCGGCTACCTGCGGATTAGCCTCGGCAAAGGCCACGGCCACCATGCTCAGCAGAGCTATCGCGGTTAATACCAACACTTTTCTTACCATAGAACCATCCTCCTTTCTATAAGATATGCCTTCTTCCTTTTGTCGGTTAATGGGCGTGTTCCATGGCTCCCGAGATATAGAGCATGGACAGCAGGGAAAAGATAAAGGCCTGCACGAAGCTGGTAAATACCGCCAGAAACATCATGGGCAGGGGAGCTAAGAATTGGCCGGCCAGCATCAGAAGAATGGCCAGGACCAGATCCTCACCCATGATATTGCCGAACAAACGCAGGGTCAGGGAGAGGACCCGCGAGAGGTGGCCGATGATTTCAATGGGGAGCATCAGCGGGGCCAACCACCAGATGGGCCCCAGGAAGTGTTTAATATACTTTGGTCCGTGAATTTTGATGCCCACGATATGGGTAGTGATGAAGACAATCAGAGCGCAGGCCAGTGTGGTATTGATGTTGGCCGTAGGAGAGAAAAATCCCGGTACCAGCCCCAACACGTTGGAGACAAATATAAAAAGAAAAAAAGTGGCGATCAGGGGGAAAAAAACCCGTCCGTCTTCACCCATAACCTCAACCTGAAAATTTTCTACCCCGTCGATCACCGCTTCAAACAGATTCTGGCCGCCGTAGGGGACTAATTGGATGGTCTTGGTAGCGATCCAGCCGAAAACAATCATGAGCAGCATGATCAGCCAGGTGAAGGTAACATGCGGGTAGGCGTGGGCAAAATGGCCTAACCCTAAGACCTCCAAAAGCTTGGTCAGGAAAAAAATCGGGTGTTCCATAAAATTAATTGGCCTCCTTGAAAAGGATTTTCCTCATCTCGTTGCACCCTACCAGGGTAAGATTGATGACGACTACCGACAGTCCCAGGATCAGCCCGAAGGGATTCACCAGCCGGTAGGCAATCAGGATGTAAAGAACCAGCGCGGTCCCCAATAGCCGTAAATAATATTTAACGATAACCGCCATGGGAGTGGTCAGTTGCCCGGGGGTTAGGCCTGATTTCAGCACCCGGGATAACAGGTGAAAATTAATGAGAATGACCAATCCACCGGCCATGACTCCCAGGGTAAAACGCCACGGCCATAACCAAAGGCTGGCTCCGATCATGGAAATCCAGACCGCGGCGTTCATCATCCGGATTTTTTGTAACAACGGGTCGGTATCGTTTCCTTTTATTCTATCGAATAAATCCATAGATCGATAAAAAGAGGGCCTGCCGGGAAGGCCTTCAAATCTTGTCCTGGGTTTTTTTCAGAATGATCAAGATATTCTTAAACCCGGCGACGATCCCGAAAAGCAAAAAAATAAAAAAGAACACGGGTTGGGTTTGAAGCCACTTATCTAAATAGTATCCGATCGCCAGCCCGATTACCAGCGACAGCCCCATGGAAATACCCATGGAACTGACCATGGCTAATAAACGAAAATATTTTCGGGTCTCCTCCTGCACTAACCCCTATGCGGTGCGGCAAAAAGACCAATTATATTATTAATTTGTTGAATTAGTTTAATAATTTAAAGACAGTCCAAAAATTTTGATACCTTTACCATGGGTGGTAGGCAAAGTCAACTTTTTTTTAAGATCCGGGAGACATTTTGGGGGTGAATTTCTGGATGAAAATTACCAGGGCGACCAGGCCCAATCCGACGGCATCAAAGATCCAGGAGGAGTAAACCGGCATCAACCCGCCGGCCGGTCTTATAAGGGCCAGAGGAGAGTCGCGCGGATACAGCCTCCTTGCTCATGGTACACTTTTCCACCCAGAGTCAAGGTTATCCCCACCTCGGAGCAATATTGGATTATCCGGGTCCTTTCTTTCAACAGTTGTTCATTCCAGGCGTATACTCCTGCCGTATAATATTCTTCGGTCCCGGGATCCGTGCGCACCGAAAAGTCGGAGAAATACCAGGGCATTTTAAAACGGATGACTACCGGCCGCCCGGTAACCGAGTTGATGAATTCGACACTTCCTTTTTGCCAGGCCCAGATCCGAAGGATGCCGGAGCCGTGGTCCCCGGCGATCTTAACTACCCGGATAAATCCCGCCGCAAATAGAAGCGCCGCCAGGATGATCGCCAGGGACACGACTTTTAAACGTCCTCCCTCGGCTCGAAAGCCGGCAAAGATCACTTCAAGAGGCCTTTTTCCTTAAAATAGCTCAGGGACCCCGGGTCGTAGGGGATGGTCCCGTGGACAAATTTTATGGCGTTTGTCAAGGTGTTGTCCTTGGCCGCCTTAATCGCTTTTTGTAAAAGGGGTAGGTTTTCAAACAAGGCTTTGGTGATGGCGTAAGAATATTTTTCAGGCAAACTTTTAGGTCCCATGAATAGGTTCCAGAAGGCCAGGGTATGAGTGTCCTTTTCGGTTCCGTAAACCTCCTTGGGAATCAATCCCGGTTCCATGACGCCGGGGAATTTTAGGAGCAACTTTTTGACCAATTCTCCTTTGGGGTCCAGGTCCACCATTTCGATCTTGCTTCCCTTGCGGGCCAAAGTGGTGACCAACTCGGTCACTGAACTGGTCGGGAGACCTCCGGACCAGAAATAGGCATCCAGAGTGCCTTGGGACAAGGATTCCGCCGATTCGGAGGCGCCTAAGCGTTCTTGCTTGCCCAAATCGGTCGTTTTAAGGCCGGCTGCTTCCAGCACCATAAAGGCCTCAATTTCGGTGCCGGATCCGGGCGCCCCGGTGGAGACGCGTTTCCCCTTCAGGTCGGCTATGGTCTTGATGCCTGCCCCGTGCGCAGTGACGATATGAAGGATGTTAGGATACATGGCCCACATAACTCTAACTTCTTTGGCCGGCTTATCTTTGAACCGTTCAATCTTTCCGGTGTAGGCCAGGTAGGCCGAATCCGGTAGCACCAGGCCCAGATAGTAGGTGTTTTTGCTCGGGTCAGTACGACGTTGAATCAGGAGCAGGTTGTCGACCGAAGCGGCGGTCTGGATGGCGGTCGCGTCTACTCCGGCATATTTCGTCAGGATTTCAGCGACGGTCGTGCCGTAGTAATAATAAACCCCGCCGATGCCGCCGGTGGTAATCATGATTTTTGGTCTTTCTTCGGCAAAAACGGATAAACAACCCAATCCTAAAATGACAGCAAAAACAACTCCCACGATTTTTTTCATCTTGCCCTCCTTATGTTATTTTTTCCGTTAATAAACAATCACCCTAAGCAAGTTCCACCGCCTCGGATTTCTTACCAAAGAAGCCGAAAAAAAACCAGGCCAAGGCCGGAAGGATGACGATATTGACCCAAAGAAAGGGTAAAAACATGCCGACGGATAGGATCCCCAGAACCCAGGACTCCCATTTAAGCAAGGGCCTTCGGGCATAACCCACAGTGGCGGCAGCCATAGAGATCGCCCCGGCCGAAACCGCCGCCAGCCGGACGAGAAATTCGATGATCGCCTCGAGCCCCGAGGCGGTGCGCCACATGGGGATCAGGAGAAGAGCCGTGCCTTGGTAGGCCAAGATAAAAGAAAAGCCCAGCAGGTATTTGGGCAGGGCCACTTTGGCCGCGTAAAACCCGGTTTTTAAGGGATCGGTTAAAAAAACCGAAGCCGAGGCATAGGCCGAAAGGGCCACGGGTGGCGTGACGTCGGCCAGTATGGCGTAGTACATGAGGAACATATGGGTAGACAGCAGGGCCGCTTCCGCCGGGATGCCGTTGGCCATGGCCACCTTGAGGATGGCGGGAGCAGTCAGGGACGAGGAGACCACGTAAGTGGCGGTCGGCGGTATACCCATCCCTAAAAGCAGGGTGAACCCGGCTGCGAAAAAGGTGGCCAGTAGCAGGCTCTCCCCCGAAACCATGGTCAGGAGTTGGGAGAATTTGTTCGGCAGGCCGGTTAAAACCATCAGAGTCAGGATCAGGTTGGCACAGACTACGGCCGTGCCGATGGGGATCAAAGAGGAGAAACCCGTGGCCAGCCCTTTCAGCAGGACCCGCGGGCTCTTGGGGCGTATCGTGGGGTCAAGATAGCATAAAATGACAAAGAGGACCAACGCGCAAACTACGGCCAGGCTGACCGCATAACCCCAAAAGATAAAGGCCACAATCAGAAGAATGGGCAGGAAGATGTAACAATAGCGGCGGAAATATTTTCCTCCGTAATGCTCCCCGTCTTCTACGGGTTTCAACCCTTTCTTTTTGACATACAGATAGTTATAAGACAGGATGGCCACAATATAGAGCAACATCGGCCCCAGCGCCATGATACAGATCCAAGAATAGGGGATGGAAAGGATTTCCACCATGATAAAGGCCATGGAGCCCAGTACGGGCGGGGTGACCATGGCAACGGTGCCCGCCGTGGCGGCGATACCGGCGGCGACATAGCGGTCATAACCGGCCTTTTCGTACATGGGTTTGCTGATGGTGGAGACGAATTGGGTATCGGCTGCACCGGAGCCGCTGAACAGGCCCATGAAGACCGAGGCAATGGTGGTCACAATTCCCGGACCATCGGCCCTTCCGCGTGAGGCCAGGGAGGCAATGTTGGCAATAATGCGGCCTAAATTCAAGGCCCCGATAACCCCCCCCAGGATGGTGAAGTAAACCAGGTATTTCATGGACACGCCGGTAATCATGCCGAACAGGCCGGCCTCGGTCTCGCTGAAAAGTTTGCCCAAGAGAAGATCAAAGTCGAAAGAGGCGTGAGCCAGGACGCCGGTGAGCAGATTTCCATGAAGGTCGTAGAGAAGAAAAGTAAGCACCAGGCAGGGGAGGATGGCCCCGGTGTAGCGATAGACCTGGCCGAGAAGCAGGAAAGTCAGGCCGAACCCCATCACCAGGTCCCAGGGTTCCGGCAGCATGGCCCGATCGATGAGGTCATGGAACAAGATGACCAGATAGAGATAGGGGACAAATACCAGGACGGCCCCCAGTTTGTCCACCCAGCGGCCCAATGAGGGATAAACCACCGGGAGGACGGCCGTCAGCCAGAAAACCGTGGCGATCAGGTTGAACCTCGGGCCCAAGCCGATCCGCCAAAAGGCATAGAGCGGAAAAGCGGCCATTATGGCAAAGACAAAAGCCCCGGCCCCGGCCCGCCTCTGGTCCCGAAGCGAGGAAAGAAGGTACCCGGTGATAAGCAGAAAAAAAACGTGGGTCGCCCGCTGGACCTGGGTGAGGTCCAGGAAGGAGATGGATAATTTGGAAAGAGGGGTGTAGGGATGAATCACCAGATAAAGGCTGTACAGGCTGGCGATGATCAGGAGGGGCGTGATGACCAGGCGCTTGAGTCCACCTTCTTGGATGACTTGAGATTCATCGTGCATGTTCGCGGTCATCCTTTCATCAATGCACTTTTTTTTCATACCGGTCCCAAAAGGGATCTCGAAGGGCCTTTTTGAATAGCTTGCCCGATCCGGTCTTGGGCAAGAACTCAAGAAAGGTGATCGACTTGGGGGACTTGTAAGAAGCCAGGTGCTCCTTGCAGAAACGGATGATTTCTTCTTCAGTGGCTTTCTGGTTTTCCTTCAGCACCACCGCGGCGTGCACGGCCTCGCCCCATTTTTCATCGGGGACGCCGAAAACGGCCGCCTCAAGGATCTTGGGGAACTGGTAGAGCACATTTTCGACCTCAGTGGAATAGACATTTTCCCCTCCTGACAAGATCATGTCTTTTTTGCGGTCCACGATGTTGACATAACCCTCTTCATCGATAACGGCCAGATCCCCGGTATGGAGCCAGCCGTTTTTGATGGTCTTGGAGGTTTCCTCCGGGAGCTTCCAATATCCTTTGGTAATGGTATCCCCCCGAACGATAATCTCACCGACCTCTTGATTGTCCCGAGACACTTCTTGGCCGTTTTCCCGTACCACCTTTAGCGAGACGCCGATAAATTCCCGGCCGGTCTTGGCCTTGTATTCAAACTGTTTTTCAGGGGGCCAGGCTTTTAAATGTTCCTTTAAAATGGAAAGGGTCAGATAGGGGCTGGTTTCGGTCATCCCATAGGTTTGAATGTAATCACAGTCAAAACCCTGCATGATCTTCCGGACCACTTCCGGGGCGATGGGGGCCCCGCCGCTTAACAAGACCCGAAGCTGGGGGAAGGAATAATCATGAAAATTCGGATAATTGATCAGCATATTGAGCATGGTGGGGATCATGTTGGTGATAGTCACCTTCTCCTGGACCATGGTGTCTAGGACCGTCTGGGGGTTGAATTCGTGAACGATAACGTGGGTTCCCCCCACCCAGGTAATGGCCCAGGTGGCCCAGGCATCGGCCAGATGGAACAGGGGGGCCACATGGATCCAGACATCCGTATCCTTAAGGTTCAACTCGGCGATAGTGCCCAGGGCATGAAGGGTGTCGTTCCGGTGGGTTAACATGACCCCCTTGGGACGACCGGTGGTCCCGCTGGTGTAATAAATCTGAGCCACGGCATCGTCCCCCGGACCCCGGGGCTGGAGCGGATCCGCGGAGGCGGAGGCCAGCAGTCCCTCATATTCCAGATCGGTGGACCTCATTTGGGCCCGGGGATCGATCCAGATCGTAGATTCCAGAGCGGGCGGCCGGGATTCAGGGGAAGGGGTCTTCGAGGAAAAATCGGCCTGGGCGATCAGGATCCGAGCACCCGAATCCCTTAGAATAAAATCGATCTCTTTGGCCGAAAGACGGTAATTGAGGGGGACCAGAATGGTGTTGATGAGCGCCGTGGCAAAATAGGCTTCCAGGAAAGTATGGCAATTGTATTGTAAAATGGCCACCCGGTCGCCTTCCCGCAGACCTTTTTCGGTCAGGGATCGGGCCAGTCGATAGACCCTTTGCCCGAACTCCCGGTAGGTAAAGGCGCCCCTCGGGCAGCGAACGGCCTGTTTCTGGGGATAGGCCTTGACGGCTTTCAGCAGCAGGTCGGCTAAGTGAATGGCGATCCCTCCTCTATATCGGATTAACCATTCAAATATCTAATCCAGACTGGGTGAAAATTCAATAAAAAATGACGCTTCGCCCTTGATAATGCCCCCTGAGGCCCAGAGGCCTTTTCTTAGACTTACCCAAAGCGCTGGGCCGAAGGTGGCAGTGGAGGGCGCCAAAATCCGGGATCGCTCCAAATTAAAATCCCCCTGAGTCAGGGGGATTTTGAAGGCTCGTTTTTAGTCTTTCGAAGTTGGCTTTATTCGCTTTTTATAATTCCACGGCCTGGACCGAGGAAACGGGCGGTAGCCCGGATACATCTTTCAGCACCGATGGCAGCAGAATCTGGTCCGTGGTCAGTAGGATGACGTTGTTTCCCTGGTCCTTTTCCTGGCCCACGTGCATCCGTTCAATATTGATGCTGTGTTTGCCCAGGGTGGTGGCGATAGCCCCGATGACCCCGGGACGGTCGATGTTGGTAATGAGCAGCATGTGTCCTTGGGGGACGGCCTCCAAACGGAAGTTGTTCAGGCGCACAATGCGCGGCTCGGATTTTCCGAAAAGCGTACCGGAAATGGTGCTTTCCATGGACTGGGTTTTTACTTTGAGGGTGATGAGGTTAATAAAATCATCCGCGGTTTCGCTTTTGGATTCGACCACCTTGATCCCCCGCTCCTTGGCCAACAGGGGGGCATTCACAAAGTTGACCACATCCCTCAAGGCCGGGGTGAGCAGGCCTTTTAACAGGGAAACGGTCATAGGCTGGGTATCGAAGGCGGCCACATCACCCAGATATTCGATCGCCACTTCCGTCAACCCACCCTCGATGATCTGAGCCTGAAAAGCTCCCAATCGCTCGGCCAGGGTCAAATAGGGTTTGATTCGTTCCAGCAGATGGGCACTCACCGAGGGGACATTCACCGCGTTCCGAATGACCCCATTCAGCAGGTAATCGATTATTTGTTCGGCCACACTCAGGGCCACATTTTCCTGGGCTTCTTTGGTGGAGGCGCCCAGGTGGGGAGTGCAGATAAAGTTGTCCAATTGCATCAGAGGGGAATCCCCGGGCGGCTCTTTTTCGAAGACGTCCAGGGCCGCGGCCGCCACCTGGCCGCTGGTCAGGGCTTCAGCCAGGGCCTGCTCGTCCACCACCCCGCCCCGGGAACAGTTTACCAGCATGACCCCTTTTTTCATTTTGGCTATAGCCTTGGCATTGATGAATCCTAGGGTATCTTTGGTCTTGGGCACGTGAAGGGTGATAAAGTCGGCCCGCCGGTAAAGTTCGTCCAGGGTCACCCCTTCCACGCCCTGTTTGGAGATGGTTTCGGACTGGATGAAAGGGTCAAAGGCAATGACGTTCATTTTGAGGCCTTTGGCCCTATCAGCCACGATACTACCGATTTTGCCGATACCAATGATGCCCAGGGTCTTGTTAAAAATTTCCCGGCCCTGAAATTTCTTTTTTTCCCATTTCTGGGCCTTCAGGGAGGCCGTGGCCTGGGGGATCATCCGAGTCATGGCCAGGATCAGGGAAAGAGTATGTTCCGCCGTGGTGATCGTGTTCCCTTCCGGAGTATTCATGACCACAATCCCCCGCTGCGTGGCGGCCGGGATATCCACGTTATCCAACCCGATGCCGGCCCGACCGATGACTTTAAGTTTCTTGGCCGCGCCGATGATTTCCGCCGTTACCTTGGTGGCGCTGCGGATGGCCAGGCCATCGTAATCTTTAATGATAGCCTTCAGTTCTTCGGGAGGCAGTCCGGTCTTCACATCGACGGTAATCCCTTTGGCCTTTTTGAAGAGGTCAATCCCTTTTTCCGACATATTGTCGCTTACCAAAACCTTCATGTGTCTTTCCCCCTATATTTGAGTAAAAATCAGTGCGAAAGCCCGGAAATTGTTCCCTGGGCAGCCAAGGTTTTCAGTGCCCTTTCAGGGCTCTGAAAACGTCAGCCGCCCTCATCCGACCTAGTGGCGAGATCCGGAAAATTTTTCCCAAGACCATGGCCTGCTCGTCTAAAGGCGATGGCCTCGAGTCTGGCCAAAGGTGTTGTAGGTCCCCGGGACGTTAAAAAAAGCTTTGGCATCAATCCCCCGTAAGGCAAAGAAAAATTGAAGAAAATTAAGGAATTGGTGATATAGAAGCCAATGGTCTTATTCCTATCAAGTCATTGGCTGTTTGTCAATAGCGATGTTGTTGTCGGTAACAGACGGAGAGGAGATCAGGCGGCGCATCTTGGCGTACTCGCCAAGGTTTCAGCGGGGGATAAAGTGACAAACCAGCCAATCCCAAAAAAACTAATGAAACGATTTGCTTTGGTCAAGGGAAAGGCCGGCCAGGAAATCCGGGTCCAGCACATCTCCGGGTCGGAATTCCTGGCGGGTCCAACTAATCGCGTCTTTTAATTCGCGACCCATGCGGGCCAGGATTTCCGGGGTATGCATGGCCGGGACCACCGTGGTTCGAAACTGGTAGGGCACCTTTCCGGAAAGCAGCAGGGCAATGGATTCCCGAATGGCCTCGACCGTGACCGGGACCCCGGCACAGCGACTGTAGGGATCGGCTTCCAGGGGCGCCTTGACGTCCAGGGCCACGAAATCCACTAGCTTTTCCTCCACCAAAAATTGCAGTACCTTGGGCCGGGTTCCGTTGGTATCCAGTTTGACCGGAAAGCCCAAGGCCTTGATGTCCATGAGGAGATCCGGCAGGTCCGGGTGCAGCGTGGGTTCACCCCCGGAGACACAAACCCCATCCAGCCAACCCCGAAGGGTCTGAAATCGTTCCCGGATAAAAGGCCAGGGCAGGGTCTCGTATTCCTCCGGACGGAGGATCAGGCCGTGGTTGTGGCAGTAGGGGCAGCGAAAATTACAGAAAGGAAGAAAAAGAACGGCGCAGATTTTTTCCGGCCAGTCGATAAAGGAAGTTTCTAAAAAGCCTTTAATTTCCATCGATTTCGAATTGGAACCAAAAATGCGACTATTTTTGGTTAGCCTTAAAGGGACCGGGCGGCGCGTTTTCCCGATAAATAGTTCTTAATGGGAATCGCCCCGATGACGGATGTTGAATCATCCAGGATCAAGATAGGTAGCTCTTTTTGGGCCGTCTCCACCAATTCATGCCAGGCCAGGTGAGCCAAGGCTTCCGGATTGTCTTCGCCCAGGATTTCTTCCCGAATCCCTAAGACCGTTAGATCGAATTTCCCTTTGATATAGTGGCATTTTTGGCAGTCGGCTTTGGTAAACAGGGTCATGGACCTCTCCTTTTATGTTATGAGGATTGGGATTTCTTAAGAAAAGGACTGTTACGAAAACGATCGGCCAACTCACCCTTCTTGCCTTTATTCCAACCGGAAATCTTGGTGAAATAGCCGGTAATCCGGGTAATGCCGTCCACTTCCGAGGAATGACAGAGCGGGCAGCGTTCGGTTAGACCCCGGCTGGTCCGACCGCAGTCCCGGCAGGTAGTGAATTCCGGGGAAAAGGCGATCTGATCGTTCTTGGTTTTCCTGAATGTTTTGACGACGAAACCGGCCAAGGCCACTGGATCCGGCTTGGATTCTCCGATCCAAATGTGGGTCAGTGCCCCGGCCTCGATCAGCGGGTGAAACAGTCCCTCGTAGCGGACCCGATCAATGGGGTTGATCGGCGCCGAGACGTTGAAAAGGGTGGAATTGGTGTAGTAAATCTCTCCCCGGGAAATATTCCCCTTAACGACGGCCCGGGCCCGGCCCGGGTATTTTTCCATATCCAGCTTGGCAAAACGGTAGGCCGTGCTTTCCGCCGGAGTCTGTTCCAGAACCAGATGCAGGCCATGTTTCTGACCGAACCGGTCGGCCACCAATTTCATGTAGGCGATGACTTTTAAGCCAAATTTGATTGACCGGTCGCTGGCCTGGAGTTCCTCCCCGGTATGGAATTGTACCAACTCGTTTAGGCCCACCATGCCGAGGAGATGCGTGGCCCGGTCCAGACGCAAATAGGGACTGCCATCCCGGTTCATGGTCAGCAGGGACAGAGGCCCGGTCTCCCCCAGTTGGAGCAGCTTTTGAATGAAAGCCCTTTTCTGAAGATGGGCCTCCACGGCCAGTTCGAGGGTATCGGCCAGTTTGGAGAAAAGGGCGGTATCTTCTCCTCCGGCCTCATAGGCGATACGGGGCAGGTTGAGGGTCACGTTCTGCAAGGCGCAATACCGCATCCGCCAGGGCTCCTTGGCATCTTCCAGGTCCCGGGCTTCCAACTTGAAACTCAGCCGGCAGCATTCGGAAATTTTAGCCGTCTGGCCCCGGTCGAAAACGAAGTAGGTGTTACCCTTCAAAGCAGCTACTTCGCAGATATGATTTAGAAATTCCTGGTGTCCGGGTGTCTCGAAGAATTTCTCGGTAATGTGGACCAGGGGTTTGGGAAAGAAAAAGGGCCGTCCTGAACCATCTCCTTCTTTAAATACCTCAAAAAGGAGCCAGACGAATTTTTGGGCCAGGGGCAGGTAATCGGCATACGTTTTTCCGGTATATTCTCCCCCGGGCCCGATGGCCGGGACCGATTCAAAATGCTTAGGAATTTCCCAGTAGAGATTGATATCGGTGAAGATGGCCTGCCCTCCCCGGGCCACGGCCTGCTGGGAGAATTCAAAAATAAGCATCTGGGCCAACTGTTTGATCTCCTGGTCCGACAACCCTTCCAGGTAGGGGGCAAAGAACAGGTTGACGGCATCCCAGCCGATGGCACCGGCGAAATGGCACTGCAGGGCCGCCGCAAACTTGACCATGTGGGCCAGCAGCACTTCCGGGTGTTTGGCCGGTTTGGCCATGGACAGGGCGTTGGGCAAGTTCAGGCCGAATTTTTTGATGTATTCCAGAGATTGACCGGAACAATACGGGCGGTCGATAAATCCCAGATCATGGAGATGGAGATCGCCGCGCATGTGGGCGTCGCCCACTTCCGGGGAAAAAACGGTCAGCAGGGCGTATTCTTTCTTGATCCCTTCGGCCAGGGTCAGGTTGGTGGCCTCGGGGCCGTGGGGCACATTGGCGTTTTCCTTGTTGGGGTGGACGATCAACTGGTCCACGTCATACCAGGGGACGCCCAGTCGGGTATGCACGGCGCCGCGGCTTTTCCAGCCCCCGCTCGACCAGCTTGGCGTTAACCAGTTCCCGGATCAGCGGGGCGGTGACCATGGTGATCCGGGAAGTGAATATCATTTCCTCCACTTCGCGGCTGATGGCCTCCGCCGTGTCCTCGTCCACCAGCGTTTCCCGAACCAGGGCCTGGACGATGCGCCGGCGGTCCCAGGTAATCAGATCTTCGTCCGAGGTCCGAACAAACAGGGCCAGATCCGTGGTTTCTCTGGAGGCCGGATCGGCCGACTCGCGGGAAAACTCGATGACAGAACCCATGGCAATTCCTTAGTTTTGGCGGTTAAAAACGAAGCGGACGGCCGACGGGCTGTTTCAACGGACCGGCCATCCTTTATATGGTGGATGACAGAGGTTAAAATACAAGATATGGTATGTCAAGCAAAAAAAAAGAAGCGGGGGCCATTGGCGCTTAAGCCCTCAAAAAGGCAGGCATTTTAGGTGGGGGGCCGGGTGATGGAACCCTTTAGACTGATCTTTTCAAATAATAACGTTTTTTCTGCTCGAACCCCTGGCAAATCGAATATAATGCTTGTCGGCTTCAGAAAGAGGGATAATCCGGTAAGAAATGGTGACCGTGAAAAGGAAGGATTCGGGGAAAGGTGGAATGAAAGGGCTTTTCAAAAATAACTTTAGGTGGCGGATAGCCTCTTTGTTTTTATTATCTTTTCTGTTACTCGGCGCCTGGGGAGCGAGGATGGGACCTTCCGCCGATAAGGCCCAGCCGGTTTCGAATCACTTTGACGGCAACCGATATTTCAACCCGAATTCACCTTCCATCATGGGTGAGGGGCCGAAACGGGGGGTTCTGGGATGGGTCTGGCGGTGGATGGTCGGTAACGATTGGCCGCAGTGGCCGAACTTCAAAGATTTCCCACCCGGACCACCGCCTTCGGCCCGCGTGCCGAAAGGGACCCTTCGGATTACCTCTGTTGGTCACGCTACTTTCCTGATCCAAATGGATGGGCTCAACCTGCTGCTGGATCCCATGTGGTCGGACCGCTGCAGTCCGGTATCGTGGGCGGGTCCCCAGCGACACAGCCGGCCGGGCATCCGTTTCGAGGACCTGCCTCCCATTGATGCCGTGCTGGTGTCCCACAATCACTACGATCATCTTGATCTGCCCACACTGGAACGTCTCGCGGAAAAAGGCACTCCCCGTAGCATAGTGCCGCTCGGCAACCGAGACCTGGTTCGAGACAGCGGGCATTCTCATAGTGGACGAGCTCGATTGGTGGCGATCCGTTCAATTGTCTTCAGACGTCATGGTTACCCTGGTCCCGGCCCAGCACTTTTCATCACGAACGCCTGTGGGACCGTAACCGGGCCCTCTGGGGAGGTTTTGTCGTCTCCGGACCTTCGGGAAATGTCTTTTATTCCGGGGATACGGGATATGGCCCCCATTTCCGTGAGATCGCCCGCCGTTTCTCACCCATCCGGGTGGCCATCCTACCGATATCCCCTTTCCAGCCGCAATCCCCGGATAACCCTTCTGCCGATCATCGTCTTCGAATCCACATGAGGCCGAGGGAGGCCGTCCAGGCCCACCTGGACCTGGGCGCGCAGGTCAGCATCGCGGCCCATTACCAGGTGTTCCAGCTTGGACCGGATGGCTTTGACGATGCCGTGCAGGAACTGGCCGCGACAATAAATAGCCGGAATCTAAACCCTGACGCGTTCATCGTCTTGAGCCCCGGTCAGAGTCGAGAATGGGGTACGCTTTTAACCAAGATAGACAATCCGGTTATTTTTGGAGCACTACCTATTGGAAGATAATCGGACGAGTTCATTAGAAGCCGAAAAAGATCCGTAATAAAAAATAAAGAGTTTTAGCAATATTCGTTGATTACGACCCCCCGACATTCCACCTAATCTGACGGGAACTCAGGCAAAACAATTGGTGATTAAAAAATTAAGTGACCTGTCAATTCGATATGATTGGCAGATAATTCTTGTAGTTCAACGAAGGTTTATCATCAAAAGTAGCCGTAAGGGACATGTCACTGCTCATGGTTATCGTGCATTGAGGATCATTGCTAACACAAGCTCCCGACCAGCCGACAAAAATCGAATCGGCATCCGGAGTTGCCGTAATGGTTACTGCCGTATCATCATTAAAGGTGGACCCTTCGGGGCTGTTGTTTACCGTACCCCTTCCGGTCCCCTTCTTGGAAATGCTCAAGGAGTGAGTGGACGAATTAGTTGTTTTATAAATAAAAGTGGCGTTTATCTGGTGATTGGTTCTTACATTTTTGAAAGAATAGGAGCTGACCGTTCCCACGGAAATCCCGTCCACCTTAACCACACTAATCTGGAAATTTGAAGAGGCATTGATGAGGTAAGTCTGATTTGTACCGTAGGAGACCGTGGTAATTCCGGCAGGTGTAATGGAGCCATTCGGCCCGGCCAGGGCCGTTAGGCTGTAGGTTTTCAAGGTGAACGAGGCGGTTATCGATTGATTGGCGTCCATGGTCACTGTGCAGGTGCTGGCTTGGCCACTGCAAGCTCCGCCCCATCCGGAAAATATTGAACTAGAATATGCGGAAGCGGTCAAAGTTACTTTTGTACCTTTTTTGAAGGTAGTCCCCCCTGGTTTATTGGTCACATTTCCCTGGCCATTTCCGATCTTGGAAATGGATAGAATGTACGCGTCCGCGGATGTTCTGGGCAAGAAGGTGGCGGACAGGGTGTGGTTGGCCGTGACGGAGGAGAAAGTGTAGGAGGTGACCGCTCCGACCGACACGCCATCCACCAACACATTGGCCACGTTAAATCCCGTGGCGGGAGTAATGGCATAGGTCTGGCTGCCTCCGTAGTTGACGGTCAGGGACCCGGTGGGACTTACTGTTCCGTTGGCCCCGGCCGAGGCTGTCAGGGTGAAGGTTTTCAGGGCGAAATTAGCCATTACGGACTGGCTGCCGTTAAGATTCACTGTGCAGGGGTTGGCCGTTCCGCTGCAGGCCCCGTTCCATCCGGTAAACGTGGAATTGGAATTTGAAGCCGCTGTCAGACTGACCGAGGTAACGCTGCTGAAAGACTCGCTGCAATCGGTTCCGCAGTTGATCCCGGTTCCCGTAATCGTACCCGCGCCGGTACCGGCTTGATTGACGGATAGCGAAAAAAGGGTAGTCGAGGGCGTATATTTGACCTCATTGGAAAAGCCACTTTCCATTCCTTGGGTATTATAAGCGGTTACCGAGAGGAAATAGGTGATATTCTGATCCAGGTTCCCCGCCGTGGCTTGGGTTTGGTTCCCTGTATCTAGAGTCCAGGAGTACTGGCGCGATTGAACCCCGAGATAGATTTTATATCCGGCCAGGTCAGGTTCGGTATTTGGATCCCAAGCCAGGGTAACTTCGGCAGAAAAGCCGATGGATGAACAGACAAGGTTGAATAAGACGACTGCGGAAAAAGGACCTAATTTGTATAAAATGGGGGAAAGGATCTTTTTGAATCTGGCCTGTAAAAACAATGTTTCCTCCTTTTTGAGTGATGATGCACGCGTTACGATGGCTTATGGTTATACTGGGATAGGCAAAAAATCTGCCAATTAGGGGTAAAATAGAAAAGTTTTTAATATCAAACAGTTATGTTGAAAATGAAATGCGGGACTTAAAGAAGCGGGTGGAGCTCATATTTAATGAATGTTTTTTCATGCAGTCGAACCTGGCTAAAATTGACAGGGATAACCTGGACTAGGATTATATTTTTGGAATAGTAGTAGTGTCTGCTGTGTAAAACGTATGAGCAGTCGATTAAAGTCCGACCTTGGGAATTCATTAGCTCGCCCACGTACCTGGGGGGAGGTGTTAATGGTGGCTGGAAGGACTAAGTTCCCCGACCAAGGCTCGGAGAGGGAGCTGAGCAAACCTGTGGGTTGGAGCGCAAGCGAAGCCGGAAGTAGCCCCGAAATTTTTAAAAAGATTCAGGACATTCAGAGGAAACAATACCGGAAGGCCAAGCAGGAGAAGGAGTACCGTTGCTATCTTCTCTATGACAAGGTGTATCGGCTGGACGTCCTGAGCCAGGCCTACCAACTGGTCAAAGCGAACAAGGGAGCGCTGGGCAAAGACGGCGAAATCTTTGAGCGCCTAGAGGAGACAGGAGGAGGAGTCGAGGAGCATCTGGAAACGATTGCCGGTGAACTTAAGCGAAAATTCTACCAGCCTCAGGCTGTCCGTGGGCTGTATATACCCAAAGCATCCGGAGGCCGACGACTGCTGGGCATCCCGCTGATCAAGGACAGGGTAGTGCAGATGGCTGTAAAAATAGCGATCGATCCGATCTTCGAAGTCGATTCTCAGGACAACTCCTACGGATTCAGGCCGGAGCGGAGTGCCCACCAAAGGCAATAACTTCACAAAAAGAGGGGGGATCCGCACATCCCCCCTTTTTTTATAGATTAAACGAAAAAATCGTCCCTGAGCATTAACCCTTCAATCGCCCCACGGCGACCAGGTCCTTCCGCAGTTTTTCCCTATTGGCCGGCTTCATGGGCACCAGGGGAAGGCGCGGCGGGCCGGCCGGAAGGCCCATCATCTGCATGGCTTCTTTGACCGGGACCGGGTTGGTCTCAATGAAGAGTGTTTTCACCAAAGGCAGCGTCCGGTAGTGGATCTCCAGCGCCTCGGCGGTTTTACCCTCCTTCATCAGGCGACACATCTGGGTGTATTCTTTGCCGATCACGTTGGCCACCGCGCTGATGGCGCCGTCTCCGCCCAGGGCCATCATGCCGTAGGTCAGGGCATCCTCCCCGCAGAGGACATAAAAGGTCTTACCCCGGCGCTTGGTCCCGGCAATGATCTCCATGGTCTGCCCGAGATCGGCGCAGGCATCCTTGAGGCCGACGATATTATCGATTTCCGCCAGTTGGATGATGGTCTGGGGTTCGATGTTTTTCCCGGTACGGCCCGGAATATTATAAATCAGGATGGGCAGCTTGGTGTTTTTGGCGATGGCCTCAAAATGGGCCAGCATCCCGTCCATGGTCGGCTTATTGTAGTAGGGGCCTACCTGCAGGGTGGCATCGGCGCCCGCCTCTTCGGCGTGGCGGGTCATCATGATCGCTTCCTGGGTGCTGTTCGATCCCGTACCGGCAATTACCGGGACCCTCCCCCGGGTTTCCTTGACGGTGATCTCGATGACCTTATTATGTTCCTCGTGGTCCAGTGTGGGCGATTCCCCGGTGGTCCCGCAGGGGACCAGTCCGTCCACCTTTTCCTCTTCAATTAAATAATTGATCAAGCGGCGCAGGCCGTCTTCATCCAGAGAAAAATCGTCCTTAAAGGGTGTTACGAACGGGACATGGCAGCCGGAAAAATCGGTCAAGGCCATAAGACACCTCCTTTATTTGGCTTAAACCCTTCGTTTTTGGGTTAAAAAAACCGCAGGGAGTCATGCCCCACGGCCCTATTAGTTTAGATTTAGCCAAAAGTAGGGGGTCTTGTCAATACTTTATCGTGGAACCGAAGAATCGTTTGACTTTTTATCAGGGTTGAGATTATGCTTAAGGCAATTGCTTAAATCAACACTCGACAGGCTATGGGAACATGCCCAAAGAAGAAAAAAGAACCAAGATCCGGGAGGCCGCCGCCAGACTCTTTGCCGAGAAAGGCTTTGAAAATACTACTACCCGAGATATTGCCGGGGCCGCGGGGATTAATAATGCCTCTCTGTATTATTATTTCGATAGTAAAGAGCAATTACTCTACCAGATCCTGGAGGAAGTCATTCGCACCGGATTGGAACGAATTACCGAAATTGAACAAAGCTCCAGACCCTTAAAGGAAAAATTGGCCCTGACCCTCCGAATTCATACCACAGCGGCCGTGGACTTTGATAAAATGAAACTCTTGGTCCATGATCAACGATCGTTGAGCCCCGGCCATCGGAAAGAGCTAAATCAGAAACAAAGCGAGTATGTGAGCCGGCTTATTGCTATCCTGCAACAGCTCCAGGACCAGGGGGAGATGCTCGATATCGACCTGACGGTCTGCGCCTATGCTTTTTTCGGCATGGTCAGTTGGGCCTATCGCTGGTATCGGCCGGACGGGAAAGTGAAATTGGAAGAACTATCCGAGATATTCTATACGATTTTTACCCAGGGGATCTATCGCGAGCGGGGAACTGGAACAAAGAAGGCAAAACGCAGCTAAAAAGATATTGACAAAAAGGGGCTTTTTAATAGAAGGTGGAGCGGAAGGTTAAAGCAAGCGCTCAAATAAATCCAACACAACGCCCCAATAACCCGTCCTTCGGTTCGGCGGATCTTAATAGAAACCGTTTATGCCCATAGGCGACCAAGTAGCCCAATTCATTGTTTCCGGCCTAACCACCGGCAGCATCTATGCCCTCATCGCCCTCGGTTTTTGTATTATCCATAATGCCACCGGGATTGTGAATTTCACCCAGGTGGATTTCATCACCTTGGGCGGATTGATGATGTATACCTTTTTGCTGGGCCTGGGCCTGCCGCTGCCCCTGGCCTTCGTATTAGCGGTCATCACCGTTACGCTGGTGGGGGGGTTGGTGGAGCGGTTGGCCATCCGACCGGCCAAGTCCCGCGCGGTCATCGTCCTGATCTTTATTACCATCGGGGTCTCGATCCTGATGCGCGGGACCTTTAAAGTGATCTGGGGAAAAAACCAGATGGCCGTGCCTCCCTTTAGCGGGGATACGCCCTTTATCCTTTTACGGGCCGCGGTGCTGCCTCAAAGCATCTGGATTTTCTTCATCACTTTGGCCGTCGTCATCATCCTCCATCTCTTTTTTAATCACAGCTTGACGGGCAAGGCCATGCGGGCCACCTCCTTCAACCCCCGGGCTGCCGCCCTGATGGGGGTCAATGTTAACCGCATGATCTTCCTTTCCTTTGCCCTGAGCGGGGCCTTGGGGGCCATTGCCGGTATTATTATCGTCCCGATTACCACCTTGTCTTACAATATCGGCGTCATGCTGGGGTTAAAGGGGTTTGCCGCCGCGGTCTTGGGAGGGTATGGAAATATTATTGGGGCCGTCATCGGCGGCTTGTTATTGGGGGTTTTGGAATCGTTGGGGGCCGGTCTGATCTCTTCCAGCTATAAAGATGTGCTCGCCTTTATCATCCTGCTCCTGGTTCTGTTTTTGAAGCCGAGCGGCCTGTTAGGCTTCGGCGAAAAGGAACGGGTCTAACCTGATGATTTGGGGATGGATTAAGAATAAATCCTATTTGGGCTTGCTGCTCCTGGGCCTGATTCTCCTCCTCTTCCCCCTGGTCATCAACAATCCTTATTATTTGAACGTAGTCAATATCATCGGCCTGAACACCCTGATCGTGGTGGGGCTCAATCTGCTGATCGGGTATGCCGGCCAGATCTCTCTGGGCCACGCCGCTTTTTATGGCCTGGGGGCCTATCTTTCCGGCATTTTGACGGTCAGTTATCATTTTTCTCCCTGGATCGCCATGGGTCTGGCATTGATGGTCACCGGGTTGCTGGCCTTGCTGATCGGTATTCCTACCCTGAAATTGCACGGCCATTATTTGGTTATGGCCACCCTCGGATTTAATATAATCGTCAATATTGTTATGATCCAGTGGGATCAGGTCACCGGCGGTCCTTCCGGGTTTCCCGGGATACCCAACCTGAAAATCGGGAGCCTGGTCTTCGATTCCGACCTAAAGATGTACTATTTGATCTGGTTCTTTACTTTTGTCGGGATTGCCTTGGCCTTAAACCTGGTTCATTCCCGGGTCGGCCGAGGCCTCCGGGCCTTACACGGCAGCGAAGTGGCCGCCGGTTCTCTGGGCGTAAATACCGCGGTCTACAAAGTGAAGGTCTTTGTTTTGAGCGCCCTCTATGCCTCCCTGGCCGGGAGCCTCTATGCCCACTATTTGACTTTTATCAGCCCGAAGACCTTCGATATCTTCTTTTCCATCGAATTGGTGACCATGGTCATCGTCGGTGGTATGGGCAGTATTTGGGGAACCCTTTTCGGGACTACCTTCATCACCCCTCTACCGGCGATGCTGCACTTTTTTGATGAATATAAGGATATCTTTTATGGATTAATCCTGGTCTTTATTCTAATCTTTTTACCCGAAGGGGTGGTGGTCGCCCTTCGAAACCGGTTCCGCAGCGGAAAGCGGAACTTGAGCGGAGCGGATCTCCGGTGACGGATCTTATCCTGCAGGTTCAGGAGGTCTCCATCAGTTTTGGGGGATTGATGGCTCTGGGGGAAGTGAGTTTTGACCTGCCCCGGGGACGGATCACCGCCCTGATCGGACCCAACGGCGCCGGCAAAACAACCGCGATCAATGTCATTTCGGGAATTTATCGGCCGCAGAAAGGGAGGGTTCTTTTTAACGGGCGTTCCGTCACCGGGCAGCGGCCTTATCGGCTGGCCCGTCTGGGGCTGACCCGGACCTTTCAGAATATACAGATTTTTCAAAACATGACCGTTCTGGAAAACGTGATGGTGGGTCTGCACGGGCGGACACACAAGGAGTTCCTCTCCTCCCTCTTTTTTCTCCCGGGTGTCCGTCAGGAGGAGCGGGAGATCGAACGGAAGGCCTGGGAGATTTTGGATCTTTTTAACCTCCGCAACCAGGGGCCCTGGTCGGCGGCCAGCCTGTCCTACGGGGATCAAAAGCGAATTGAAATGGCCCGGGCCTTGGCTTCCCAGCCCGATCTGATTCTGCTGGACGAACCGGTGGCCGGCCTGAATATGACCGAGACCCTGGAAGTGGCCAACCTGATTCGCCGGATCTGCGCTCAAGGGATTTCGGTGCTGTTAGTCGAACACGACATGAACCTGGTCATGGGGATATCGGATCAGATCGTGGTTCTCAATTTTGGACAAAAGATTGCCGCCGGGCCTCCGGAGGCGATTCAGAAGGATCCCCAAGTCCTGGCGGCTTACCTGGGAACCGAGGTCTGATGTTAGCGGTAGAAAACCTGGAAGCCTATTACGGCGGCAACCAGGCTTTAAAAGGGGTCTCCCTGGAAGTTAAACCGGGGGAAATTGTTTCCTTGATCGGGGCCAACGGGGCCGGCAAGACGACCTTGCTCAATTGCCTCTCCAGCGTCCATCGCCGGCGGAAAGGTAAAATTGTTTTTATGGGGCAGGATGTCAGCGGGACGGATTCCCAGCAACGGGTCCGTCTGGGGATCGTTCAGGTTCCGGAAAGCCGACAGCTTTTTGGCCCCCTGACGGTCAAAGAAAACCTGGAAATGGGGGCCTTTGGCCGTTCCTGGCAGGAGAGGAAAAAGGCGCTGATCCAAGAAATAGAGCGGATTTATGCCCTTTTCCCCATTCTTAAGGAGCGCCGAAAACAGCGGGCGGGTACCCTCTCCGGAGGAGAGCAGCAGATGCTGGCCATCGGTCGAGGATTAATGGCCAACCCCAAACTGCTCCTGCTGGATGAGCCTTC
This sequence comes from uncultured delta proteobacterium, assembly GCA_963843145.1. Lineage (GTDB taxonomy): Bacteria > Desulfobacterota > RBG-13-43-22 > RBG-13-43-22 > RBG-13-43-22 > CAVQSS01. The sequence continues at coordinate 387,633 of CAWJJC010000022.1, forward strand.
CCTGGGGTTGGCCCCCATGATCGTTCAGGAAATCTTTCGCATCATCAAGACGCTCCAGGACGAGGGCCGGACCATTCTGCTGGTCGAGCAGAATGCCCGCGGAGCGCTACAAATCTCACAGCGGGCCTATGTCCTGGAGACCGGAGAGATCACCTCCAGCGGTCGGTCGAAAGACCTGTTGCAGGATGGGAAGGTCCGCCGGGCCTTTCTAGGACAGGACATAACTTGATCGCTTTAATCCGAACTATTCGTTTTCCCGAAGGGAGTTACCATGGGTGTAGCCAAATATCAGAAAGATAAAAAAGATGGGATCCAGGAAGTTACCCTGCAGTCCGGTATTAAGGTCAAACCGGTATATACCCCGAAGGATTTAGAGGCGGCCGGTTTCCAGTATGAAAGGGATCTGGCCGATCCAGGGACCTACCCGTTCACTCGAGGTATCCATCCCCTGGGCTACCGTAGTCGGGCCTGGACTACTCGACAGTACACCGGCTTTGGGACTCCGGCCGAGACCAACGAGCGCTTTAAGCTGATGATCGGCCACGGGCAGACCGGGCTGAACGTGGCCTTCGATCTTCCCTCCCAGATGGGTCTGGATTCCGACGATCCCCTGGCCGAAGGCGAGGTGGGCCGGGTGGGCATGGCCGTGGATTCCCTGCGGGACTTTGAAATTGCTTTTAAGGACATTCAATTGGACAAGATCGGCGTGGGACTGACCATCAACGCCGTGGCTGACATCATGCTGGCCATGTTCCAGGCCATGGCCGAAAAATCCGGCTACACCAAGGACCAGATCAGCGCCACCCCCCAGAACGATATCCTCAAGGAGATGATCGGCCGCGGAGCCTGGATTTTCCCCATCGAACCGGCCGTAGCCCTGATCGGGGATACCATCGAGTATTCCATGAAGGAGCTGCCCAAATGCAATCCGGTCAGCGTCTGCGGCTACCACATCCGGGAATCCGGGGCCACGCCGGCCCAGGAGATCGCTTATGCCATCCTGATCGCCAACGCCTATATCGACGAGGTCGTCCGCCGGGGCTACACGGCCGACCAGTTCGTGGGTCGTTTTTCCTTCAATCTGAACATCTTCGGCAACCTCTGGGAACAGGTGGCCAAGTTTCGGGCCGCCCGGAAACTCTGGGCCAAGAATTTGAAGGAGAAATACGACGTCAAAAAGGATAAGGACCTGTACCTCCGGGGTCTCTTCGGCGGCGGCGGCTACGGGCTGACCAAGGCCCAGCCGGAAAACAACATCATCCGCGGGGCCTACTATGCTCTGGCGGCCGCCTTGGGCGGGGCCCAGACCACGGCCCTCTGCTCCTTCGATGAGGCCTACACCATTCCGACTGAACGGGCGGCCCTGCTTTCCCTGCGGACCTTGGAGATCCTTATGGAAGAGGTGGGGCTCCGCGACACGGTCGATCCCCTGGCCGGCTCCTATTTCATCGAGACCCTGACCAAGGAGATGGAAAACAGGATTTTGGCCGAAATGCAGGAAATTGAACAAATCGGCGGCGTGATCCGGGCCGTAGCCCAGGGCTACATTCAACAAAAGGTTTCCCGGCAGGCCTATGAATTCGAGAAGTCCGTCCAGGAAGGGGAATTGATCAAGGTGGGGGTGAACAAATACGTAGTCGGGGAGGAGGAGGACGTGGCCCTGCACGACTACCGGGAGGAAACAGCGGTGGAGAAGATTAAAGACCTGCAGGCCCTGCGCCGGGAGCGGTCCGCCGCCGAAGTTTCCCGATCTTTGAAAGCCCTGGAACGGACCGTAGGGGAAAAGAAAAATGTCATGCCCTTTCTGGTGGACTGCTGCCGGGCTTACTGTACGGTGGGGGAGATGACCCGGGTGTTCCGGGAGGCCTATGGAACCTTTGAGGAGCCCAGTATTTTTTAAGGAGGAAAAATGGCAGAAAAGAATTACCGGTTGGGCTGTGATATCGGCGGCACTTTTACCGACTTTGTCCTGCTTGATGATCACACCGGCGAGATAAAGACCGGCAAGTGCCTGACGACCCCTCGGGACCCCTCGGATGCCGTGGAAGAGGGGATACGGGTGCTGGAAGCCACCACGCCGGACTTTGTGACCAAGCTGGATGAGCTGATTCATGGAACGACCCTGGTCATCAATGCCATTATCGAGCGCAAAGGGTCTAAAACCGGACTGATCACCACCAAGGGCTTCCGAGACGTCCTGGAAATCGGCCGGGAGATGCGCTATGCCCCCTACGACCTGTTCGCCGAATTCCCCCAGCCACTGATCCCCAGAAGATATCGGCTGGAGGTGGACGAGAGGGTCCGAAGCGATGGGAGCGTTCTGAAGGTTCTGGACCCGGAAGAGGCCCGACAGGTGGTCCGCGCCCTGCTCGGGTTGGGTGTGGAATCGATTGCGGTCTGCCTGCTCAATTCCTTCGAAAATCCGGCCCATGAGCTGCTGCTCCAGGAGATTATCGAACAGGAAGCCCCGGGCCTTTCCGTTTCCATTTCCTACCATGTTTTGCCCCAGATCAAGGAGTACGAGCGCACCAGCACCACGGTGACCAATGCCTATGTCAAGCCCCTGACCGGACGGTATCTGTCCAAGCTGGCCGGCCGGCTGGAGGCCATCGGATTTCGAGGCAAGCTTTTTATTATGCTTTCAAGCGGCGGCGTCACCTCTCTGGAAACGGCGGCCGAGTTTCCAGTGCGGATTATCGAGTCCGGGCCGACCGCGGCGGTTATCGCCGGCCAATACTACGGTAAACACTTCCATATTTCGGAAATGTTCTGCTTTGACATGGGAGGAACGACGGCCAAGTCCTGCCTGATCCAGAAAGGGGTGGCCGGTGTGGTCCCGACGTTTGAAGTCGGGCGCGTCCAACGGTTCATGAAAGGGAGCGGCCTCACCATTCAGGTCCCGGTCGTGGACCTGATGGAGATCGGCGCCGGGGGCGGTAGTATCGCCAAGGTAAGCAAGCTGGGCACCTTGCAGGTCGGGCCGGAAAGTTCCGGAGCGTCACCCGGGCCAATCTGCTATGGTCTGGGAGGCACCGATCCCTGCGTGACCGATGCCGATCTCCTGTTGGGTTACCTGGATCCGGACTACTTTCTCGGCGGGGCGATGAAACTCGACTACGAGGGGGCCCGGCGCGGCGTCGAGAAAAAGATCGCTCAACCGCTCGGGGTCTCTTTTATTCAGGCCATCTGGGGGATCCACGATCTCATCAATGAAACCATGGCGGCGGCCGCCAAGACCCACATCGCCGAAAAAGGCGGAAACCCCAAGCTGGTGACTATCGTGGCCTTCGGGGGTGCGGGACCGGTTCACGCCTATGGGCTGGCCAAGAAATTGGGGGCCCCCCGTTTGCTGGTCCCGCCCAATGCCGGGGTAGGGTCGGCCATGGGTTTTTTCACCGCCCCCCGGGCCTTTGATCTTCTCCGGAGTCACAAAGTTTCCCTGAATGAGGCGGCCCTGGATGAAATCGAGCGCATCTTCCAGGGGTTGGAGGGGGATTCGGCCAAGATACTGAAGAAGGAAGCTGGAGAGGAAACGCTCCAATTCGAGAGGGCGCTCGACATGCGCTTCGTGGGACAGGGTTCGGAGATCACCGTTCTCTTGCCTACTGGAGATTTCACCCGCCTCGAGAAAACTGAAATTCGTCGCCTCTTTGATGAGGCCTATGAAAAACTCTATGGCCGGACCTATCCGGACTCCGAAGTGGAATTCATTAATTTCAAAGTGCGGGCCAGCCTGCCCGAACGGCTTCTGCAACTGCCTAAATTGGTCGTCAAGGGGAAACAGTCCCTGGAGGCGGCCGTCAGGGGGCGGCGGCAGGCCTACTCTCCCCTGGCTCGTGAGTTTATCCCCTATACGGTCTACGATCGCTACCCATTGTTTCCCGGGGCCCGGTTTCCCGGTCCGGCTATTATCGAGGAGAAGGAGTCGACTCTCATTGTGGGGGAGGATGCCCGGGTGGCCGTAGATGACTTCGGATTCCTGTGGATAGATTTGACCAAGCCTGATTGAAATTTTGGCTAAACCCGAAACTCGAAATACGAAATCCGAAACAAATTCAAATGACCAAAATTCAAAATAAAAGACACTTGCTCTTGAACCGAAGCGGTCCATCAAGGGAGGTGAAGTTGTTTCAGTCATTTGAATTTTGAACATTGTTTATTGTTTCGAATTTCGTGCTTCGGATTTCGAATTTAAAAATGCCGTTGTTTGAATGTGCGAAAAAAATCCTCAAATTTATTTTGTAAGCACCTAAGGGAGGTTGACTGATGGGTCACGCGTTTGATCCAATCACGTTGGAAATTTTATGGCGCAGGCTGATTGCCATCGTGGACGAGGCGGACGGCAGTGTGGCCCGAACCGCCTTCTCCAGTTTGCTCCGGGATGCCCACGATTACACCTGTATGTTTACCGACCGCAGGGGTCGGGAACTGGCCCAGGGGACCTTTGCCACACCCGGCCAGTCGGGGGCCATGGCCCTGGGGGTAAAGGCCCTCATCAATAAGTATCCGGCCGACACCTACCAGCCCGGGGACGTATTTATTACCAATGATCCTTGGGCTCTGGCGGGGCACCTGAATGACATCTGTGTCATGAGTCCGATTTTCTACCAGAAACAATTGGTCGCCTTCACGGCCTGTGTTTTTCATCACTCCGATATCGGAGGCCGCGTGGCCTCCGACAATCATGACGTCTTCGAAGAAGGCCTATTCATCCCTTTCGTGAGGCTCTATGACCGAGGGGTCCTCAACCAATCGGTCCTGGATTTGATCCGCTGGAATGTTCGGACGCCTGATGAGGTTACCGGAGATATCCGGTCGCAAATTTCAGCAAACTTCGTCTGTGCCGAAAAGGTAGGCCAGATGCTCAAGGAGAGTGACCTGGAGAACCTGGACGACCTGGCCGACCAGATTATCCGTCTGACGGAAAAAAGCATGCGGGAAGAGATCGAAAAGATCCCGGACGGTATTTACCGGGCCCAAGGCCTCATCGAACAGACCAGGGGAAAAGAGGACATCGTGATCCAAGCCCAGGTCGAGATCCAGGGGAGCGACATCCTGGTGGACCTCGCCGGCTCTTCCGGGCAGGTCAACTGGGGCGGCAACGTGGTTTTCAATTTTACCTTTGCCTATGTCTTCATGGCCATCAAAAGTATGTTTGCTCCGGATATCCCTAATAACGAAGGCTGTGCTCGGCCGATACGTTTGACCGCCCCGGAGGGGAGCGTGGTAAACTGCAAATTTCCGGCCGCCGTGGCGGCTCGGATGGGGGTGGGACATTTCATGACCGAAGTCATCTATCGGGCTCTTTCCGAAGTGTTACCTCAAAAAGTCATTGCCGGATCCGGCGGGACCCCGGCGGCGATGAACGTCTTTTACGGGAGAAGGAAAGACGGGAAGCCCTGGCATTCCGTGATCATCCGGGGAGGCGGCATGGGAGCCGGAGCGGCCAACGACGGCAATTACGTTTACATCTTCCCGGCCAACGGCGCGAATACCCCGGTAGAAATATTTGAAAGCGACACCCCGCTTATCGTGGAAAAGCGGGAGCTCCTCATCGATTCGGGAGGACCCGGAAGAATGAAGGGCGGCCTCGGGAAAAGAGAGGTTTTTCGGATACCCGCTGACCAGTACGCCCCGATCCCGCCGGTCAACCTGGGAATCCAGGCGGGAAGGTTCAGCTATCCGGCGGAAGGGCTCTTTGACGGCCGGCCCGGTGCCCGGGCCCAATTCCTCATCAACGGGGAACCGGGGAATTCCTATGGATTAACCCAGTTGAAGCCCGGGGACCGGGTGATCATCGATGCTCCTGGCGGAGGCGGCTACGGTTCTCCCTTTGAACGGGAGCCCGAGTTGGTGGCGGAGGACGTGCGGGAAGGGTATGTCAGTCCGGAAAGCGCCCGAAAGGAATATGGGGTTGAAATAGACCCCGAAACCCAGGAAGCCAATGGGACTGAAACAACAAAACTTCGGGGCCGGTGAGGACAAGCTACGGGAAAACCCGTCATTGCGACCCCGGACTTGATCCGGGGGAAGCCATCCCATCCCGGTAACTGGTTGATTCTTGGGGATTGCTTCGTCGCTTCACTCCTCGCAATGACAGAACAAAAATAATCTGAGGAGAATCTATTAAGAGAATACCTATGCCAAACACCTTCATGCCTTCTTTTCATTCCCTTGAGGAATTAGCCGCCCATCAACTTAAGGGCCTGCAATGGACCGTCAACCATGCCTATGGCGGATCGGCTTTCTACCGAAATAAATTCGAAGAAGCCGGAATCCAGCCTGAAGATATCAAATCGTTGGACGATATCCGACGGCTGCCTTTTGTCACCGCCCAGGACCTGCGGGACGGGTATCCCTTTCCGCTGCTTTCGGTCCCCTTGGAACAAGTGGTCCGCATCCACGCCTCCTCCGGCACAACCGGGAAGCGGAAAATCCTGGCCTATACCCAGAAAGACATCGACGATTGGGCCCATTTTTTTGCGCGCTGTTACGAGATGGCCGGATTGTCCCGCGAGGACCGGGTCCAGATCGCCGTGGGCTACGGGGTCTGGACCGCCGGCGTCGGTTTTCAATTGGGCTGCGAAAGGTTCGGAGCCCTGGCCATCCCGATAGGACCCGGCAATATCGATCTCCAATGCCAGTTTCTGGAAGACCTGCAGTCCACGGTCCTTTGCTGTACCGCTTCCATGGCCCTGCTGATGGCCGAGGAGGTGGAAAAGCGGGGGCTACGAGGAAAAATCGCTTTAAAAAAAATCATCTTTGGTTCGGAACGAAGCAGTGCGGCCCAACGAAAGCGCATCCAAGAACTGCTGGGGCTGGAAGAACTGTTTGATATCCCGGGATTGACGGAACTCTACGGTCCGGGAACCGGGTTGGACTGCGTTCGTCACGAGGGTATTCATTATTGGGCCGATTATTATCTGCTTGAACTGCTGGACCCCTTGTCCCTGGAACCGGTGGAACCCGGCCAGACCGGAGAAATGGTGGTCACCACCTTGTGGAAGGAGGCGGCGCCCTTAATCCGTTACCGAACCCGGGACCTGACCCGGTTGATCGCCGGCCCCTGCTCCTGCGGGAATATCCTGCCTCGGCACGACCGGATCTTGGGGCGTTCCGACGACATGATTATATTTCGGGGCGTCAATCTCTATCCGGCCCAATTGGATCATATCCTTTCGGAAATCCCCGAGGTGGGCAGTGAATATCAGATCCATTTAAACCGGGGGACGGACGGGAAAGATACCCTGCTGGTCCGCCTCGAACGGGCCGGCGGAGAAGACGCGGCTCGGGATAGCGATCTCGCCAAAAAGATTGAAGCGCGCATCAAACAGCAGGTCTTGGTCAGCGCCCGGATTGAGCTGGTCGACTACGGGATGCTGCCCCGATCGGAACGGAAGTCGAAGAGGGTTTTCGACAGCAGGATATAAGCCGGCGTGAGGAGGTGAAGGGGGCTAACTTGCAAGAAGGAGAGGGTAATTTCCAATAAATTTCAAAAAAGGAGGAAGAACAAATGAAAAAACTGGGAATCTTTGCTTTGCTGGGTTTGTTGGTGCTGTGCTGGTCTTCGGCCTTTGCCGCGGAGCCGATTAAGATCGGCGCCTTTTATTCCTTATCCGGCCCGGCGGCCGCCATCGGGACTCCGACGAAACTGGTTACGCAGATGGTGGTGGAAAAAATCAACAAAGAGGGAGGAATCAACGGCCGGCCTATCGAGCTGGTTCTGGGGGATACCGAATCCGACCCCACGAAAGCGGTGATGGTTATCAAAAAGTTCATCAACGTGGACAAGGTAGCCGCCATCATCGGCCCGGACCGTACCGACCTGGGCATGGCCGTGAAAAAACTGGTCGAGGAGGCCGAGATTCCCACCTTCATGACCGTGGGCGGAGATCCGGTGATCATGGGCGGCGGTCCGCTGGGGACGTTCAAATGGGTCTTCAAGTCTCCCCAGCGCAGTTCGACCGCAGTTGAAAAAGTTTACCAGTATCTGCAGAAGAAGAACCTGAAGAAGATCGCTTTGATCACCGCCTCGGACGGCTTCGGCAAGGACGGCAAGCGTTGGTTGGAAAAACTGGCCTCCCAACATGGACTGACCATTATTGCCGATGAGTCCTTTAATCCCAAGGATACGGATATGACCTCCCAGTTGACTAAGATCAAGGCCGCCAATCCCGAGGCGATCATCTGCTGGACTATTGGCCCGGCCGGAGCGATCGTGGCCAAGAACGTGAAGCAACTTAATATCAATACGCCTCTGTTCCAGTGCCATGGTCTGCCGGATCCTAAATATATTGAGCTGGCCGGATCGGCCGCCGAAGGGAACATGATGCCCTCCACCAAGCTCATGGCCTGGGAGCAGCTCTCCGACAAGGATCCCCAGAAGAAGGTCATCAAGGAATTTGTCCACCTGTATAATGATGTCTATCACCACGATAAACAGTTTGCCATCAATGCCCACTCGGGCTATGCCTGGGATGCCATCTATATTGTGGCCAATGCCATGAAGAAGGTGGGCACCGAAAAAAATAAGTTACGGGACGCCATCGAACATACCAAGAATTATGTCGGCGTCAGCGGAATCTACAATTTGACTCCCGAAGACCACAATGGTTTGGGCACCGATTCCATGATCATGGTGCGCATTGAGAACGGGAAGTGGAAGCTGGTCGAATAAAATCAGGTACAAGGTGCAGGGCGCAAGGCTCAAGGTAAAACATAAAAGAAGTTATCCTATAAGCCTTCTGCCTTGCGCTCGTGCCTTGCACCCTGAGCCAACTCCTGTTGGGAAAAATTGCCAGAAAGGATTTTCATGCCTTCTTTCGAATACTTGAGACCAAAGTCCATTAATGAAGCCATTTCACTTTTGGAGTCCCATGGCGAAAAGGGTCGCTATATCGCCGGGGGTACCGATGTGATCGTTAAAATCAAAGAAAGGAAGATGACGCCGGAGTACTTGATTTCCCTGCGCCATATCCCCGACCTGGCCTATATCCACCGGGACCCGGAAGGCATCTTGCGTCTCGGCGCCCTGACCACCCACCGGATGCTGGAGCAATCGTCCTTGATCCGTCGCTATTATCCCTGTATCTCCGATGCCGTCGAGCATATCGGGTCGGTGCAAATTCGCAATGTGGCCACCATCGGGGGCAACATCTGCAATGCCGTCCCCTCCGCCGATGGGGTGATCCCTTTGCTCATCCTGGGTGCCCAGGTAACCCTGGCGGGACCCAAAGGGAAACGTTCCCTGCCGCTGAAAAGTTTTTTTCTGGGGCCGGGCCTGACCTTGATGGAGCCGGGGGAGATATTGACCGAATTTTTTATTCCACCGCTGCCGGCGAACAGCAGCGGCGGCTATGTCAAGCATACCCGGCGGGAGGCCATGGAGCTGCCCATCGTGGGCGTAGGCTGTTTCCTGGCCCTGAGTCCGGATCTGAAAACTTGCGCCAAGGCCCGGTTCGGACTGGGCGTGGCCGCTCCCACTCCTATCCGCGCTTATTTGGCCGAAGAATTTTTGGAGGGGCAGGAAATCAGCGAAGCCACCCTGACCGAAGCCGGCTTGATCGCCGCCAAGGAAACCAAAGTCCGCGACAGTATCCGCGGACAGGCCTGGTATCGCCGGGAAATGGTGGAGACCCTGGTCCGGCGAATGGGTTTAAAAGTGCTGGAAAGAATTAAGAATAAATAATCTTAGCATTCCTATTCAGGAGGTTCTAATCTTATTATGCAAAAAATGGTTTTTAAATTAAACGGCCATCCGCTGGAGACCCTGGTGGAACCCCACTGGACCCTATTGGAATTATTACGGGACCATCTGGAACTTACCGGGACCAAGGAGGGCTGCGGGCAAGGGGAATGCGGGGCCTGTACGGTATTGCTGGACGGTCTGGCGGTCAACGCCTGCCTTTTCCCGGTGCTGGAGGCTGAAGGACGGGAGGTGACCACCATCGAAGGACTGGCCGGCTGCGGATGGATCCCTCCATCCCCTCCAGGAGGCCTTTATTAACTATGGGGCCGTTCAGTGCGGTTTCTGCACCCCGGGAATGATCTTGTCGGCCAAGGCGCTTCTGGACGAAAATCCCCATCCGGCGGAAGACGATATCCGGACAGCCCTGGCAGGCAATTTCTGCCGTTGCACCGGCTACGCCCAGATCATCCAGGCCGTTCAGTCGTTAAGCGCCTATGAAGAAAAGGACGTGGAGTTCATAACCCGGGAGACCTAGAACCACGGATACTGGATAAAAGCGAAAGACGATGCTGGATACTGGATGCTGAAAAGCAGGCCATTATCCCGCGGTCATTGCGAGGAGTGAAGCGACGAAGCAATCTCCAAGGAACCGAGAGTTGCTATTTTCGAAGGTTGTCATCAAATTCTGAGAAACGATAAGAGACGAGGGACTTATGGAAGAACTACAGGTCGTAGGTCAACGGATTCCCAAGCGGGATGCGTTAGATAAGGTTACCGGCCGGGCCCGGTATATCCAGGACGTGAAGCTGCCGGGGATGCTCTATGGAAGGATTCTTTACAGCAAATATCCGCATGCCAAAATAGAAAAAATCGATACCTCCCGTGCGGAAAAACTTCCCGGGGTCCGGGCAGTGTTGACCGGCGACCAACTTCCACCGCTCAAATTCGGGTTTTATAAAGACAACACGCCGCTCAAAACCGGCAAGGTGCGGTCCTATCGCGACGAAGTGGCCGCCGTGGCGGCCATTGATCCGGAAATCGCCCGGGAGGCCCTGAACTTAATCGAAGTGACCTATAGCCCGCTGCCGGCCCTCTTCGACCCGGAGGAGGCCCTGAAGGAAGGGGCCCCGCTGATCCATGAAGCGCATAAGTCCAATCTGCTCAAACTGCCCTGGAAACTCATCTGCGGCGATGTGGAGGAGTCGCGTAAAAATTCGGACTTTGTGGCCCAGGACCGGTTCAAAGTCACCTGGGTGACCCATTGCTGCCTGGGCACCAGCGGCTGCATCGCCGACTTCGATTTGCGCAACAACCTGACCATGTACAGCAATACCCAGATCCCCTCGCTGGCCCAGAAAGATTACCTGGAATTCTTGAAGGCCCTGGGGTTGAAGGAATCCCGGGTCCGGATCATCCAGACCTTCATCGGCGGGGCCTTCGGCAGCAAGCTGGACACCTATGCCTATGAGTACATCGCCATCCTGCTGGCCCGGGCCGTCCGTAAACCGATCAAGATCATCTTTGACCGCCAGGAGGAATTCAAGGCCACCTCCACCCGCCAGCCGGCGATCATCGATATCGCCCAGGGCTGCACCCGGGAAGGCCAGCTCACCTTCCGCGACCTGACCATGATTCTCGATAACGGGGCCTACACTTCCTGGGGAGCGACGACCCCTTCGGTCATGATGATGCCCATCTCCTCCCTCTACCGAGTCCCGAATATCCGCTTTATCGCCCAGTGCGTCTATACCAACAACACCTATAGTCAAGCCATGCGGGGCTACGGCAATCCCCAGGCCACGTTCGCCATCGAAAGCCAGTTGGACACCCTGGCCGAAAAGGCCGGGATCGATCCCTATGAATTTCGGCGTCTGAACAGCAACACCCCGGGTGAAATCAGCCCTCAGGGCCTTAAAATAACCAGTTGCGGCCTCCCGGCCTGTCTGGAATCCGTGGCTCGGGAACTGAACTGGACGGAAAAAAGAGGGCGGCAGAAAAACCGTGGGGTGGGGATGGCTTCCCTGATCCATGTGGGCGGCGGGGCCCGGGTGTACAAATCCGACGGCTGCGGGACCATCATCAAGATGGACGACTACGGCAAGGTGGATGTTTTTACCGGGGCCAGCGAAATGGGACAGGGATCGGAAACGGTGATCGCCCAGATCGTCGCCGAAGAATTAGGGCTGACGGTGGAGGACATCAACGTGATCAACCAGGATACCGACGTCTGCCCCTGGGACGTGGGCGCTCACGCCAGCCGGACCACCTTTGTGGCCGGCAACTCCGCCCTGTTGGCCGCCCGCCAGGTGAAGGACCGGATTCTGGAAATCGCCTCCCGGGAACTCGAGGCCCATCAGGCCGATTTGATTTTGAGCGGTCGAAAGGTCTCCGTCAAGGGCAGCCCCGACCGGTCCCTCACGCTGGAGAAGGTCTTGCGCAAGGCCCACTACAGCCCCGGGGGCACGATGATCATGGGGGAATATTTTTACGATCCAGCCAATGAAAACCTCGACCGGGAGTTCAAGGGGAATATGTCCATGGCCTACGCCTTCGGGGTCCACGGGGTGGAAGTCGAAGTGGATCCGGAAACCGGCAAGGTCAAGATCCTGAACTACGTGGCCGCCCACGATGTGGGCCGGGCCATCAATCCTTTGCTCCTCGAGGGGCAGGTCTACGGCGGGATCGCCATGGGGGTGGGCTATGCCCTGAGCGAACAGCTCATTCTGCATAAAGGCGAGGTCATGAACGCCAATTTCCGGGATTACAAAATGCTCACCGCCAAGGACCGGATTCCGATCAAGGCCCTGGTGGTCGAAACCGACGACCCGGCCGGCCCCTTCGGCGCCAAAGGCATCGGTGAGCCGGGCTGCGTGCCCACCGCCCCGGCCATCGCCAACGCCATCTACGACGCCATCGGGGTCCGGATCCATGATTTGCCGATCACCCCGGAAAAGATCGTGGCGGCGTTGAAGCAGAAAAAATAAGAAAGAATTCAGATGCAGGGATTCAAACGGCTCGCCTTTTTTCCCTACGACCGTTCGATCGAGGCAGGCATTTGTCCAAGGTTTCACGAACGGCATCGCGAAGAACGTCTGCCAGAGTAAGCCCCTGGGCAAACTGTCTTAATGCTTCGTTCATCAGAGTTTGGTAGTTGCCGCCAACCATTTCGGCACGGGCCTTGAAAATGGCCAATACATCACTATCAACCCTCATCGTGATGCGTGCCTTGTTGCCGGATTTGGCCTGCAGATTGAAAAGATGCGGGGTTTCGGCAACCGATTTTGCTTCGGCAAAATCATACTCTTTAAATTTCTCGTATGCTTTATCGGAATTGATTTTCATAACGCCTCCGTTGCGGTCGAACCTTTTTTTATTCGTAGTATTGGGCCGCCTCTCGGAATTCCTTGTCGGCTTCGGGAAGAAATTCAATGTTCATGAAATGTCTTTAATCGCCCGTTGGAATACCTCTTCGGCCGGAATCCCCCTAACTTTTCCCTCGCGATATTCTTGAAGACGACGCTCAGCCTCGGCTATCCAGAGTTTTTCTATCTCTTCTTCAGAGAGCTCTTCCAAGCTAAGGAGGATCTTTGCGGCCAGTTGCCCCCGTTCGTCAAGGCTGAGTTCATTCAAAATGGCCATGGCTTCTTCGAGTTTCTTGGACATTTTTTGATTCTCCTTTTCAAGCCGCCCTGACTGCGGGTTTACTCTTGGCGAATCCTTGTGTAGCCTGAACCTCATTTCTAATCGCAAACGACCTTACAAGTCGTCTCAATCTTTGTCGTTTCGGTGACACTATATGCTCTGTCTTAGGAAACCGGGACCGTTCCATCCCTTTGGACATCCCAATATTTTGGTTGATTAGGCACAAGCTTCCCCTGTTCAATACTGACCGCAAAGATCTCCTTTTCAACTATAGCAAGAGCCTGAAGGTTCTGCTTGGCTAACTGTTTGAATGGAATTTCCCCAACCTTTGGATTCGTGTGATGAACGTCATTTCGGAAACTTGTCCAAATTCTTTCCGAAGCGTGCGCGCAGCCTTGCGAAATAATTCGTTTCAAGACAAGTATTTCCATGAGAAACTGATGATCCTTATCTTGGATGCTATTCCGTTCGGCAAGGAACTTGAGGATTCCCTCGTTGACAGCCTGACTTGCCATAACAGTTGCAATAAAATGCCCATCACGATAGAGATCGATGCATTCTGATGATGCCGCTGCGAAGTAGTGGCTTCCAATGATGTGCTGGTGATCTATTTCAAGGTAGCGGTCAACTTTCTCGTCAAGAGTTTGCTCACAAGCCTGGCGCAGATCCTCCTTGAGTTGCGCTCGACGAATGGCCTGCATCGCCTTTTCATTATTTGAGTACATTTTATTTTATCGAGCGAAAAAATGAACGCCGGTCTTGAAGCAGCCGTTGATATAATCGACTCCCATGATTACTCATTTCTTATCAATTTAGTCAGTGTCTTGTCCATTAGAACATCGCGCAAAGAGTTAGTAATAATACTTGCTTCTGATTCAAGACGGCTGATTTCTTTCTTGTCATTTTCGTCAATTTGGTCTGTTGATCCTTCTCGCAGGTTACACAAATTATCGATGAATTTCACTATTTTTTCCTTCAGTTCTTCATCATCTATTAGCAGCGTGGCTTCTGAAGCAACCGCCACTGTCTCGAGTATGTCCTCCCGACTGTCCCTTAATCCAAGGGTTGCAAAGTCTCCCGACAGTTCCCTAAAGACTCTAAGCCTTTGGTCCCGAAGCCATCGGATGCTTTCATTCCGCAAAACGGTTTTTTGCAACCAAAGTATGTCGAAAAGCTTTGAAATGACGATACCAAGTACACTACCAATGCCAAGGATACTGACGAATTCAGTCCATACCATACCGTGTGCCTTGTAATGAGGGGAATTACTAATCCGAGATGGTTCCCAGGCAATAGGCGGACAAAAAAACCCCATCGCTCAAACGAGAAATGGGGTCACCTGCCTCCATATTGCCTCCCGTAAAGGGTTTAAGAAAAAAACCGCCAAACGTTCTCAATAATTAAAAGATTATTTCTCATACCAAACTCCAGCCCACCTGTCAATTCAAAGGGAAACCTCCTTGGAGGAGACGTATCCATTATTGGCCGTTACACGCAGGCTAAGCCTCCACAAGTGGCGGTCAACCGGCCTTTCCCAACCTTTCGGCAATCCACTGGTTCAGGCTTTTGCCCGCCCCAGGTTCGGAAATCCCTGGGAATCGTGCCCGGAACCAAAGTCGACCTGGTGCGCCAGGAGGACCTATTCGTTTTGGTGGCCGATCCCCTGGGACGGCTTAAAAAGAAATGGCGCGGTAAATATAGGAGTACTCAGACGACCGAACAATATATCGAAGAAATCCGGGGAAGCGTCTGATGCGGGTCTGTATCGTAAATATTTTCAGGAGGTAAAAGGCTACAGGAATTGTTTGAATCTTTAATTGCTATGACTTCTATCCCCTGAAGGATGGTAGATCCGCTCCGCTTGATCCACCTTGCAGGTATTGAGCGGTGGCTCGGTAAAAGGGAATAGTAAAAAAAACCCCGTCGCTCCAAAGAGAAACAGGGCCTTCAGTCCAACTATTTCCTTCCGAAACCGGAGGTGAAGAGCACATCGGATTACATCTTCAGCTTTTCCTCCAACTGCCGGATATCCGCTTCCAGTTCCTTTTTCTCCCGGGGTGAAAGACGTTCTTCCTCCAGTCGCTTTTTCAGGGCCAGCAGCAGCAGGCCCTCGCGATGTTCATTACAGGAAACGGGCATGGGAATTCAGGCCGCTTCCGGTAATGGATAAAACAGCCGGGAAATCATTAATCCTTCAGATGCCGCTTGACCGCGTCTTTCAACTCGGTTAAATCCGAAGATTTGACCACGTAATCGTCGGAGGCCCAAACCGAAAAATCCTGTTTGAATTCACTATAGGCCGAGCACAGGATAACCGGTATCTGGGGCAGCTTTTCCTTGATGATCCGCAAGGTATCGATCCCGTTCAGGTCGGGCATGCGAATATCCATGACGATCAAATCCGGAAGATGGTCCAGATCCTCCAAGCGTTCCAGGACTTCCCGACCGGTGCCGGCCAGGATCACCTCATAGCCCTCGTCTTCGAACTCCTCCTGGTACAAGCGCTGCAAGGCCTCTTCATCATCGGCGATCAGAATTCTTTTCATTAGATTCCTCTCCATTAAATTTAAATTTACGAAACAATGACGGCGATCCCTTCAATAGAGGCAACTTGACAAAGAAAGACACTCCCTCGCCGGGCCGATTGTCGATTTCCACATTTCCATAATGGCGGGTCACGATTTTATGAACAATGGACAACCCCAACCCTGAACCGCTGGCTTTGGTGGTGAAGAAGGGGTTGAAGATATTATGCAGGAGTTCCGGGGGAATGCCTCCTCCGGTATCCCTGATTTCCACCGTCACCCAACCCGGATCCGATCCCTTGCTCAGTTCGGTCCGGATACCCAGGACCCCGCCGTGCGGCATGGCCTGGAGGGCGTTTAAGAAAAGGTTATAGAAGACATGACGGATCTGGCGTCCATCGCAGTACAGCCGGGGTAGGGGATTCAATTCCTTCTGGACCACAATCCGGCTTTCATCCAATTCCCGTCGGATGAGCTCCAGTGCCCCCTCGACGATCTGGTTCAAGTCTTCCTCTTTGAACTTGCCTTGGGTATCCTGCGAAAAATCCAAAATCTCGTTTAACGTTTTTTCCAGGCGTTCCACTTCATTAATAATGACTTGGAAATAGGTTTGAACCTGGGCGTCTCCCTGAAATTTCTTAAAAAGACGGCGGACAAAACCTCCGATGGAAACCAGCGGATTGCGGATTTCATGGGCCATCCCGGCGGCCATTTCCCCGAGGGCCATTAATTTTTCGGATTCCAAAAGACGTTCCTGGGCCGACTTCAACTCCTGATTGGTCTGTTCAATATATTCATAAAGTCGGGCATTCTCGATAGCCAACCCGGCCTGACGGGCCAGCATGGATAAAATTTGAAGATCTTCCTCCCTGATCGGATGCCGATTGAGGGAATTGTCCACGGAGATCACCCCGATCACCTTGTCTTTGGCAAAGATGGGTACCGAGGCAAAGGCATCGATGCCCAACCGTTCCACGAGGCCTTTGTTGGTGCGGGGGTCCTGTTGGGCCCCTTTAATTGAAAAAACCCGTCCTTCCAGCACAGTCTGGGCCAGAATTCCGTTCTCCTTGCTCAACGGAATGGCGATGGGCTGGAGCAGGCGGTCCAAGGCCAGGGCCTCGGCCGATACCTGGGAGGCCTTGGAAACCAGCAGTTGACTTAATCCCGTTCCGGAAGTGTCGGGCTTTTCTTTGGCTGAAACCGTTTCCAGTTCCTGGACCGATCCTTTAACGGCCTTCAGCCTTTTGCTTTCCTCATCCACCAATAGAAGAATCGCCCGATTGAACCCCAGGCCTTCTTTCAGGGTGATGGATTCCAGGATAATCCGGAGCAGTTCCTCATAGGAGGCCGTGGTCATCATGGCGCTGTTGATTTGATAAAGGATCGACAGGCTTTTGACCATCATTTCGTTTTTTCGAGCCAGGGCCTCCAACTGCTGAAAAGTCAGGGCGTTTTCCAGGGAACTGGCGATGATATTGCCGATGGTGGAGAGGATGGACAGCTCGTCCTGGCTGAATTGGGCCTCGCCCTCCGTTTCCCTAGCCACCCGCCCATAGACGCATAAACGTCCTTGATAAGGCCCTTTAAAGTGCAGCGGGGCACACATCCAGGAAGTCGGAGCATTCTCTCCCCTGGAGCGGGCCTTGGGTTGCCTTTCCTCCGGGACGGCCGGGATGGGGGCTTTGGGAGTTTCCAGGGGTGAAATATAGGGCCCCTTTCCCTCGAGGATTTCCCGGGTTAAAACACCCTTGGTGAAAGGCGGGATGACTCCAAATTCGGCTTCGATTTTGACGGCCTGATCGGCCCCATTGGTAATAATCAGCGCCGACCCCCTGGCGTTGATCACCTGGGCGATAATGGCCACGGTTCGTTTAGCCAGATCTTCCAATTCCAGGGTGGAGCCGATGACTTTTCCCACCTGGTAGAGAACGCTTAACTCCGCAATCCGCTTCTTCGCTTCGGTATACACTCTTGAATTTCGGATCACCCCGGCCATTTCCCGGCAGACCATTTGGAGAATCTCCTGCTCCTCCTCTCCCTGGCCCTGCCCTTCCTGGGATAGCAGACAAAGCAGTCCGTATAAATAATTATCATCTTCCACCGGCCAGACCAGCAAGGAGGCATATCCCTTTAAAAAGGGTATTTTTAATATGTTTTTATGCTCCCGGCGGTTTAATCGGGGGATGAAGAGGAATCGCCGGCTTTTCAAACAGTCGGCAAAAGGGTTCTTTTCCAGGGGGATCGACCAGGTCGGCCGGGGGACCTCGCGGGGGCTGATACTTTTCAGTTCCAACCTGTCCTTGTTGGGATGCAGGAGTAAAAGTACCCCTTTTTGAATATCTCCCCGATGGGTTACTATCTCCAGAATACCCTGCAGGCGCTCGTCAAAATCAATGTTGGCGTTGGCGACCTGGATAACTTTTTTAATCGTTTGAATTCCGGATTCCACGTGTCTAGCGGTTCCTCTTTATGGCGATCGCCTTCCGGTACAATTGTTGATAGGCCTCGGCGGATTTGGCCCAGGAGAAATCCTGGGCCATGGCCCTTTGCATCAAACGAGTCCAGCGCGGTTTATCTCGAAAAAGGTTCAGTGCCCGTTGGATCGTCTGCCAAAACTTTTCGGGTTCATATTCTTTGAATTTAAAACCGGTCCCCTGTTCGGTGTGAGGATTATAGTCTTCCACGGTATCATCCAATCCGCCCACGGCCCGGACGATGGGGATGGTCCCGTATTTGAGGGCGTACATTTGATCTAGACCGCAAGGTTCATAACGGGAGGGCATCAGTAAAATATCCGCCCCGCCCTGTATGAGATGGGCCAGATTGTCCTGGTAATTCAATTCCAGTCCGATTTGTCCGGGGTATTTTTTCACCATTTCCAAAGCCCAGCTTTGATAATGGTCCACCCCTTGCCCCATCAAAATGACTTCCAGATCCAATTCCATTAACTTGGGGAAAACTTGACTGATTAAATCCAGACCTTTTCGGTCCAGCAATCTGGAAATAATGGCTATAATAGGGGTTTCCGCTTTCTTTTTTAGCAGAAAAAGCCCCTGCAGGTGATTTTTGCAAACCTTTTTCTTGCCCAGATCGGCAGCGGAATAACGGGCCGGCAGCAAGGGATCGACGGAAGGATTCCAGACCTCATAATCCACCCCGTTAAGGACGGCGAAAAGGTCTTTCTCCCGATTTTTCAGCACTCCTTCCAACCCGAAGCCGTTTTCCGGGGTCAGAATTTCGTTCCGATAGGTTGGACTTACCGTGTTGATCAGGTCCGCGAAGATGATCCCGCCTTTCATCAAATTGATCTTTCCAAAAAATTCCAGGGCGTTGGGGGTGAAAAGTTCCCAACCTAACCCGGTGAGGTGCAGATCATAATGCCAGAACAGGCCCTGATACCCCAAATTATGAATGGTGAACAGACTGGCCGTGGACGCTAATTCCTCCTCCTGGGTGTAAATCGTTTTTAAATAAACCGGGATCAATCCCGTCTGCCAGTCATGGCAGTGAATCAGGTCCGGCTTTAGTCCCAGGGACTTGCAAAGTTCCAGTGTGGCCCGGGAGAAAAAGATAAATCGTTCGGCATTGTCCTGATAATCCCCGTATTCATTACCGTAAAGTCCCTCCCGATCATAGAGGTCATCCTGACCGATCAGGTATACCGGGATTTGATCTTTTAAAGAGGATTGATAGACCTGGGCCGTTTTCTTCATCCAGGAAATGGGGACTTCCAGGGCCGTCTCCACGAGCTTCAGGGAAGGTTTATTGGGTGAGGGGAGTCGATACTTTGGGGTTACCACGATGATCTCATGGCCCAAACGTCCCAGATAAGATGGCAGTGACTGGGAAACATCGGCCAGGCCTCCGGCCCGGGAGAAGGGTAGGACCTCGGAAGTAACAAAGAGAATCTTCATGGTTTCTCCATCATAAAGTAACATCCCTCAAAAACTTGGCCGCGTCTTCGGGAGGGGTCGGGTTAATGTAAAAACCGGATCCCCATTCAAAACCGGCAATGCGGGTCAGTTTAGGGACTATCTCGAAATGCCAATGGTAATACTCCTGGTGGTTTTCCTTAACCGGTGAGGTGTGGAGCATGAAATTATAGGGTCGTTTATTCAGCGCCTTATCCAGGCGTTTCAGGGATTCCGAAAAAATTTCAGCCAGGGCGCGGTTTTGAGTCTCGGTGATCTGGGTGTAATCGGCGTTATGGATTTTGGGGATGATCCAGACCTCAAAGGGTTGGCGGGGGGCGAAAGGCGCGATAACCAGGAATTCATCATTTTCGCAAACCAGTCGGATCTTCTGTTCCTGTTCCTGGCGAAGGAGGTCGCAATACACGCAGCGATCCTTATAACTGAAATATTTTTTGGAGCCGTTCAATTCTTCGGAGGCAATCTCCGGGATAACCGGGAGGGCAATTAATTGGGAATGGCTGTGCTCCAGGGAGGCCCCGGCCGAACGCCCCTGGTTTTTAAAAATAAGGATGTAGCGGAAGCGGGGATCTTTCGACAGATCCACAATGCGGTCACGATAGGCCCGGAGGACGTCCTGGAACCTTTCCAGGGGCATGGTGGAAAGGGTCTCCTCGTGATTAGGGGTTTCGATAATTACTTCGTGAGCCCCGATGCCATTCATTTTGTCATAAAGCCCGTCGCCCAGTTTTCCTAGGTTTCCCTCAATCACCAAGGCGGGGAACTTGTTCGCCACGACGCGCAAGGTCCATCCCGGGCTATTGGCTTCCCCCCCCGCCGGCCGAAAAGCAGCAATCTCCGGTGGGGTGGTCTTTTCATTCCCGGGATCGAAGGGACAAAAACCGCCTTTTGCCGTTTCTTCTTCCGGGGCGAAATCAAATGGTCTCTTAGCCCTTTCCGTGGCTATAATCACCCATCGTCCCACAATGGGGTCTTTGCGTAATTCGGGCATTGCCTCCTCCTGATTGAAAGGGAATGAACCGTAAGGCGGTTTTAGGCCCGGTCCTCTGAGCCGTAACGATTTTCACCCCATCCCGGTTCACTCGATTTTCTGGAATCATATTAACACAATGCAATTTTATCATTCTTCCTCCTGAAAGTATATGCTAAAACCAGAGTTTTTCCACTTGACAGTCCGGCTGCTCCCGTTTAATAACAAATTCAGAGTCTTTTGATGAATCCTCGGCCGGCTCGGCCTCCTGGACGATTTAAGAACACGGGGGGGCCGGTTAGGACCTGAGGGAAATACAGAAAGGGGCGGATAACATTGAGGGAACTTTTTAAAACCCTACCCAAGGCCTTCCTGTTTTTTCTAATAACCGCGGCGCTGTTTTCTTGTCGTTCCTTCCTGCCGGCCGAAAAAGTGGTCTCTGCCCCGCCGCCCCCTTTAAAGCAGGGATTGCCGTCCTCTTTGGCCGTTCCTCCCGAGGCCGCACCCGCGGAAGATATCCCTCCCCTGGAACCTCGAAAACCGGCCGCTGTCAGGAAGCCTCCTCTGCTCCCTCCTCCTTCGATCGCTCTCTCGGAAGAATGGTTGATCGTGATTAAAAAAGGGAAACGCAAGCTTAACCTTTACCGGGATTGCCGGCTGGTTAAAACGTTTCCCATTGATCTGGGGGAAAACCCCCAGGGCCCCAAGCTTTGTCAGGGAGATATGCGGACTCCCGAGGGCTTGTATCGAGTCATCGAAAAAAAAGATCGGGGACAGACCAAATATTTTATGGCCCTGCTCTTGGATTATCCCAACGAACAGGACCGGGTGAGGCATGATTTGGCGGTCAGGAAAGGAAAAATTCCATCCGAAGCCGGGCTCGGTGGGTCAATCGAAATACATGGGGAAGGTCGAGGAGAGGATTGGACCTATGGTTGCGTCGCCCTCTATAATCAGCATATGACCGAGCTTTTTAAAAACATTCCCCCCGGCACCCCGGTCTTGATTGATCCATAAATTTCTTCCCCCATGGCCTTTTCTTAGGGTCCCTCTTGCTTGACTAAATAAGAAGAATGATTATCATTTCAATAAATATGTTATTGGAGGGATAAATGCCGATTTACGAATATAATTGTCTAGATTGTTCTAAGACCTTTGAAAAGATTGTTTGGAATACCGAGGAGAAAGAGGTATGTTGCCCTTATTGCCAGGGGAAAAATAACCTTCGTGTTCTTTCAGGTTTTTCCAAAGGGAGCGGGGGGATCAAAGGTATTTCGGCTGCTTCCAACTGTGGTCCCTCCAGCGGCGGGTTTTCCTGAGCCCATTAAACAGGAACCGTGGGTTCCTAAGGAAAAACGACTATGAAGACGGTAATTTGGATGGTGGTGATTTTTGGGGCCTGGTATTTAATCAATCGCTGGATACTGCCTAAAATGGGGGTTCCTACCTGAATGGCCCCAAACTCCTGCCAGGTTCCTGGCCGGGACAATAAAGGGGCCGATAAACCGCTTTGATGGATCCAGGGGGATTTTAGGGGGATGGTTGGGCTTGGTCCTTCTTGGGCCCCTGAGCATTGAACTCATTCATAGCCCGTTCAACGCCGTCCCGGAGTATCATTTCCAAGGCCAAGCCGGCTTCCTCCACCAGTTGTTCCATTTCCGCACGCCGGCTTGCCGGGATTGTTTCCAGCACGTATACTTCCGGCGGTTGATCTCCGGGGGGGCGTCCTACACCCAGGCGTAGTCGGACAAAAACGTTGGTTTGCAGGTGTTCGATCAGGGAAAGGACCCCTCGGTGGCCCGCTGCTCCGCCTTTGGCTACGATCCGTATTCGGCCCCAGGCCAAATCCAAATCATCGTGGACCACCACCAACCGCTCGGGGCTGCTGTGAAAATAGCGAACCCAGTGACCGACCGCCACCCCGCTTAAATTCATATAGGTCTGGGGAAGAAGGAGGTGAACTTTATGTCCCTCAATGTTTCCCTGACCGAAAATACTTTGAAATTTTTTTTGATTTAACGAAATTCGATGATTCTGGGCCAGGGTTTCAATCACCCTGAAGCCCAGATTGTGGCGGGTAAATTGATATTTTCGACCTGGATTCCCTAAACCGGCAATCAGGTACACGGACGCCGCTTCCCCTATTCTTCTTTAGGTTTACCCTTTTTGGAAACCACTTCCACCTCAGCCGCCCCGGCCGTCGCTTCCTCAGCCGCCTTTTCCTCTATGGGCGGAACGACGGTGATTATGGTGGTTTGGGGATCGTTCAAGACCTGGATTTCTTCAGGCAATTGAAGATCTCGTACATGGATGGAATCCCCGATATCCAGTCCGCTGATATCCACTTCAATATATTCCGGAATATTTCGGGGCAGGCAGCGAATCTGCAGATCGCGCCGGGCTTCTTGCAGCATTCCCCCTTTTTCCACGCCCTTCGCCTTTCCCAGAATCCGCAGACCCACTTCCACCTCCAGTTCCTTGGTCAGGGAAACCTCATAAAAGTCCACATGGAGGAAAGCCCGGCTGACCGGGTCCTTCTGAAGTTCTTTGAGCATGGCCGTTCTTGATTCTTCCCGTCCCTCCCCTTTTAACTGCACCTGAAAGAAGAGATTCTCGCCGGAATGTTTTTTAAATATCTTTTCCAAGTCCATTTGTCGGACATAAAGGGAAATGGGCTGGGTTTCAGGACCGTAAAAAACAGCCGGAATTTGTCCCGACCGGCGCAAGGTTCGGGCCGGCCCCTTCCCCGATTGATTTCGGATAAATGCTTCTACCTGAATTTGTTCCATGGTAACTCCTCATCTTTTTCCAGGCCCGGGCCTGCAACCTATTATTTTTTGTTTTAATTCGTTAGATAAATAAAGAACTGACCGAATCTTCCATATGGATCCGCTTGATGGCTTCCCCTAACAAAGAGGAAACCGATAAGGCCTTAATCTTAGAACATTCTTTCGCCCGGGAGGAAAGGGGAATGGTATCGGTTACCACCAATTCATTTAGAGGAGAATTTTCGATTCGCTCCAAGGCCGGTCCGGATAAAACGGCATGGGTGGCGCAGGCAGAGATTCTTTTCGCCCCCGCTTCGGCCAAGGCCACCGCTGCTTTGGTCAGGGTCCCGGCCGTATCAACCATATCGTCCAGCAAAACGGCGTTCATGTCGTTGACCTGCCCGACGATATTCATCACTTCGGAGGAATTGGGACGGTCCCTTCTTTTATCGACGATGGCGAAATTGGCATTGAGTCGTTTGGCAAAGGCCCGGGCCCGTTCCGCCCCGCCCACATCCGGCGATACCAATACAATGTTGTTCAGAAAATGCTCCCGGATGTAATTGATCAGTATCGGGGCGGCGAAAAGATTGTCCACCGGAATGTTGAAGAAACCCTGAATCTGGCCGGCGTGGAGATCCATGGTCAAAACCCGGCGGGTGCCGGCGGCCGTAATCAGGTCGGCCACGAGCTTGGCGCTGATGGGAACGCGAGGGGCCACCTTGCGGTCCTGCCGGGCATACCCATAATAAGGCATAACCGCCGTGATCCGTCGCGCCGAAGCCCTCCGCAAGGCATCCATGATGATCAGCATTTCCATTAAATTGTCGTTGACCGGAGAACAGGTGGACTGCATCACAAAAACGTCCTTCCCGCGGACGTTTTCCCCGATCTCCACAAAAATTTCCCCGTCACTGAATCGTCTGACCTGGACCAAGCCCAGCGGAATGCCCAAATAATCACAGATGCTTTCAGCCAATTGCGGGTTGGAATTGCCGGTAAAAAATTTTAACTGATCGTCCATGGTTTCCTTACATTCCGACTCGATCCAGGGGTATTTAAGTGACGCCATATAAATAGTTGGCTGGGGTGGGAGGATTCGAACCTCCGAATGCGGGTTCCAAAGACCCGTGTCTTACCGCTTGACGACACCCCAATCGTTTTAAGCCAAACGGACTGTTCGGTATCCCGTTAAGGCAATCCCGGGGCAATGAAAACCTTGCCCCAAGTTCCCTTTCTTAAATGATGAAAGGCCTCAACCGCCGCTCTTTTTTCCCTCCAAAGACCAAAAAACGTTGACCCGCTTCCGGTCATCAGGGCGCCGAGGCTTCCCTGAGCCAAAAGGGCATCTTTGATCCGAGCAAGGTGCGGATAATGGGCCAAGACCGCCTTTTCCAAATCATTTTCCAGAAAATCAGGCCCTAATCCGATCGGGCCTGTTTTTAAACTTTTAATGTTAGTATATTGTTTTTTTTCTGTCAACGGAATTTTAAGCTCCTGGTAAACCCATCGGGTAGCCAGCGGAAATCCGGGATATATCAGAACATACCACCAGACCGGAAAATTCGGCAGCGGTTCCAAAATCTCCCCCCGTCCCCGAGCCAGTGAGGTTTGTCGGGTCAGGAAAAAAGGGATATCGGAACCCAGGACACCGGCCAACTCAGTCAAACGTCCGGCTGAAACCGGCCCACCCAGGAAATCGTTTATCCCGGAAAGGATGGCGGCGGCATCACTGCTCCCCCCTCCCAGACCCGCGCCCAGAGGAATCCGTTTTTTTAAATAAATACGAAAAGATAAACGTTTTTTTCCTTCCTCCTCCAGCAGACGCACCGCCTGCCAAATCAAGTTTTTCTTCCCTTCCAGGTCGGGGAAACCAGGGCAGCGAATCTCCAGACCCTTGGCGGCCGGTTCGACCCGGATGATATCCCAAAGGCCGATCCGCTGCATGATGGTTTCAATTTCATGGAAACCGTCAGCCCGTTTCCCTAACACCTTTAAGCGGAGATTGACCTTGGCCGGGGCCTTTAATTGAAATCCAGGGAGAGACAAAGGAGTCCCCTTTTAATCGTTATAATAAAAGGGCGAAGAAGCAATTAAAAAGGGGGGCCGGTCTGCCCCCCTTTTTTTAAGAAAATTATTTGAATCTACTCGGCAATACGGATACTGACAAAGAGGTTGCTATCCCCTCTTTTTATCCGCAGCAACAAGGCGGTTCCTTTCTTTTGCCCGGCCATCAGATTTTCATAAGACCTTAAGTCTCTGACCGGCTTGCGGTTAATCTCTTTGATTAAATCACCGGGCTGGATGCCGGCTTCGTCGGCCGGGCCGCCCTCTTTAACCTGGAGGACGATAACCCCGGGCTCATAATTGAGGCTGTAACGACGGGCCAGTTCCGGAGTGAATTCCTTTACCGATAATCCCAGGCCCTCTTTCGCCGGGCTGGGGCCGGCCTCCAAAGCTTTATCCTGCAGTTCCTGGATCTGGGCCTTGACCACTAAAGGTTCCCCGTTGCGCAGGACCTTGACGTCCACAGTTTTGCCCACCGGGATGGCGGCCACCTGGCGCGGCAGTTCACTCATCTCCTGGATCGCCTTTCCGTTAAACTCGATAATGATATCACCGGCCTTGATCCCGGCCTTTTCCGCCGGGCTCCCGGAGATCACGTCACCCACCAGGGCCCCGGATTCTTGCTTCAGGTTAAAAGCCTTGGCCAGGTCCGGAGTTATCTTCTGAACATTAACGCCCAGCCAGCCTCGAACCACTTTACCTTTTTCTTTCAATTGGGATACCAGGTCCTTGGCCGTGTTGATCGGGATGGCGAACCCAATGCCCTGACCGCCGGCAAAAATGGCCGTGTTGATCCCCACCACTTCCCCTTTCAGGTTGATCAGCGGCCCGCCGCTGTTTCCCGGGTTGATGGAGGCATCGGTCTGAATGAAATTATCATAAGGGCCCGCGCCGATCACCCGGCCCTTGGCGCTGACGATCCCGGCGGTAACCGTATTCTCCAAGCCGAAGGGGTTGCCGATGGCCACCACCCAGTCCCCAACCCGCAGTTCATCCGAATCGCCCAATTTGATGGTGGTAAGTCCTGTCCAGGACTTGATCTTGATCAGGGCCAGGTCGGTTTTGGCATCTCGTCCCACGACCTTGGCCTCGTAATCTTTATGATCTTTTAATATGACTTTAATTTCATCGGCATCATCGACCACATGATTATTGGTCAGGATGTACCCTTCATTGTCAATGATGAATCCGGAACCGAGGCTCTTTTGCTTGAACTCCCGCTGGGGCATCTCTCCCCCGAAAAAACGTTCAAAGAATTCATCCATGGGGTTCCGGCGTTCACCCCGGGGCCCCGAAAAGAATTCGTGTACCTGGCCGCCGCCCTTGACCCGCTTGACGGTGCTGACATTGACCACGGCGGGAGATACTTTCTGGGCTAATTCGGCAAAGGTGGGAACCCCGCCGACGATGGGGATTTCGCTCTTGGCCGACAGGGGGTAGGTCCAATTGAGATTGGCGGCAATAATCAGTCCGGCGATTACGGACAATACCGAAACCCCGGCTAACGTCCAGATATAACGATGTTTGGCAAATGGCTTAGCCATACGCTGCTTCCTCCTCTGGTACAATTATAATTTAATTAAGAAGCCCGGATAAAGCACATGCGCAAGTCGTACAACATGCTTTCCAGAAGCTTCTGTTCCTCTTCGTTGAGATTCCCTTTAGATTTTTCCTGAAGCATGGCCAGGGTATCGATGGCGTGCTTGGCCAGGGGCAAATTCTTCTGGCGCTCTCCAGTGCCCGGATGGGCGATTTCTCCCAAGTGGAAGAGGACCTCCGTGCTGAGGGAAATGATAAAAGTGGAAAAATTGACTTCCGGTAAAGGGGGATAAGCCTGATCATCTGTTTTTTCTTCCTGGGTCTGGACAGGTTCTTCCCGGGGTTTTTCTTCCTTAACAGGTTCCTCGTCTTCCTGGGAGAGTTTTCTTCGATCCTTAAAAACGAACCCCTTGTCCTCTGATTCCGTCATAGTCCTTATTGCCTCCTTTAGTCGGATTTCCATTTATTTGGACTAATGTTAACCATTTCCCGTTATAAAATCAATGCCCCCAAATAATTGACACCGTTAACAGGTTCGGGTTAAAATGGATTTAAGATCTTAACCCTTTAACATTTAGATAAAAATAGTCGATAAAAAAAATGGGCCCTTTCGCCGGTATAGGAAAGCTACTGATTCTGATGGGGATTATCCTGATCGTTTTCGGCGGGATTCTTGTTTTTCTCCCTAAAATTCCGTGGTTGGGGAAATTACCCGGTGATTTATTCTTTAAAGGTGAAAGGGTCAGTTTCTATTTTCCTTTAACCACCTCTATCCTCATCAGCCTGCTGTTAACCCTGCTATTGGCCCTTTTTCGCCGTTGAACTCCCTTTTAATTTGATTTTTTTGGGGGATATTGCCCATAGCGTTCCACGATACGGCGGATAATCTCCGTGGTGGAGATGCCGCCCAACAGCGCCACCCGGAAAACTCGACCCCCGTAAGAGCGGACCAACCCAGCCCCGATAATATCGTTCTCCGCCCAATCCGCCCCTTTAACCAGGACATCGGGTTTAATGGCCTCAATCAAGGTCAAAGGGTCCGGTTCCTCAAAAAAAACTACGTAGGAAACGCAACTCAAGGCGGCCAGCACCTCGGCCCGCTGCTCTTCGGGAATGAGAGGCCGATGAGGATCTTTAATCCGGTTGACCGACCGGTCGGTGTTCAGACCCACGATCAGGCAATCTCCCTGGGCGCGGGCCTCGGTCAGGTAGCGGACATGGCCGGCATGGAGCAAATCGAAGCAACCGTTGGTAAACACGATTTTCTTCTCTTGGACCTTCAGGGATTCAACCAGGGCGGTTAGTTCGGAACGGGGAATAATTTTTGAGTTCATTGGGCCACTACCCGGGCCAGGGTATAGACCGACACCTGACCCGCCCCGGCTTTCTTGAGCACCCGGGCACACTCGTTGACAGTGGCCCCAGTGGTAAAAACATCGTCCACCAATAAAATATTTTTCCCCCGGACACCATCCGGGGCCTTGAGCTCAAAGGCTCCACGGACATTTTGACGTCGCTCATCAGGATTCAACCGGACTTGCGGCGGCGTATGGCGGATCCGTTTCAGGATCCCGGGTTTAATTTTCCCCGGGGGAATATCCTCCAGGGCCTTGCTTAGAAGCAAGGCCTGGTTAAAGCCCCTTTCCCGGAGCCTTTTCGGATGCAAGGGGACCGGGATGAGGTAATCAAAGTCCGGTTTTTCCCATTTCAGCCGATTGCCCAACCAACCCAGAACTTCAGTTAACAGGTATTCCTTCCGATATTTGAAGCGGTGGATCGCCCCGGTGACCTGACCCTGATAAACGACCACGGCCCGGGCCTGGTCGTAAAAGGGCGGCCGTCGAAGGCAATCCTCGCACAGATGACTGCTGCCTCCGGCGGGATAAGGCAGTCCGCAACCAGGGCATTGGGGGGCTTCAATCCAGCGGATCTCCCGCTCACAATCCGGGCAGAGAAAGGCCCGGCGCTGAACGGCCACCGGGGATCGGCAAAAGGAGCAACGGGGGGGATAAATCAGGGCAGTAAATCCATTCCACCAAGGAGAATTTACCCCAAATGTTCGATCAGGGCCTGCCCAAAACCGGAACATGAAACCTCCCGGGCCCCGGTCATCTGTCGGGCCAGGTCGTAGGTGACGATCCCTTCGGAAATAGTCTTCTGCAAGCCGTTATAAATCAATTCGGCAGCCTCTACCCAGCCCAGGTGTTCGAGTAATAAGGCCCCGGAGAGGATCAGAGAACCGGGATTGACTTTATCCTGCCCGGCATACTGGGGAGCTGACCCATGAGTGGCCTCAAAGATGGCGCAGGTATCCCCGATGTTGGCCCCCGGGGCCATGCCCAGCCCGCCTACCTGAGCCGCCAAGGCATCGGAAAGGTAGTCTCCGTTCAGGTTCGGGGTGGCGATCACCGAATACTCTTCGGGCCGCAGGAGGACCTGCTGGAACATCATATCGGCGATTCGATCCTTAATGATCAGCTTGCCTATCCCTTCCGCCTGATCCTGACCCAGCAGCCAATCGGCTTCGGTAATGGTTTCCGAGGGAAATTCTTCCTTCGCCACTTCATAGCCCCACTGGCAAAAGGCCCCCTCCGTAAACTTCATAATGTTCCCCTTGTGGACCAGGGTCACGCTGGTTTTTTTGCGGCTCAAGGCATACTGTATGGCTCGACGCACCAACCGCCGGGTCCCGCTGCGGCTGATGGGTTTGATACCGATTCCGGTATCAATCCCCAGTTTTCTCCCGGTTTTTTCCTTGATCCACTGTATTAACTCCCAGGTCTCAGGGGCCTCGGCCGGCCACTCGAGGCCGGCATAAACATCTTCGGTATTTTCGCGGAATACAACCATATCTACTAGATCCGGGCGCTTCATGGGGCTGGGAACTCCCTGGAAGTAGCGTACCGGTCGTAAGCAGACATAGAGATCCAGTTCCTGACGTAACTGAACGTTGAGACTGCGAAGCCCCTTGCCGACCGGGGTGGTCAAGGGGCCCTTGAGGGCGATTCCATAGTGACGGATAGCCTGCAGGGTTTCCGACGGGAGCCATTGCCCGGTTTGGGCAAAGGCCTTTTCCCCGGCCAGGACCTCCTGCCAGTCGATAGCCTTTTCGCCCCCGTAGGCCTTCCGGATAGCGGCCTCCAGCACCGGCCGGGTAGCCTTCCAGATATCCGCGCCGGTGCCGTCACCCTCAATAAAAGGAACCGTGATGGTTGTTGACATGGTCATTTCATTTCTAAATTCGAAATTCGAAGCACGAAATCCGAAACAAACAACAATGTTCAAAATTCAAATGACCGAAACGCTTCCCCTCCCCTAGCGGGAGGGCGTAACTGTTGGATCCCCCGCTACGGCGGTGCATGCCGTTTCGGAGAACGGTTGTTTTGAATTTCGAATTTTGGTCATTTGAATTTGTTTCGGATTTCGGGTTTCGAGTTTAACCCCCAAAGGCTTAGGATACCTTAAGAACCAGGGCCGCCCCGGTGTCCCCGGCGGCGCAACCGGCGAAAAGCCCATAGCCACCGCCGATTTTGACCAGTTCTTCGATCAATTCAACGGTGCAGCGGGCCCCGGTAGGCCCCTGGGGATGTCCGAAAATCAGTGAACTCCCGTAATTGTTAAAGATTTCCCCTGGGATTTTCATCAGCCGGGCCATGATGATATCGTTGACCGAGAAGGGGTTGTGGGTTTTGACCGCTGCTAAATCTTTAACCTGGACCCCCGCATTTTTCAGGGCCATCTCCGAAGCCGGGGTCACGGCGGCCGCCATATGGGCTTTCTCGGCCCGGTTATAGCCGTAGCTCAAAACCTGGATGGTGATGTTTTTATCCTGGCTTAAATCCCTGGCCTTTTCCCGGGAGGTCAGGATCAGGCCGGCATTGCCATCAGCCGGGTGGGTTTGGGCGCCGAAGGAAATACAGCCTCCGGGGATGACCGGTTTCAGCGGGGCCAGCCCTTCGGCGGTATTGGGGGTAATGCCTTCGTCCGCTTCCACCAGGATCGACTTTTTCTTGGAGATCTTTATTTCCACCGGGATCATATAGCCTTTTTGGAATTCCCGGTCATTGGCCATACCCATCAGGTATTTCTCATAGAGCCGGACAGCCAAGGCATCCGATTCTTCCTTGGTCACCCCGCCGTATTTGTTCCCCACGTTCTCGGCCGTTTGCACCATGGGCACTCCGCCATAGGGATCTTTGTTGAAATTATCCATCATCCAGTTTTCACTGATCACTTCTCCTCCCGGTCCGTTGGGATTGGGCCAGACGGTATGGGGGCCGTTGGAGCAGCGGTCGGTAGTCGCCACTAAAACATTCTGATACATCCCGGTTTCCAGGCCGGCCGCCGCCGTGTAAATGGACGTGGCGCTGGTGGCGCAAGCCTGGCTGATGGTCGGTCCGCTGATCTGATCATTGCCCATGAGGGCGCAAAACCAGGGGTTGGCGTAAAACCAGGCCCGCTGGCCGATAGTTATGCCCAGAATACAGCCGTCAAACATTTCGGGAGAATAGCCCCTTATTTCAAGGAATTTTTTGGCCGTGGCCGCGGCTAATTCAATGGAATTGATATTTTGAAAGGACATCTGCCAGCGGGAAAAGGGCGAAGACCAGTACCCCTTATGGGGGATGAAAGATTTCTGAAACATGCCTGAGCCTCCTTGGTTTTCGTGTCCGACCCCGATAGTATGCCGGTGGCCGAACACCGAAAACTGATTGAAATAGTTTAGCTATACGCTGAAATACGCGTTTCAGGAGTATAAGAAAGTGCCGCCGAAGTGTCAAGGGAAAAGGAAGTCCGGGGGGCCTAAAATCCTTGGCCCTTCCGCCCGACCCGGTCGGGCAAATTACAAAATTGTTGTTTTCTGAGGTAACCTGTGGTAGATCTTTGACGGACTCGATAGATGTCCGGCATCAGCCCGAGTGCGATTTAGCGCCGGGTCCCACCCGAGGCGGGATGAGGGTGGGACCATTTGAATTCAATTCAAATGGCATCTCGATTGACCAGAGAAAAGGACGATGAAAAACATTTTCCCCCCCCTAAAAGATTTGGAAAACTCCCATTATGTCCGGGAAATCTATTGCCTCTATGAGATCGCTAAAACCCTGAATGCCACCCTGGATCTGACCAAATCCCTCCAGGAGACCTTGAGTATTTTATCCAAGTTCCTGGGGATGAGCCGGGCCACGGTCAGTGTGTTGAACCCCCTCTCTTCCGAAATATCCATTGAAATAGCCCATGATTTATCCCCTGAAGCCAGGCGCCGGGGCAAGTACCGTTTAGGGGAAGGCATCACCGGTCGGGTGGTTCAAACCGGCGAACCGGCCATCATCCCTCGCATCAGCCAGGAACCCCTCTTTCTGAACAAGACCCGTTCCCGGAAGAACCTGGAAAAACAGGACATTTCTTTTATCTGCGTCCCTATCAAAATCGGCAAAAAAACCATCGGGGCCTTGAGCGTTGACCGATTGTTCGATAACGACATCTCTTTGGATGAGGATTTACGCTTCCTGACCATCATCGGGGCCCTGATCGCCGAGACGGTCAACAAACTCCAGCACTTGAACCGGGAAAAAGAAAAACTCATTGATGAAAACCTCCGCCTGCGGAAAGAACTCACCGAGCGCTATCAGGTAGATCATATCATCGGCAACAGTCGTCCCATGCGGGAAGTATATGAGATGATCCACAAGGTGGCCCAGAGCAACGCCACCGTCCACCTGCGCGGCGAAAGCGGCACCGGCAAGGAACTGGTGGCCAATGCCATCCACTACCAAAGCCTCCGAGCCCATAAACCCTTCATTAAGATCAATTGCGCCGCTCTGCCGGAGACCCTCTTGGAGAGTGAACTCTTCGGTTATGAAAAAGGCGCCTTCACCGGGGCCACGGCCTTGAAATTGGGCCGCTTTGAACGGGCCCAGGGTGGGACCCTGTTTTTAGATGAAATCGGAGACCTGAACCCCAATATCCAGACCAAACTCTTGAGAGTTATCCAGGAAAAAGAAATCGATCGTCTGGGCGGCCGCCAGCCGATACCGGTTGATGTCCGGATTATCGCCGCTACTCACCAGAATTTGGAAAAGGCCCTGGAAGAGAAACGTTTTCGGGAAGACCTCTATTACCGGCTGAACGTCTTTCCCATCTATCTGCCCCCCTTGAGGGAACGACGAACCGACATTCTGCTGCTGGCTGAATTTTTCCTGGAGAAATACACCCAGGAGCACCATAAGAACATCCGACGTATTTCGACTCCGGCCATCGACCTCCTGATGCAATATCACTGGCCGGGAAACGTCCGGGAGCTTCAGAACTGCATGGAGCGGGCCGTGCTGATCTGCGAAGAGGAAGCTATCAAAAGCCACCACCTGCCGGCGACCCTGCAAACGGCGGAGAGTTCCAACACCCAGGCCAGGCTTTCCTTCACTCCGGCGGTGGAGGCCTTTGAAAAGGAAATGATCATCGAGGCCCTGAAGAAAAGCAACGGGATCAGCTCTCGAGCCGCCCAGGAACTGGGCCTGACCCAACGAATCATGAACTATAAAATTGATAAATTCGGGATTGAACCCCGAAGGTTTAAGGTCAAGTGAAGGGTTACTTCGCCCTTTTGGGTGGGGAGCCCCAGGGATAATAGATCACCCTGAATCTAAGCTCGGGCCGTCTGGGTCTCTTGGAAAGGGTTTTCCAAGGGCCATCCGGACTCCGAATCCGGGCCTAAACATTAACTTGATTTAAAGGCAGGCCCAAAACCGGAGACCTTTAACGCCTTCCCATCTGGCCCTGCCTCCAGGACCGACTTGATAACCCAGGGGCCGGGTTAGAACGACAAAAGAAGTGTGGAAAACCCTTTCCAAGAGACCCAGACGGCCACGAAGGCTCAGATTCGGGGTGATCTATTAAATAGATGGCCACCCACCCATAAAGGCGAAATGTTCAATTAAAGAAAGGAAGTCCTATGAACAATTTTTCATTTGTCGGAGCTGGAGAGATTCATTTCGGCCGGGGCGCCATCCGTCAGTTGCCGGAGTTGGCTAAACGGTACAGTCGGGATACCGTCCTGGTAACGCTGGATCCTTTTTTTTCCAAAGGATCGTTGAAGGCCGATTTAGCGAAACAATTAAAGGCCGTGGGTCTCCAGCCGGTCTTTTTTGACAAACTGGAAGCCGAACCGGCCCCCGCTTCGGCCGAGGCCGGCGCCCGCCTGGCCGGGGATAAGAAATGTAAACTGGTCATCGGACTGGGCGGAGGCAGCGCCCTGGATACGGCTAAGGCTATCGCCGTCCTGGCTACGAACAAAGGGCAGGTCAGCGATTACGTCGGGCTGGACCGCGTACCCAAAGCCGGGCTGCCGACCATCCTGATCCCCACCTCTGCCGGGACCGGGAGCGAAGTGACTTTCACTGCCGTCTTCACCAACCGGAAGACCAAGACCAAGGGGGGAATAAACAGTCGCTTTCTCTTCCCCACCGTAGCCCTGCTGGATCCGGAATTAACCCTGACTCTCCCCCCGCAGATTACCGCCCAGACCGGCATGGATGCCCTGACCCACGCCATGGAGGCCTATACCTCCAACAAGGCCAACCCGTTAAGCGACCTGGTGGCTGAAAAGGCGATTGCCCTGATTGGCGGGTCCCTGAAAAAGGCGGTGCAGAAAGGGAACGATATGCAGGCCCGGGAAAACATGCTTTTAGGCAGCCTGCTGGCCGGGCTGGCCTTGGCCAACGCCGGGGTGACCGCCGTCCATGCCATGGCCTATCCCCTGGGGGCTTTTTTCAATATCCCCCACGGCCTGGCCAATGCCGTGCTGCTGCCCTATGTCCTGGAGTTTAACCGCATCGGGCATCCCGAGCGTTTCGCCCGCATGGAGGCCCTGCTGGGCGGCTCCGCTCCGGCCGACTCCCCGGAAAAGGGGGCTAAAAAATGCATCCAAAGAGTCACCCGCCTTTCCCGGGCTATCGGCATCCCCCGGAATTTAGCCGAATTGAAGATTCCCCGCAAGGCCATCCCGGAAATGGCCCCGGCAGCCATGAAAGTCGCCCGTCCCATCGAAAACAATCGCCGGCCGATCACCGAGGGGGATATCATCGCCCTTTATGAAAAGATGTATTAGCCTTTGAAAAGGGGGAATGAATTTCCATGTATGATCATAACCTACTGAAACGGATGACTATTATTGTTCTTGACTTGATTTTTCACCATGATAATATTTAAAAAATGGCTAAGTCTGGAAGACGATGTAATATGATCTCCTTTATTGAATAGGTTGGCGAAAACCAAAATCTCCTGCCCAAATGACGTCTCATTGGTATTACTGGCGAAGAGGCAACCATAAAAAAGATGAGTCTCTTAAATGAATATATCCAAAAACGTTTGAGTGGTAACGAGCTTGAAGCCGAGTTATTGCGCCTTATCTCCAAATATAATAAATTAAGGGACACCTATCTTTTTGTTTTTTCAGCAGCGATCGGAAAGCCCATCCCTGCGATAAGCCTGGAGCAAGCAGACTTCTATATTTTTCACGATCTCTTGTCGGGTAAAAATAGAAAAAGCGTCGATATCTATATTGAAACGCCAGGCGGAAGCGGTGAAACAGCAGAGGAGATCGTCCGGTTCCTACACAAGAACTTTGAAACCGTGTCTTTTATCGTATCCGGGGAGGCCAAGAGTGCCGGTACGCTCATCGTCCTTTCCGGGGATGAAATATTGATGACAGAGACGGGCAGCTTGGGCCCGATCGATGCACAAGTCAAAATTGGTAGGTCGGTTGTATCTGCCTATGACTACGTTGAGTGGGTTAATGAAAAACGCAAAGAGGCAGAAACCTTAGGTACTCTAAATCCTTTTGATGCCACCATGGTAGCCCAAATCACCCCTGGTGAATTAAGCGGCGTTTACCATGCTCTCAAATATGCAGAGGAATTGGTTGTCGAATGGCTAGTGAATTATAAGTTTAGGAAATGGCATGAAACGGAGACCAGGAAATATCCGGTAACACTTGAGGCCAAGAAGAAACGTGCCGGAGAAATTGCCGCGGAGTTAACAAATCATGCCAAATGGCGTCTCCACGGCAGGTCTATTAAGATTGACGACCTTGAGAATATCGGACTCAAGATCAAAAGGGTAGAAGACGATATCAAGTTAAGGGAATTGGTTCATCGAATTCAAATTGTTTGCCGTTTGCTTTTTGATACGACAACCACCTTTAAGATATTTGCCACGGAAGACACAAAAATCTTTCGCCAGGCTGCGCCCGCCAACGTACCGATCAAAATGCCCTTAAGGCCGGGCAAGGCAGACGTTTTACAGATTGATCATAAATGTCCGCAATGTGGCGTTGCTCATAAGATTTATGCTAAATTTAACCCAAATCCCAAAATCGATCAGGACCTTCAAAAACAAGGTTTTCGTCCGTTTCCAAAAAATGGTAAAATCCAATGTAATTGTGGTTTTGAGATGGATTTGACAGGGCTCAAGAACCAGATTGAATCCGATTTGGGCAAGTCAATGGTTTTATAATTTATTTCAATAGGATGCCTATTATGGATAAGAAGATTAAAGAAAGAGAACTGGAAGAAAAAGCCTTGCTAACCTTTTTGCAAAGGACTAAGGAAGGGGAATATGCGACAATTGCAAAGTGTTCGATGAGATTTATTAGGGAAAAGGAGCAGCGCGAGCCCATATATAATGATGAAGAATATTATTATAGCATAAGGTGATTTTCACATTTAATTTTTCCAACCTATAGGCGCGTTGTTATTGGGAATCAAACTTTATCGCTTTTGATGGCTTCGACCAATTTTCACATTCCACCTGTTAGGTTCTTCGGAAAAAATGCGGCAGGTTTATATTCTCTTTTAACTTGCTCTTACTTGCCCCCGAAAGACCACCAATTCCTTGCCGCTTAAAATCTCGGCAATATGTCCGGGTCCCTTATCAAGATTGTCGTATCAAAGATTTTCTTAAAGAACTTAATTCCAGCGAGGGCCTGGTTCCCGATATCCCATAGATATTCAAGGCCTTGAAGGCCAACGGCTCTCCGAAATCCCGTTTTGAGACAAGATGAGGACCGGACCTATTTTGGACTCTTCCGGATCAATTTCACAAGGTCCTAATTTGATGCGTTTTCGGGTTCCGTCGGCTTCTCTCCGATCCGGGCTAAGAATTTTTTTTGTTTGTCCCTGTCCCAATGAGCGCAGAAGGCCGGCTTGCCGCCTATTACCCTTTTCAGGCATAAAGAACAGGTCGGTTCGCAGGAGACCAGCGGTTCCTGAACCAACCCTTCGGCCTTCTTAGGCCAGAGAGGATCGGCCAGGAGGACTCGGGCCAGGCCGATCAGATCGGCCTGGCCCGAGTCCAGTATCCGTTCGGCCGTCTCCGGAGTCTGAATCCTGCCGGCGGCTATCACCGGGGTTTTTGGGACAACCGCTTTGATTTGCCCGGCAAAGGAAGACATATAGCCTTCCTCTCTTTTCGGCCTTCAGGTACTCGGGCAGGAAAAAGGAATCATAGGTGCCGGCCATGACCGAGAGGTAGGCCACTCCCCGTTTTCCCAGCTCTTGGGCATAGAGGGTTGTTTCCTCGGGATGGAGGCCGTCGGGCAGCCACTCATCGGCCAGAAAACGGTATCCCACCGGGAAATCCGGTCCCACGGCACCCAGCACCGCGTCGACCACCTGTAAAGGGAAGCGCATCCGGTTTTCCAAATGACCCCCCATAGCCATCGGTCCGCTGATTGGTTCGGGGTGAAAGAAATTGGACCAACAGGTAGCCGGTTCCCCCGTGAAGTTCTACCCCATCGAACCCGGCCTCCTTCACCCGCAAGGCGCCGGTCACGAAGGCCCGGGTCACTTGATCCATATCCTCCTGATTCATCTCCCGGGGGACCACCCGATAGGTTTCAAAAGGGGACGGGGCGATTTTATCGGCCCCATAGGCATAGCGCCCCGCATGGTTGATCTGCTGGATGGCCAGGGCCCCCTGTTGGTGAATAGTTTTAGCCAGCCCGGAGAGTCCCAAAAGGAACCGCTCCTCATCCACACGGAGGGTAAAAGGCGATCCCATCCCCTTAGAGTCCACGGCCGCGTTTTCCACCACGATCAAGGAGGCCCCCGAGGCCGCCATCTCCTGATAATGGTCCAGGATCAGGGAATTGACCGTCCCATCGGGGTTGGCATAGCCCAGGAACAGCGGGGCCATGGTGATCCGGTTTTTTAGAGTCAGATTTTTTATGGTAAATGGAGAAGGCAGCAGCGTCTTTTTATTCATAGTACCTCCAAGGATTGGTTGAAATGGCGTTAAGGGAAAAAGGCTGCTCAATCAAACCGGTTCGTAGCGACACGGTTTGGGAGAAACGACCTCACCCTGCTCTTTTAGGATAACAGAGGACAATTTTTTTTACAAATAGGGAAAATCCTGTAAAATAAGATAATATTTGAGGTGCCGTTTATGGGACTCTCTCTATCCGGCAGGGCCGCGACTTTGTTAAGAGGGCTTCAATATTCAAATTCAATGGAAATCCAACCTGGACTGATGAACCCGATCTATTGGGAAGAAGCCTATCGTCTTCGTACCTATGAAGTCGATTTCCAAAACCGATTGCGCCTCAGCGCCCTTTTTCATTTTATGCAGGAGACGGCCAGCAATCAAATTGAGCGCCAAGGGGTAGGTATAGACATCCTGCGGACCGACAACTTGGCCTGGGTGCTTTCCCGCCTGCTGATCGTGATGGACCGCTACCCCGGATGGGGGGAGGAAATCCTGGTTAAGACCTGGCCCCGGGGGATCGAGCGCCTGTTTGCCCTGCGGGATTTTCTGATTACCAGCCGGCAGGGCGAAGTGCTGGGTCGGGTTACTTCCAATTGGCTGCTCGTGAATCTAAGGACCCGAAGACCCAAGAGATTGGAGGAGGTTTTTAAACGTATGCCGATTGATCCCGGACAGCGCGCCTTAGATCGGCGATTGGAAAAGCTCCCTCCCCTGGAATCACCCGAGGAGACGCTGGGCTTCAAGGCCGCCTACCAACACATCGATTTGAACCGGCATATGAACAATGCCCATTACGTCGGCTGGATTTTAAACAGTTTCCCTTTGGACTTCCATCAGCATTACCAGTTGGCCGATTTGCAGATCAACTTCCTGGCCGAAACCCAAGGGGGCGAGGTGCTCACCATTTACCGGGAAAGAATCGGAAAGGGCGAACGCCTTTCGCAGGGAATCGAAGGACGAAAAAATGACGGGCAGACCCTGGCCTTCCAGGCCAGAGTGGATTGGACCAGATCTTCTTCCTAATTTGAAATTCCTTTGACAGGATTTAGATGTTAGGCTATTGGTTGATAACCATCAGGAGATCTAATTAGAAAATAAGGAGGCATAAGAAATGCCCGGTTATGAAGTGCTTGGGGAAGAAGAAAAAAAAGAGATCCTGGAAGTTCTGGAAACGGGCGTCCTGTTTCGCTACGGGTTTCCGGCCCAGCGGCAGGGCCGCTATAAGGTTGAAGAGTTTGAAAAGGCCTTTGCCGCTTTTACCGGTCGGAAACATGCCCTGGCTGTCTCTTCCGGAAGCACGGCCCTGAGGGTGGCCTTGGCCGCCTCGGCGTGGGCTTCGGGGACGAGGTCATTACCACCGGTTTCACTTTTGTGGCCACCTGGGAAGCCATACTGGAGACCGGGGCCGTACCAGTGTTCACCGAAATCGACGACACCTTGAATATGGATCCGCAAGACCTGGAAAAGAAAATTACCCCCCGGACCCGGGCCATCATTCCGGTGCATATGCTGGGAGCCCAGGCGAATATTGAGCCGATTCTGGAAGTCGCCGGCCGGCACAACCTGCCGGTTATTGAAGATACGGCCCAGGCCGCCGGGGGATTTATCCGAGGTAAGCACCTGGGGTCCTTCGGGGCCATCGGCACCTTTTCCTTCGATTCGGTCAAGACCTTGACCACCGGTGAGGGTGGGATGCTGATCATGGACGACCCCGAACTTTTTCGCCGGGCCTCGGAATACCACGATCACGGCCACGACCATATCGGTACCGATCGCGGACTGGAGGGCCGGAGCTTCATCGGCTTCAACTACCGGATGATGGAGTTGCAGGGGGCGCTGGGATTGGCGCAATTGCGGAAGCTCCCGGAGATGATCGTCCCGGCAGCGGGAGAACAAGCGCCGTCTGAAGGCCATCCTCTCGGGGTTGAAGGGAATCAGGTTCCGGCACCTGCCGGATCCGGAGGGCGACACCGCTACTTTCCTGGCTTTTTTCCTGCCCGATCCGGAAAAAACCCTGGCCTTTAAAGAATTAGCCGGGAAAGGCGGGGTGGGGTTGGTTTATTTTTTCCAGAACACCTGGCATTATTACCGCAACTGGGAACATCTGCTGGGACAGAAAACCTCCGGCCACAACGGCTGGCCTTTTCGGGCCGCTGACGGGCGCGATCTTCAATACCCGCCGGATGCGCTTCCCCAGTCGGATGCCTTGATGGCCCGGACCCTGGTACTGCCCATCAACATCAAGATGGACGAGGCGATATTCGGCAAGGTGGAGCAGTTGGTCTCCGAAGCCAATAATAAATTTTTTTAGCCAAGGGGGGCTAAAAAAATTTATGGAAACTGTCATAATCATCCCGGCCCGCTTTGAATCCTCCCGATTCCCCGGCAAGCCCTTGGCTCAGATTCACGGCTGCCCGATGATCGGCCGGGTGATTCTGCGGGCCCGGCAGATCAGCGGGGTTTCCCGGATCGCCGTGGCCACCGATGACGAGCGGATCATCGCCTGTGCCCGGGAATTTCAGGTCCCGATACTTCGAACCCGCTCGGAGCACCGAACAGGGACCGACCGGATCGCCGAAGCCGCCGATCAACTGGATCTGGCTCCCGACACGCTGGTGGTCAATATCCAGGGGGACCAGCCTTTTTTCCCCTTCCAGGCCGTTGCGGACCTGATCGCCGGTCATCAAGAGAATCCGCACTGGCCCCTGAGCACCCTGATCTACCGCATCACCGTCCCGTCCGAGATCCCGGATCCCAAGCATGTGAAGACCGTCTTCGATTCCAGCGGCCGGGCCCTTTACTTCTCCCGCTCCCCCATCCCCTTTTACCGCGACGGCGATCCCGCCCCTGTTTATTACAAACACCTGGGCATTTACGCCTACCGCCGGGACTTCCTCGACATCTTTACTTCCCTCCCCACAGGTCCCCTGGAAGCCGCCGAAAAGCTGGAACAGCTCCGGGCCCTCGAGCACGGCTACCCGGTCCAGGTGATCATTACCCTCCACGATTCCTTCGAGGTGGATTCTCCGGAGGACCTGCATCGGTTGCCGGGAGATAACCCCGTTTTTTAATAGCCGGTTGAAAAGGGGATTAGGAATGAAAAAGTCCGGATGCCTTGAAATCACAATTTGTGATTTCAAGTTGGGGTGTTTGCGGCGGGCTCGACCTTATGCCTTCACTGAACAAGGCGTGGCCATGCTTTCCAGTGTGCTGCGCAGTGAGCGGGCTATTCAGGTCAACATCGCCATCATGAGGGTTTTCGTACGACTCCGCCAGATGCTGGCAACCCATAAGGATCTGGCGACCAAGTTGGCCGAGCTTGAAAATCGGCTTAAGGATCACGATGAGCAGATTTTGGCCATCTTCGACGCCATCCGCGCCCTGATGGTCCCACCGGAAAAACCCAAGAAGAAGATCGGGTTCGACCTGAAGGAGAAACAAGCGGGATACAGAAAAAGATGAAAAGATGGGGGGAAAAGAGTGTTATAAAGCCAGGAACGCCTAAGAAAAAACGCCCCCTCAACCAAAATTGAGAAGGCGTCGGGCCGGAGATGCTATCTCCGGGGCTGTTAATTATTGTATTTTACCATCTGCCTGCGTTTCGTCAAGAAAATAGAAATTTTGGAGTGCGGCGACACGTCGCCGCTTTCCTATATCGGGACGCGTCCCAGTGATCAAAGCGCGGACGCGTCCGCGCACTCCAAAAAAACCAACGGTCGCCATAACGGTATACTACACCGATAGAAGGAGGCAAAATGCCAACCATCGGACGAAACGACCCCTGTCCTTGCGGCAGCGGGAAAAAGTACAAGAAATGCTGTCTAAACGAAACCAAGGTGGTCTCCACCGAAGAGTTCCACTACCAGCGGTTGTCGGAGGCCTATAACCAGGTCTTCGACAAAATGGCCGAATTTTGCGGACGGGTGCTGGGGCCGGAGGCGGAGGACCGGGCTTTGTCCGAGT
Source organism: uncultured delta proteobacterium (assembly GCA_963843145.1). Classification (GTDB taxonomy): domain Bacteria; phylum Desulfobacterota; class RBG-13-43-22; order RBG-13-43-22; family RBG-13-43-22; genus CAVQSS01. The sequence goes on from CAWJJC010000022.1 coordinate 429,986, forward strand.
ACTGGATGGCCGCCGGCGTAGACGTCTCTCCCGCCGACGAGGATATTAAACGGCAGATGCCTCTGTTCGCTCCCTGGATGGTTTTCAACTGGGAGGTTGACGCGTCTGCTTCCGCCAAAAATCGACCGGCCATCGAGGGGAAGACAGTAGCCGAAATCCTTCTCCAGGATCCGACTTGCCGGCTCGATTCCCTGGAACGCCAGTTGGCCGAAGCCTCCAATCGTAACCCTTACCGTTTTTTCGAAGTGCTGCGGGTGGACCCTGGGAAACGGGTCGATCTGCAGGACGTCTTGACGGGCGTCACGTATACGGTCCAGGAGCGGTCTGGGTCGCATTATATGAAACCGCATGACCTGCTCTTCGGTCGAGTGGCCGCGATCGACGAAGTCAACATGTTTATCGGGCTGATCCCCTATCCCATTCCCCCCGCCTACAAGGTCGGCCTCATCGAATTGCGAAACCGGCTGAAGGCGGGAAAGGCGGAGATCACCGAGGCCGACATCCGGACCGGGGAGACGGAAATCCGCCGGGAGTTTTTTCTGATGGACCACTTCCTGCACCATCCCCCCACCATCTGCAACACCGACGGCGATCCTTTGGAACCGCATAAACTGATTTTCGAGATTGATTCGCCGGAAAGGGTGTTGGATGAACTGGCCTCTCTCAGTGTCACCGAATCCAAGGAAGAGATTGTCCGCAACGCCCACTACAACGAGGACGGCAGCCTTCAACGGGTGGAATGGGACTGGAGCCGGCCGGGCCACAAACAAAGCCCCGGAATGTCCAATACGATTCTGGGAAATTTGAAGATCGACGGAAGCCGGTTTACGGTCGAGGTGAATTCGGCGAATCGGGCCAAAAAAATTCGAAAAACTATCGAAAAACGTTTGGGAACCACGGTCCGCTTCAAACTGGACGAAATCACTCCATTCAGACCACAGGAAGTGTGGGAATCCGCCCAGGACCCGGATAGGCGGGAATCGGCCTCCGATAAATTCCTGATCCAGAACCCGGAGGTGCAACGGGCACTGGCCGAAAGCATGCGGTCCCATTGGGAAGGCTGGGTGGACATGAAAATCCCGGCTTTAGGTAACCGGACTCCGCGAGAGGCGGTTCGCACGGCAGACGGCCGGGAGGCCGTGGAGGCCCTGCTCATCGATTTTGAACGGGGGAAAGCCGTCCAACCGGAGTTGAACGAGTTCAACCGTCGTGGGGTTCAGCGGGTCAGGGAATTACTGGGCTTGGCGAAAAAAGGATAGATGTTGGACGCTCCTACCCCTCCAAAATGCCTCGAATGCGCCAAATTTTACCGGCACCAGCCTCACGTCACGTGCCGGGTCTGCAATGACTTCAGGCTGGAAGAAACGCTCTTATGCGATCTGAACCGAATGATTCAGAAGCCGGACCCTTTCCATTGTCACGCCTTCCAGCCCCGGCTCCACCTGGCCGGGACGAGGGAAGATGGACAGCCTACGAAATCGAGGCCGACTCCTCCTCGATCCCAGCTTCAATTCCTCCGGGATTTTTTGAAATCGGATAAGATCAAGTACCGAAAGGCCCTGGCCCTGCAAAAACTGGAACAGGACCCGGATGAGATTATAGTCAATCTTAAATATCACCTGCTCTGGAACACGGCCCACCGAAGGCCGGTCTTTATTCCTCCCAAAAAGTATTTTGAAAATGTATTCGACCTGTTTCTCGGTTTCGGGGAATTGGTCGGTGGTACGGCCGCTTTGATGTGGCTGGCCCCGGATCATGTCCATGTCTATGTGGAAACGGATGGCGAGAAACCCTTGGAGGCCATTGTGAAGAAATTGAAGGCAGCTTCCTCTAAAGCCCTTTTGGAGCAATTTCAAAACACGAAGGAGAATCTGACCAAAGGCGGACGCCTTTGGGATAAGGCTTATTTTGTAGAGACCATAGGCTGAAGGTATTTGTACAATTTTCGGCAGGTGGCGTCGAAGGACCGCGATTCCTCTTCCGAATCCAAGTGGCGACAATAGGGACCGCCCTCCAGTCCGATCGTTTCCATCAGTTTCTGTTGGGGAGTAAAGCGGAGGTATTCATTGTCATCGTTGACCTCCCGAATGATCTCCCCGCCGAGCAGCCAGAGGTTATCGATGTGGTTTCGGATAGTTGACTTGGACCACCCGTAATCGATAAGCGACTGAATGAAAGGACGAAATACCTCGACAAGTCCTTCCCCATAGGGAACATCTTTGTCCTCACCTTTCCAACTGTCTGGCCATTCCTGAAAATCGGGGCAGATCTTTTCAATGGTCAGGAGGGAGAGGGCCGCCCTCTTTTGCTTAAGGGGAGAATTCTCCACGCCCTTCTTGGTTAATCGAGTGCTCATTTCTTTCCCAAAGCCTCCAAGTCAGCCATTTCTTTTTGCTTCCGCTCGATTTCCTCTTCCAGCTCTTCAATGACCAGCAATTGGTGGGGGCGGATAGAGTGGGCCGGCAGGGCCGCTTCGCGGTCGACCTTATCCAACTTTAGTTTTTCTATCTCTTCCTGAAGCCGGGCTATTTTAGGGTCCATGGGGAGTGATCCTATCAAAAACCTTGAAGAAGTCAAGAAGGCTTCAAGCCGTCATCCCCGATCAGGGCCGCAGACGAAGTTGGGATCATTTAGATCGGCAGGGGAGCGACCACCTGGACCTCATAGGGGGGGGCATTTCGTCCCATTTATGGGTTTATCGGCTCCGCCTGCTTGATCCAGAAAAAACGTTTGTACTTGTCCCCCTGGTATTCCACCAGGGCCCTGATTTTTTGCGAGGGAATGAAAAACGGCTGGCGTATTTCCGAGAAGAGAATTATTTCTTCGGTTTCTTTATCCTGCAGGAAATTGGGATAGCCCTTTACCGCCTCGGATTTATCCACCCGGACCATCACCCGGGTGATCTCTTTTTCGGGATTCAGGCCCAGAGGGTTCCCGGATAAGGGACTGCTTTCCAGGACGGTCCCCCAGAGGATCGCCCGGCGGGTTTCCAGGAAACTTTCGGGCAGGTTGGTTTTTCCCTTTTGGATGCCCTTTCCTGTTGGAGAAAGTTCTACCTTCGAAGGGGGGACTGGATAAGCAAACAGGGTTTCTGGCTTGGTTTCTCCCGGTTCTGAAGGGAAGGTGAGCCGGGAAGGGCTGGAGGTGGATGAGGGTTCATTTTTTTGTCGATCAGGTGCCGGGCCGTAGAGCCGGACCCATTGAGCCACTTTATACTCCCCTTTCCAGATAAAAGCCTGGGGAACAGATCTTTCTATCCGGGAGAGCAGTTGACGTGCCGGTTTTTCCTGCTTGAATTGTCCGATCCGGACGGCATAGAGCGAGCCTTTTTTTTCAATACGTAGGGCTTCCAGATAGGCGGGTCCGAACTTTCGTTGGAGAGATCGGTATTGGTTTTCGGCATTTTTTATTTTCTGATAAATCCCGACCTGGACACTGTAGATTTCGGCTCCGAAAACAGTTCCGGGGCCAATCAACAGGACCGTCAGCAATAATAAAAACGCCCGTTTCAACAATGATAACCTCACAAAAAGCCTGAGAATGTCCTTCCGTTTGGCAAGAGACCCCGCGGCCGTGAAGGGCCCTCACTTCATTTGAATATTGATTCGGTCCAGGCCGGATGCCCTAATTTTACGTGGATTTAGCAGGCTGTCAACTTTTAAACGCTATCGGTAAGGGCCGAATCATCCGCCTCCATTGGTAGGGTAGGGCCGTCGAGTCTGCGGGAAGGATTTTTCTTAATAGACCCATTTAGGATAACGGCCTTTACAAAACGGAGTAAAACAAATATATTTTTACTTATGAAGTGGTCATCTTACTTCGCCAAAATACTGTTCACCCTGGTTGGGCTGCTGGTTACAGCCCCTGGTCTCGCAGCGCAAGAGCCAATGGCGCCCTTCTTTCTTATGGGCGACGGCTGGGTGCATATTCGGAATGCCCAGAATAACCTGGAGATCAAGGTCCATCTGCTCAACGCCGACGGGTCCTTAAACGATGCTGCCTTGAGCCGGGTCGACACCGTCTTCGGCTTTTCCAGCAAAGATCCGGAGGATCACATCTCGCCCCGGTTACTTTTTATGCTCGATTACTTCTCAGATCTAGTGGCCCCGGGGAAATTGATTCACCTCCATTCCGGGTACCGGAATCCGGAATATAACCAGAAACTGAAGCAGGCTGGCTTGACCGTGGCCAAGACCAGCCTGCATATAGACGGGATGGCCCTGGATTTCTCCATCGAGGGGGTGAAGGGCCGGGACCTCTGGGAAATCGTCCGGCAGAAGAACTGCTGCGGCATCGGCTATTACGGCGGAGAGGTCGTTCACCTGGATGCCGGCCGGCCCCGATTCTGGGAAAAGGCCACAGCCGGGGTCGACACTGGGGAAAGCGACTATAACCGGCGCCTGACCCTCTCCACGGAATTTGATCGCTACCGTCCCGGACAAAGGGTGCGACTTATTTTGGCTTCGTTGAGTGACTTGGGGTTCGGGATCAACCGTTCGGGGGGCCTGGTCGGAGATCGGGAAGGGGAAGAATTCGTTGCCGGCCTGAACCTCCAAAACAGCGGCAGCCAGGATTGTATCTTTATTCAGGACCGGAGGGCTACCCGTTTTATTTATTTTGACCTCCCCCAGGAAATTACGGAAGGCCGCTACCGGATTCGTCTTAACTTTTGCCAACGGCCTTTTGAGCAGATGCCGCTCAAGGCGGTGTCCAATGAGATCGAGATATGGAGCTCACTGAAGAAATCAGAAAAATAGCCGACCGCTTATTTTCCGCCGGAGAAAAAGGTCATCCAAACCCCCAATACCATAAAAAGCACCCCGGCCCCGATTTTTATCATCTGGGGTGGGATCAGTTTGTGGACGACCCCTCCCAGGAGCACTCCCAGAAGAGAAGTCAGGACCAGTGCTCCGGCCGAACCTAAAAAGACGGCCAGACGTGATGAGCTGTTGGCTGAAAAGGCAAAAGTGGCCAACTGGGTCTTGTCCCCCAACTCAGCCAGAAAAATCATCCCAAAGGTAGTGAACAAGGTTTTATAGTCCATGAAATTCTCCCGGGTGTATTTTGTTATAACATTTGATTTTAAGGGTGTATATTTACCTGATTATAATACCGGATGACAACACCATTATTTAAAGGAGGACAAAATGGCTGAATGCTTCTATCCCAAGGATGGCCGGAAGTATATTCCACAACTGAAGGAGCTGAAACCCGAACTCTTCGAATCTTTCATGGCCTTGAATGAAAAGACTTTTGCCGAAGGATCCCTCTCCACTAAAACGAAGGAATTGATCGCTGTGGCCGTAGCCCACACCACACGCTGTCCTTACTGTATCGAAGGCCACATTCAGATGGCCAAAAAAGCTGGGGCCACCGGGGAAGAGATTGCCGAATCGATATTTGTAGCCGTGGCTATGAATGCCGGGGCAGCTTTTGCCCATTCCATCATATCCCTGGAAACCTTGGATTCCAAATAAAGGGGGAAAACGATCGGGGGGAGTTGAACCTATCTATGGCGAATATCCTTTGTTTTACCAGAAATCGATGCACCACCGTGGAAAGGGTGGATGATCAGACGACCCGATCCACCTGCCGCGTCCAGGACACGCTGATGGAGGCCTGGGTGGAGATCCTGGTTAGGTCTCCCGACCTGGAAATCGTTGAGGTGAGGGGTCAAGTCAGACGGTCCGGTGAAGGGGACCGGGCCGACATCTCCTCGGATCTGCAACAAGTCCTCGGCGCCCGGGTGGGGCCGGGGATCAAGAAGATCATCCGGGGTCTTATCGCCAATGGGCCTTTGGTGGAAACGTTCTCCACCCTTTTGGAGGAATGCTGCAACGGCGTTATCCTGTCTTTTACCCGGGACGTCCTGGTGCTGGCCCCCCAAAACCGGGCCGGAGAGAAGGACTTCTTTTCCAACATGGTCCGGGCCAATCCCAGGCTGTATAACAGTTGCGCGGCCCTTTCCGCGGACAGCCCGCTGATGGCGGACCTGGATCTTGACTCTAAATGCTAAAATTCGCTCGGAATAAACTGACCAGCGTTTACCGGAAGGGTGAAGACCGGCTGTCGGTCCATGGGGTATTGGAAGACGATATCTACGGCCTGGAAATTGACCTGGACCTGAGCCTCTCCGGTCTGGAGGTCCTGTCCATTAAGGGGCGCTGGAATCGGATGGAGAATGCGGAATGCCCCCGGGCCCTCCCTTTTCTTCAGGAGGCGGTGGGATTTCGGATCGATCAAGATTTTACCCAGAAGGTTCAGAAGATCGTGGGCCGGAGGTCCTGCCGCCATTTTGCGGATTTGATCCTGGAGTGCGGCCAAGCGGCCCGGGACGCCGCCTGGCTCATCCGGGGAAAGGATCCGGAACTTCAAAGGCCGGAGATGGAGGTCCAGGACTATTTCGGGAAGGCCGGCGGATCGAGGAAAACCGAGTCCCCGTCCGAACTTTCCGTTGAGGGAAAAGGGGAGGAACGCGACCGGGAGGCCTCCCGGGGAATGGTGATCGACCTCCATGTCCATTCCTCTCCGGCCTCCCCCTGCAGTTCCAATCCGGTGGAGCGGCTGATTGAAGAGGCCCGGGCGATCGGTCTGGATGGAATCTGCCTGACCGATCACAATTATGTCTGGGATCCGGCCGAGGTGGAAGGCCTCCGGGAAAAGCATGGCTTCCTTATCCTGCGGGGCAATGAAATCACCACGGACCAGGGAGATATTCTGGTATTAGGCCTGGATGAAGATATTCAAGGAGTGATCAAACTGGAGGAACTCCGGGAAAGGGTTCTCAAGGCAGGCGCCTTTATGATCGCGGCCCATCCCTTCCGAGGTTTTCTGACTTTCGGGATTGGGTATCTTGGTCTGACGCCGGAAAAGGCTCGGAAGCGGCCGGTTTTTCAAAGGGTGGACGCCGTGGAGGTCCTGAACAGCCGGGTATCCGAGAAAGAAAACCGCTTTGCCGCCCAGGTGGCGGAGGGCCTCGGACTGCCGCTGACCGGCGGGAGCGACGCCCATAAGGCCGGGGAGGTGGGCCGGTACGCCACCCGCTTTTCCGATCCGATTCGAAATGAACGGGATCTGGTCGAGGCCTTAAAGAAAGGCCGGTTTTCCCCGGTAGTTTTTCGAAAGCAGTAATCGGCTGTTTGCTAACCCCTTATCCCCAGGAAAATCATTATGTTCGGTTCAGCCTGCCGGACGCCTGACCGGGAAGCCGGGGATTTGGATCTGATTATCGTTTATGATACTTCGAAGCGTTTTCTGGACCGATTAAAAGAATTGTATGAGGAGAGTGCTTCATGGTAAAAAAATCAGAAGATAGCGGTATGAACGTATCCCGGGACTGGGAAAAAATCATTCGCAGGATGGAGCAATTGCTGCGCCTGAAATCTTTTCCCGTGGCCTTCAAGATGTTGGAGAATAAAGAAGATCTGAGTACCATTCCTTTCATCCGCCGGCTGGACAAAAAAGTGACCCTCTGCCAGTTGATTACCCTGGCCCGGAACTTTGACTGGACGGTGGGTGCGGAGGTGGGCGACTTTCTCTCGCCCACCTGCCCCTCGATCCTGGGCCTGACCGAGGTCCCGGAAATAAACCGCGACGGGACCTTTCGCAGCATTGTCTGGGTCAAGACCCGGGAGGACGCCCAAAAGTTCGAGGCCGCCATCCCCCGCCTGCCCCTGGGGAAATTCCAGGCCGTGGTCCTGGCCCCCCTGGTCTATAAACCTTTTGAGCCCGATATCGTCCTGATCTACGCCAATCCGGCCCAGATGATACTCCTGATCAATGCCCTCCAGTTTGAAAAATATGAGGTGATGCAGTTTTATTGCGTGGGGGAGTCCTCCTGTTCGGATGCCATCGCCCGCTGCTACCTGACGGGAAAGCCCTCGTTGACTATCCCCTGCTATGGGGAGCGGCGCTACGGCCACGCCCAGGACGAAGACCTGGTGATGGCCTTGCCGCCGGGGGATGTGGAAAAGGCCTTAAGAGGGCTGGAGACCCTCTACCGGAGAGGCATCCGCTATCCTATCAGTTATGCCGGGGCCGAACAGGACCTAACCCGGGCCTTTCCCGGGTCCTATAACAGCCTGGGGCAACTGGAAGCGATCCGGGGGCAGGACGAACGATTCCTTCTGGGCGTAACGGGGGGGATCGCCACCGGAAAGACCACGGTGGTCAACCTGCTCCGGGCGAAGGGGGCTGCGGTGATCGACTTCGATCTTTTGGCCCGGAAGGTGGTGGAGCCCGATAAAGCGGCCTGGAAGGATATTGTGGCCTATTTCGGGGAGCAGGTCCTCCAGGAAGACCGGAACTTGGACCGAAAAAAGTTGTCGGAGATCGTTTTTCAGGATCTGGAGAAACGGAAAAAACTCGAGGGCTTTACCCATCCCCGGATTCTCGGGGAGTTTATTCAGGAGTTGAATGAAATCGTCTCTGCTAACCCTCAGGCCATTGTCCTGGTGGACATTCCGCTGTTGATCGAGCTGAACCTCCAGTATCTGTTTCATAAGCTCCTGGTGGTTTATGTGCCGGAAGAAGAGCAGATCCATCGCCTGATGGAGCGGGACGCGATCAGCCGGGAGGAGGCGGCCGGTCGGCTCAAGGCGCAGCTTCCCATTGAAGAGAAGGTGGGCTACGCGGATTTTGTCATCCACAATGAAGGTTCGCTGGAAGAGACGGGGAAACAGGTGGATGCGCTTTGGAAAAAGCTAAAGCAGCTCCAAGAGGAAAAGGCGAAAGAGGCCTAACCACAAGTAGTTGATTAACAAGATTTAGGTGTTATTCCTTCCATGATATGCATATGAAAGATACCCCTCGGCCCTCTAATCTTCAGGACCTCCCGCGGATGCTCTATGCCGATGAACAAGGACGGATCTTTGAACATCCCTATCTGCGGATGGCCGGGTTCTTCGGACGCCGTCCGGCCCCCATCGTTAAGGATGATCTGATCCCCATGCCGGAATTCAGCAAGCTTTTCTATCTGCCGGGGTGTGCGCCCCTGGGCCTGGACCCGGAGACCGGTGAATACCGCCTGGTTTCCGAGATCCTCGTCGCCGGGGAAAAGATTCGTTGTTCAGCCGTGGCGGCCTTCCCCGAACCGGGGCTGGTGCGCAGCCATTTGCCGGCGGCGGACTATCGGTACCGGCAAGTGCCCCTGCCCCTTTGGGGGTATACGGCTGTGGGCTTCAAACGGGGCCGCTTCCGGATCGCCGCCTTCCGGATTGAATCCAACTTCCGGTGGGATCCGCGCAATTTCGATGACCGAGAATTGATGCCGGCTATTCGGCGCTATCAAAAGAAGCAGGCTGGGGGGCCCCTCTTGGAACACCTCATCGCCTGCGCTGTTCAAAACCACTGTTTCGCCGCCAAGAACCTTTTCTTGGGCCGCTGGGAGGCACCCCTGCCGGTGAGTCGCCGCTGCAACGCCCGCTGCCTGGGTTGTCTTTCCCGGCAGGGAAAAGAGACCTGCGCCGCTTCCCATCAGCGCATCGGCTTTAAACCGGATCGGGAAGAGATCGTTTCCCTCGCCGTGCGGCATCTCCGGCAGGCCCCGGATGCGGTAGTCAGCTTTGGACAGGGCTGCGAAGGGGAGCCCTTAACCGAATACCGGCTGATTGCCGACAGTATCCGGGAGATCCGTCGCCGGACCGACCGGGGGACTATCAATCTCAATACCAACGGCAGCCTGCCGGAGCGGGTTCTGCTGCTGGCCCAAAGCGGACTGGACAGCATCCGGATCAGCCTGAACAGTGCCCGTCCCTCGTTTTACCAGGCCTATTACCGTCCCCAGGGGTATACTTTTCAGGAGGTGGTCACCTCCCTAAAAACGGCTGTGGATCAGGGCCTGTTTACCATGGTCAATTACCTGGTTTTCCCGGGCATCACCGACCAGGAGTCGGAGTTGAGGGCCATACAAAAGTTGATCCGCCGCACCGGCCTTAATTTCCTGCATCTAAAAAATTTAAATATCGACCCCGAGTTTTATCTGAGCAGGTTGCCCGTTTCCAGATCTCCTTCCAAAGGGCATAAAAATATGGTGACCGTTTTAAAAAAGGAATTTCCCGGGCTGCAACTGGGGTACTTTAACCAGGCGGTCAAGTGAAAAAGAACGCGGGTTCAATACGAAAATAGGGTCCAAGCTCACCAGCGCTCAGGCCTTTCCCCTTAGGCTTTTTCATGCTTCGTGGCCTCAGGCGGCCATGGGGGTTATATTATCAAGCGCCACCTTGGGCATTGTTTTTGCCGTCATGCCGGACTCGATCCGGCATCCAAGTCCTTTGAGACGTAACTGAGGCCTGGATTTCGGATCGCGCTTCGCTTGTCCGGAATGACGAGATGACTCGATCCGATCAAAGCCTAATTACATGCTTCGCAGGTGGCCCTGATGAAAAACTCGTCACCCCCGAATGCTTTTATCGGGTATCCACTCCTCTTCTCGAGAACCAGGATTCCCGCTCAAGAGCGCTGCGGGAATGACGCTCTCCTCTGAAGTAGCGACCATTGAGAGGCCAATTAGAGGTCAAAAAACCAGTTATGCGTCCCCTCGACCTTTCCATGGATGAATTTGAAAAGATGACCTCCCAGGCCATCAGGGAGATACCGGAAGATTTCCTGGAGGCCCTGGAAAACGTGGAAGTCTTTGTGGAGGAAGAAGCCGGACAGGAGGTCTTGGACGAATTGGGGATTGGCTTCCCGGGGAGTCTCCTGGGTCTTTATCAGGGGGTACCCCGAGGTGAGCAGAGCGCCTTTAACCCTCCGCCCATCCTGCCGCACCGGATTATACTTTTCCTTCGTCCGATCCTCCGGATAAGCCGAAACCGGAGGGAAGTGGTAGAACAAATAAAAAAAACCCTGGTCCATGAAATTGCCCACCATTTCGGTTTTTCTGATAACCGTCTCCGGGAGTTGGGGTATTGAGGCCCGTTTTTATGTTTGACAAAGGGGTTTACTTTTGGATATAGAAAATTAGATAAGGGACCGAAGCTCCACAAATAAAGGAGGTTGGCATGAGTGCCCAGGGAAAACCAAAGGCCTTGATCTTGGTTATCGACGATGAAATGATCGTCCACCAGAGTATTTCCAGAATTCTCGAAGCGGAGGCCTATCGAGTGGATGGGGTCCTCCGGGTGGACGAAGCCCTGGAGCGGCTGAAAAAAACGCCCTACGATCTGGTGTTGACCGACCTGATGATCCCTGAAAAAAGCGGGATGGAGGCGGTCAAGGCCATCGCCCGAGATTATCCCGACATGGGCGTGGTGATGTTTACCGGTTTTCCCACCGTTGATTCCGCGGTCGAATCGATGAAGCTGGGCTCCCTGGATTACCTACCCAAGCCCTTCACCCCGGACGAATTGCTGGCCGTGGTTGACCGGTCCCTGGAAAGAATCCAAAAAATTCGACGGGAACGGGAACTGGAGGAAATATACTCCGAAGCCGAAATGGCGATCCAGTCCAGTCTGGAACTGAAGGAAATCCTAAATTCCATCAATGAAAATGTGGTTCGCCTCTTTAAAGTCAAAGGCAGTTCCCTTCTAATCCTCAACCAGAAAAAGGAGACCCTGGAACTGGCTTCCTCCCTGGGGCTTTCCGAGGGCTACTTGCAGAAGGGGACCATCGACGCCACAAAAAGCGTGCCCGAGGTGCTCAGGTCCAGCGAAGCGGCGGTGGTCCAGGCCGACCAGTTTGAAAATAAACTTCAGTACCCGGAGGAGGCTCGCCGGGAAGGGATCTCCACGATCCTCTCCTATCCGCTCAAGGTGCAAGACCGGATATCGGGTATCCTGCGGCTCTACAGCCAACAGCCCCGTTCTTTCAGCCGGGAGGAACTGGACCTGCTCCAGAAATTCGCCGAACAGGGAACTCGGGCCATCGAAAACGCCTTAGCTTACGCCAAAGTGCGCAACGACCTGGAAGCGCTCCAGAAATACGTCCCGGAATAGATTCTTACCTCCATTGTTCTGAGAATTTGTCTTTAACAATGGATGAAAGAATCTAAATTAAAAGACGTTAGCTTTAAATCTGTTAAGTGGTTTTTATTATAGCCAAAAATATTAGGAATATTTTTGGCTCGGGAGAAGAAAATGACCGCAGAGATCAAAGGAAACGTCCTGGTTTTAGACGGCGAACCCCAGGTGCTGGATGAATTGACCCGTCTGCTGGAGGCCAATCAATACCGGGTATCCCCTTGCCGAACCGGAAAAGAGGCACTCGCCCTTTTTAAAGAGAAAGATTTTGATCTGTTGATTATCGAGTGGCAAGTGGACGGTCCGGACGGACTGGACGGCTTTCAAGTCATGGAATCGGTCGGCAAGCTGGATCCGACCCTGGCCGTGGTAGTCTTGACGGCTTTCCCTGATGTGGATTCGGCCGTCAAGGCCATGCGCTTGGGCGCCAAGGATTATCTTAAAAAGCCCCTGGTTCCGGATCAGCTCCTGGCTTTGGTCGAAAAGGTGATCGAAGACCGAAAAGCCCTGAGGAACCGGAGGGAATCTAAGGCGGTCTTTGAAGACATCAAGCGGAAGATCTCTTCATCTTTGAATCTTCAGGAGGTCCTGGACCTGATCGCCACCGGGGTAACCAAGGGGATGGGGGTAAAGGGCTGCACCATCGGCCTCCTGGACAAGAAGCGGGATCAACTGAAAGTGGTGGCCTACCAGGGATTAACCCAGAAGTATCTGGAAAAAGGGCCTATTGATCCCGCACGCAGCTTGGGCGGGATGGTCCAAAGCGGCCAAGACCTCTTGATCGAGGACGTCGCTCGGGATAGCCGGGTCCAATACCCCGAAGAGGCCAGGGAAGAAGGTATTAAATCCATCCTGAGCGTGCCTTTGCTGCTCAAACAGGAACTTATCGGGGCGCTGCGCATTTATACCGCCACGGCCCATAATTTTTCTCCGGAAGAATTCAAATTCCTTCACGACTTGGCGGATCAGGCCGCGCTGGCCATTGAAAATGCCCGCTCCTACGAAGACATGAAAGAAAAATACGAGGCCTTGCGTGGCGATCTGGTCGATTATTTTGAAGACGGCTGGACTTAGAACGCCTGCCGTATCCCGCAGCCCTCTTTATTCCTTAATTTTCTCGCCGCAGTAGGGTCCTCCCATACCATCCAGGTGGCTTAACCCGCTATGAAGAAACTGAAAAAAACCAAGTCGAAAATTCCGGTCCCAGCTAAGGGTAAAATCGCCGACCTCAACAGCTTACCCAAATTCTGGGCCAACCTCATTGAAAATTCTCCGGATGCCATTGTGGCCATCCGCAAGGGGGGGAGATCATCATCTTCAACCGGGCGGCGGAAAAGCTTTTGGGCTATCGGGAGGCCGAGGTCATCGAGCGAATGAACATTACGGATATTTACCCTTTCGGCCAGGCCAAAGCGATCATGAAGGATCTGAGGTCCGCGGAATACGGCGGACCCGGCTTGCTGGAGAAGAGGGAATTTCTCCTGCTGGATAAAAACGGCTGGGAGATCCCGGTCTATATTTCGGCCTCGATACTCTACGATGCGGAAAGGGAAATCGGTTCGGTGGGGGTATTCACCGATCTGCGGGAGAAGCGGGAATTGGAAAAGCAACTCCTGCGGACCGAAAAATTGTCTTCTCTGGGCAAGATGGCGGCCGGGATTGCCCATGAAATCAACCAGCCGCTGACCGGTGTCTTGACCTTCGCCCACCTGCTGCTCAAAAAATTCAAGGACGATGAAGCGACCCGACTGGATCTGGAATTGATCGTCCGGGAAACCACCCGCATTAAGAAAATCGTTCAGGGGGTCCTGGATTTTGGCCGGGAAACTCCGATGAAAAAAGAGTTACAGGCCATTGAGGATATCCTGGACACCACCCTAAAAATCATCATCCACCAGGAACGTTTTTTCGGCATCAACCTGATTAAGAAATACGGCGCCGATATACCGCCGGTCAAGGCAGACAGCAGTCGAATGGAACAAGTATTTTTGAATATTATCTTCAATGCCCTGGAAGCCATGGGTGGTTCCGGCACGCTGACCGTTCAAACTCGAAAGACTTCCGAAGGGGTCGAAGTGGACCTGAGCGATACCGGGCCCGGGATCCCCGCAGAGATCCTGGATAAGATCTTCGATCCTTTTTATACCACCAAGGATTCCACCGAAGGACTGGGCATGGGCCTGGGTTTGGCCGTTTGTTACGGGATTGTCAAGAAACACAACGGGGATATCCAGGTAACCAGTTCCCCCGAGTTGGGCACCACTTTTACCGTCAGGCTGCCACTTGCTGAACCTGCTTGACAGGAAAACCCATTCGCCGAGACCCCATGGCCACAGAGGCCCGATTTCAGGTTCATTTGCCCTATATTGTGGCCACCCACCCAAAAGTGCGCACAACCATTAAATTAAATCAAACCTTTCCCTTTAAGTTCTTTAAAGATGAACTGCCCTTCATTCAGACCCCGATAAATGGCGGCTGAGGTGATGGTGGCCGTGGTTACGGCATCGACCTTGTGCGAAAAGTGAAAGGGGTTGTAAATATATCGGCCGATAATTCTTTGGCGCATCTTGGCGATATCGGCGTCATCCCAATTTTCATTACCGTATTTGGTCAGTTGAATAGGAATGAATTGAAGGATTTTTCCATTGGCTCCGAAAGTGTAGATAAAATGGGTATCATGACAGACGTCACAGGTGGGCAACTGGCTGACCACCTGGGCGAAGAGGCGCCGGCTTTCCCCGTTTTTTTCAACGACCCCCGTATAGATGACGCGTCCCTTTTTGAGGGTAACTCGATCAAAGCCGGATAGCCGCCCCCCTCCCTCGGTAAAGGCCTCCTTCACCTTGGCTTGAATCTCTTCCTCGCTGATGGGAGGCTTGAGGGTTATGACCTGGGCTTTGGTACTTTCTCCTTTTTTCCGGATAGCGGCCAGCGTCATACCGGACACGGCCTTTAACTTTTCTAACAACCCCTGAATGTCCTCATTGACACCCAAGTGGGTATCAGCCACCAGAGCGGGTTTAGCCGTAGGATCTCTGCGGACGAAAATTGAAAAGGGGGTCGGACTCCCGCCCACCGCCTCATGGAGGATATATTGGGTGTCGGGAATAATCGGATAGGGTATCTGGAAATGATCGCGAAAAATTTTAATCTCCTCGTCGTCGTTCCCTACGGCGATCCCGATCATTTTGATTTGTTTCCTGGTGGCCGCCTTCGATTGTATTAGGTCAAAGAGTCGGTTGTAGGAGGGGGCCTGTTTTTGGCAAGCGGCACAATAGACGTTCAATATCTCCACCAAAATGACTTTCGCCTGGATATCTTGGATCGTAAAACGATCACCCTTGGGAATTCCCAAGTAGGCCCTGTCTTTGGCCTTCAGCGGTGTTTTCAGGGCGGTAGCCGGAAAGTCGTCTCCGCCCTTGATGAATGTTTTTTCCTGTGCTCGGAGTTCGGCCGGCCCTCCGAAAAAAAATAAAAACATTCCTATGGCCAACAAGATCGGGATAAAAGCGAATTTTCTGGACATGGCGGGTTTTCCTTCCCTGTTCATCGGAGATAATCCTGCCGAATACTATTCATAGTCTCCATAGTAGAGATTAGCGCAACTTCTTTTCTTGCCTCTTATTAGCCGAAAGGGATGACGCCGGGTCGATTAGGCATCTACTTTTTCGGCTGAGGGGACGGCGTCTGCGGCACCTACCGCAACAGGGACTTCATTTCTTTGAACAATCCCGGCATGTCCTTATTGAAACCCAAATGCGTGCCGGTCACTTGAAAGGTTTTCCCCCCCGCATCCCGGCGCACAATAATGGAAAAAGGGGCCGGTGGTCCTCCCACCGCCTTATGGAGGATGTATTCCGGATCGGAAACAATCGCGTAGGGTATCTGGAAATGATCTCGGAACTTCTTAATCTCCGGCTCCTCGTCCCCGACAGCGACCCCGAGCATTTTAATTTTTTCCCGGGTGGCCGGATCCGATTGAATCATGCCGAATAGCTGCTTGTACAGGGGCGCTTGAAGCTGACAAGGGATACAATACACATCAAATATTTCCACTAAAATGACTTCGGCCTTCAGGTCTTTGATCGTAAAATGGTCGCCTCCGGAAATTCCCAGATAGGTCCGGTCTTGAGCCTGGACCGGGGTTTTCAGAGCGACTGTCGGAAAGGCCTCTCCCTTTTTGATCACCTTTTTCCCCTGGGCCTGGAGATCGCTCAGCCATCCGGATAAAAACAAAAGCACTCCCAATCCCAGGACCGTGATAAACGTGGATCTTTTAAACATGGGCAGTTTTTCCTCCTCTCGTCAGCTTTTTTCCTGGCCACCTTCGGGAGGCCATTTTCTCTCCATCCCGGGTCAAGAGCATGGCCGCCAGCCGCTCCTGCCGGTTTATCAAGGACAGACCCACTTCCGGACCTAAAAGCAGGAGGGCGGTGGCCAGGGCATCGGCTGTTTCAGCCGAAGAGGCGGTAACCGTGCCGCTGACCGCCCGGAGGGGAGACGAACCACTTACCGGGGACAGGATATGATGATGGATCTTTTCCTGGTCAAAATAGACCATATAATTTCCCGAGGTAGCTACCGCCCCTTCCCGGAGCAAAATCATTTCCGGAGAACTCGTTCCGCCGTTCGGGTCATAGACCGCTATTCGCCAGGGTTTATCGTCTCCCCGGCCCCCGAAGACCCGAAGGTCTCCCCCCGCATCCACCAGCGCATGTCGAATTCCCTCTTTCCGGAGATAGGCGATGGTATCGTCGACGATGGTCCCCTTGGCTATGCCGTCAAGGGTGACTCCCATGCCTTCCTTGGAAAAAGTGATTTCTTCGGGACGAACCTTCAGTGCGGCGGCGCCTACCCGGCTTAAGGCGTCCCGGACGGACGACTCCGCGGGAAGACGGCCTAGTTCCTTTTCAGACTCATAAAGGTCCAGTAAAGGTTTGGTGGTCACGTCAAAAAGGCCCCGGGTCTGGGCATGAATAGCCTGACATTGCCTGAGCAGCCGATGCAGTTCAGGAGGAGGACTCGAAAGGGCCCCCCGTTCATTTAGATAGCTGAGGGCCGAACGCGGATCATGGCGACTAAATATTCGGATCTGTGTTTCCATTCGCTGAAAACCCGCTCCCAGGACGGCCTGAGCCTGATCACGCGAAGGATGGAAAATGGTAATAGTGACAAAGGTCCCCATCAGGTTCCGGGTTTCGGAGACTTGTGACAGGGAGGAGGAAAAGGGGCTCGTGGTCATGGGCGCCGCCCAACCTTTGACCGTCCAGCCGGCGCCCAAGAGGCCCAGGCCTTGGAGAAAGGCCCGTCGGTTCCATAGCGTTTTCATAAGTCGTCTATCCTGTGAGGCAAAGTTGAGGTTAGGAAGAAAGAGTTGCCGTCGGTCGAGGAGTCCCTAGTCGTAGAAGGCGCCGTAAAAAAAGGCGGCGGGTTGAACCGCCGCCTTTTTCGGATTCATTGATTTCAGAATAGCGCTAGGGCTGTAGCGTTCTCATCATTTCGTCTTCAGCCTTTTTGCTCCAGACGACTTTGCCCTTCACGGTCATCGTATCGACATTAATGGCACTGTACTTCTTGTTCACGGTCCCGGAAACTTCGACGGTATCCAGGAAGTACTTGGCTTTGAGGCCCAGGCCGATATTGGACATGTAATAATACTTCCCGTCGGCCGTAACCAACACAAAGTCTTTTTCCAGGTTGATCACCGGATCGGCCTTGTCAATCGGGCAGATGTAGCCTTTTAAGAGACAGGTTAACCCTTCAATTTTTCCCTTGACCGTCTCCGCATTGACAATCATGGGAATCAGTAGAAATATGACCAACAATACAGCCGGCACTAGCGTTTGCTTTTTGATTCCGTGCATCATATCACCTCATAATTTGTAAGATTTGGTTTTCGGGGGGAGGGAAAGGCCGTTAAGCTTCCCCCTCCCCCGGGGTTTCGTTTAGAGTCAGGTTAGAATACAAACTGGAACTGTACGCCGCCCAACCATTCTTTGCCCAGGTCGGGGTTGCCGGCGACGTTCGGGTTCTTCCCGTAGTCATAATAGGTGAATTCCGGAACGACGTAGAAGCTGTCAGCGACCTTCCAGTTGAGGCTCGCACCGTACATCATGCGGATGTTGTACTTGTCGCCCACATAAACGTCAGTGTTTTCAGCCTTGTCGTATCCAACATAAAGGTGAGGAATAACCGGGCCGGCGTTGAAGGCCAAGTCGACAAAACCATTCAACCCGGTGGTATCCTTAACCTTGCCGTTAACTCTCTGGTATTGCTGGAAACCACTTTCCAGGGCCAGCGGGCTGGCGATGTTCGCCCCGTAGCCAATCTGGAAGGTACCCGTAAAGGCGCCGGCTTTAACTACGACCGGCAGCACGGTATACCAAGAGGTCATGTTGTCGTCAAACCCGTTCGGCAAATTATTCCATTTGACGTATTGATAATAACCGGCCGGCATCAGGGAGACCACGCCAAAGTTCAACCGCAATTTGGCGGCGACCATAGGGATCGTGGCAAAGGAGCGTTGGTTGGTATCGGTATAGTACATGGGGCTGTACCAGAGAGATGTCATACCCGACGACCTTGGTAACATCCTGGGAGAAACGAACCTGGGCGTTACGTTGATCATACACAGTACCCCAACCGAAGCCGGCGACATGGCCGCGACCCCGAGGCCTAAGTTCTGACCGGCGACCACGGAAAATACATGGCCATCGGTCTTGCCTGCCAATAGGGTGCAGTTTCCGAATTTATACCAGCCATACAGTTTGGCGCTTTCCACAAATTGGGCGCCTCCGGAGTATTTTGTACTCGTCGTCTGCTTGATCGCCGGCCAATCCGGAGTTCAAAATAGCCGCCCACATGGCCGACTTCCAATCGAGCCGCGGACGCGGGAATGAGTGGGAATATTCATGAAAAACTCAGTCTGATCGGATTTTCCGTCATATAGTTCTTTGCTCCGATTCCAGGCCCCGACATCGGTCAACATCAAAGCTCCAAAATAAAAATTGGTGTCTTTGGCGCCCTCGATCTTGAAAGCGAAAGCCGGAACGGCAAACATTACGGCCAGGCCCAAGACCAATGCGAAAATTAAAGTTTTTTTCATTGTCTCTTTTCTCCTTGTTAAGGTTGATCTTTTCTCTTTAAGTAAACAAACTCCTTGTTATTGCTTATCTTTTTATCGCCAGCCGATGACCACCTCCCCTCCTGAACAGGATTCACTCATTTTCGACCAGCAATTTATACGGTTAAGCCGTTGATGTCAAGCATTATTTTTGATTCCCGGGACAATTCCTTTATCAGATATTGGGGAGGTTCGGGCGGGGATCAACCCCGCCCCGATTTAACGTGGATAAGGCCCTCTATTTATTGTAATTAAAGGCAATTTCTCATCATCACCGAATGCCCTTGTCGTGGATCCAATATTCCCCAAAAAAAGCTTGGATTCCCGCTCAGAAGCGCCGCGGGAATGACGTTCTATTCTCTGATATTGTTATTATTTTTGGGTTTCCGTAGGGGCGGGGTTGATCCCCGCCCGCCTGTCAATCGTCTTTTAAACAAGACCTTTGACTAATTGGCCGATCTTCTCCAAATCGTCGGTTCCGGCCGGGAAAGATACGCCCGCATTCAGGATCTGTCCATCCCTGACCATCTGTACTTTGATCACCGGGAGATAGTTTCCATCCCACTCCTCCAAGCCGAAGGACACCTGATAAGTCATATTGGACGGAAAGGGTGGGGCGGCCGGAAATGATTCTGTTTGCTGAGCAAAAAAGGTCTCTTTTTCTTGAGCCTCCAGGGGTCGACAAAACAGAACGCTCCCCTGCTTTAACTGCTCCACGCAGTTGTTGCAGGAAAGGCAGGCGGCTTTTCGCCGGTCGCCCTTTTGCCAGCGATTGATCAAATCCAGCTCCCGGATAAAGGGCCGGCAGAGAGCGATGAAATCGGCGGTCCCTTCTTCCAGAAGGCGCCGGGCCGTGGGAAAAGACCGGATCCCGCCCACCAAAATGACCGGGATTTGGAGCTGCTGCTTGAAGGCCAGGGCTTCGTTTCGGAAAAAGGCCGGGTCATCCTCGCCGCTGTTTTTATCCCGGAGCAGGTTGGGCAAGTTCAACAGGCCGCCGCTGATCTCCAGGGCATCGACGCCGACCGCCTCCAGCCGCCGGCCTACCTGGATGGATTCCTCCAACCGGAGTCCATCCTCGATCAGGTCCCGGCTGTTGATTTTCACCAAGAGGGGGTACTCGGGATTAAGCTGTCCCCGGACGGCCTCTGCCACTTCTACCAGGGCCCGGGCCCGGTTTTCAATCGAACCGCCGTATTCATCGCTGCGGGGATTGTAACGGGGGCAGAGGAGCTGGCTCAGGAAGAAGCCGTGGGCGGCCAGGATCTGAATCCCGTCGAACCCGGCTTGCTCTGCCCGGCAGGCGGCCCGGGCGAAGGCCGTGCCGACCGCCCGGATATCCTCCGCGGTCATTTGGCTCACCCGGGACTTGGAGAGATAGGCCCCCCCATAATTAAGCTGCAGGACGATCCGGCCTCCCCGGTCATGGACGGCCCGGGTCAATTGTTGGAGTCCGGGGAGCAGGTCGTCCGAATAACTGCCGAGCTGTCGGGGCGAATGTTTCCCCGAGGGGTGGACATAACTATGACCGGTGATGATCAGACCCACTCCACCGTCGGCCAGGGCACGGTACAGATCGATCAGGGGCGCGGTAACCGACCCATCCTCGGCCGCCATTCCCTCCCAGGTAGCCGAGCGCACAAAACGGTTTTTTAAGGTCAGGCCGTTTATCCGACCGGGCTCAAATAAGGGTTCCATCAAAGACCTCGTATTTAATGGAAGAACTGCCGCAGTTGGTTACCAGAAGTTTCATGCCTGTTCGGCTAATAAAGGCCAGCGACCGGGGCGGGCCCTACGCGGTAAACAGGGTCGTGCCGGCGGACCGCAGGTCGCTGACCGCCCGCTTCACCCGCTCGGCCATGGCCCCTTCCGCTTCGGAAAGGTAGGTGCGGGGATCGTAAGCCTTTTTGTTGCCCATTTCGCCGTCCACCTTGAGCACCTCCTGATAATGCCGAAACATATGGTGGACGACCTGCCGGGTGAACGCGTACTGGGTGTCGGTGTCGACATTCATTTTAACCACGCCATAGTCAATGGCCTCGTGGATGTCGGCCAATTCCGAGCCCGAGCCGCCGTGGAAGACCAGATAGAAGCGAGCCGCCTCGCCGTACTGGTTGACCACCGCTTCCTGACAGTCTCGCAGGATGGAGGGTTTCAATTTGACTGCCCCGGGCTTGTATACGCCGTGAACGTTTCCAAAGGTAGCCGCCAGCAGGTAGCGGGCCCCTTTTAAGGCATTGAGGCGTCGGGCGACCTCCAGGGTATCCCCGGGGGTAGTGTAGAGCTTGGCCGAGGCCTCGGCCTTGATGCCGTCTTCCTCCCCTCCCACCACCCCAGCTTCGATTTCCAGAATCAATTCGTTTTTTTGAAACCGCTCCAGCAGCTTGATGGAAATATCCAGGTTGTCTTTCAGAGGCAGGGCGCTGCCGTCGAACATGTGGCTGCTGAAGAGATTGGGCCTTCCGGCGGCCCGCCGCCGCTCCGTTTCCTCCACCAGCGGAAGAACGTAGTGATCCAGCTTCTCCGCCTGGCAGTGGTCGGTGTGCAGGGCCACAAAGATGGGATAGCGTTCAGCCATCCGGTGAACATGTTCGGCGATGGAGATCGCCCCCAGGACCATGTCCTTGACTGACGACCCGGAGGCGAAGGCGGCGCCCCCGGTGGAAACTTGGATGATACCGTCGCTTTGGCTTTCCGCCAGCCCTTTGAGGACGGCATTGGCCGTGGTCAGGGAAGTGACATTAATGGCCGGGTAGGCGAAGCGCCCCTCACGGGCACGATCGAGCATTTTACAGTAGGTCAGGTAATCGGCAACCGGCATAGTGTGCTCCTTTGTTAAGAGGTTGATTTTTCGTCATCCCCGAAGGTCTTTATCGGGGATCCAGTGTTCCTTGAAGAAAAGCCTGGATTCCCGCTCAGAAGCGCCGCGGGAATGACGCTTTATGATGTTGTTACTATTTTGAGACCATTTGTAAAAGGTATTTGGACGTCATTCCCGCGGAGGCGGGAATCCAGGTCACCGGATGATCATGTCCGTTAGATCTCTCCAATCAGCATTATTTCGTTCGATCAACCTGATTTTCCAGGCCCGCTCCCATTTTTTCATCTGTTTTTCTCGAGTCAAGGCGCTTTCAGCCGTCTCATGCACTTCAAAGTAGACAAGATTCTTTATGCCATATTTTTTTGAAAAACCGTCTGCCTGGCCCTCCTTATGTTGCCAAGTCCTCTGAACCAGATTCGAGGTCACACCAATGTAGAGCGTTCCATTTCGTTTACTGGCCAGGATGTAAACATAGAACTGTTTAGGCACACAAAATCCTTATGGATTCCCACGCAGAAGCGCTGCGGGAATGACGGTCCGACCACGAACCAATAACGCCTGACGTGAATTTTTCTTGTCAGGTCGTCTCTTTTCCTATCCTCTCCATCAGCACCACAATCGACCGAGGTTGAACCGGGTAGGTCTCCCCGGAAACAGCCGGGGCGTGGGCCCAGGTGCCGATGTCTTCGGGCGGGTCCAGCGCGGTGTCGATCCACCGGTGCCAGGCCTTGCCCTGCAGGTTTTGAACGGGCGGCAGTTCAAAGGTCAGGGGCTTCCAGTAAGCGTTCAACATCATGTAGGTCAAGAGCCGGCCCTGGCGGCTCCAGGCGCTGAAGGCCAGACTATGAGAATCCGGGCTCCAGTCGGGCTGGCTGAGCTTGACCCCGTGCCACTGAATCCGGGCCTGTCTGAGGATCTGGCTCAGGGTCAATTCCCGGCCGGGGGTGAAGGTGTCCGTGCGCAGGCGGGCCGCGATCAAGCTCTTGACGAACCGATGCACATCGGCATGTTCAGCCAGGAGGTCCCAATCCAACCAACTGATTTCGTTGTCCTGGCAGTAGGCGTTGTTGTTTCCCCCCTGGGTCCGACGGACCTCGTCGCCCATGAGGAGCATGGGGGCCCCCAGGGCCAGGAGGGTGACGGTTAGAAAGTTCTTTACCTGGCGGTTGCGGAGCCTTTCGATTTCCGGTTTGTCCGCGGGGCCCTCCACCCCGCAATTCCAACTCAGGTTGTCGTCGGTCCCGTCGCGGTCCTCTTCGCCGTTGTCCTTGTTGTGTTTGGTGTTATAAGAGACCAGGTCGTTCAAGGTAAAACCGTCGTGGCAGGTAACGAAATTGATGCTCTGTTCCGGTTCGCGTTCCTGCCCGCCGTAAAGGTCCGGACTGCCCAGTAGCCGGGGGGCTACGGCGGAAACGGCGCCACGGTCGCCTTTGATAAAGCGCCGCACGTCATCCCGGAATTTGCCGTTCCATTCTTTCCAGCTTTCCCCGACAAAGCTGCCCACCTGGTAAAGCCCGGCCGCGTCCCAGGCTTCGGCAATCAGCTTGGTACCGGCCAGGACCGGGTCGGATTCAATATCCCAGAGGACCGGGGGATTGGCCAGGGGTTGGCCGGTTTCATCCCGGGAAAGAATGGCGGCCAGATCAAAACGGAAGCCGTCCACGTGCATCTCTTCAACCCAGTGGTGTAAACTATCGATGATCATCCGCCGGACGATGGAATTGCCGGAATTGAGGGTATTGCCGCATCCCGAATAGTTGGCGTACCGGCCGGTGGCGGCTTCCAGGATGTAGTAAGCCCGGTTTTCAAAACCCCGATAGCAAAGCGTCGGACCGTATTCGTGCCCTTCGGTAGTGTGGTTAAAGACCACGTCCAGGATGACCTCGATCCCGGCTCGGTGCAGGGCCTTGACCATATCCCGGAATTCATCCAACGGATCGAGGGGGTCTCGGCGGGAGCAGTAACTCCCGTGAGGGGCGAAGAAGCTGACGGGGCTGTAGCCCCAGTAGTTCTCGAAGCCGGGAGGCGCGTCCTGTTCATCAAATTCAAAGACCGGGAGGAGTTCCACGGCGGTGATTCCCAAATCCTGCAGGTAGGGGATTTTCTCGATCAACCCGGCGTAGGTCCCCCGTTTATCCACTGGCACCCCCGAACTGGGATGACGGGTGAATCCCCGGACGTGCAGTTCATAAATAATGGTATTGGAAAACGGGCGCCGGAGTGGGGCGTCCCCCTCCCAATCGTAAAGGCTCAAATCCGCCACCACGCTTTTCATGGCCGTGGCCGTGTTGTCTCCCGGAAGGCCGGCGGCCAGCCGGCTGTAATGAGGGGGCGTCACCAAGGCCTTGCCGTAGGGATCCAGCAGAATTTTTTGGCCGTCAAAACGCAGCCCCTTTTCCGGTGCATAGGGGCCGGAAACACGGTAGCCATAGATTTGTCCGCAAGTCAGTCCGGGGACGAAGATATGCCAGTAGAAATAGGTCCGGTTTTTGTTTGGTTCCAGGAGAATGACCCGGGCCGGTCGGGCGTCATCGGGCCGGTCGAACAGGAGCAGTTCCACTCCGGAGGCGTTTTTGGAATAGACGCTGAAATTGACGCCTTCCGGGTTGACAGTGGCTCCGAGGGGGAAAGCGCTTCCCGGGGGATATTGATCACTAGAGGAGTTCATCGGTTCGTACCCTCCGGTTGATAGAACACCCGTTCCTGATTTTTCAGGATTATTCCCGGATCGAACGGTCCGGGTCAATTTTGTCCGGGCAGGACTTCTTTTGGATACGCTTCATACCCAGACCCCGTTTTCAACCAGGGGCAGCCGTTTCGCCGGGGTAACTGATTTTGAGCGTTTGTCCAATGGTTCAATAATAGCAGAAAATGCAGATTAGACCAATGATGATTTATTCCCCTTTTTCGAAAATGGGGGAGGAGTTATGGTTCCAGAAAGCATTGCGGGTCTTCGCCGGTCAGGTGGGGACGCCCCGCGGCCCGGGAAAAGGCATAGGCCATAGCCCGGCATCCCCGACAGGCCGCCCACCGGCGGCAACGGCCGCATTTTCCTTCGTAACTGTTTCTATCCCTTAGCCGCTCCAGTACCGGGGAGCCGCTCCAGAGTTCACGCAGGGAGTCCCGGCGCACATTTCCGATGGGGACCGGCAACCGGCGGCAGGGAGTGACCGTGCCGTCGGCCATCAAGGTCAAGCCGGATACCCCGGCCGCGCACCCGCCTTGGGGGAACCCTCCCAGGTCGTTCGGATCAGCGCCCGACTCCATCTGCCGGTAAAGGGGATCGCCGCTGACCAGTTCCAATCCCTCGGGAGAGAGGGAATGGATTTCCTGATAAAGGTCCCGGACTTGATCCGGTTTTAACAGCTTGGAAGAGAGCAGGGCCCCTTGACCGGCGGGGATCAATCGGGAGAACCCCAGCCGCTGGACGTTCAAGGCCTGGGCCAGGGGAATCATTTTTAAAAATTGGTCCCGGTTGAGATCGGATAAAGTTGTATTGATGGTCACCGGGATCCCGGCTTCCACTAAGGTTCCGATCCCTTTCAGCGCTTCGGCAAAACTGCCTTTCCCCCTGAGGGCATCATGGGTTTCCTCCAGACCTTCCAGACTGATCTGGACTCCCCGAACCGCCAGGCGGCTCAGTCGGCCTGCCCTATCCCGGTCCAGGAGGGTTCCGTTGGTCAGGAGATAAAGGTCAAAACCCCGCCGACTCATTTCTTCGAGAATTAGAAAAAGATCGGAGCGCAGGAATGGCTCTCCTCCGGTAACATTGATACTGGTCTGGAAGGTCAGGCCATAGCTATTTGACCAGTCTGCCAGCATCAGGGTTATCTCGTTCAGGGTTTCTTTGATTTCAGAGAAAGTTAGTTCCTCAAAAGGCCCTTTCTCCTGATAGCAGTGGAGACAATGAAGATTGCATTTTTCGGTCAGATGCCATTGAAAAAAGAAATCAAAGGGGTGGTCGGTTTGCATCATTCAGGTCCGTTTTCTGGTCTTCATTCTAAACCCTCTGACCCGGGGCGGGCACCCCAAATGAACGTCGAACATTGAACATCGAACGCCCAACCTCGAATGAAAAACAAGCTTCCATTGCCGGACAGAGAGTGTCAAATCTTGTTCTTTCATCTTCTTTTATTCAATATTCGATGTTGGAAGTTCGATGTTCGATGTTCAATTGCTCAATGACCCTTACAAAGCCCATCCAGCGCAAAAATAACCTACGGCCTATTGGGCGCGGGCGGGCTATTTTCATACCAAGGACAAAGGCGGATAGGGAGCAGGTTAGCGATGCTTTTTCCCCGCCTCCTCCCTATCCGTCCGTTGATTCCATTGCTGAACCAGCAATGTTTACGATTTTCAGCCTTTTCACTTGTGGCATACTGTTTTGGGACCTTCCTTCGCCGCTGCCTTCATTTTGGCCCAAAAAGCTGCCTCTTTCGCCAACCCCTCCGGGTTCATCTTTTTTTTCATCCTTTTTCACCTCCTTTCTTTTGTTAAGTATCCGGTATCGAGTTTCGTCTCTATCCGGCATCCGTCTTTTCAACCCGCGAACCTCAACTTTCCTCCCCCTTCTTACGGTCCAAATCCATTTGCCGCAGATCCTTGCGCATGATTTTGCCGGTGGCCGTCAGGGGCAGTTCGGCCAGGAATTCGATTTCCCGGGGGTATTCATGGGCGGCCAGTCGGGTTTTAATAAACTGCTGGATTTCTTCTTTCAGGGAATGCTCGGGGAGTATTCCGGATTTAAGAACGATAAAAGCCTTGACGATTTCCCCCCGTACCGCGTCGGGGCTGCCGATGACCCCGGCCAGGGCCACAGCCGGGTGTTTGATCAGGCAATCTTCGATCTCGGCCGGCCCTATCCGGTACCCGGCGCTGCTGATCAGGTCGTCCTTGCGTCCCACGAACCAGAAATAGCCCTCCTCGTCCTTGCGGGCCAGGTCGCCGGTCAGACTCCAGTCGCCGATGAACTTGTCTTCCGTGGCCTGGGGGTTGCCCCAGTAGCCCAGAAACATGACCGGGTCCGGCCGCTGGATGGCCACCTCTCCTATTTCTCCCGGGGGCAGGACCTGCCCTTCTCCATCCACGATCTCCACCCGGTGGCCGGGAATGGGACGGCCCATGGAACCCCGCCGGTTCTCCATGATCTCGGAACAATTGCCCAGGACCAGGTTTACCTCCGTTTGCCCGTAGAATTCATTAATCGTCAGCCCCATGACCTTACGGCCCCACTCCAGGAGTTCTTCGCCCAGGGTCTCCCCGCCGCAGCCGATGGTCCGCATGGCAAAATCGTAACGGTCCCCCGGGTCCGGGACCTGGCGCATGATCTTCAGGGCCGTGGGCGGCATGAAGGCATTGCGGATACCGTATTTGGCGATAAAATGAAAGGCCTGCTCGGGGTCAAACTTTTTTGCCCGAAAGGCGACTACCGGGACCCCGTGGTGCCAGCTTGGCAGCAGGACGTCGATCAAACCGCCGATCCAGGCCCAGTCGGCCGGTGTCCAGTACAGGTCATCTTTTTTGGGAAAGAAATTATGGAAGAACTCCACTCCGGGGACATGGCCCAGGACCACTCGCTGGGCATGGAGCGCCCCCTTGGGCGGGCCGGTGGTGCCGGAGGTATAGATAATCAAGGCCGGATCGTCGGCCCTGGTCCGCAGCGGGGTAAAGGAAGGGGATCCTTTTTCCAGGATCTTCCAGAAATCGACCACTCCATCGGGGGTTTCTCCCCGGGTGACGATAACCGTCTTCAACTCCGGCAAGCGGTCCTTTATTTCCAGGATCTTGGGGAGATTGTCTTCGTCGGTGATCACCGCCCGGGCGCCGCTGTGACCCAAACGGTATTCCAGGGCCTCGGGTCCGAAGAGGGTGAAAAGAGGGAGAGCGATCCCCGCGGTTTTATAGATGGCCAGATGGGAGAGGGCCGTCTCCGGACATTGCGGCAGGAGGATCCCCACCCGTTCCCCCCGATGCAGGCCGCAGGCCTGCAAGGCGTTGGCCAGGCGGTTGGAGCGCTGTTTGAGGTCCCAAAAGGTATATTTCTCGACCTGCCCCTTATCGTCTTCGTAGATCAGGGCCAGGCGGTAGCGCTGGTCAGCCCACTTGTCGCAGCAATCCACCCCGATATTGTAGAATAGGGGGACTTTCCAGTGGAAGGAGTTATAGACCTTTTCGTAGGTGTTCCCTTTTTTGAGCATGGAGAGATCCTTCTCAGAAGCGCTGCGGGAATGACGCGCTCATTCATTTTACCAGGTCCGCCTCCACCTCCAGGTTAAGGAGGACCTCATTCCCGGCCACCAGGCCGCCGTTTTCCATGGTGAAATTCCAGCTTACTCCGAAATCATGGCGGTTGATGCGGGTAGTCGCCGAAAAGCCGATGCTGATGTCTTCGTCGAAGGGACTTTTCACTTTCCCCAGGTATTCAAGGTCCAGGGGTACGGATCGGGTGACACCCCGGATGGTCAAATCGCCGGTCACTTTAAAGCTATGAATGGCTACCGGTTCCATCCTGAGACCCTTAAATTGGATGAGCGGATGATTATGCACGTCTAAAAAATCAGGGCTGCACAAGTGCTCGTCCCGCTTCGGGATACCGGTATAAATGGAGGCGGCTTCGATTTCGACTTCCACCGAACCCAGGTCGGGTTTGTCCGGATCGAATTGAATGGACCCGGAAATCTTGTTGAACTGGCCGCGAACCAGGGTGATCATGAAGTGCCGGACGGTAAAGGCGGCCACGGTGTGATCAGGGTCAATTTTCCACTCAGACATAGAAACCTCCTTGAAATTCCATTTGCCAACAACCAGAGGAAAGTTTAACATAGTTTAAAGAAAGTTTCTAGTCCAGCGGCTCGACCCTGTTGTAAAAATATTGATACCATTGATATAGGTGGCCTTTATGGGACGCATGAGTTTTGGCCCCGGGAGGCGGTCTTCCCGCAGTCCGGTAAAATCCCCGTCCTCGGAAAAAGACCCGGCGGCTTTTGTCCGGGATTTGAAGAAGTCTCTGCCGGTCCGGGAAAGCTATCGGGACCGCTCTCTGGCTATCCACGGACTGATCTGCGCCCGCTGCGGACGGGAATTCGAGCCGGCCCAGCGGCAATTGCTCACCGTCCATCACCGGGACGGGAACCATCAGAATAACCCGCCCGACGGCAGCAACTGGGAGAATCTATGTATCTATTGCCATGAGGATACCCACTCCCGGGAGTTGCTGGGGGAGTATTTAGATAAAAAAGACTGATGATTTCCATTGACCGCGTTTCCAAATTCTATGGCCGGCAAGACCTGCTGAAAGAGGTTTCCTTTTCCATCAATCCCGGGGACAAAATGGCCCTGGTCGGGGCCAACGGCACGGGGAAAACTACTCTTTTCAGAATCCTCCTGGGCGAAATCGAGCCGGACAGCGGCCAGGTCCACCTGAAAAAAGGGGTTCGGTTGGGGCATCTTCCTCAGGAGGTGATCCGGGTAAAGGGAAAAAGGGTCCTGGACCAGGTGATGGAAATGGATCCGGAGCTAAAACGGTACCAAATCGAGTACCGGGAGGTCTCGCGACGGTTGATTGCCGCCTCTGATCCTGCCGACCAGGAGATTTTGGCCCATAAGCAAAGCCGTTTATTGGAGGAACTGGAACGTCTGGGGGGGTACGATCTGGAGGCCCGGGCCCAACAAATCCTGTCCGGTTTGGGTTTCTCGGAGGAACAGTTTCAGGCCCCGGTGGAGACCTTAAGCGGAGGGTGGGTCATGCGGGCGGCCCTGGCCCGGATCCTGCTGTTGAAGCCCGAGCTGCTCCTTTTGGATGAGCCGACCAATCACCTGGACCTGGATTCGTTATTATGGTTAGAGAATTTTCTTAAAGGGACTTCATCGGCCCTGCTTTTGATTTCCCACGACCGGGTTTTTATGGATAAAGTGGTCCTGCGGGTCCTCGAGCTGGAAAAGGGGGGGCTGACCTCCTATGCCGGCAATTACAGCCGGTACCGGGAAGAAAAAGCCAAGCGCCTCCAGCTTCAAGAGGCCGCCTATTATAACCAGGTAGAGAAGATTCGCCAGATTGAGGACTTTGTCGCCCGAAACCGATCCCGAAAAGATCGGGCCAAGCAGGTGCAATCCCGGATTAGGGTCCTGGAGCAAATGGAACGCCTCGAACATCCTCGGGAGGAACATCAGGTTTCCTTTCAATTCCAGGAGCCGGTACGGACCGGCAAGGTGGTTTTGGAACTCCAGGGGGTCGGGAAATCGTACGGTGAAAAAATACTCTATCAAGGAGTTGATCTGACGATCAGCCGGGGAGACTGTGTCGCTTTTCTAGGCCCCAACGGCGCAGGGAAAAGCACGCTGATCAAGATCATGGCCGGGATCGTCCCGCCCGACCAAGGAAAACGGGAACTGGGGCATCATGTCACCCTGGACTATTTTGCCCAGCATCAACTGGACCAGTTGAGAGGCGAACGAACGGTCTGGCAGGAGATCGGCGATGTGGCCGGCGATCGGACCTACGGGGCCTTGCGAAATCAGTTGGCGGCCTTCTTATTCCGGGAGGAGGATGAAATCAAAAAAAAGGTCTCGGTCCTTTCCGGGGGGGAGAAAAGCCGTCTGGTGATACTCAAGATGCTCCTGGGCGGGGCCAACTTTCTGCTTTTTGACGAACCCACCAACCATCTGGACATCCCTTCCCGTGACGTGTTGGAAGAGGCGCTGCGCGCCTTTAACGGGACTATTTGCCTGATTACCCACGACCGGCATCTGATCGATGCCCTGGCCAACCGGACGGTGTATATTCGAGACGGGCGGCTGGAAATGTTCCCGGGAAATTACCGGGACTTTGAGCAGATCTGGAAAGGACGAGTGGAATCGAAGGAACCTTCCGAGGACCCATATCCCAAAGACCTTTCCCGAGCGGCCGGTTTGAAAAACGGTGCCCCGGGCCGCAAAACGACCCAGGAGAAGCGGCAGGAGGCGGAGCGGCGCAACGCCCTGTTTAGACAAAAAGCGCCCCTCAAAAAGGAAATCGAAGAGCTGGAAGAGCGGTTAGCCGGGGCCGGCGCCGAGAAAGAAAGACTGGGGAAAATCCTGGCCGATCCGGAATTCTACCGCCAGGGGACGGGGATTCAGGAAGCCCAGCAAGGCTATGGGCGGCTTCAGAAGGAAATCGACACCCTGACCGAACGCTGGGCGAAAGCCCTCCAAGAGTTGGAAGAACTGGAAGCCCAGGCGGGGGACTGATCCGGGTAGGAGACAATTGTCCCTACCCTTTTGATGAACAATTAGTATAAATACGAAATTCGAAGCACGAAATCGACTCGGCTAAACAAGCTAAACTAAGGCCCAAAACTGTCGAAGGACTCAACAAGCAAAAAAGTTACGAATTTCAAAATCTAAATGGTCAAATTGAATTTGTTTCGAATTTCGAGTTTCGAGTTTCGGATTTTTAGCCAAAAATTAAAATATTTTATGGTTAGTTCTTTATACTTTCATAATACTCCTGATCCCGCCTGACCATGGTCTGGGGCCTGGATTGGAAATTTTACAGCGCCAATGAATACTTTTTTTGCCTCTATGATCCCGATCGGGTGCTCCGTCCGGAACCGGACGTGGTTCACGTCTGGGCCAACTGGATTGCCACCCCGGAAGGAAAAAAATACCGGACCCAGGAAATGGCTCAAACGAAAATCCCTAAATCCGCGTTGGAACGCTACGAGTCCACCCGGGTCCGGATGGCCCTCCATTGCGCCGATCGCACCTATCAGCTCCTGTCGATCGCCGATTACGATGATCAGCAGCGAGAGATCGGGAATGGATCGCAGGCTTGTTTTTTAGAGGAGTTCGTAACTCGCCAGCCGATTGGAAAGAACTCCAGCGAAGAAGACTTATACAAAATTCTTTGTTCGGGCCAAAAAGGCAAATAGCTAGATTCTTACCTCCATGTCTAAAAGCTTGCCTCAAGCCGAAAACCTTCCCCTCCAGTTAGGTCGCGGATCTCCGGGCCAGAAAAATACCCGACAGCACCAGCAGCCCCCCCAATGCCTGTCCAAGGCTCAGCGCCTCGGACAGCAGCACCCAGGCCAGGAGAGCGGCAAAAACCGGCTGCAGCAGCAGGGTTACCGAGGAAAAGGCCGCGGGCAAATGGGCCAGGGCATAAGTGATCAGCCCTTGTCCGCCGACATGTGAGATCAGGGCCAGCCCCAAGAGTACCAGCCAACCCCAGGGGGATCCTGGGAAAAACTTCTCCCCGGAGAGCCAGGTAACGGCCAGAAGGATCGCCGTACAACCGACTGTACTCCAGGTCATGATGGCCGCCGTAGAAAAATCCCGGCGCAGACGGGTAATGGACAAGAGATACCCGGCATAAAAAAAAGAGGCCGTCAGGGCCAGGAGATCGCCCTTCACCTGGTTCAGGCGAATCTGAAAGCTGGCGCCCACTATCAGTGTCGCCCCCAGCAGGGCGCTGACCAGCCCGGCTAAAAATAGTTTCTTAATTCGATCTTTAAACAGCCACCAGCCGGCGAAAGTTACCCAGAGGGGGGCGTAATTGACCAGCAGGGTGGAATTGGCTACGGAGGTGAGGCGGAGGGACCAGTGCCAGACCGAAAGATCCCCGGCGAAAAATAACCCGGCGGCGGCCAGACGTAGATAATCGCTATACCGGGAAGGCCGCCGAATGTCCGGCCGTTGACGCCGTTCCAAGGCCGTCCAAAGCCACAGGGCGGGCCAGGCCAGCAGGAGTCGCCAGAAGGCCGTGGAGAGAGGACCGACCTCGCTGACCCGGACAAAAATAGGGGCAAAGGCAATGGACAAGGCGCCCCCAATGAGGGCCAGAAGGGGGAGGTGGGGGTTGCGGGGTAAAGTCGGTGCCATAGAGCTGATTGCCGGATAAGAGCATGGTTACGGATTAAAACAGCGCTCCTTGCTGGTTACAGATCACGGATCGCTGGTTCAATAGCGGTACGATCCAGCATCTGGCGTATATCCGTAGGGGAGAAGGGGAGGTCCCGGAAGATCTTTTTTTCCTGTTTCAATGAATTTTCAAGCAGTGCGGCGATTCGTTGTTGGTCTTCGGGGGTGCGGCCATAACGCTCCTGCAGATAGCGAAACCGGGTCTCCAGGTCAACAATCTCGTCGTGCAAGACCCGTTTATCGGCATAATGAACGAGCTCTATTTCGGTTATTCGGTGATTTGGGGGTTGCCCCTCATTAAGGTTGACGTGCTGGGCGACGATTTCGGCGACTTCCGGATAACCGCGGGTCCGTAAAAAATCGGCCCCGATTTCGGTATGTTTTTTTTTGGTTTTCAGACACTCGGTCTTGGCGATGTCATGGAGGAGCGCCCCGGCTTCCAAAAGGGCCAGATCCAGGGGAGGGTTGGAGGACGGCAAATGGGTCGCCAGGACCTGGGCCACCCGGGCCACCTGCAGGCTGTGGTTGCGGATATTGGGGAGCATACCCTGGTCTGCCATCAGGGCCAGGCACTCTTCCCGGGAGGGGACGCGGGGCTTAAGCTCGGATGAATGGGAGTTAGGGGATAGGGTCATCGATCAGGTTCTCTTTAAAATGAATCCACGCCAAGGTTCGATTTGTCCACGGGTTTCGTGTAAAATGAACATCGAACATTGAACATCGAACGCACAACCTCGAATGAAAAACAAACCGCTATGGCCGAATAGAGGAACCCTATTTCTGCTTCTTCATCTTTTCCCATTGGACGTTCGATGTTGAATGTTCGATGTTCGACGTTCATTTTTCGTATTAAACCCCCATGCCCTGGGCGGGCACCCCGAAGCATGAAAATAAAGGAGCAGACATAAGCCTAGGTTTTTAACATTAATAATTAATAATCAATTGTTCATTATTAATTATTGATGAATGCCCGAGTGGTGCCGGGTTCTATTTTCGTACTAAACCCTCAACTCCGGCAGGTCCCGGTACAGCTCCAGGGCCTGGGGATTGGCCAGGGCGTCCCGATTGGTTACGGGTTTGCCGTGGACCACATTACGAACCGCCAACTCCACCTTTTTCATATTGATCGTATAGGGGATGTCGGCCACCGGGATGATCTTGGCCGGTACATGGCGGGGAGAAGTGTTCTCCCGAATGGTTTTATTAATCTTTTTAGCCAGAGGCTCATTGAATTCCACTCCGGGGGCCAGTTTGATGAAAAGAATGATGCGGACATCGTTGTCCCAGTCCTGGCCGATGACGATGCTGTCGGCGATCTCCTCCAGGGTCTCCACCTGGCGGTAGATGTCGGCGGTGCCGATGCGCACTCCGCCCGGGTTCAGCGTGGCATCCGAACGCCCGTAGAAGATCACCCCGCCGTTTTCGGTAATCTCGATGAAGTCCCCATGGGTCCAGATGTTGGGAAAGACCCGGAAATAGGCGTTCAAATATTTTTCGTTATCGGGATCTTTCCAGAAATAGAGCGGCATGGAGGGGAAAGGGGCTTCGCAAACCAGTTCCCCTTGCTCGCCGATCACCGCCTTTCCTTCGGTGTCATAGGCCTTGACCTTCATGGCCAGACCCCGACACTGCAGCTCCCCCTCGTAGACCGGGCCGAGGGGATTGCCCAGGCCGAAGCAGCCGTTTAAATCCGTTCCTCCGGCGATGGAGGCCAACTGGACATCCGGCTTGATTTCCCGGTAGACGTAGTGAAAACTTTCAGCCGGGAGCGGGGAACCGGTGGAGAGAATGGCCTTCATCGGGGTCAGGTCGAATCGTGATCCGGGCTTGAAGCCTTCCTTCTCGATGGCGGCCAGGTAGCGGGCGCTGGTCCCGAAAACGGTTACCTTTTCATCCTGGGCCAGTTTCCAGAGGGCCCCCGGGTCGGGGTAGAAAGGCGAACCGTCGAACAGTACCAGTGTGGCCCCCACGGCCAGGGAACTGGTCAGCCAATTCCACATCATCCAACCGCAGGTGGTGAAATAAAAAATCGTGTCTTCCCGCTTCAGATCGGTGTGGAGCATAAGCTCCTTGAGGTGATGGACCAATATGCCCGCTACCCCCTGGACCATGCACTTGGGCAGGCCGGTGGTCCCGGAGGAATACATGATATATAGGGGATGATCGGCCGAGACCTGTACAAAGTTGATTTCCGGGTGATCGACCGGGATAAGAAAATCCTGATAATGGACGGCGTTGGGGATGGGTCCCAGGTCGGCCCGCTGCTCGGTGTAAGGGACGACCACCACCTTTTGGATGGAAGGGAGCTGCGAAATGATATCGGCAACCCGGGCCAGGGAGTCAAAGGACTTGCCGTTATAGGAATAGCCATTGGCGGTGAAAAGGACCTTGGGCTCGATCTGGCCGAAACGGTCCAGGACCCCCTTGATCCCAAAATCCGGCGAGCAGGAAGACCAGACGGCGCCCAGGCTGGCGGCGGCCAGCATGGCGATAATGGTTTCCATCATATTGGGCATGAAGCCCACCACCCGGTCCCCGGGTTGAATACCCTCCAGCCGCAGGGACAGGGCCAAGGCCGCTACCTGAGCGTACAACTCGGCATAGGTGATCCGGCGCGGTTCCTGCACCTCGCCTTTAAAAATCAAGGCCACTCGGTCGTCCCGATAGCGGAGGAGGTTTTCGGCAAAGTTCAACCGGGCCCCTTCAAACCACTTCGCCCCGGGCATCTTGCCCAGATCGTCCACCACCCGGTCATAACCCCGGGAGGCCTTGACTCCGGCAAACTCCCAAAAGGCGGCCCAGAAATCCGGGATCTCGGTGATGGACCACTCGTACAATTCCGGATAGTCCTCAAAGTCCTTATCGAATTTCCGGTTGACCCACTGGATAAAGCGGGTCAGGTTAGCTTGTTTTTTCCGCTCGGCGGACGGTTCCCAGAGTGGTTTTTTCATAAGGGCCTCTTTAAAAAGACGGGTTTTTTATCTTAATTCCTCAGGCCTGGGTCAGACATACCGATTGGCTCGGATAGCTATTTTCGTATTAAACCCCCATCCCCGGGGCGGGCACCCCGAAGCATGAAAATAAGGGGCAGACATAAGCCTAACGGATTGACATTAATAATTAATAATCAATTGTTCATTATTAATTATTGATGAATGCCCGAGTGGCGCCGGGTTCTATTTTCGTATTAAACCCACCTACCATATTTAAAAAAAATTAAGGTGTCAAGCAGGATATTCGATAAGCTAACTATCATTAACTGTTTAAGATATAGGATATTTTTGCTTTCAGGGGCCAGTCGCTGTGAAGAAGGATGATCCCCTTGCTCCAAGTGGCCGGTCTGAATTTTTATTGACAAGGAAAACGCATGTAATTACATTGTAATTCCAAACAAATTCCTAAACGGAAAATGGTGATGAGAGCCCACATTGTAAAAATCGGTAATTCCCAGGGAATAAGGATTCCCAAGCCCATCCTAGAACAGTTGGGGATTGTGGAGGACGTTGATATTAAAGTCGAGGCTAGTCAGATCATCATCCGGCCCATCTTAGATCCAAGATCCGGTTGGAATGAGGCCTTTCGAAAAATGGCTAAAAATGGTGATGAGCTCCCCGTAGAAGGCGATGGAATTGTTGACCACTCCTGGGATGAAACCGAATGGGAATGGTAATCAGCCGCTTTGATATTTTTTTGATAAATCTTGATCCTACGGTGGGCTCAGAGATCAGAAAGACAAGACCATGTCTGGTCATTTCACCTGATGAGATGAATCGTCATATTCGTACCGTGATCGTAGCGCCGCTGACAACAAAAGAAGGAAAAGCGTATCCCACCCGGGTCGCTTGCGAATTTCGAGGTAAAAAAGGGCAGATCGTTTTAGATCAGATTCGTACGTTGGATAAATCGCGGCTTATTAAGAAACAAGGGACCGTAGATCCTCAAATTCAAATCAAAGTAATTTCCAGGCTACAAAAAATGTTTGCCTTTTGATTGAAAAGGGTGCAGCGCGGGTCTCTTCATTCACCGCTGATAGCGGTTGGTGATCGGCAGCCGCCAGTCCTTGCCGAAGGCCCGGGTGGTTATTTTGATGCCCGGCGGGCTTTGGCGGCGTTTGTATTCGTTGCGGTCCACCAGGCGGATTACCTTTTCCACCATGGCTTGATCAAATCCCCGACGGACCATCTCCTCCACCGAACAGCTTTCCTCCACATAGGCTTGAAGAATGGGATCCAGCAGGTCGTATTCGGGCAGGGAATCGGAATCCTTCTGATCGGGGCGAAGCTCCGCGGAAGGGGGCTTTTCCAGGACCCGTCGAGGCAGGAGTTCTTTCCCGGCCAGTTGGTTCCGGTAACGGCACAGTTCGTAGACCAGGATCTTGGGCACATCCTTTAACACGGCGAACCCTCCGGCCGTATCCCCGTACAGGGTGGAATAGCCCACGCCGGTCTCGCTTTTGTTGCCGGTGGTCAGCACCAGCCAGCCGAATTTGTTGGAAAGGGCCATCAGAATCGTTCCCCGGATTCGGGGTTGCAAGTTTTCTTCCGTCAATTCCTCCGGCAGCCCTTGAAAATGGGGATTCAGGACTTCCAGATAGGTTTGAAAAAGGGCGTCGATGGGAATGACGGAAAAATGAATGCCGAGATTTTGGGCCAATTGCTCGGCGTCTTCCAGACTATGGGAAGAGGAAAAGCGGGTAGGCAGGGCGATGCCGTGCACCCGGGCGGGCCCCAGGGCATCGGCGGCCAGGACGGCGGTCAGGGAACTGTCCACCCCGCCGGAAAGACCCAGCACCACTTCCTTGAATCCGTTCTTGCGGACGTAGTCTCTGGTGCCTAAAACGAGGGCCTGGTAGCCTTCCGCGGTACGGGGCAGCGGGACTTGCTTTTTAGCAACGGCGGAGACCGTTTTGGAAACCCGGGGAAGAGGCGGGATAAGGACCTCTCGCAGGGAACCGCTATCCTCTCGGGGTTGCTTTCGCCGCCGCGGATCAAATAGACGCCAGCGAAAGACTTCGGTCAGGTCCAGATCGGCCACCAGAAAATCTTCTTCAAATTGGGCGGCCCGGGCCAGAATTTCCCCCTGAGGTCCGAAGATCAGACTCTGCCCGTCGAAGATCAGTTCATCCTGGCCGCCCACCAGGTTGCAATAAACCAGATAGGAACGATTGTCCGCCGCCCGGGTGGCCAGCATCCGCTCCCGATCGCTTCCCTTGCCCAGGTAGAAGGGCGAGGAGGAGATGTTGATCAGCAGTTGGGCCCCGCCTGGGCCGGCCTGTTCCCGGGCCGGACCGTCCGGGTACCAGAGGTCTTCGCAAATACTGACCCCGAAACAGGCCTCGCCTAATCGAAAGACGGCATTGTTTTGTCCTACCTTAAAGTAGCGATTTTCATCAAAGACGCCGTAATTGGGAAGCAATTGCTTATGATAAACCGCCTGGATCCGTCCGTCGGCCGCGACCAGGGCGCTGTTATAGAGATCGTCTTCCACCCAGAGACCGCCGATAATGGCCACTAACCCTTTCGTCTGGGGCAGGAGGTCCAGGAGGGTCTGCCGGGCGGCATAAACAAAATCCGGTTTCAGCAGCAGGTCCTCGGGCGGGTATCCGCTGACGGCCATTTCCGGAAAGGCCACCAGGTCCACTTCCTGCCTGCGGGCCAATTCCAACTGTTCTTCGATCTTCCGGCGATTTCCCGGAAGGTCACCCACGGTGGTGTTGATCTGGGACAGGGCGATGCGCAGGTTCATAGGTCAAAGCTCCTTGCGAATTTGACCCAGTGTAGCATAAAGGGAAAGGAGTTGGCAACGAAAGGGACCGGGCAGCGCTAGAACCGGAAACTTTCTTTCATTGACACCCGATGGCTTTTTTGATTTAAGAGAGGCATAAAATCAGCGCCAAAGGGGATAGCCATGTATGCGGATTTGAAAGGTAAGACGGCCCTGGTGACCGGAGCGGGAAAGGAGACCGGAATCGGTTATGCCATCGGCCGGAAACTGGCCGCCTCGGGAATGAATATTATCCTGGCCGATCTGGGCCGCGAAGGGGCGGGTAACGGACCGGTCAAGACCGGGACTCGGGAAGAACTAGAAGCGCTTGTTAGAAAAGCGGCGGAGGAATATGGGGTGGGGGCCCTGGGGGTGGAAGTGGATGTGACCGCCAATGAATCCATCCAGAGGATGGTGGAAAAAATAAAAGAGCGGTTTAGCCGCATTGATGTGCTGGCCAATAATGCCGGCGCCTCCTTCGGTGTTCCCAATTTATTTCATACTTATAACGAAGCCGATTGGCTCAAGACGATCGACGTCAATCTGCACAGCGTCTTCCGGGTGACCCGGGCGGTGCTCCCTTTGATGACCAATAACGGGGGAAGCATCATCAACACCGCTTCCCGGGCCGGCAAGGTCCCGCCCTTGTTCAACGGGGCCTACGCCGTGGCCAAGGCCGGCTTGATCATGCTCACCAAAGTCATGGCCCAGGAATTGGCCGGAATGAATATCCGGGTGAACGCCATTTGCCCCGGCCAGGTGATGACCGATCTGGAAAAATGGCGATTCGGTCTGGAAGCGCAATTTTATTCCTGTACCAGCGAGGAGCGGGAACAGGCCATGTGCCAGACCATCCCCCTGCGCCGTATCGGGTCGCCGGAGGAAGTAGCCAATCTGGTCGCCTTTCTGGCCTCCCAAGAGTCATCCTATATGACCGGCCAGGCCGTCAATGTGACCGGCGGGCAGTTGATGGAGCTGTAAACCCAGGATAAAGGATCGAGGATAAAGGAGAGTGATGAGCAAGGGGTTGTTGAACCGTCTGCTCTCTCTTCTTTATCCCTATTCCTGATTCCTCCCTGGCGGGATATCACCCGCTCACCCCTAACCTGCAAAGGAGTTGAACATGGCCAATATTTCCGGCGGTCAGCTTACCGCTGAAGCGCTAATCGAAAGAAAGGTGGAATATGTTTTCACCTTGAGCGGGGGGCACATCACCCCGATTTATCAATACCTCGAAAATTCAGCGGTCCGGCTGTTTGACACGCGGCATGAACAGGCGGCGGTCTTCATGGCCGAGGCCTACGGCCGGCTGACCCGAAAACCCGGGGTGGCCATGGTCACTGCCGGGCCGGGTTTTACGAATTCGCTGACCGCCGTGGCCAGCGCCTACCTGGCCAATACCCCGCTGGTCCTGATCTCCGGTTGCGTGGGGATCGACAGTTGTGAGAAATTGGACCTCCAGGATATGCGTCAGCTCCCGGTAATTGAGCCTATGGTCAAAAAGGCCCTGGTCTGCCAACGGACCGAACGGATCCCGGAGTATATCGATATGGCCTTCCGCACGGCCCGCAGCGGCCGTCCCGGGCCGGTTTACCTGGAGCTGCCGATTGATATATTAAACGGCTCGGTGGACCCCTACCAGGCCAAAAAAAGAAGAACCGACGTGGAGTCCCACCCGGTCGATCCGGACCAGGCGGCTATTTTGATTGATATGATTCGTCAGGCCCGGAAGCCGTTGGTCATTGCCGGCAGCGGGGCCTGGTATGCCGGGGCCGAAAAGGCCCTGATCGAATTTATTGAGAAAACCGGATTGCCGGTTTTTACCGCGGGGCTGGGACGGGGGACTATCCCGGATACCCATCCCCTGTGCTTTGAATCTTCGCTGGCCATTCGACCCGGAGCCGGTTTTTTTGCCTTTATGAATACCGATCTGGTTATTCTCCTGGGTAACCGCCTCAGCCTCTTTTATATTTTCGGTGAGGTCTTCAACCCCCAGGCCAAATTGGTCCAGGTGGATATCCAAGGGGAGGAGCTGGGGCGCAACCGGGCGGTGGACCTGCCGGTGGTCAGTGACGTTCGGGCTTTGCTGACCGAATTGAACCGTCTGGTCGATCAACAGGGCGCGGCCGAAAGCCTGCGCCGGCAATTCGCCGGCTGGATAGACGAACTCAAGAAATCGGAAGCCGACAACAAGGCCATGTCTCGGCCCACCTGGGAAAGCGATCAGGTCCCCATCCATCCCTTACGGCTGGCCCGGGAGGTCGATGACTTCATGAACCGGGAGGAGGACATCGTTGTGGCCGACGGCGGCGATACCACCACCTGGATGGGGATGACTCGGACGGTCCGTCGTCCCGGTCACTATTTGGACTATGGTCTGTTCGGCTGCCTGGCCGTGGGACTGCCCTTTGCCAACGCCGCTCAGCTCCTGAATCCTGATAAACGGGTCTGCCTGCTGACCGGCGACGGGTCGGTGGGCTTCAATTTCATGGAGTTTGAGACGGCCCTTCGAAAACAATTGCCCATTGTGGTGGTCATCAACAACGACCTGGGTTGGGGCATGATCCGGCACAGCCAGGAAATCAAGATCGGGAGGGCCATCCCGGACGGCACCTTTATCGGGAAGGTGGATTACCACAAAATGGTCGAGGCCCTGGGCGGGCTGGGCCTGTTCGTAGAGCAGCCGGCGGCCATCCGGCCGGCACTGGAGGAGGCCTTTGCCTCGGGGAAAACAGCCTGCATCAACGTCATGACCGATCCCACGGTCATCAGCCCGGGAAGCATTGCCTTGGCTAATCTGGGGGGATATAAAGCCTGATTGACAGCTCGCCCGAAAA
Organism: uncultured delta proteobacterium; assembly: GCA_963843145.1. GTDB lineage: Bacteria > Desulfobacterota > RBG-13-43-22 > RBG-13-43-22 > RBG-13-43-22 > CAVQSS01. The sequence continues at coordinate 471,383 of CAWJJC010000022.1, forward strand.
AATGTAATCATAATGTAGTAATTGATGTTAAGGGGGGCCATTATGGTTAGAACGCAGATTCAATTGACCGACGATCAGGCCAAGACGGTCAAGAAGTTAGCCATAGCCCGTGGCGTCTCCATGGCTGAATTCATCCGTCAGGCGGTCGAGGGGGTTATTCACTCGAGTCCCGACATTGACCGGGAAGAACGGGTTAAACGGGCCAGGGACATAGCCGGGAAATTCAGTTCCGGGAAAAGCGACGTTTCCAGGAAACATGATGCCTATCTCGACGGGGCCTACCGACCATGAGGGTATTTATCGACACCTCCTCCTTGTACGCCTTGCTCGATCGGACGGATGAAAATCACCTGAAGGCCAAGCGGGAATGGAACCGAATCCTGGATGAGGACTATACCCTGGTGGCCAGCAACTATATCCTCGTGGAGACCCTGGCCCTCCTTCAGAGCCGTATTGGGATGGAAGCGGTACGAGGATTTCAGGAAGATGTGTTTCCTCTGCTTTTCGTAGAGTTCATTACCCCCAAGATTCACCGCCTGGGCACATCCGCTTTGCTTTCTTCATCCAGGAGGCGGCTGAGTTTCGTGGATTGTGTAAGTTTCGAGGTCATGCGGGAAACCGGGATCCGAAAGGTGTTTGCCTTTGACCCCCATTTTAAGGAGCAGGGGTTTGAGGTCGTGCCGTAACGGTTCTCTTGAATTTCTACTCCCCTTTCAAATTAAGAAGAACGAATGAACGACGGTCAAGGGGGCGGGCCCCCGCTCCCGGCCCTTATCAGGGTAGGGAGCGGAAGGGCAATTTCCCTTTGCCGGGCCAGGCCCCTATTTCTTCTTTTTTTCTTGCTTGGCCTTCTTCTTTTCTTTGGCTGTTTTGGCCGGCTTCTTTTTTGCGTCCTTCTTGGCGTCCATTGATTTGGCCATGAGGTTCCTCCTTAAAAATTAAATTGATGGAGAATACCATTTTCGCCTTTTAAAAAAAATGGAAAAAAGTTACTTTTTCTAAAAAAAGCCGCTTCGCCCTTTTGGTGTGGGTACCCCCCAGATCTGGTCTGGCCGTCGGGTCTCGGCGAAAGGGTTTTCCAAAAGTGCTCCGGACTTTGAATCCGGGCCTAACTTACTAATTTTATTTGAAGCAGGCCCAAACTCGGAGTCTTTTGATGCTTCCCAGGTTGGCCCTGCCTCCGGGAAGATTTCGGAACACGGGGGCCGGGTTAGAGCCGAAAAGGCAATAAGGAAAACCCTTTCGCCGAGACCCGACGGCCACAGAGGCCTGATTTCAGTTTAAGCTACCAGGGGTTGCGGCCAGCTACCCCAAAGGGCGAACAACCTAATAAAAGGAGGCCTCCCGATGAAATATGTCGCCGCCATCGATCAGGGGACCACCAGCACCCGATGCTTTCTCTTTGACCGGGCGGGACAGCCGAAGGCCGGGGCCCAACAGGAGCACCGGCAGATTTATCCGCGGCCGGGCTGGGTGGAGCATGACCCGGTCGAGATTTGGGATCGGACCCAGCGGGTGTTCGCCGAGGCCCTAGACTTGGTCCGGGCCGAACCGGGCGACCTGGCCGCCATCGGTATCACCAACCAGCGGGAGACGACGGTGATCTGGGAAAAGGCCGGCGGACGGCCGATCCACAACGCCCTGGTCTGGCAGGATACGCGCACGGCCGGCCTCTGTGCCGACCTGGCCGGGCAGGGCGGGCAGGACCGCTTCCGCCCCAAAACCGGCCTGCCGCTGGCCACTTATTTCTCGGGCCCGAAAATCCTCTGGCTGCTGGACCAGGTACCCGGCGCTCGGGAGCGGGCCGAGAACGGCGATTTATTGTTCGGGACGATCGACACCTGGCTGGTCTGGAACCTGACCGGCGCTCATGTCACCGATGTGACCAACGCCGCCCGGACCCTGCTGATGAATCTGGAGACCCTGGATTGGGATGAAGACCTGCTTCGCGAACTGGGGGTGCCCCGAGCCCTGCTGCCCCGGATCGTTTCCTCGAGCGAGCTCTACGGAGTCACGCGCCAGGGCGTGCCGGTGTCGGGGATTCTGGGCGATCAACAGGCCGCCCTGTTTGGGCAGACCTGCTTCTCCCCGGGGGAGGCCAAGAACACCTACGGCACCGGTTGCTTCATGCTGCTCAACACCGGAGAAACCGCGGTGCCTTCGAAAAATGGCCTGTTGACCACGCTGGGGTACCAACTGGGGAAACAACCTCCGGTCTATGCCCTGGAAGGCTCGATTGCCGTAACCGGCGCGCTGGTGCAATGGCTGCGGGACAACCTCGGTCTGATCGGGCAGTCCGCCGAAGTGGAGAAACTGGCCGGCTCCGTGGACGACAACGGCGGCATCTACTTCGTCCCCGCCTTCAGCGGCTTATATGCGCCTTATTGGAAGGACAGCGCCCGGGGGGCCATCGTCGGGATGACCCGCTACGTGAACAAGGGGCATATCGCCCGCGCCGCCCTGGAAGCCACGGCCTATCAGACCCGCGAAGTTCTGGAGGCGATGAATAAAGACAGCGGCGTTCGGCTGAGCTCCCTGAGAGTGGACGGCGGGATGGTTCGCAACGAACTCCTGATGCAGTTCCAGGCGGACATCCTCCAGGTCCCGGTGACCCGACCCCGGATCTCCGAAACCACCGCGCTTGGGGCGGCGTATGCCGCCGGACTGGCGGTGGGCTTCTGGCCCAATCTGGAAGAACTGCGCCGGAACTGGCAGGCCGATAAAACCTGGCGGCCCCGGATGGGGGAGGAAGAGCGCGATCGGCTGTATCGTGGCTGGCAGAAGGCTGTCACCCGCACCTTTGATTGGATCGATTAACAGTTTGAGGAAGTGGATCAAAGAATGAGGAGGTAAAAATCATGCCCAAGCAAAAAATGACCCCCAGCGAAGCGTTGGTCGAGACCCTGGTGGCCGAGGGGGTAAAAACAGTATTCGGGATCGTGGGTTCGGCCTTCATGGATGCCCTGGATTTATTCCCGGCGGCGGGAATCCGCTTTGTTTCCGTGGCCCACGAACAGGCTGCCGCCCACGCCGCCGACGGCCTGGCCCGGGTGACCGGTCGGCCCCAGGTCTGCATCGCCCAGAACGGCCCGGGGGCGGCCAATTTCGTGTCCGCCGTTACTGCCGCCTTCTGGGCCCACTCGCCGGTGGTGGCCATCACCCCGGAAACGGGTTCCCTGGGGATCGGGACCGGCGGCTTTCAGGAGCTGGACCAAATGGCCTGGTTCAAGGAGCAGACGGTCTACCAGGTGCGCGTCAATCGGCCGGAGCGAATGGCCGAGTTGGCCCGCCGGGCGTTTTATCTGGCCAAATTGGAAAACGGACCGGCCCAGCTCAATATCCCCCGCGATTACTTTTACGGTTTGTGCGAGGATGAGATCTATCCCACTCTGACCGTCTCCCGGGGCAGCGGACCGCGGGAGGCCCTGGAAGCGGCCGCCCGGCTGCTGCTCAAGGCCAAAATCCCGGTCATTCTGGCCGGAGGCGGGGTCTCCCAGGGGAACGCGCTGGAAGAAGTAATGGCCCTGGCCGAGTACCTCGGCGCCCCGGTGGCCAACACCTATCTGCACAATGACACTTTTCCGGGTGACCATCCGCTGGCCGTGGGACCCATCGGCTACTGCGGCTCCAAGGCGGCCATGCGGACCTTAGCCCAAGCGGATGTGGTCCTGGCCCTGGGCACCCGCCTGGGCCCCTTCGGCACCCTGCCCCAGTATGGATTGGACTACTGGCCTAAACAGGCCAAGCTTATTCAGGTGGACGTGAATGCCCGGGTCCTGGGCCTCAGTCGGAGGGTGGACGTGGCCAGCCCGGCGGAAGTGAAGGAATTCACCCGTGAAATGATCCTGCTGCTCAAAACCCGCAAGCCGGAGATAAAAGTTAATCGAAAACGCCTACGGGAACTGGAAAAAGCGAAGCAGGATTGGTCCGAGGAATTACGGAAGGAATCTTCCTCCACCGCCAAACTGATGCATCCCCGGAGATTTCTATGGGAGCTGTCCCGGGCCATCCCCCCGGGTTCCACCGTCACCACGGACATCGGCAATAATTCCTCCCTGTGCAATGCTTATCTGAAATTCACCGACGTTCGGCAGCACCTGGCCGCCCTGAGCTGGGGCAATTGCGGCTTTGCCTACGGGGCCGCCCTGGGGGCCAAGATCGGCCGGCCCAAGGTCCCGGTCTTTGCCTTCCAGGGAGACGGAGCCTACGGGATCAGCGGCCTGGCCGAAGTCATGACGGCGGTAAGGGAAAATATCCCGGTGATTGCCGTGGTGGCCAATAACCAGGAGTGGGGGGCGGAAAAGAAAAATCAGATCGATTATTACGATAACCGTTTTGTGGGCGCTAACCTGCCGGGTAACCCGGATTACGCTCGGTTGGCGGAGGATATGGGGGCCAAGGGATATCGGGTGGAGGACTACCGGGACGTGCCGGAGGTGGTGCGCGAAGCCGTCAAGTCCAACCGGCCCTGCGTGATCAACGCGCTGATCGAAGGCGGCGAAAAGGTCCTGGCCGAGCCCTTCCGGAGGGATGCCTTGAAAAAACCGGTGCGCCTTCTGCCTAAATACAAGCACTTGACGGTTCGATGAAGAAATTTTCGGTGTTAGAAGTGCCCATTTTGATGGACACCGGGGACATTCGGTAATAGAATTTCTAATAAAGCTTTTAGCTGGAGGGAATTTTTTGTATGGAGATCAAATGGGGAAGACTGGTCGGGCTGGTATTCATCGGGATCTGTCTCATCATTAACCCGGCGTCGGCCGCCCGGAAGAAAGCCGCGGTGAAGAAAGCGAAAGTGACGCAGAAAGAACCTGCGCGACCTAAGCCGGCGGACGTCAATACCGCGCTGGTCTTTGGGAAGGCCGGAACGGATCCGGGCGAGTTCGAGACCATCGACGGCGTCTGGGTGGATGCCCGGGGCCGGATCCTGGTCGTCGACAAGGGGAATAACCGGATCAGCTTTTTTAATGGCGGCGGCCGGTTTTTGAAGTCTTTCGGGGAACCGGGTGAAGGACCGGGCCAGTTCAACCGGTGCACGGGTATCGTCATTGACCAGCGGCAGCGCATCATCATCTCCGACCAGGGCAATTTCCGCATCCAGGTCTTCGATGCGGATGGAAAATTCCTGACCGCTTTCGGACGCCAGGGAAACGGTGACGGGGAATTTCAGGAGCCCATGGGCCTGGCCCTGGACGCCCAGGGGCATCTTTACGTTGCCGACGGGACCCGGGGCGATGTTCAGGTTTTCGACGAAAATTTCACCTTTGTCCGGAAATTCGGGATCCTAAACCCGGATGCCGGACGAATGGAAATGATCGAGTCGGTGGCCGTCGGTCCCCCGCCCCAGCAGGAAGTTTATGTCTCCGACGAAAAGAATTCCCGCATCCAGCGTTTCAGTGCCGAAGGGGAGCACCTCGGGACACTCGGCAAACAGGGCTTCGGACCGGGGATGTTCGCCAAGGAAGTGGAAGGATTGACGTTCGATAATCTGGGATACCTCTACGCGATGGATGAAAGCGGCGGCAAGATCGAGGTCTTTGACCCGGAAGGCCGGCCGGTTCATTCCTTCGGCGGGGGATTGGGCATCCGGCCGGGCCAATTCAATTCACCGGATGGTCTTCATTACAGCCCCCTTTATAACAGCATCCTGGTCGCCGACCAGCGGAATCACCGCGTTCAGGTCTTTCATCTGGATGATATCTGGAAAAACAAGAAGCGGGTATCTCAAAAACAGGAGAACCGACAGACCGACCCTTCCCCCGATGACGGCCGGTCATGATCCTTGGGTACCGCTTAGTACGAAAATAATCTTGAATACCGCTTTTTAGGCCTTTGTCTTGTGTCGTCATACCGGACTTGATCCGGTATCCAGGACCTCCGGAGCTTAACCGAGGCTGGATTCCGGATCGCGTCACGCCTTAGGCGTGACTTGTCTGGAATGACGAATCTTGGTCAATATTTTCATGATTCGCGGGTGCCCTGCGGGGCCGCAGACTTTATTACCAAGGAGGCGTCCACCTTGACCAGGGAATCTGACTTGGCGACGCTGTTCCCGATCAAGTCGAGCGACTGGTTGGGCGTTGTCGCTCATCTTGCTCCTTTAGCCGCTTCCACCAATAAAAAGGTCGCCTTTTTTGATGAGCACACGATACTATTCGATTAGGATCCGGGTAAACAGCATAGATCAGATTGTAGGGAAACCGCCACAAGGTCTTCCGCCGCATCCTCTTTCCTATTGGTTGGGAAGCCTCGGGGCTTTTTGAAATCTGATCGAGCGCTCGTTCCACCTCCCGAAGAAAGTCCGAGCCAAGCCCAGGCTTACGGACCTCATAGTACTGCGCCGCCTCTGTGATTTCGGCATCAGCATCGGGATGGAATACGATCAGTTTCACGAGATAGCAGCCCGCGCTCGGCGAAGTACTTCTTTCGCCGGTATCTCAGTCACCTGCCCCCGCTCCATCTCGTCAAGGCGGCGTTCCGCTTCCTCAAGCCACAACGCCTCGACCTCCGCTTCAGATAACTCGTCGAGGCTCTCGACTATCCACTTTGCGAGCGCCGCCCGATCCTTCAAATCCAGTTTCTTGATCTCGGCTTCGATTTCTTTGAGGCTCATAAGGTCACTCCTTTGTTGTTCACTACTATCAGGTCTCTCATTTCATGCCCAACGCCCAAGCTGAGTGACAGCGGCCAGCGACGTTACCGCTAAGCGCCACCGCCTGCATCCCGCCGTCCATTCAGGCGCTTAGTTGGATGCGGGAGAAATTTATCTTAGTAGAGAAAAATTCTCATACAATGCAGGGACGTTAGGCCTGAGAGTGGGCCTTAAGCCAGTCGCGTAGGGCATCGTTGATTCGAGACTGCCATCCTTTGCCCGTGGACTTGAAGGCGGAGAGTAGTAGGTCCAAAGAATGTTCACCGTCTTCTTCGGAGATTCCACCGTAGGCCGGCCGCGCCTGGGGAGCACCGCCATCAGCTCTGGGGGCAGCACCTTGGAGGCTGGTTTGAAATACTTGAAGTCATCGGCGGCAAGTTCGCGGACCTCGCCGTCTTCGTCAGTCGGTAATTGTTTCGTCATGGTTGGGTCAAAGTCGATTCTCCTAGAATTATTGTATCCACAAAAAATAAGGCCATCAACTCTTCCCTTAGGCATTCATCAATAATAATGCTTTTGTGGCCAATCGTTCGAGTTTATTCTTTTGCTCCGCTAAAGGGATCAATATTCTATATTAGCCTTCTTTCCATAATTCATACCCGGGCCATACCTCATGACTTGGCCCGGGATCTATACCGAACATTTCGAAAACAGTTTCTCAAACAGCTTTTTCAAGGCCTCATCTTCCGCCATTCGGGACACCAGCCTTCTTCCTTTCCTGACTGACCGCGCTGCCGCCTATCCCGAAAAGGCTTCCGATCTCGTCTCCGGTCAATCCGCCTACCCGATACAGCAATTCCATGGCCAACCGGCGCCGGTCCCCCTTGGAAGATTTAAGCTCTTCCAAACTCAAACCGGTTTCCACTGCCAGAAATTCCAGGACCTGCTCCTTGGATCGATAGCGTTTCAAGGCGTTATATCCGCTGTAGTCCCCGACCGGCAGTTCCTTAATGTGTTTTTCCCGGACCCATTGGATATAACCCGCTCGGCCCAGAACACACCCGCCGACTATTTTTCCTTTCAGTTCGAGGCCCCCGACGAGGTCCTCTCGGGTCCGTTTTCCATAACCACGCCGTCCCTTTGGGTTGTCCCCGCCGAATTCACCCAAAACCAACCCGTAATCCACCCCCGGCCATCGGGCTTTGACATTCAAATATCCCGGTAGGGTGCTCCAAGGATAGTCCAGCAGATAGTGCCACCGGACTTTGGCGTCTTCCGATTCCAGCTCTCGGGTCCGGACCGGGTTCAAGTGGATATAGCGGGACAGCTCGGACAGATAACTCTCTTTTTCCACCAGAATGCTTTTATACCGGCCTTGGTACAAGTGGCCCACCCGCCCGTGCCGGCGGTTGAAATAGCCGGTATAGGTGATGTTAAACCGCCGCATGAATTCGTTCAAATTGCCCAGAGGGGTCTCCAGCAACAAATGAAAATGGTTCCCCATCAAAACCCCGGCATGCATCTTCACGTTATAGATGATTAGGGACCCCGCCAGGATTTCCAGGAATTCCGTCCGGTCCGTATCGTCCCGGAAGATGTCCTGACGGTCATTGCCCCGGCAGGTGACGTGATATAACGCCCCGGGATATCGGATGCGCAAAGGTCGGCTCATGGAATCTCTGTATCAATATGGAATGGAGGATGTCAATACTAAAGATTTGACCCCTTTTTGCGCTGGTTAAGCGGCGTCGCGCCGCGCTGTTCGCTGGAACCGTTTGTAAGGCGACCGTCTCATGTTGATCCTCGTTCATCGCTCGCCCCTTGCTTGGTCGAAGCGCGCAAGGTAAGCCGCATAGTCAATCGCTGGCGCGGTAGCCAGGAGTTGGAGCTGCTTGAGTAGACGAAATAAAAACTGTACGAGCGAACGCGGCCCTTCGGCGACTGCGACCTCGACGGGGTGTCCGGTGCGATAGTTGGCCTCGAACGCGCCGTGCACAAGGGCGCACCCGACGTCGAGCTGTGCCTCGGGACCGAGCTCCTCCAGGGTATCGCGGAACGGCCCTCCGAAAGCCGGATTCCAAGAGCTTTGATACGTGACGAGGCCGGCGACGATGCGCGGTAAGGGCCTCGGCTTGTAGGCGCCCCCCGCGTGCGGAATCCGGACGGAAGTTCGATGGAGGCGGCGCACAGATGCGGCCTTCTCGCCCGCATAAATGACGTGTTCGTGACTCAAGTCCTGCTTGACTTCCAGCACGCCGTACACGCTCTCGGCCGGAACGTGGCGCTGGTTCGCCTGATTGTATAGGAAGGGCGAGTACTGACGGTCGTAGATGACGACGTCGATTTGCTCACTACTAGCGCCGTTGGAATCGATGACGAACGCGCGGTCTGCTTGGTATCTCGCTGGCAGATGGTCTTTGAGTACGCGCAACCAGTCCTCTTCGGACGCCTCGCCTCGGGCACCCGGATGCGTGACGGCCGCCCGGTTGCCGCGAAGCTCTCCTTCAAGTCGGGCTTGGAGGCCGTCGAGTATCTCCGTCAGTCGGTCGGGCATTGGTCTCGTCACCAGATAATCCTCCCCCATGATTGTTCCTGCGCCGACTGCGCAGCCAAGTTGGCGATCCGTTCCTTCTCTATGTTCGTCAAATCGTCCGAAAGGACATTGCTTGTGTTCGCCGGGTCCTCGATACGGGTCGAGGTGAGAGATGTGCCGATCGTTCGTAGTGCGTAGAGGACGTTGTCGGCGAGCGCGGTTCGAGAGCGGCCCGCAAGCGCCCGGATGGTGAACAGCTCCAGATAGAGGGACGGAAAGTCTAGGCTCCGGAGAAAGCGCCAGATCTTAACAGCTCGAATCTCCATCACGCGACCCGAGTCCCGCACGGTCTGGACGTGCTCGGATACGTTGGTCTGCGTCCAGGAATCTCGCTTGCGAAGATACAGGCTGGCAGTAATTCTGGTATCCGGCTTGAATTTTGCCGGGGACGAGATCGCCTCGTGTTCCATTGATTGTGACGCCAATCGAAACGTTCTGCGCCCGCGGCGACCACCCCTGTTGCTGCGCAAGGTTATGGAGCTTGCTATAAATCTCCCTCAAGGTGTCCGTAGCGCTGGCTTTCAGCGAGATGAAAACATCGACATCCGAGATTCCGCGTACGCCGGTCTCCTTGGCGTACGACCCTGAGTACTCAAGCGCATTCAGTTGCTGACCGGCCCATGTGCGAATTGGACCGGTCACCACAACGCCCAGCCGCTCCGCAGGCGAGGTCGGCCCACGGGCCACCGCGTACTTCGAAAGAACGGATTCGACGTACTGGTCTTGAGTCATCGCACAATCTCCTTTGGCGCCCAAAACTTCGAGTTTGGGCCGAGTTTGGGGTTGGACCCAATGCTGTTAACTTAACAGATTTAATCCTGAAATTAAGTCTTTGCCGTCATTCCGGCGGAAGCCGGAATCCAGATTTTTCAGGCTTTCTGGACCCCGGCTTTCGCCGGGGTGACGCTATGGACAAGGGAATTATCCTTAAGTTAACGGCATTAGGTCCGACCCCCAATTTTGTGTTGAGTCAGACTCTCCAGAAGCGCGATTGATCATTATTGACCTCGATCTTGTCGAATAAACTTTCCATAAGTGCTTCTAATCCGGAGCGGTCCCAACCAAAGAGACAAAATCTTGACCAAATTGACATTGAAAGCGCTCGAAGAACTTCTGCAGACAGACCCAATATGCTTTCAGGTGAAAGGCTCTTCTCCATTTGATGGACCCTGACTCCTGAGGCTGAACGTGTCTTGAATGCGCCATCGGCACCACCTACGAGCCCAAAGCTCAAATTGATAAGCGCCCAAAAGTGTCCATGGGCGGCTCCCGAGAGGACTCGATAAAGCCATTCGCGGTCCAGCATCTGCGCCACAGTCTCCGTAACGCTCGGCATCACGAGCCCGATCCCGGTGCGCTTCCCTTTCTTGTCTCGAAGCAGCTTGAAGCCAGCCTTGACCGCCTTTCGTTCGACTTCAAGTATCCTCTTGTGAACGCTTTCTGCGAGCGCAAGTTGCTTTATTGAGCGGGCAAATCTTTCCTGCTGGACGAGTCCTTCATTTCGGAACGCAAAACTGCGCTGAAGTCGTACTTTTTCGTCAATCGATGAGTCCGTGAGCCAGAGAGCCAGAGCGGAAGACTCAAGCACCGATCTTGCCAATGTCCATGGCGCAATGGTTTGTGTTGGAGCCGTCAATGACTTGGCATATGTCGCGGCCACATCAGATGCAAACTCGACAAGCATCCCACTTTGACTGAAGGCGGTCTCCAGCAATTCCTTCTGAGTCGTGGAGGCGAGCTCTTGTTGGGCCTGCGACCGAGGCCAAGGATCGACGCCCGGAGTCCTGTATATTGCGCTAAAGCTTTCCCCGAAGCTCTCAACAGCTTCAATGCTTATGGCAAGCAGGTCACTCATTGGTCGACTTCCTCACCCCAAAATGAACCAATGCGATATTGAATCCATCACCGGATAGGTCATAAAGGGGCACGTATTTCACCGAATTCAGTATTCTTTAACGGAAACCTCTTCATGATGTCGGGCCAATGAATAAAACCAGCCGTTGTTCTGAATAAACCCAATAGTTCCCCGGGCAGCAGCTCTTCCACTTCGGAACGCGTTCAAAGGCCCTCACCGGAAGTCTCAACCTATCCGGCGACGCTCCCCCTAATGTCGCCGCTGGTGATCGCTTAATTGCGCCACCACATTATGGCCGAAAGTTCAATCCACACCGGGCAACCCAGACTAAAAAGTAAGTGAACGTTAACATCAGAAAAACGAGTGAAAGGAATTAGGAATAGAACGGCCATGGGCCCCATGGTGTAAGTATACGTGTATAAAAGGTTTTGTAGGAAGTCAAGGCAAAAAGGCCAGATGGAAGATAGAAGAGAGAAGAGGGAAGGCCGGAAAATCAGAGATTGGGGAAAAGGGGATTAAAAGCGGAAGGTGATGAGCCAATTGAGGCCGTAAGTCGTTAGGCGCGGGGACGGTCGGCCAGGGGGGCCAGATCGACGGGGGGCATCCCTCAAAAGCCTTCTGGCAGGGTCCAGCCCTCATTCTTTTTCTGGCGAAAAGTGGAAAAATAGCCTTATAATAAAAAAGTCTTCTCCGTTTTTCTAATTTTTGCTAACGCGCATCCGCAAATCCAAGGTTTCCGGAGAGAACTGGCAGCGATCGGGTGAAAGAGGGCCCCTGGCCTCGGCCAGAAACTAAGGGGGCATAACCGTGCCATTGGAGATATTATGAAAAAACGCTTGACCAGAGAGCAACTAACGCAGGAACTGGGAAAAATGCGCCGGCAACTTCAGTCACTCGAAAGGTGTGGCTGGGAAAGGGAGGCCATCCAGGGTAAATACGATAAACTCCTGGAATCGGCCCCGGACGCCATGTTCTTCATCGATCGAGAGGCCCGGATACTTCTCACTAATGCCCAGGCGGAGAAATTACTCGGATACCCCTTGGAAGAGTTGATTGGGAAAGACCTGCACTTTCTGATTCCGGAAAGATATCGCCTCAACCATAGAAAGAATCTGGCCGACTACTTTTCGCATCCCCTTGTTCGAAACATGGGAAGTGGTCTGAATATCTACGGACTCCGAAAAGACGGGACCGAATTCCCGGCTGACATCAGCCTCAGCCCGATCGAGGCGAACGGGGAAGTGCTGGTCATTGCCTCGGTCAGAGACGTCACGGAACGCAAGCAGGCGGAATTGCAGATCGAGCGGAATTACCGGATCCAGACGGCGATCAGCTCCGTGCTCAAGATTTCCTTGGAGCCGATTTCCCTGGAAGAGCAGTTGAACAGAGTACTGGACCTGATTTTGATGATCCCCGGCCTTTCCTCCCAACGCCAGGGAACCATCTATATAGTCGAAAACGAACCGGAAGTCCTGGCTCTAAAAGCCTGGCGGAGCCTTCCCGGAATTCCCCCTCCCAGCGCCAGGATCTCCTTCAGCCAATGCCTCTGCGGGAAAGATATCTCAACCTGTACGACGGGCACTACGGAATGTGGGGATGGACAACAGGGAACCCAACGGCCCGCCGAATTTCCGCACAGCTATTATTGCCTGCCCATTGCCTTAGCCGGGCAGACGCTGGGACTGATCATCATCTTCATCGAAGAAGGCCACAAAAAAACCTTGGAGGAAGAAAGGTTCCTCACAGCCGTGGCCGACACCCTGGCAGCCGTGATGATGCGTCAGCAGGCCGAAATGGAGAAAAGCCGGCTTAAGGAGGAATTGGCCGAGGCGGAGAAAAAAGCGGCCCTCGGGAGAATAACCGCCAATTTGGCCGACAAAATCAGAAACCCCCTGACCGCCGTCGGCGGATTCGCCAGGAGACTCGACAAAAAGATTCCCGAAGGGTCTAAAGAGAAGGAGTATACGAAATTTATCCTGGCCGAGGTCGGCCGCCTGGAAAACATATTGCGAAACGTCCTTTCTTTATCCTGGGGCCCGGCCGCCCGCCCGGAGAAATGCGACCTGAAAGAAATTGTCCGGGAAGCCCTGGGGATTTTCGAGGAGCTGTGTAAAGAGCGCTCCATATCCCTGGAGCGGTCCTTGGAAGACGTGCCGCCCATCGAGGGGGAAAGGGAGTTGGTCCTGGTGGCGGTCGAGAATCTGATTTTCAATGCCATTGATGCTATGCCTCAGGGAGGCCGGCTAGCGGTGGCCACCGGAACAGCGACGATCAACGGGGCGGCCTATGCGATGGTCAAGGTCAGCGATACCGGCGAAGGGATTAAGAAAGAAGATCTGAACAGGATTTTTGAACCCTTTTTTACGACCCGGGTCTCCGCTAAAAGGATCGGACTGGGTCTTTCCGTTGCCAAGAGAGTCCTGGAGGATCACCAGGGGTGGATTCGAGGTGGAAAGCACGGTCGGCTCGGGCGCCAGCTTTGTTCTCTACTTCCCTCCCGCGGCGGAGTAGTCCGATAAGCCGGCGCCTATAGGGTCAAACCCTGAGTCGGACGCCTGCTGCGCTTATTCCGGCGAGTTGTAATTTTGGTAGTTGTAGGGATTTTCGAATCCGAGTTTTCGATACACCGGCTTCCCCAGGGCAGAGGCCTGCAGGCTGGCAAAAGTGCAGCCCCTGTTCCTCCCGGCTACCAGAGATTGGACGGTTATGGCCTTTCCAAAACCCTGGTTTCTGAATTTATCCAGAGTGGCGACCCAATAGATCCCCGCCACCGGTCCGGTTTTTACCAACATGGAAGTGCAGACCGGCTGGTTGTCGGCATACCCGACGAACAGCTCCGAATCAGGCAGCTTCAATAATCGCTCGGTGACCACGAAGGGCCCGGAACCCGCGGGAAGAGAATAACTTGTTTCGATGACTACCTGAGCCTGGGCTAATTCCTGGGGACTCGCAACCCGCCTGATTTCCAATTCCCCCCGGTAAGGGTTTTTATCCGGAAGGTCTAACAGGGTCATGACCGTTTCGGGGGCGGCCTCCGTATAGCCTCTTTGAGACAGCAGCGGCAAAAAGTCCTTTTCCAGACCGTATCTGAACGAGATACGGAAAGGCAGTTTCCCGGATTCAAAAAACTGCTCGCCTTTATTTACCAGCTTCGCCGGGTTCGACGTCTTCTCCTTAACGAAGAGGACATTAAACCGCCTGCTCGGGAAACCGCTGTTGAAGATGCTGAATTTGTAGCTATTGAAGAATTCACCGACGATGGTATTGGAGAGTAACAGCCCCATACATGAAACATAATTATAATCGACTAAATCCTGCTGGGCTCTATCCAAATCCATGGTTTGCCTCCCATTTCTCGATTTCTAATAAAGCAGCTCACCGGTTTCCCTGAGCTTGTCGAGCCAGAGTTGCTTAAGCACCCGAAGATCTTCCGTTGCGTCATAGTCCGAATCATTCTTGGGCGCAAGTTGGTCCAAGGCTTCGAAGGTAAAAGCGTCAGACCCGAATTCGGCCCAGTCCTTCTGCAGTTCCTGGTCCGGGTGTGAACCGTGCTCCAACTGAAAACGATGTCGATTAAGCCTTCCCGGAAGATTCGGGCTCGATCCGATAAGCGATTTCATCCGGATATTGTTGCGGACTCGGTACACCCCCGATGGAAGGGGGGTCTCTCTATACTTACGAATAATTTCTTTACGATCCAAAACGCTCACTCCTGGTCAAGGTTTCTGTGGGGCTTTTTATGCGGCGTTGACTCGTGGTAGGCAGCTTCCGCGGCAGGAAAACTATGCCCAGCGCCTGATCCACCAAGGCTCTTTTACTACTCAAAGCGCGTCCACATCCGGATGACCTTTACGGTCTTGATGTCTTCTAAATTCTGATAAACCAGGCGGTGCTGGATGTTGATTCGCCGGGAATAGGAACCGGTGAGATCACCCTTGAGCTTTTCAAAGGGAGGAGGGTTCTGATAGGGGTCTTCCCCAAGGATATCCAACAACCGGGAGGCTGCCGGTTTAAGTGCCTGAGTGGGCGATCTTCTTCGCGTCCTTTTGAGCCTGCTTGGTAAAAACCAGGCGCCAGCTCACCAACCCGGTTCCTCCGCACACTGATCGACAGGGGTCTTCAAGCCCTTCTTGATTGACTCGCGCATTCCCGGTATGGAAGTGAGATAGAGCGTCTCTTCAATGGCCCGCCAATCTTCCTCGGAAACAAGAACCGCGGTACTTCTCTTGCCCACAATCTGAACCGGGACGTGACTTTCCTTCACTTCGTCAACCAAGTTGTAGAGCCGTTTCCTGGCTTCAGATGCCGATAATATTGTCATGCCGGGCGAACCTCCTAATCGTACCATTTATGGTACGGCACAGCGGGGGCAATGTCAAGTCAGTTTATGGCGAATCGCGGCGTTGACTCGTGGCCCGCAGCTTGCGGGGCCGGAAGTCCTTGACCTCGGTGTCCAATGACCTGACCGAGCCTTTCCGCCGAGATGCCTGAAAATGGCGGTGCGCTATTTGCCGAAATATAAGGATTATCCTAGGATCAAAAAAAGCTATTGACATCTGATGCAGTTTATTTAATCATCAAAACATTATGCGAACCACGGTAAATATTGACGATCGGATTCTAAAGGATTTGAAGAAGATTCAAAGGCAAGAGAGGCAATCCCTCGGACGATTGGTTTCCAACCTCCTGGCCCAGGCCCTGGGGCAGCGTCAATCGGCCAAAAATTCGATCCAACCGACACGGTGGATTTCAAAACCCATGGGTGTTCGTGTTGATTTGGCGGATCGTGAGGCTGTGTACCAGGCGATGGAACAAGGAACTTCCTCTGTCCGAAGTTCGAAAAAAACATGAGTTATGCCCTGGACGTCAACATCCTTCTTTACGCCTCGGACACGAAAAGCCCCTTCTTCAATCAGGCCAAGACCTTTATCGGGCACTGTATTACGAAAAGAGATCTATTTTATCTGGGCTGGCCGACGGTTATGGGTTACTTACGCATAGCCACGCATGCGGCGGTATTCGAACACCCGCTATTGCCGGAAGAAGCCATGGCCAATATAGAGACTCTCCTTAACCTCCCCCATGTCCGCGTTCTATCCGAGGAGGAAGGTTTTTGGGAAATCTACCGCGAAGTGACGGCGGGGGTTCCCACCCGGGGGAACTTGGTGCCGGATTCACATTTAGTTGCTCTGCTCCGACAACATGGCGTTAAAACAATTTATACTCACGACCGAGACTTTCTTAAATTTCCATTTCTCGACGTAAGGGATCCTTTTAGCCGATCAGCTTAGAATAATGCTGGCGTCCAGGGCAATCGGTTCCCCTTTTACGATCAGCAAGGGATTGACGTCGATCTCCTGGATCGCCTCCACCCGGCAGGCCAATTCCCCCAGACGGATCAACCAGTCGGCCAGGAGGTTCAGATCGACCGGGGTTATCCCGCGGAAACCCTCCAGCAGGGCCCGGCCCCGCAATTCCGAAACCATTTGCTCCACTTCCAGCCGTGTAACCGGGACCAGTCGAAAGATCACATCCCGATAGACCTCGGCCCGGACGCCGCCCAGGCCCAGCATGACCGCCGGACCGAACTGGGGATCCCGGACGACGCCGACGATCAATTCCAGGTCGCCTTTCAATTGCGGTTGAACGATAAAAGCCGTCGGCGGGTTAGGCCGGTCGGCCATTTCCTCAAAAGCGCTTTGCAGCGCTTCCGGGGTGTAGAGATCCAGGCGGACCAAACCGGCCTCGGTCTTATGGACCAGGCCGGGCGACCGGCCCTTGAGAACCACCGGGTAGCCGAGGGTCCGGGCCGCTTGCCGGGCGGCTGAAAGGTCCTCGACGGGAATTTCCGTCACGGTGGCCAATCCCAGCTCCCGCAGCAAATTCTTGGAATCCCTTTCATCCAGGACGGTTCCTCGGAACGCTTCCACTTTTCTTTTTATGGAGGGAAACACTTCGGCGTCCTCTTCGCGGGCCAGGACCGGAGCCGCTTCCCGGACTTTACTGAATTTGAAAATCCCGGCCAGGACCTTGACCACCCGCTGAATTTCATTGAAAACCGGAAAACCCCTTTTCTCGACCGACAGGCGGGTGGGATGGAACCCTTTCTCGTGGCCCATGACCCAGAAGAGCACCGGCTTGCGGGTTTCCGGAAGATCGGCCAGTATTTTTTCCATGTCAAGGAACCAGACGCCGAACCCGGCGAAGAGATGCACAATGATTCCGTCCACCTCGGGGTCCTCCAGGAGTGCGGCCAGCCCTTCCCGGTAGGTGATCTCCGGGCCGTGTTTTTCCATGGCCGGCCAGAAATCCACCGGGTTGCTGACCGGCATCCAGGGCGGGGACAATGCTTCCAGCCGCTGTTTGGTTTGCGGGGCCAGATCGGCCAGCGTCAACCCGGAGGCTTCGAGGTGATCGGTGGTTACGATCCCGGCCGCCCCGCTGAAAGTAAAAACCGCCACCCGGGGTTTCCCTTCCTTCGGGCGAGACGTTTCAAAATCCATTTCCAGGGTCCGGGCCAGATCCACCAGCTCAAAAAAATCATCGGCCTGATAAACCCCGGCCTGGTCCAGGGCGCCTCGAATCAGTTCAAAGTTTCCGGCCAGTGACGCCGTGTGGGAGGCGGCCGCTCGAGCCCCGGCAGCGCTTTTTCCCCCTTTGAGCACCACGATGGGCTTTTTCCTGCGGGCGGCCAGTTCGAAAAATCGCCGTCCCCGGGGAAAGGACTCGACGTACAGGGCAATGACCCGGGTGTCGTCATCCTCCAGAAAATACTCCAGCAGATCGGTTTCATCCACGTCGCTTTTGTTGCCGATGGAACAGGCCTTGGCCAGGCGCAGGGTTTTGTGGCTCATGAGGGTGGTCATGAAGCCGCCGGCCAGCAAACCGCTTTGAACGATGAGCGACACGCCCCCGGGATTTAAGTTTTCTTCCCAGGCCTCGGGGGTGATGAAGGAAAAAACGTATCTTTTCCGGATGTCGATCAGGCCCATGCAGTTGGGGCCCCAAAGCCGTATCCCGCCCCGGCGGGCGATCTCCAGGCAGCGTTCCTGCAGGGCGCGGCCTTCGGGGCCCACTTCGGCGAAACCGCCGGATTCGATGATGGCTCCCTTGACGCCCCGGGCCGCGCATTCCTCCAGGATCTGCGGAACTCCGGGGGCCGGGATAAAAATCAGGGCCAGCTCCACCGGGTTCGGGACCTCGGAAATCGAGGGATAACAGGTCAGCCCGAGAATCTCGGGATAGCGGGGGTTAACCGGATAAATCGGGCCGTCGTAGCCCAGGGTCAAGTTGCTGAGCAGGTTATACCCGCCGGTATGGATTTTAGGGGTGGCCCCGACCAGGGCAATCCCTTGGGGTTCAAAGAAAGATTTCATGAAAGGCCTTTCGCGATTCCTGATTTTGAAACAGACCTGGTATAGCATATCCGCAAAGACTTGAACAGCCTTTCCCGAGACCAGAAGTGGACCGCTCCCTCTTCATATCGTTGAGCTTCTTCGAAAAGTTAGGCTGATCGGCGGCCAATTTTCTGGTGCGCGGGGAAAGGTGCCTTTCAAAAGTCTTGAATAAGATCGATTTTTATAGTAGGGTCGTATTTATTATGATCGGGTGGAATAGGAAATTACTCATTTATCAATCCTCTATCCAAAAACCAACCTTCCCAAGCCCTTCACTCATGTATTGGGGATTCGATATTTCCCCGCCTCTATTACCGAGACAATAATACTTTCATTTTCTCCTGAACGGCTTCGACAAATCCTAAAAACCGGAGGATCAGGAGATGTTGTCGGCGAGTCCTCGATCAATCCGCCTGCTGCGCGCATTGGATCGCCCAGCGCTACAGGACTTTCTTGAATCCGGTAAAGACCTTTCTGTGCGGAAATGTCTCTTAAGTCGTTTTAGGGCCTTTCAGGCCTTTGCCGGCCAATAATTAAATCGTTGTGGCACGTATCTCGCGGTTAGAAGGCCCATCACTTCAATGACCGAAGGGGGGGGCGCATTTGGACAAGGGAAGGAACTCTTTTGAGCAAGACCGGGGGATTGGGTTGCTAAATCGATATTCGAAAGGAAGAATTCCGCCGTATTTTTTTCGGCTCGTTGCAACCTTGTATTGGATAGGGCTTGTTTCAGTTATCTCTCTTTTCCGGAGTCGAAGCAAAAGTCCCGATTCCCAACTGGCAAAAGATTTCCCGTTTGAAGCCGGGTCTGCGGGTGATGGTTCAAGTAACCAGTCCAAACCCCATAACCTTGGCGGATTTGGCTTCCCTGGCCCAACTGGGTATGAATCCGGCCGATCGTGACCCCGGTCTGGTTGTAGGGCTGAGGCAGGCGATCTTCTCCGTTAACTTAAGACATTGGAAACCTAAAAACATCCCTTCCCACCTTCAGGCCAAGTTGCTGGCTCAATTTATTTTGAGCGGAATCTACCGGGTGAGTTTCAAGGTTGAGGAAAAAGGATATGAAGGACCCCTGACAATGGAAATTACCACACCCAGGGACGGGTTTGGGCAGCAACTGCTTTATTCAGAGATATTGTCCGTCCCCAGGCACCCCATCGACTTCAAATGGATTCAGCCGGAAACCGTTGGTTTTGTATAGATTATCCGAAAATCCGGTATGGCGAAACGATAAGATTCCATTTTGCTTTTCGTTATCGAGTCGACCTGGCCTCCCTGCTGGAACATGACCTGATGTTATTGGAACGGGATGAACCAGGTCCTATTCCTGAAGATATTCAACGTTTTTTGAACTCCGGTTATAAGATCGATACGCACATTCCCGAGGCCATCGAATGGGCTCAAGCCGAAAATCTTCCCGGCCCGGCCAATGTCCGCTCGGAGTATCTAAGAGTTAAGCACTATATTAATAAATCGATTCAATACGACGATCGAAAAAAAGCCCGCTATTTCGGAGGGAAAGCCATCTACTTTAACCTGGATGCCATGTATCAGGACCTTCCGATTACGCTCGCTCAAAAATTAGGTGCCTGCCCCGACACCTCTGTTCTGGAATGCGCTTTCCTCAGGGCCAAAGGGATACCCTGCCGGACGGCTGGCCGCTTTGGCCATTTTCTGACGCACCTTTATGTCCCCGGCAGGGGGTGGTTTTCAACCTCCGTTCATCCTACGGGTATCCCTTTAATTGTGGCTCCCGGCCCGGACAACGTTTCCTATCAGAAATGGAGCCCGTCGATTGCTCTCAGAACCGTAACCCTGACCAGTAAGATCAGAATCGAATCCTTGGAGGAGCAGCCATGACCCAGGATCATTTAGTATTCGCCCCCTACCATCCGAATAAAGACGCTGAAATCCATCAACTATTTTCGGAATATTCATTTAAGGATTATCAAATCAGATTTATGGGAGCTTCGAAGGAGCGAATGGTGGAATATCTCATAAAGTCCCTTCACCAATCCGTCATTAAAACCATCTGTCTGAGCGATAGGAACCGACTGATCGGGTTTATCAGCATCAAACCACTTCCCTGGCTGAGCAGCCATTTTGGTTTCCGCATGTTTACCGTGACGCATCTTCTAGCCAGCGGGGAAGATCCTCTGGTGCAGGCCCGCCTATTGCGATATGTAACGGAAGAATCACAGGATGTGGATTTTCTGGACTGTCGAGTCGCAGCCAACGACATCCATTCGGCCCACGCTCTAGAAATCTGCGGGTTCCGCTATGTGGGGACGGAAATCTATTTGGGAAAGACGATAAAAAGGAATGGTCCGGCACACCGCCCGGTATTTAAAGTTTCTGCCTTCCAGCAGGAATCAGATTTGGATCAGGTGCTGGAGATCGCCGGGCAAATACACCTTCATAACCGCTTCAGCTATGATCCATTTTTTAGGGAAGAAAACGCCAAGTCTGTTTATAAACGTCTGATGGCCAATTGTATTGACGACGATCAGTTTGTCGTTTTGGTTGCCCGGTCGTCGGCCAGGATAGAAGGGTTTATCGTCTCCAAGTTCAATCGATCCTTGAGCCGGGAATTGGGCTTCCTCTGCGCCAGTCTAGACTTTATCGGTGTCCGCGCGGAAATCCAAAACAGGGGATTGGGGCAGGCCCTCAATCTGGGAGCCTTGCGGCATCTGGCTCGAAAAAAGGTGGAATTCGTTGGAGTCAAGACCATGGCCAGTAACTACAGCGCCTTGATGGTCTGCAATAAGACCGGTTTCCAATTGACCTCGGCCAGCCTTCATTTTCACAAGTGGATTTATCGGCCCCAGATTACACCGACCGTTTCTCCGATTTTGTTGCCGTCTTTTGAGTCAATCAACAACAAAGTATTGTTTGGTGAAGGGGCTGCCATATAGTGAAAAGCATATCCATAAACACCCAAAGGAGAAAAAACATGAACGAATTCGGTCAAAAGTCCAGACCCTGGGTTTCGGTCGCGATTTTACTGTTGTTCGGACTGGGGGTTTTCTCATCGGCGTCCACGGCGCAAACGTTATACAAAGGACACCTGGTTTACGTGCCCATCTATTCCCATGTCTATTACGGCGATCGGGAACGGACCATCCTGCTGACCGGCATCCTGAGCGTCCGCAACACGGATCCAGGGCAAGCCATAACCCTTCTGCAGGTGGATTATTACGATACCGAGGGAAAGTTGCTCCAGAAGTATATAGCCCAACCGGTCCGCCTGGGTCCACTGGGTTCCACCCGGTTTATTGTGAAGTCCTCGGATACCGCCGGCGGGTCAGGGGCTAAATTTCTGGTGCGGTGGAAAGCGGAAATCCCGGTCAATGAACCGATCATAGAGGGGGTGATGATCGGCGCCTCCGGGCAACAGGGCATTTCCTTTACCTCCCGGGGAGTGGCGATTAAAGAAGAGTGACCCTTTCCTGAGGAGCCATTGTTCAGGGTCGTTTCCAGGTATCGAGTCTTCCGGTGCCGGTGGCTGTTATAACGGATTCGGCCATCATTTTCGGGCTTTTCCTGAGAAAAACCCTTCCGGTCGCCGTGACAGCCATCGACAGAAGGAGAAATTCGTTTGACTCCGGTTTGACATTTTTGGAATTTTTAGTATTATAGAAATTATGAGGAAATACTCTAATAAAGGGAAGGTATTCTGCCTGCTCTTATTCTCTCTATTTCTGATCGAGTATCTGGAGCCATCCGCCGTAGGGATACGGGCTTACGTTGATTTTCCTATGACCCAAGAAATTCCGGATTGGGAAAATCCCCCTAGCACCCATGCCCTGGGTCTCAACGGCACTTTCGAACTCAACACGGAACTACTGGTGAGCTCGGTTATTTCTCTACCCATCATTCCTTCGCAAAAAACCGTTTTCTTCAAAATCTATCGACCTCCTCTTTCCAACCTTCAACCGCTTTAATCCCTTTACCTTCTGTTTTCTTTGCAGACTTTCCGGTCCGACCGCCTTGGCGATTCGGAACGGGTCCGGATTTTCCATTGGAGGGATATGCTGATGAAATTTTTCCACCTGATAGTTTTAATCGGGGCCACCTTGGCCCTGGGGATCGTAGAAATTCTTTCGGCCAAACTGCTGCTGGGAATGATGCCCAAAAGTCTGGTGGTCCTGATTTTGGCTGCCGTCGGGTTTGTCTTGGTCTGGGCGGTGATTCGAATCAACACCCCCAAACCAGTGGTGCGGGCTGAGGAGTGAACGTTTGCCTCAATGAATTGGTTGCCTTTTCTTAAACAAAAAGTTTTAATAAAGATATCTTCCAAGAGGTTCTCGTAAATGGAAATCCCCCTTTTGACCGACATCGACATCATCCTGGGTCTCTCCATCGGGATACTGTTCGTATTCCTTCGGCTGCGGATGCCGGTCCTGATCGGCTTTTTTTTGACGGGCATCCTGGCCGGTCCTCACGGCCTGGGTCTGGTCAAAGCCGTTCATGAAGTGGAGGTGATGGCCGAAATCGGGGTGGTCCTGCTGCTGTTTACCATCGGGATCGAGTTCTCCTTCAATCATCTGCTGCGAATTAAAAAGTCGGTTTTGTTGGGTGGAACGCTTCAGGTCTTGTTCACCACCCTGGCCACCTTTGCGGTGGCCCGCGGGTTGGGCCTAACGATCGGCCAATCCGTCTTCATGGGTTTTTTGCTTTCCCTGAGCAGTACCGCCATCGTCCTGAAACTGCTCCAGGAAAGGGCGGAAGTCGATTCCCCGCACGGTCGAACCACCCTCGGCATCCTGATTTTCCAGGATATCGTCATCGTTCCCATGATGCTCTTGACCCCCTTGCTGGGCGGCGGCGAGGGAAACCCGGGGCCCGCTGTCCTGCTCATGCTGTTAAAAGGAGCGGGAGTGATTGCCTTCGTTTTCCTGGCCACCAAATGGGCGGTGCCCTTTTTACTCTTCCATATTGTCGGGACCAAAAGTCGGGAGTTGTTTCTCTTCGGGATTCTCGGCATCTGTATGGGGGTGGCCTGGCTCACCTCCAGCGTCGGGCTTTCGCTCTCTCTGGGGGCCTTTCTGGCCGGGTTGATCATCTCCGAATCGGAATACAACCATCAGGCCTTGGGCAACGTCCTGCCCTTTAAAGATATCTTTTCCGGCTTTTTCTTTGTGTCCATCGGAATGCTGCTCGACGTGCGCTTTCTGCTTAACCATTTTTTTTGGGTGGTCCTGCTGGTCGCTGCCATCATGGCGTCAAAAACCTTTTTGGCTGCCCTGGCCGCCGGGACCCTGGGGTTCCCGCTCCGCACCACCCTGCTGGTGGGCCTGGGGCTGTGCCAGGTGGGGGAGTTCTCCTTTGTTCTGGCGGAAATGGGAAGCCGGTTCGGGCTGCTGGCCGGCGACCACTACCAGTTGTTCCTGGCCGTATCCGTACTGACCATGGCGGCCACTCCTTTCCTGATCCCCCTGGCTCCCCGGATGGCGGATAGCTTCTTGAAGATTCCCGGTCTGGTCCGTTTCCAGAGCGGGATTTTGCCGGACAAAGGGATCCGGCTTCCTCCCCTGAACGATCATCTGCTCATCATCGGATTTGGGGTGAATGGCCGCAATCTGGCCCGGGCGGCCCGCGGAGGACAGATCCCCTACCTGATCCTGGAGATGAACCCGGAGACGGTCCGGGAAGAGCGGGACAAAGGGGAGCCGATTTTTTTCGGCGACGCCACCCAGGAACCGGTGTTGGAGACGGCTGGCCTGGAGCGGGCCCGGATCCTGGTGGTCGTGATCAACGATGCGGCGGCGGTGCGGCGGATCACTGAGACGGCCCGCCGGCTGAATCCCAAGATTTACTTGATCGTCCGGACCCGTTTCCTCCAGGAAGTAGAGGCCTTGTATGCCCTGGGGGCCGATGAAGTGATCCCCGAAGAGTTCGAAACCGCCGTAGAGATCTTCACCCGCGTATTGAAGAAATACCTTTTCCCCAGGGAGCACATTGAAAAATTCACCGCCGATGTGCGTGCCGAGGGCTACCAGATGTTCCGTAAGCCGGAAGTGATCCCTCCCTCCTTGAGTGACCTGAGTCTCCTCATTCCGGATATGGAGGTAACCACCTTCCTCATCAAAGAGGGTTACTGGGCGGATGGAAAGTCCCTGGCCGAGATGGCATTGAGGAAGAAATACGGGGTGACGGTGATGGCTGTGCGCCATCAGGGCCAAACCAGGCCCAATCCGGACGGCGATGCCCGTCTGGCAGCCCGTGACCTGGTCGTGGTCATGGGAAACCCCGAGCGGCTGGTCGGCCTGGAAGACTTGTTGGAACGAGGTCCTCAGACGACTCCCGGCGCAAAAGCGAAATAGGGCTTCCTTGACAAATCCTCCCCTTTTTGCTATAAATTGTATCACTCATCGATCGCGGTTGAATTCAAAATCCACCAACCCAATTAACAACCATAGAAACGGATGATGGGTCGCTATGGTTGCCGGCAGTCCTAAATCGATCCACTCAATATCCGAGGAGCTATCATGTACATCTCCGCCTTAAGACCCTACGCCTTGAAACGACTGGAGGAAATCGAAAAAGCCGATATTCTGGTCGGGATTCCCTCCTTCAACAATGAAAAAACGATCGCCCATGTGGTCCAGATGGTCTCCCACGGTCTGAACAAATACTTCCGAGACCAAAAAAGCGTCATCATGATCGCCGACGGCGGATCGACGGATGATACCCGGGAGGTGGTGAAAGAATTTGAGTTAAAGCCCTGGCAGGAAAAATTGCTGATCATTTACCGGGGGCCCGGCGGTAAAGGCACGGCTTTTCGCTCTATTTTCGAGGCGGTGGAGAAGCTGAAGGTCAAGGCCTGCATGGTGGTGGACTCGGATATTCGCAGCATCACTTCGGAATGGGTGAGTTACCTGCTGAGTCCGGTGCTGGAACAAGGTTACCAGTACGTCACCCCCGTCTATTGTCGCCATAAATACGATGGGACCATCACCAACAATATTGTCTATAACCTGACCCGGGCGCTATACGGGAAGCGCATCCGGCAGCCGATCGGAGGGGACTTCGCTTTTTCCGCCGAGGTGGCGGCCCATTTTCTCGGCCAGCCGGTTTGGGATACGGAGATCGCCCGCTTCGGCATCGACATCTGGATGACCGTAGAAGCCATTATCGGAAACTTTAAAATCACCCAGGCCAATCTGGGGGTCAAGATCCACGACGCCAAAGATCCGGCCACGCACCTGGCCCCCATGTTCCGGCAGGTGGTTTGGACGTTCTTTCATCTGATGGAACAGTATGAATCCTATTGGCTGAAGGTGAAGGAAAGCCAGCCCCTGGAAGTCTTGGGCGCCTGTGCCATGGGCGAACCGGAGCCGATCAAGGTCGATCTGGAGGCATTAATTTATAAGTTTAAGGTGGGGTTTAAGCAATTCGGGGTTTTTTGGAAGGATATTCTGGATTCCGGAAGCTACAATACCTTGAAAAAGGCCTCCAAAATGGAAACGCAGAATTTTTCTCTGCCCATCGAGGCCTGGGTTAAAATTCTGTACGAACTGGCCGCCACCTTTCATTACTGGCCCATCAACCGCAACAAGCTGATCGACCTGATGACTCCGCTCTATCACGCCCGTGTCGCTTCTTTCGTCCGGGAGAGCTGGGACCTGGATTCGAATGCCGCCGAGGCCCTGGTGGAAAAGCAGGCCGAGGCCTTTGAGGCCAATAAAAAATATCTGATCGAGGTCTGGCAGAAAAAAAGGAAGATCTTTCAACGCCTGAGCGAGAAACTCTGAGTTGGCAAAGACCCCGACCATTCGAAATCGGAACATCAGGGCCGCAATCAAAAACACGGTAATTGTTTTCACCGACCTGGACGGGACCCTTTTAGATCACCGGACTTACGGGTTTGAACCGGCCCGCCCGGCTCTGGAGCTAATCAAGGGGAAAAAAATTCCCCTGATCCTTTGTTCCAGCAAGACCCGGGCGGAGATGGAAGGGTACCGGCAAAAGCTGGGGATCACCGGCCCGTTTATCGTAGAGAACGGGGCGGCTATTTTTATTCCCCCGGAGAGTTTGAAAATGGAAGGTGCCTTATTCCGGGAAGCCCACGACTTTCAAATCGTGGAGTTTGGTCTCCCCTACGGGCAACTCGTCCGGTCCCTGCAGGAAATCCGGGAAGAAACCGGTCTAAAGCTGATCGGTTTTTCCGACATGTCCGTAGAGGAGGTCGAACAGGCCACCGGGCTGGGTCGGGACCTGGCCGAACTGGCCAAGCAGCGGGATTATTCAGAGCCTTTTCTATTGGCCGATGAAGGCCTCCCCGGCCATTTATTGGAGCAGGCGGTGAGGCGACGCCGATTAAACCTGGTCCAAGGAGGAAGATTCTTCCATTTGATGGGCGACCATGACAAGGGGCGGGCGGTTCGCTATCTGACCACGCTCTATGGGAAAGAGACCCCGGACCTGATCACTATCGGGTTAGGGGACAGTCCCAATGATATTGCCTTGCTGGAAAATGTGGATTTGCCGGTGCTGGTCAAAAAACCGTCCGGCGGGCATGAAGTTTGGCGCGGTGAAAAGGAGGTCTTTTATACCCAGGGCATGGGACCGGAAGGATGGAACGAAGCCATACTAACCCTGTTGAATAAGGAGGAACGGCATGAGTGATTTTTTTCAAAACGGGATGATTACCACCCTGCATCGATTGAACCGGAACAACCGGACGGAACTGGAACAGGAGATGATCTACCACAGCCAGCGGCGACCTATCGCCCTGGTGTTGCCGGCCCTTTATTCGGAACTGGAAACTCCGGCCCTGCCTAAGATTGTCGAGGCGCTGAAGGGGGTGCCCTACCTGACCCAAATCGTGATCACCATGGGTCGCACCGATGAAAAGCAATTCCGGCAGGCCAAAAAATTTTTTGAGGTCCTGCCCCAGGAAAAAGTAATCATTTGGAATGACGGACCGCGACTGGAGCGGATCTATCAAAGCATTGAAAATGAATTCGGACGTTTTGACAAGGGGAAGGGGCTTTCCGCCTGGATGGCCTACGGCTACGTTCTGGCCGCCAGAAAATGCCAGGTCATTGCCCTCCACGATTGCGATATATTAAGCTATGACACCGAAATGCTGGCCCGCCTCTGCTACCCCATCGTCAACGCCCGGCTGAACTATGAGTTCTGCAAGGGGTTTTACAGCCGGGTGACCGACCGGCTGCACGGTCGGGTGACCCGCCTGTTTGTTACGCCCCTGATCCGGGGTCTGATCCAGATGCTGGGGCCTAACCCCTTTCTGGCCTATCTGGACAGCTTTCGTTATCCCCTGGCCGGGGAATTCGCCATGGTGACCGACTTGGCCTGGCGCAACCGCATCCCCAGCGATTGGGGGCTGGAGGTCGGGGTCCTGGCCGAGATTTACCGGAACTGTACGCTGACCGGTATCTGCCAGGCCGACCTGGCCGACAATTATGAACACAAGCACCAGGATCTCTCGGCCGACGATGCCTCCAAGGGTTTGATGAAGATGACCGCCGACATCGCCAAAAGCCTTTTCCGGACACTGGCCGGGGAAGGGGTCGTCTTTTCCGAAGGCTTCTTCAAATCCCTAAGCACCACCTATGTAAAGCAGGCCCAGGATGCCATCAAGCGCTACCACGATGACTCGATGATCAATTCGTTGGTTTTTGACCGCCATGAAGAGGCCACGGCCATGGAAGCCTTTGCCCGGAGCATCCAACTGGCCGGGGACCAGACCCTGGAGGATCCCCTGAATATTCCACTGATCCCCAATTGGAGCCGGGTCCTATCCGCCCTGCCCGACCTGTTTGACCAGCTTTTGGAGGTGGTGGAAAAGGACAACGCCTGAGCAGTAGGCATTGGCTGCAACTTTAGGAAAACCTTCTCGACCTGACCTTCTATTTGACTTCGGAGAGGAAGCTTATTAACGGTCTCAAAATAATTTTGACCGGATTCCTTGTGTAAAGACAATTATAAGACTGTTAATAAATTGCCGGCGGGTTCAGCGTTTCTGGAAAACGGCGGCCTCTATCTTCCGGCACAGGCCGGATCGGCTTTTTCATAGTACATTTTGAACAGTTCCCGGGTGATGATCATTTTTTGCACGTTGGAGGTCCCTTCCAGGTATTCCATGCCCCGGGCATCGGCGGCCAACTGGCTGATCAGGGCGTTGCGCAGATACCCCCTGCCGCCCATGATAATCTGGGCCCGGGCGGCTAGATCCATAACCATTTGGGTGGCGAAGAGCTTGGCCAGGGAAGAGCTCAACCGGTAATGGGGCGAGCCCAACTGCTCCAGGGCGTGGAAGCACAGTCCCCGGGCCGCGTTCATCTTGGAGTACATGTCGGCGATCTGGAAGCTGATATCCTGGCTGCTGGTGAGGGGGTGGTCGAACTGCCTCCGGCGCAGGGCGTAATAATAGATTTCGCGGAATATCCGGTAAGCCAGTCCGCAGCAGATGCCGGCGATGTGAATCCGCCCGCGGTCGATCACCTCGAGGGCCAACAACAGGCCCTTCCCTTCCTCGCCGATCCTGTTGGCTGCGGGTACCCGCACATCCTGGAAGACGAGACGTCCCGTGGGCAGCGCCTTCAGACCGTCTTTTTCCGGCAAACCTTCGACAGAGAAGCCCTCGGTCCCGTTTTCAACGATCAGGAGGCTGAGGGAACGCGGACCCTTGGTCCCGCGGGTGTTGACCAGGATGGCGTAGATATCGGCCAGCCCGCTGTTGGAGATGAAAATCTTTTCCCCGGTCAACAGGTATTGTCCATCGATTCGCCTGGCCGAAAGTCCGATGGCGCTGGCGTCGGATCCCGCTTTTTCCTCGGTCATGGCAATGGCCCCAAATTGTCCGGCGGCCATCCGGGGAAGATACGCTTCTTTCTGACGTTGATTACCTTGACAGACGATGTCGATAGCCCGCCCGTGGGATACCAGGATAATGCCGATGGCCGGAGAGGCATAGCCCAGGAGCTCCATGAGACAATAGATGTCCGACTCCGAGATTTTTTGTCCTCCGAATTCCCGGGGAATGAACCGCTCAAAGATACGGGCCTCCTTGAGACCCAGGGTGATCTGATCCCATTCCTTCGGGGAAAACGGCCTTATGGTTTTCAATCTTGTTCTCGAGGAACGGATAGCTGGGGATGATCCGTTCCTCCAGAAGGGCCAGAAAATCTTTTACTCCTTCTTTTTCTTTCCACCCCGGTTTGAAGGAATCGAGGATGCTCAAAAGGTTGTCCATTATAAACCTCCGCTGGTGGTCGGGAGCCCCCGCTGGTCAGGAGGGGCGGTCCCCGCGATTTCCTGACCTCGATCTTTTAATTCCGCTTCGGCCAATTTTACCGCCGCCGGCGTAAAAAACCACCGGCTAACCCTGGCCGCGAGAAACCGGTATAATTCGTCCGCGCCCAGACCTTGCCTTTTTATTTCATTCCAGAAGCCGATGCCGGAGAAACGCCAGAGCTTATCCGCGTCCTTCAAGATCTTTTCCTCCAGGGAATCGGCCTGTTCTCCTGAGTCATGCCGCTCGATCAAGAGGGCGATCCGTTCGATCCACGGCGGCGAATAGTTCCGGGACTGGAGGATGCGGCGGGCAATGACCGCCCCTTCCCGTTCATGGATCCGGTTGAGCCGTTCGGCCTCCTCTCCCCCGGCGCGCACCCCGAAGGCGATTTTGATCTGCGCGGGTTCCAGTCTCGACCAGCCCACATCATGTAAAATAACGGCCGGTTCCACGATCCGCGCTTCACCCCCCTCTTCTCCCAACAGGCGCAAGGCGTAGCCATGAGAAACCTGGGCATGCGGGAGATCGCCCCTATTCTTTAAATAAGGTTCAGCCAGCCGGAAAAGCTCGCGGATGAATTCATCCCAATCCATGCCTGGAAAAATACTATAGGGGGAAAAAGAAAACAAGGGAAAGGTCTGATCAAAAATAATAAAATTTTGGGTTCAAAAGTTAGACTTGTTTATCCCGTTGCTATTTCCTACAATAGGACCGATGAAGCGTAAATTATTAATCATTGGCGGAGGCCCGGCCTTTCAGGATAAGGTCCGGCAACACTTTCAGGATCGCTATGAGATAAAGACTTCCTCCTCCGGGAAAGAAGCCCTGCCCCCGCTCATGACCTGCAAACCCGCCATGGTCCTTTTAGGCGCCCCGCTGCCGGACACGAATAGCCTGGAAATACTTCAGCGGATTCAACA
>CAWJJC010000023.1:0-146699 GCA_963843145.1 uncultured delta proteobacterium
CTATTCCTTCAGCCAAGGGCGATCAAATGCGCCACATAGTTGAGGTCTGCGAAAAAAGTGGTAAAAAATACCGGACCTTGCCTGCCATAGGAGAATTGATCGACGGTTCGGTTTCTTTAAAGGCCATACGGGAAGTGACCTTGGGGGATTTGCTCGGGCGGGAGGAGGTGCTTTTGGATCGAAAAGAAATCGGAAACTACCTCCAAAACAAACGAATCCTGGTGACCGGGGCGGGAGGGTCTATAGGTTCAGAATTGGTCAGGCAGATTTCAAAGTTTTACCCCCATTCGTTGGCTTTATTGGAGATGAGTGAGCACAACCTGTTCCAGATTGAAATGGAGGGCAGACAGCGATTTGGGTTTATTCCGATCCGGTCATTTTTGGTTAATATCCAAGACAGAAAGGCATTACAACGCGTATTTACTGAATTTTCGCCTCAGGTTGTCTTTCACGCAGCCGCCTACAAGCATGTGCCTATCCAGGAGGTACATCCCTGGGAAGCTGTCTCAAATAATGTCCTGGGCAGCAGGAACCTCTTCGAGGCTTCCGTTGCCGGAAACGTTGAGAAATTTGTCTTGATCTCCACGGACAAGGCGGTTCGTCCCACCAATGTAATGGGGGCCAGCAAACGGGTGACCGAAATGATGATGGAATGGTACAGCCTGAACCATTCAACCCTATTTATGGCCGTCCGTTTCGGGAACGTATTGGGCAGTTCCGGATCGGCTGTTCCGGTGTTTCAGGAACAGATTGCCCGGGGTGGGCCGGTGACCGTCACCCACCCGGAAATGACCCGTTACTTTATGAGCATTCCCGAAGCGGCCCAATTGATCCTTCAGGCTGGGGCTTTTGGCAAGGGCGGTGAAATATTTATTTTGGATATGGGAAAGCCGGTAAAGATCATCGATCTGGTCGAGGATTTAATCAGGCTCCATGGTTTGGAACCGGAGAAGGATATTCCCATTCAATATGTCGGCCTCCGTCCGGGGGAAAAACTTTACGAGGAATTAATAACCGTCGGAGAAAATATTTTGCCGACTTCCCACAAAAAAATATTAGTACTTAAGAATAGCGATACCAACCACTCCCAATTATTAAGCCAGATCGATGAACTGTTGGAGATCAGCCGTAAATTTAATTCTCATGAAATAAAACTTAAATTAAAGGAATTAGTCCCAGAATATAAACCATTTTTTGAAGGTCAGGCGTAGAGCAGGGGAATTCGAAGCAGGGCCAGGGGCATGGTGACAGGGAGATGCGCTGCCTGACCTTGGTAATAGCGGTCACCGGGATAGCGGGCGATCTGCTTGAGTTCCTTATGACCCGATTTTTTTGAGGATGATTTTAATGATATCCACGATACGCATAGTTCTCAATACCTGTACGATAATATACAGTATCTGGGAACTATGGCAAGAACAGATATTCAAGCCCCCCGATAATGATGTTTATCCTTATGGATGATCAGGAATGGGAGGAAAAAGCAGCGCTGGCTTATCAATCAATAGGGATAGCGCCCTATTTATCCGAGCCGCCGCCTGGCGGGCCTCCATCAAACGGTGAAGAGTGAACAAGTGGGGGAAAACCGGGACAGAGTCCCTCGTATTTATTTTACAGCACTGGGCGAATGGATAAGCTTCTGGGCGATGGCGCAGGCTTTCAGAAGCAGTTCATGATCCACTATGCCGATCTTCCTGATCAATCTCCGTTTATCAACGCTGCGCATTTGATCCAGCATGATCTTGGAATCCTTATCGAGGCCGCCTGCTGCGCCTTGCCCGCCGGCAAGCAATATCTCGAAGGGGTAGATCTTTCCTACCGAGGATGTGATCGGGGCAATGATCAGCCTAGGCGAATGAAGGTTCATGGCGTTGACGGAGAGGATCATCCCCGGCCTGGTCTTGCCGATTTCGGAGTGACTGGCTGGGTCCAGGTTAATCAGATAAATGTCGCCCTGCTTCATGATCTTGCTCCCCAATCTTCCAGGTCGAGAGATTCCCATTCCTGAATTGCGGACTGACGCGCCAGGTCTTCCGATGCCTCACGAAAGGCGACGCTCAGGGCCTGTTCCTCCTGTTGGTGCTTAATACTTTCGACCTCGCCTTTCAATAACTCATTGATAATCGCGCTTTTTTTCCGCCTGGGAACCAAGCGGGCAAACGCCTCCCATACGGCTTCATCAAGCGTCAAATTCACCCTCACCTGATCCATCACGATCCCCCTTTGCGTCATTATTTAACGTATAGTAATACAGATAATAAGGCATGTCAAGCGGAATAATTCATGTTAGTCAGGGATTTAATCAGGATCCATGGCTTCGAACCGGATAAAGATATTCCCATTCAATATGTCGGCCTCCGACCGGGTGAGAAGCTTTATGAGGAATTAATAACCGTAGGAGAAAATATTTTGCCGACTTCCCACAAAAAAATATTAGTACTTAAAAATACTGGTGCTAACCACTCCCAATTATTAAGCCAGATCGATGAGCTATTAGAGATCAGTCGGAACTTTAATGCCAACGACATTAAGAATAAATTAAAAGAGATAGTGCCGGAATATACACCTTTTTTTGAATAGTCAAAATCTCCCGTCCAGAGTCATGGGCAGAGTTCACAGTTAAGGGTCGTATTGAACTCCTTCGCCGGAGATTTCTCACGGAGTTTACTCCGCCCGAAAACCGTGATCCCTCGCGGAGTTTACCCTGAGCCGAAAAACGAGATCCTTCGCTTTGCTCATGATGACCAGGGCAGGGTTCGGAATGGCCTGACCAAAAAAGACATTTTGCCGCAGAAGAGAAAGAGTCCGTACTCTCTGCCCTCTGCGGGGTAGGTCGGCCTAAAAAAGATTGCAACCCCAATATGCTATTAAGGGACCACAGGAGGACAATATGGAAGAAACGTTGATTGTACACGTTCCGCGTGGGATTCAGAGTATGCTTAATCGCACACCTGAAGAGCTTGGGCGTGACTTACGTCTGTATTCGGCCCTGATGTTCTTCCGGTTGGGTAAACTGTCCTCGGGAGCAGCATCAGAACTCGCCGGGGTGTCACGAGTTCTATTTCTGGATCTATGCTCGGAGTATGGTATTCCGGTTTCGCAGATCATTCCAGACGAACTCCGTCGCGAGGTCCAGAATGTCTGAGCACCCGCTCGTTTGCGATACTTCCCTCCTACTCTATTTGGGACGGATTGCCCAAGCCACAATATTGCCCGCTTTTTTTGAACCCGTCTATGTGCCCGATTCAGTTACGTTGGAGTTGTCAGCAGGGAGGCTTTTACAGCCAGATATCATTGATCCGCAAACGCTGGGATGGGTCGTTTCTGTTGACGAAGCGATTACTCTGGGAGATGGACCGCGACAGGATTATTAAAGGTCTCAAAATAATATGGACGGGATTCCTTAAAGCCACCCAGTCACAACGTAAGACAAAAGACGATCTCTCGCAGAGCGCACAGGGATCGCAGAGAATAGTTAATTTTTGATTGCCGCTGAGAGGCCGGCAATCAAAAAAAATCTCCCGCTCCGCGAAGGAGACCCCGCCGGAGGCGTGAGTTTTTTTGAAAAATCGGCGTCTCAGCGATTTTTCAAAGACTAAATTCATCTTTCTCTGCGCCCTCTGCGAACTCGAGCGAAGCGGGCGAGAGATAAAGAGTAAAATTCGTGTAAATACAATTAGGAGAAGGTTAATACCTCATAAATGCATAAGAAACAAGACGAATCGGAAATTATATTCCCTGTTAATTTATTGGCTTCCTTAAGGGCCTTACTCTTCATTATTTTTTATTTTTTATGCCTTCGCCAATTGATTGTTTTTTATAATATTATTCCCCAGGAAGATCATGTTTGGTTTTTTTTACTATTTCTTTTATTTCTCCTCCTTATCATCTATAATCGGGTCTGGGCCCTGTACGGGATCTTTGTCACAGTCCCTCTTTTTACCGGCCTGCAAATCCTGCATCTATTCTATCCGCCTATCCCTGTTTATTCCCTGCTTTTTTCTTCTTTCTTTTTGATCTGGCTTCCCTATCGCCTTTTAACGCGCCCGGTAGATTTAGCCCCGGAAACGGATATCGGAAACTTAACGGATCTCCTGGCCGGAATTGTTATTTGTTCTTTAACGGTCACCCTGGCCCCTTTCTATCGGGATACTATCGGATATTATCTGTGGATTTATCAATGGGAAGATTACAACCAAGTCTTATATTCCCTGGAAGGGGCTTTTTATCTCCTCCAAGGGCTCTTTTTTTATCGCGTTACAGAGAAGGAATTCAACAATCAGACCACTTTTCAACAATTTTTTCCCCTTATTATTCTCCAAGGCTTGCTCCTTTTAGCTTTCGCCTTGATCCAGATCATCTTTAACTGGCCTGCAAAACTTTATGGTTTTGCTGTTTTTTCTCCCTTTTACGATATTCATTCCTATGGAAGCTACCTGGCCCCGGTATTTTTTATTTTGCTTTCCCTTTCACTATTTAAAAAAAATCTTTTTATAATCTTGCTGTGCTTATCTCTCCTGATCTTATCCATTTTATCCTTTTCCCGGACCACCTGGGCGGCCATACTCATTGGCGGGATAGGCTTCCTGGTTTTCTCAGCCCGCAAAAAGAAATATCTGGCCATTCCTGTTATTATGGGGATCGTCTTTCTTATCGCGTCGGTCTTTATTCAGGCCGCTTCACCGCAATTCACCAACAGCTATCTGAACCGATTCTCCCAGCTTTTGACGCTTTACCAATTGGATGACCGGTTATCTTTATGGACGCGGGCCATCAACATAATCTTGGACTTTCCGATCACCGGATCGGGGATCGGGACCTTCTACCGCTACTCCGTGCTGTATCAGGATTGGGACACTTCGATCCTTAGAAACGTCCAGGAAAATGCCCATAACTACTTCCTTCAATTCGCGGCCGATCTGGGATTGCCGGCTCTGATTATTCTTTTCAGTATTTTTTTTTATTCTTTCAAAATCGGTTTTTGGGTTATATCCCGGGATCAAGAAAATGGGCCTCTGGTTAAAGGGATACTCTTTGGTCTCTTGGCCTACCTGATTACCTGTCTGGCCGGCCACCCCCTGATTTTACCTCACCAACAACTCCTTTTCTGGTTTCTTCTCGCCCTGCTGGTCGTCCCCTATCGTTTTTTACCGGACAAACTTGACTTCTCCGGGGCCTACTACAAAACCAAGACCTGGAAAATTGGGTTGACAATCCTGTTGGTGATTGGCTACGCGCCGTGGATCTGGGGACTCAATCAAAGGAAACCACTGGTGGAGTTGGG
This sequence comes from uncultured delta proteobacterium, assembly GCA_963843145.1. GTDB lineage: Bacteria > Desulfobacterota > RBG-13-43-22 > RBG-13-43-22 > RBG-13-43-22 > CAVQSS01. Next base: position 5,285 of record CAWJJC010000023.1, read on the forward strand.
GTTTTATTCCGATGAAATCAGCGGCGGGACCCGCTATCATTGGACTACCAGAAAAACAACCACCAACATTCTTTCCCGGGGGACTGTACTTGAATATGAATTGGGGGCTGAGCCCCAATTTATCAAGCAGAAACCCCAGCAATTTTTATTGACCGTGAATGGACAACCTATCGATCAACGAAACTTCTATTATAAAGGCTCACGGAAGTATCGTTTTTATCTCCCGCCGCCTAAGGATGGACTGCTGCAGATAAAGACCGAGGTGAATCAGGTTGTGAATTTTAACCGAGTCGGATTAAATGACGACACCCGGGATTTGGGAGTCTCCTTAAGTGAATTTCGATTTTCGGATACCGTGCCCGAAGAAGGGATCGGTTTTTATGAAAAAGCCCTTTGGGCAGGGAACCTCCCCCGAGGGATGGCCTCCCGGCGTCCCCCTGCGGCCCCGGTGGACCGCCCTGCGGGCCTCCCTCAAAATCCCTCAGTCGCCCAAGGCGGACTTGGATTTGTTTTTGTACGCGGGCAACCCGGATATCTCCCGGAACCCGGTTAAGGTGAAAATATATGGGGAGGAAAAGCTATTGAGGGAAGAATCTTTCAGTGTTCAGGGTTGGAGAAAAATCGCCCTTCCGGCCCGCCAACTTCAGGACCTAAAGGTATTGACCTTCCAGACGGATCGAGTCTGGAATCCCAAAATGGCCGGGGTTTCGGATGACACCCGCGATTTGGGGATCGCCGTAGCCATCCCTTAACCGAAAAATTCGGAAAACACTTTTTGCCGACAGACAAAGGCAGGACAGGGTGAGCGGCGACTCTGCCGCCACCCTAACCGTCAGGCCCTTCGGGCATCAAAATCTCTTAACCGCCAGGGAGAATTAATTATGTTAATTAAATATCTTCAAGAGGCACTTGACCGCGCTCATTACGAAATCATCAATGACGAAACTCCGTTTTACGGAGAGATTCCAGAGCTCCAAGGGGTCTGGGCTGCGGGGGGAACGCTGGAAGATTGTCGTCGGAATCTGGCCGCCGCACTGGAGGATTGGCTTCTGTTTAGCCTGGCCAAAGGGCTTCCTATTCCGCCGCTCGGAACCGTAGAATTGCGTCACCCGGAGATGGTGGCTGCTTAGGATGGGGCGCCTCACCCCAATAACTCGCAGTGACCTGATTCGTAGATTACAGGGGCTGGGATTTACGGGACCTTACTCTGGCGGAAACCACGAATTCATGCTGCGCGGAATTCAACGGCTTATCCTGCCTAATCCTCATCGCGGTGACGTCAGCGTTGACCTACTGGCGCGTTTACTGCGGCAGGTATCGATAACGAGGGAAGAGTGGGAATCCTCATAAAGGCCGAGCATATCAGCAAGGTCTACCGCCTTTTTGACCGGCGGCGGGATCGTTTGAGGGAAATGCTCTTCAAAGGGCTCGGAGGACCATTCGGGAAGGATTTTTGGGCCTTGAAAAACATTTCTTTTGACCTGCATCCGGGAGAGGCCCTGGGAATTATCGGGCGCAACGGCAGCGGGAAAAGCACCCTGCTCCAGATCCTGGCCGGGACTTTGACGCCCACCAGCGGCCAGGTGGACGTTCGGGGACGGGTGGCCGCCTTACTGGAGTTAGGCAGCGGTTTTAACCCGGAATTCACCGGGAAGGACAACGTCTATCTCAATGGGGCTATTTTAGGCCTCAATCGGCGGGAAATAGACTCTCATTATGAGGATATTCTGGCCTTTGCCGACATCGGCGCCTATATCGACCAACCGATAAAATTCTATTCCAGCGGCATGTTTGTTCGTTTGGCCTTCGCCGTTCAGGCCTGCGTGGAACCGGACATTTTAATTATCGACGAAGCGCTGGGGGTGGGGGATATTTTCTTTCAACAGAAATGTTATGCCCGCTTGGAAAAGATGCTGGAAGAAGGGAAAGTTATTGTTTTCGTCTCCCATGATATGACGGCCGTTGAACGTTTCTGCACCAAGGTCCTCCTGCTACATCAAGGGGAACCCGTTTACTTAGGGGACCCGAACGAAGCCGTGCAGCGTTACTATTTTCTGGAGCGTGGGGTTCATTCGCCGGACAGTCAGGAAAAGGCCCAGCCGGGGCATTCCATCCCCCCTTCGTCTTCCGTGGCCGGCCTGAACACTCTTCCCTTTTGGCCCTCCCCCGAAAATTTTATTCTTTCGGAAAATGCTGCCTTAATCGGGGGGCAGGGGCTCCGCTTTTCAGGGGTAGCTCTCTGTAACCTTTCGGGAAGTCCCCAGGCCATATTTGAAATGGGGGAGACGGCCCAGTTTTTTTATGAACTCGAAATGCTGGAAGATATCGAGGTCCCCATCGGAGGCCTGGTCATCACCAATCACCACAACATCACGGTCCATGGAAAGAATTCGGCCCAGGCCCTGCTGCCGGCCCCCCCGGCCGTCTCTCCTGGTCAACGAGTGCGTTTTTGCCAAACCATCCGGTTGTCTCTAACCCCTGGCCAATACACCTATTCCCTTGGGTTTTCTACTCTGCCAGCCGATGACTATGCCAAACTGCCTCATCTTTCCTACGCGCAATTCGATCGATTGGAAAAAAGATTGTTGGTCGTTCAACAGGCCGGCAGTTTTCAAATCGGCCTCCGTCGGGACCCGGCGACCATCGATTTTCCCTTCCATGGGGTGGCCGACCTGGAGGAATCGTTTCAAATAGAGCTTGTCTAACCTTCACGATCCCCATTTGCGTCATTTGGAGATTGACAGTTTCCGGCCATGCGCACAAACTACATAAACTAAGTTCATTAAACTAAATCATCGAGAGCATGTGTCATGCAGACCATAAATATTCATGAAGCGAAGACGCACCTTTCCCGCCTAGTTGAGGAGGCTGCGCGAGGGAAGGCCTTCATCATTGCCAAGGCAGGAAAGCCGCTGGTCAAGGTTTCGCCCCTATCTGCAGAAGAGCGGAAAGAGGGTGAAAAGCTCGGATTTATGGCGGGTGAGATTTCTGTCCCTGACGATTTTGATTCACTTTCATAAAGACCCTTTCGACCGCCTGCTCATTGCTCAAGCCCGTGCAGAAGGGATGCTGTTCCTCAGCGGTGATGCTTCCGTTGCCCAATATCAAGAATCGGTGTTGGTTGTCTGAATAATCAAAGGAATCCAGGTCTTCGGAAAAACGGATCTTTCCCCGAATAATTCATTCTCTCTTCCCGGGCAATCGAATACCTTAACCCTGAACTACCGGAACCCCAAGATGTCGGATCGGCCGTTAAAATTCAGCATTGTCACCCCCTCTTTGAACCAGAGGCCCTATATCCAGGAGACGATGGAGAGCGTTCTCTCCCAGGAGGGCGACTTTGAGATCGAATATTTTGTCATCGACGGGGGGTCATCCGACGGTTCGGTGGAACTCATCAGGCAATGCGCCGAAAAGGTTTCTGCCGGGAACTGGCCCGTCCGCTGCCGGGGGATCACCCTGGAATGGGTCAGCGAAAAGGACCAGGGCCAGTCCGAGGCCATTAATAAAGGGCTTCGCCGGGCCACCGGGGATTTCGTCAGTTATTTAAATTCCGATGACCTCTATTTTCCGGACGCGCTGACTCGGGCGGCTGAAGCCTTTGCGGCCCAACCGAAAGCCGATTTCATCCATGGGGACGGAACCTTCATTGATGAAAACAGCCGTCTGAAATGGGCCTGGCAGTCCCGTCCCTATGATTACCAACTCCTGTCGACCTTCGACTTCCTCCACAATCGATTCACCAACTTCATCGTCCAGCAGGCGACCTTCTGGCGGAAAACCGTCCTGACTAAAATCGGCTTTTTGGATGAATCCTTTCATTTTGCCATGGATGTGGAATACTGGGTGCGGGCCGGCCGCCACGGTTTAAAATTTCACTACCTTCCGGTCCCCTTGGGAAAACATCGTTATATTGCCGGGATCAAAACCCTTTCCAGCCCGACGGTCTTCTGGGAGGACTATATGGAGATTTTTCGCCGATATCGGGGGGCCGGGCGTTTGGATCGCTATTTTGCCCACTATTACTATAGCCTGGCGCTGGAGAGGGGCTTTGATCTGGAACAGGTTCGCCGGGAGGGGGGGGCGCTTTTCGCCCGCTGGAAAGATCTTCCGCCGTCGGAGCTTCGCCTCCTCCAGGAGCAGTCGAATCGGGGGTTTAACCTTACCCGCTTGCTGTCGGCCCGGATACTGAACTCCCACCAACGAAAACCGGAGGCCCGACGTCTGTTTAAACAAGCCCTTCGGGAAAGGCCCGGACTCCTTTTCAGTCCTTACGCGCTGCCTTATTTATTGAGCAGCCTGATCGGCGATTCCCGGACGCACTCTTTGGAAAAATGGGTTAAGTCGCTGCGGAAGCCGGGAAAGCAGCACGGATCAACCGCTAAATGCGTGTCGGCGTAAACTGCTTCTCCTTGAAACCCCATATCGGGGGCATGAAATATTATTTCCTCCGTCTGTTTCAGGAACTGCTGACCCACGACCGGAACAACGAATATATTTTTTTTTATTCCCAAGAAAACCTGGCGGAACTGCGGAAGCTTGAAGGGACGACTTGGGAGCGAACGGCCATCCGTCTTGAGGACGAGGGGGAAATCAAATACCATCTGCGCGGGGTGGACCTTTATTTTTGCCCCCTTTTTATTTTATGGCCCCGGCCTGTGCTCTGCCCCACGGTCGTCACTATTCCGGATATCCAGGAGGTTTTTTACCCCCAATTTTTTTCCACTACCGAGCGCGCCATCCGGGCCCACCATTATTCGGAATCCATGCGTCTCGCGGACCGGGTAGTCACCATCTCCTCATTTTCGAAAAAGACTTTTATCGACCGGCACCGCATCCCGCCGGAAAAAATAACGGTGGCCTATCCCTGTCCGGATCATCGATATCTTGACGCCGCCCGCTTTGCCCGAGATCCCGGTCTTCCTTTGGATCCCAAGGGCTTTTTGCTTTATCCGGCCAACAACTGGCCGCACAAGAACCATGAAACCCTGCTGCGGGCACTAGTCTGGCTAAAAAAAGAACGGAACCTGGAAGTACCTGTGGTCTTTACCGGGACGCAATTGGCGGACGGATACCCGCTTCAACAAAGAATTGCTCATTTCGGCCTATCGGAGCAATGCAGTCTCTTCGATTATCTGACCACGGAAGAAATGGCTTATTTGTATCTCCAGGCCAGGGGGCTGATCTTCCCCTCGCTATTTGAAGGTTTCGGCCTTCCCCTGGTGGAAGGGATGGCGGCCGGATGTCCGGTGTTGTCCTCCGACGCCGCCTCCTTGCCCGAAATCGGAGGGGATGCGGTGACTTATTTTGCACCCGGCTCCCCCAAAGCCATCGGGAAAGCGGTGGAGTCCTTCTGGCAGGACGAAGACCGACGGAAGGCCCTGGCGGTCAAAGGCCGGGAACGAGCCCGCCTCTTTTCGGCGGCAGGGTTTGCCCGGTCGCACCTCGAGGCCTTTGCCGCGGCCGAAAAGGCGTTCCGGAAGACCCGCTACCTGAAACAGGCCCTGCGCTATTCCAAGGCCGGGCGGCGGATCGCATCCCTATCGTCGCGGTTTTTAAGAGAGATCTAAACTTTTGTAAACCCTGTTGCCATTAATCAGACAAATCCAAATGAGGAGGTCTTTAAACCATGAAGTTTGTCCATAAACCCTTTATTGATAACCACCGACGTCGTTTGTTTTTTTTCGGTTTTATCTCGGTCATTCTGTTGCTTGTACCGGGAACTTTTCGGCCGGCGTCGGCCCAGAGCTCGCCTTTTGGAAATTTTCTTTATCTCCCCTTACTTTCGCGCGATTCCATTGCCACCCCATATCCCATTTTCGGCGTGCATATTGAAGCCGCCATCAATACCGGCTCCGGACTGCCGGAAGCGGTTCAGGGAGGCGATTATTGGGTCCGCTTCGAGGCCTTCGACTGGGACCGGATCGAGCCGGTACCAAGCGCCCCCCCGGCCTACCACTGGGAAACGGTCGATGAAACCAGCCTCCGCAACGCTTCCCAGAACGGATTAAACCTGATAGCCATTGTAAAATATACCCCGGCCTGGGCCCAAAAATATCCCGGCTCGACCTGCGGTCCGATAAAGAGCGAGGCCTTTGGCCAGTGGGCGGATTTTTTGTATTCTCTGGTAAATCGGTATAAAAACCCCCCCTACAATATCAAATTCTGGGAACTGGGGAACGAACCGGATACGCCGGTTTGGTACACTAAAAGCGTCTTCGGCTGCTGGGGAGATACCAACGACCCCTATTTCGGAGGGGAATTTTACGCGCAGATGCTCAAGGCGGCCTACCCGGCCATCAAAGCGGCCGATCCGCAGGCCCAGGTCCTGGTCGGCGGCCTGCTGTTGGACAATCCGGATGTAGTCACGAACAACACCGCCCGTTTCCTCGAAGGAATTCTGCGCGGGGGTGGGGGACCTTTTTTCGATGCCGTCAGTTTCCACAGCTATTCCTATCCCGGGGGCGCTGCCGGCCAGATGAGCAACTCGAATTGGCCCGGTTCGGTTACCACTATCCCGGAAAAAACATTTTTTATCAAAGACGTCCTGAACCGTTATGGTCAGGGGTACAAAACCTTGATGAATACCGAGGCCGCCCTGTATTGCGATAATGAATCTCCCGAATGCCTGAAGACGCAGGCGGTCTTTGCCGCCAGGGCCTTTGTCGAGGGCCTGGCCTTGCGCCTTCAGAGTGTAGTCTATTATGCCATGAAGAATAACTATCGCGGTCTGGGCCTGCTCCGGGATGACGGCACTCCCCGACCTGCCTACCTGGCCTTTAAGACTGCTTCCTCTTTTCTGGCGAAAGCCCGCTACCTCCGACCGGCCGCAGGCTATCCGGCCGGGATAGTCGGGCATTCCTTCCTTACTTCTCAGAACACCCCTTTGGATGTCATTTGGTCGGCGGAGGGGACCGGGATAACGGTCCTCCTTCCTCCAGGATCGTCGGCCTTTGACTACAATGGAAATCCCCTGGCTCCGGCCGCCGGGGCCGTCACCGTCGATTACGGACCGGTTTACATTCAGCGGTCATAATCCTATGCCGGTGCAGAGACACGCTTTCCTGAAAATCAAAAGCCGAAGGAGCCCTTGAGGATGACGGACTTGCCCAGGAATATGTTAGCCCTCCACAGATGGAGGTTATTTACGGGTTGTTCGCCCCTTGGGGTCGGATTATTCTTTGGCCTGATCTTGTTCGCCGGATTAGGGCAACCGGCCGGGGCCAGGGAAATCGTTGGTCCGAATTCCAAGCCGTCTCGTCTCCCTACCAGCACCCATAATTATATCTACCCGCAATCGATCTTCGGCGCCCAAATGAACGGTGTTATCGACCAGTCGCAGGGGCTTTCTCAGGCACTGAACAGCCGGGTTTACTGGGTGAGGTTTGACGCCTTCGATTGGGACCGGATCGAACCGCTACAAACCGTTCCCCCCACCTTTCGGTGGGAACACGTTGCTGAAGATAGCCTGGTCCGGGCGGCTCAAAATGGCCTCAAGGTCATTGCTGTGGTCAAATACACTCCGGGTTGGGCACAGAAATACCCCGGCTCACCCTGTGGCCCGATAAAAAGCACTGCCTTCTCCGGGTTCGCCAAGTTTTTAACCGCAGCGGTGAATCGTTATAAATCCTCCCCCTATAACATCAAATACTGGGAATTGGGGAATGAGCCGGATACGCCGGTCTGGTACAGTAAAAGTGTTTTCGGCTGCTGGGGAGAAGTCAGCGATCCCTATTTCGGGGGGGAATACTACGCGCAGATGCTCAAAGCGGCTTACCCGGCTATAAAAGCGGCCGATCCCCAAGCCCAGGTTCTGATCGGCGGCCTGATGCTGGACAACCCGGGGAAAGACACGAAAAATTCTTCACGGTTCCTCGAAGGAATCCTGCGCGGCGGCGGGGGCCCTTTTTTCGATGTGGTCAGCTTCCATAGCTATTCTTATTTTTGGGGGAAAGTCGGCCAGATGAGCAACCGGAATTGGCCTGGTTCCTTTACCGGTATCCCGGAAAAAACGTTATTTATCAAAGACGTCCTGAGCCGCTATGGTCTGGTGGACAAACCCTTAATGATTACCGAAGCGGCCCTTCATTGTGACATTGAAACTCCCGAATGTCTTAAAACACAAGGGGTTTTTGCAACCCGGGCCTATATCGACGGTCTGGCCTTAGGGCTTCAAAGCGTTGTTTATTATTCCATGAGGAATGATTATCGCGGACTGGGTCTGATCCGACAGAATTTTACACTCCGGCCGGCCTACCAAGCCTATAAAACAGCTTCCTCCTTCCTGACGAAGGCCCGCTATCTCCGGCCGGCCACCGGCTATCCGAGTGGAATAGCCGGGCATTCCTTCTTATCTTTTTCTTATACCCCTCTGGACATAATTTGGTCAGTGGACGGGACGGGGAAAACGGTCCCGCTCCCTCCAGGATCTTCGGCCCTCGACATCAACGGAACCCCCCTTTTTCCCGTCGGAGGGAAAATCACCGTCGATTACGGACCGGTTTACATTTTAAAAAATAAAGGATACGACCCCAAAGGGGCCGGTATTGGATAACCCCTGGAAGTGAGGAACTCTTGAGAATGAATGACCCGTTAAAAAAAATTTTCGGACTCCGCGGGTGGGGGTTATTGGCTTGCATGACCTACTTTTTTTTGATCTATGCCGGTGGAATTCCCGATTTGTGGGCCAGGACCCCGGGAAAAAAACCAACCCAATCTTCCCACTGGTCTTCCTCTTCTAAAAAACAAATTCCCACCACCTCCATTTTCGGGGTACAAATAAACGGTCCCATTGATAACGACCAAGGGTTGCAGCAGGCCGTATCCGCAAGGGCGCACTGGATTCGCTTCGACGCTTTTGATTGGGACCGCATCGAACCGAAACCGACCTCTCCCGCGACCTATCATTGGGAAGAGGTTGACGAAGCCAGCCTGCTGAAAGCCGTTGGGAACGGATTGGAGATAATCGCCGTGGTCAAATATGTACCCGGGTGGGCCCAAAAATATCCGGGTTCGGGCTGTGGTCCTATTCACAGTGAAGCCCTGGGTCGATTTGGCAAATTTTTGTCTTCCCTGGTCAACCGCTACAAGAAACCACCCTACAACATCAAATACTGGGAACTGGGGAATGAGATCGACGCTCCGCGCGTAGAAGCCCGGAGCGTCTTCGGTTGTTGGGGGGATGGGAGCGACCCTTATTTCGGCGGAGAATACTACGCCCAAATGCTTAAAGCGGCCTATCCAGCCATCAAAGCGGCCGATCCCCAAGCCCAAGTGCTACTCGGCGGATTGCTCTTGGACAATCCCAACAAAATCCCTAATACGATGGCTCGCTTTTTCGAAGGGGTACTGCGAGGCGGCGGAGGTCCTTTTTTTGACTGGGTAAACTTCCATTCCTACTCTTACTTCACCGGGGTCCCCGGCCTGCTCTATAATCCTAACTGGCCTGGCTCACCCACATCCCTTCCTGAAAAAATAGCTTTTCTTAAAACCATCCTCAACCGCTACGGTTGGGGAAATAAGCCGCTGATCAATACCGAGGCCGCCCTTTATTGCGACGTCGATACCGATCCCTGTTTTGAAACCCAGGCGGTGTATGTGGCCAAAGCCTACGCCGAGGGAATCGCCCTGGGCTTGCAGGGAATGGTCTATTATGCCTTAAAAAGCGAGCATCGCCTCACCGGCCTGCTCCGGCCGGACAACAGCCCCCGGCCTTCCTACCTGGCCTTTAAAACCGCGGCCGCCTTTTTGACCCTCGCCCGCTACCGCGGTCCAGTTACCGGGTACCCGGGTGGGATCTTCGGGCACTCCTACTGGGATCAGGGGGGAGCCTCTATCGACGTAATCTGGTCCACGGATGGCACCCCGCAATCAGTTCCCCTGCCCTCCAGGGCCATGGCCTTTGACCGTTACGGAACCCCGCTCCCGAGGTCAGACGATAAAATTACGGTCGATTACGGCCCGGTATATGTTCAAAAACCTTAACCCATGCACCGAACTGTACCCAGGCGCCCCTTAATCAGCGTCATCATCCCCACCCAAAACCGGGCGGAACTTCTGGACCAGTCGCTTCGAAGTTTCACCCGACAGACACTGAACCAGGCGCTGTTTGAGATCATAGTAGTGGACGATGGCTCCACTGATTCCACCCGGCAGGTCATAGCGTCATGGGAAAACCATTTGCCGGTCCGAACCTTTTTTCAGCCACGAGCCGGGATTGCCGCGGCTAAGAATCAGGGTATCTCCGCCGCTGCCGCTCCCCTCCTGCTTTTTTTTGATGATGACGACCTGGCCTCTCCGGGTTTACTGAAAGCGCATCTTAAAAGCCACCAAAACCATCCGGCGGAAACCGTTGCCGTCCTGAATTACACTATCTGGCAACCCGGTTTAAAAATCACCCCCCTGATGCATTTCATCACCCATGAAGGGGGGTTGCTTTTCAGTTACCCCCAGATTCGGCACGGCCAGTTCTTGGATTTTACTTTTTTCTGGGGCGGGAGGGCCTCGTGCAAAAAAAGCCTGCTGACCCGCTACGGAGTGTTCAATCCCGACTTCCGCTTCGGCAACGAAGACGTGGAACTGGGATATCGATTGGCGCCTCAGGGGTTTCAGGTAATTTTCAACCGCAAGGCCGTCAGCTTTATGAACCGGCCGGTGACTTTGGACGATTTTGTGGACCGGTGCCTCAAACAAGGAAAGGCCAATTTCATCTGGGGGACCGGGAGCGACGATCCCTGGGTGCGGGAATGGTGCCTGTTGACCCACATCAACCAGGAGGCTGCCGGGAATAAGGCCCATTATGATGCTCTACTGGACTATACCCGAAAGCTGGACCACCTGGCCAACGAACAGATCGCCCAAGGCCTCCCCTTAAGCCTCGAATTTCAGAAAACCCTGTTCGAGGCTTACGGAGAGACTTTTCGGGCCTGTAAAATCAAAGGGGCTACCTTGGAGCGGGGTATCCGGGGCCCTTCCGGAAATGCAAAACTGACCAAATCATTTCTGATCGATCAAATTCCCCAGGACTTCAAAGTCGTGGCCGTTATCTGCGCTTTTAACGAAGAGGATCTGATTTATCACAGTTTGCGCCACTTGATTGAAAACGGCGTAGCGGTCTATCTGCTGGACCATCACTCCACCGACCGCACGGTCGAAGAGGCTTCCCGCTGGCTGGGGCAAGGGCTCCTGCACATCGAGAAGTTTCCGGAAGAAAGCGGCTTCTCCGAAAAATACCAGTCGATTTTTTCATTGGGATTAATCACCCAACGGGTGGAGCAGCTCCACCGGGAACTGGGCGCCGATTGGGTTATGCACTACGACGCCGATGAATTTCGGGAATCCCCCTGGCCGGGGATGAACCTGCAGGAAGCCTTCCGCCTGGTGGATACCTTGGGATTCAATGCCGTAAATTTTGAGTATCTGAACTTCTGGCCCACGGAGAATAATTATCTCCCCGGGCAGGATGTTCGGGATTTCCTTCATTACTATGAACCGGCCACGGAGCTGGACAAACCTCGCATCAACGCCTGGAAGAATTTTGGCCAGCCTATTGACTTAACCACCTTTATGGGCCACAAAGTTTGTTTCCAGGGGTTAAAGGTTTTTCCACTACAGTTCATCAACCGGCATTACCGCATCCGAAGCCAGGAACACGGGCAGAAAAAAGTCTTCCAAGAGCGAAAAAATCGTTTTGATCCGACAGAAAAATCGGCGGGTAGCCACCTCCATTACGACGGGTTGAATCCGGAATTTAATTTTATCAAAGACAAAAAGGAACTGTGCTTGTATGATGCGGCTCGGGTCAGGAAAGAACTCTGGTTTAAGTCGGCCTTCAATGCGGGCAAGTACCGCTGAAAGCCGGGAACCTTCCATGGACGACCAAGAAAACAGGCTTCTCGAAGATTTAATAGCGGAACTGCAGGAAACCGTTCAAACCCAGAAGAGGATTATCGAAAACCTGCAGGAGGTCATCAAAGCCCGAGACATGGATCTCACGATGTTGGAGAATACCGTCCAAGTGAAAGAAATCGCCATCCAGAACCTGTATAGTTCTCGGACCTGGAAGACCCTGTCCGGGTTATTCCAGTCGGTCAATCGACTGCTGCCTCCTAATTCCAGAAGACGGAAAATGGCCGGCAAGATCTTTCCCCGGTCGTTTATCTCCTGATTTATCCAAAGCACTTTAATCGACCGCCATGGCCTCCTATCATCCGCTATTCGGGTCCTTCCTTTTTCCAGCGATCTTTCCCCTCCGGAATCCAGTCTAATGATTCACTACCGAAAAGCCGAAGGGGTGCGCGTCTCCCCCCTCGGGAGGCGGCCTGTCTTCGTTACCCCCCAGGGCGGCCGGATCGCCAGCGATTCGCACTTGGCAGCCTTCTGGGAAGGGGTCGACGGTCGCAGTCTGGAAGAGATCCTGAATCAGGGCCGCGCGTCCGGTGATTCCCGGCCGGAGATCTTGGCCTCCTTGGCCTGCCTGGCCGAGGCCGGCCTGATCCGGCGGGAGCCGTCCCTGGAAACCTGGAAACAGAAACCGCCTTTTGGTTTGGGTCCCTTGGTTTCCGTGGTCATTGTCAGCTTCAACAGCCGCGAGTGGCTGGTCGATTGCCTCCCTTCGCTGGCTCGGCAGAATTATTCTCCCCTGGAAATCATCGTGGTGGACAACGGATCGAGCGATGATACCTGCCCCTGGCTTCAAAACCATCATCCGGAGGTTAAAGCCCACCGTCTGGAAAAATCCGGGGCCCTGTCGCAGGCGATTAACTTCGGTGTGGCCCGGGCCCGGGGAGACTATTTCCTCCTCCTCAATCCCGACCTCCTCCTCGACCCCGAGGCTATTTACCACCTGGTGGAAATCGCCCGGCAGGATCCGGCCTGCGCCGCCGTGGCCGCCAAATTGAAATTGTGGTGGGCGCCGGCTTTTTTGAACGGTTTGGGTAATTACGTGGGGCCTTTTTCCTGGGGAACGGATATCGGCCTCGGGCATCTGGACCTTGGACAGTTTGACCATTGGGAAGAAATCCCTTCGGCCTGCTTCGCCGCCACCCTGATCCCTCGTTCGGCCTGGGATAAAGTCGGCCCCCTGGATGAAGGATTTCCCCTTTATTATGAGGATTCCGAGTGGTGCTACCGGGCCCGTTCTTTAGGCTTGATGATCCGTCCGGCCCCCCTGGCCGTGGCTCTTCATGCCTTCGGCGGACGCCGACCCTCCGGTCAAGCCGATCCTTTAACCCCGCGCAAGCTGGAACGGGTGGCCTATGGGCGGCTGCGGTTTGCCTCTAAACTAGCCGATAAATCATTGCCCCGGTTTCTGCGCAATTACGCCCTGGAGGACCTGCTGAACGGCACCCGGGCTGTCTGCCGATTCAAGTGGCCCCTGCTTCAGGCCTACGGGCGCGCCTGGTTAAAATTTTCCCGGGAATGGCCCGGACTTCGATCGATTCGCGCCCAGGCCCTGGCCGAGCGGAGGCTTCCCGACGAAGCGCTTTTTAAGACCCCGGTCGGAGCTGCCGCCAACCTTGATTTGGAACGGCCTGCCGGAACTTTCCTGGGACCGGATCCGAACCATCTATCTGCCTTTGATCCAATCCAAAAGGACACGCCCTATGCCCGAATTCTCCCCTGTGTTTAATCAACTCCCCCTGCTGATTGTCAGCCACGACCTGGTGGATACCAAAATGGCCGGTCCCGGCATACGATACCTGGAGATGGCCAAGGCCCTGCAGCGACTGGGCCTGGAAGTCACCCTGGCCATCCCTGGGAAAACCAGCCTGGAGCAGTCGGAGGTCCCTTTAGTCACCTACGAGGAGGCCCGACCGGACGGCCTTAAAGTGCTGGTAGAAAACCACGAGACGACGTTGATCTCCGGATACCTGATAAAAAAATTCCCTTTCTTGGAACAGAGCCGTTCCCGTTTGGTGGTGGACTTATACGATCCGATCGTCCTGGAAAACCTGTATTATTATTTAAAGGAACCCCTTAAAAATCAGGAAATCATGAATAACCAGGCCGTTTCCGTGACCAATGCCTTAGCCCGGGTCGGCGATTTTTTTATCTGTGGTAACGAACGGCAGCGTGACTACTGGATCGGGCTGCTGACCGCCAACCAGCGGGTCAATCCCCGGAACTTCGCCGAGGACTCCAGCTTGCGTCGGCTGATCGATGTGGTCGGAGTGGGACTACCCGACCGGGAACCCCGGCCTCATCCCCTGGTTCGCGGCCTCCATCCGGCAGTACCCTCGAACGCCCGCCTGGTCCTCTGGGGAGGAGGAATCTGGAACTGGCTGGATCCCCTGACGCTGGTTCAGGCCTGGCCCGAAGTGCTGAAAGAGCACCCGGAGGCCCGGTTGATATTTTTAGGCACCCGACACCCCAACCCTCAGGTCCCGGTTCATGAGATGGCGGAAAGAACGCAGCGGCTGGCCGCCGAAGTCGGCGAAAAAGACAAAACCATCCTCTTTTTTGAATGGTTGTCCTATGAAGACCGGGAAGCCCTGCTCTGCGAAGCCGATATCGGCGTCACCCTGCACCCGGTCCACTTGGAAACCCGCTACTCCATCCGCACCCGCGTTCTGGATTACATCTGGGCCCGGTTGCCCATCCTGATCACCGAAGGGGATGTGACCAGTGAATGGGTCCGCCAGGAGGATTTAGGCGCCGTGGTCCCACCTTTTAATCCCGAGGCGGTATCCCAAGGACTGAACCGCATTCTGGATCAGCCGAAAGACTATTGGTCCTCCCGGTTTGTCACCCTCCGGGAAACCCTGTCCTGGTCCTCGGTAGTCCGCCCCCTCCACCGCTATTGTCTGGAAGGCGGCTACGCCCCGGATCGAGTGGCAGGGAGGGCTTCCTCCCTGTTGAGCCTTGATAAAGGGATGACCCCTCTTTCTCGAGCCCTGGTTATCTGGCGTTCCGAAGGGGCCCAGGTCTTATGGCATCGAGGCCTACGCTATCTGCAATGGCGCTTCTCCAGGAGCTGATCCCGAAAGATCCCGGCCATGAAAATTCTTCATCTCGTTCAGGGATACTTTCCGGCGGTCGGGGGCACGGAGTGGCTGATACAGCAAATTTCGGAAGAATTGGTGCGACAATTCGGGGACGAGGTCACCGTATTTACCACCAACTGCTTGAGCGGCGAAGGTTTTTTTAATTCCCGCTTACCCCGTCTTCCTTCCGGCTGGGAAGAACGCCGGGGAGTGAAAATACGCCGCTTCGAAGTCAACAGCCGCTTGAGTTGGATAGCTCGGAAGGTCCAATTCCTGCCTTACCATTTAAGCCTTCCGGGCAATCAATACCTGCGAGCTTTAGCCGGAGGACCGATTATCCCTGGATTGAAGAAGGCTATCGAGGAACACCCGGCCGAAGTAATTGCCGCCTCTTCTTTTCCCTTACGGCATATGTTTGTCGCTTTGGAAGCCGCCGCGAAGACCCGCAGGCCTTGTGTGTTTCATGGAGGACTTCATCCCCAAGACCATTGGGGATTTCAGCGGCCCATGATTTACCGGGCCATTCAAAGGGCCAGCTACTATATTGCCAACACCGATTTCGAAGCCGCCTACGTACAACAACAAGGCGCTGATTCGGGACGGGTGGAAACCGTTGGCGTGGGTACCCACTGGGAGGCCTTTGCGAAAGGTGATGTTCAAGAAGCCAAGCGGGCACTTGGTTTATCGGGAAAACCGGTAGTTGGTTTTATCGGTCAAATCAGCGCGGTCAAAGGGGCGGATACCCTGGTCCGGGCCATGCCCTGGGTTTGGAGAACCTTCCCCGAGACCCGCCTGTTGATTGCCGGAGCCAGGACATCTTTCACTTGGCATCTTGAAAACCTGATAGCCGCCCTTCCGGAAGGGGATCGAAGAAAAATCCACCTCATCACCAATTTTCCTGAAGAGGACAAACCCAGAATTTTTTCCGCTCTGGATGTTTTCGCTTATCCTTCCGGTTTCGAATCCTTCGGGATCTCCTATTTGGAGGCCTGGGCCTGTAAAAAGCCGGTCATCGGTTGCCTCCGGGGAGCCGTTCCCTGGGTTATTCAGGGGGGAAAGGATGGCCTCTTGGTACCTTACCAAGATGAAAAGATGCTGGCCGAGTCGATCAACCTCCTCTTAGCCAACCCCCAGTGGGCGCGAAGTCTGGGGGAAGCGGGATATCAGAAAGTCGTCCGCAGGTATAACTGGCCCGAAATTGCCCGTCGCTTCCGACTGATCTACCAGCGGGTCTGCGCAAGTTCCTCGGCTTCTTAGAACTCATTGGTCCCTTCCCGACCGACAAATTTTGTCGTCCTCCGACAAAATTTGCTTAAATTTCCATACATCCATTTGCCGGCATCAAACTAATAGACTGGATTTAATACTATTTTATCCAAAATGATGTTGGCCTTCGTTTTGCTTCTATCCCTTATTGTTAGATCAAAAATAATTGATCGTTCAAACGATAAGGGGGATAGAGAGACACTCAATGAAGGCCGCCACCATTACCAAATTTCTATTAGCGATCCTTTTATTATTCGGATTTATCTGCGATCTTATTCCTGGAAATGGCGTCTTGGGCCTCACTAACATCTGCCTGGCGCTAGCTGACTCAAAATTTCCCGAAGGAAATGACTTTGCTACCCAGATCTTGCACGATCCCTGGAATATGAACCACTACTCGGATATTTCCCAATATATTAATCAGTCCGGCCAGGCGAATATTCTCCAGGATATTGAGGTTGAAAACGGACTCTTTTCAGCTCGGTCGGTTGCGGATGCTCATTTTTTTCCTTTATTTCCAGGGTATAACACTGCCATGCTGATCGGCAAAGTGGGGCATAATTATCCGATTGTCTCCTCCAAATTCAAGACGCTGTATATCGCCATGAAAGTGGATTCGGGGGCGCCAGTCCCCTATCAGGATATGTTCCAAATCATGTGGTTCGCCGACGAACGACTGAACGGACCGGGAGGAATTTGGGGCTATTCCAAATTTATCACCCTTTATCCCGAAGCCGGAACAGCCACGCCTAATCCTATCTGGAAATTATTTAAAATTGACCTTTCCACCGCTGAAAATTATGGCGGAGGCACCCCTTGGACCGGCAGTACTGTCTGGCAAGGATTGCGGATCGATCCCACCCTGCAAAAGCAGGTAAATTTTCAAGTGGATTGGATACGGCTGACCGACTCCGTACCGGTCAATTTTCCCCTTACCTTTAACGGAGGCGGAGCAAACTTTTCGATTTGGATCGTCCCGGACGAGACCAACCGGGAGATCCTGATCCAAACCGGAATCTCCAGCCCCTTTAATTTAGACCTGCAGGGGATCGCTCCGGGAGAGTATACCTATCTGATTAAAAACGGAAGCACGGTGATTAAATCCGGAAGCTTTGAAATCAACCAGGCGCCGATCGTGAATTTTACCCGACCCTCTCCTGCCGGCAGCGAGGATTATGCCACCCTGGCGGGTACTCCTTGGGATATGAGCACTGGATCCGGGGTTAATATGGATTGCGCCGCCTATAATTTTCAGGACGGCAAGCTGAACTTGACCACCCCGACGGTCGCCGCTCAACCCCCCCAATGTGACGGGGGGGGTGTTTCCGACCCACGATTGAATCTGAACGTGCCTTCGCCCTTCAACCCGGCTGAATACCGTTATTTATCCTTCCGGATGTATACGGAAGGGGCCTGGCAAAACGTCCCTCAAGGGATGATGGCCCGTTGGATCTGGACGGTTCCCGGCAGCGGGAACAATTGCTACCTGGTAAGTCAGGATATCCCTTTTGACGTGGGCTGGCAGACCTATACCATTGATTTATTCGATGCCTTCAACGGGACTCCTGAGGTGGTGGCCGGCCCCTGCCCCCAGTATTCCTGGAAAAATACCCCTACCGTGACCGGGTTGCGTTTTGACCCGAATGAAAATATATTGGGCTATCCTCTGTTTCAATCGATCGACTGGATCAAACTCTACAAAGGGGATCATGTTGCCAGAGGGGTTCCCTTCCCGGTAAAAATGTTTCTAAATAAACCTCCGGAAGAAACGGGACTCAGTTATTTTTACACCAGCGACCCCATGAACGATCCCCAGCAACAGGCGGCCCGGGTCTATTTGTCCAGCCCCCCCTTGTCATCGACTGGTCCCTACCGGGTTTATATTCCTATGTTAACTTCAAAATTCAATCCCACCGATGTACCCCCGCCCAACAGCGTGACTTACAATTGGGATACCAGTCAGGTTACTCCCGGGAAATACTATATTTGCGTCTCGGTGACGGACTCTCACAATCCAACTACCGTATGCAGCGACGTTCCCGTCCAGGTAATCTAATTATCGCTTTACCCTTTTTAAGTGGTACCCCTCAATATCCGGTATAGCCCGCTGAGTCTTTTGGAAAGCCTTTTCTAAAAATCAATCTGCCCTTGGCAATAACGGCTATCTCCCTTGACGTTGCTTAAGTCGATGCCGCTGCAAAAGTGGTATGGTTCCCGGCTCGTAGAATCTACAGCTCGAAGATGAATTCAAATACCCTCCTAGACATTCTGGCCTGCCCCCTTTGCAAGGCCCGTCTCCACCGAGTGGCAGCAGCGCTGGTCTGTTCTGTTTGCGGAGAAACGTACCCGGTGGTGGATGGAATCCCCATTCTGTTAACCGATCGGTGTTCTCCAAAAATGCAACGGCAATCCGACTTGATCCTCCGGAACGATTACGATCCCTGGCTTCACCGGACCATTCTCCGTTCGCTCTTCGATAACCAGGTGGCCTTGGAAGTGGGATCCGGCAATATGGGCTTAAGCATCCCCAATATCATCCGGATGGACGTTCTTTTGACCCCTCATGTGGATCTGGTAGCCGATGTTCATGCGCTCCCTTTCCTGCCCGAAAGCCTTGATTTTATTTTTTCGTTAGCAGTTATGGAACACATCCGGAATCCCTTCCAGGCAGCCCAATCCATGTATTCGGCGTTGAAAGACGGGGGCTATATTTATCACGAATGCAACTTTGTGTTTGCCTACCATGGATATCCCTACCATTTTTTCAATGCCACGGCTGAAGGCATGGAATCCGTATTCTCCGCGTTTGAAATCAAGCGGCAAGGAGTGGCGCCCTACCAAATGCCCTCTTTCGCACTGCAAAATGTCTTGAGCACCTATATTCACCATATTCGCCATCCGGAACTAGGCCAGGATCTTCGATTTATCCAGCAATTAAAGGAAATCCTCGACCAGGATTTACAGTCTTTTGACGCCTACTTTACGGAACAAGCGGCTTTAAACCTGGCCGCCGGCACCTACCTAGTCGGTCAAAAAAAATTATCATCCCACCCGGCCCTGATACCGCCTGTCCTTCTGGATGCCTGGCGGGTAAGCCCCGATCTTAAGAAGAGATTCCCGAACGTGGACCAAGTAATGGACCCGGATAATATTTTGCTTTGGGCCAAACAGGAAGGGAGAACCCAGTTCCCGGAAATCGACAACTTCCTAAGCAACTTAACCCCTTTTGATAAAGGCACCCCCTTGAACCGGAAAAGCGCCGCCACCTCTTTTCATTCCAAAAAGTATTACTTCAGCTTCGAAGCCGACAACGGCTCCCCTTCTAAAACGCCAACAATTAACCCGGTTGATCCCCGGGAAAGCCGCAATTTTTTTTTAAGGTTGGGCGTCTGGGGAAGATACGTGAAACAGGGTTTGGCGATTATTAAAAAGGAAGGGTCCCGGGTTTTCCTGGGAAAAATTTTCCGATCCTGGAGCCGCAGGCTTTTATCGTAACCGTTCCCCCGTCATCCGCATCCCCTATCGGAGAAAGGTTGAAAAAATGAACCTCCCTCATAGCATCAGGGAATAAATCGGTTCAAACGGTTTACCCATGCGGATTGCGATCAATACCCTCCCCTTATTGGACCATAAAGCCGGCGCGGAGCGTTATACCCAAAACATCATTAACCACCTGGTCCGCCTGAATGGAGATCATCAATACCACTTGATTTTAAGCAGGATTAACCAAAGCCTGTACCGTCCGAATCGTGGAAATTTCCAGCAAACCGTAGTCAATGTGAATACCCGCTACAAACTGCTGCGCATTTTATCCGAACAGATTTATCTCCCCCGTCTGCTGCAACAGCAAGGCGTAGATCTTCTTTTTTCTCCCTGCAACATCGGACCCCGGTTCCTTTCCGTCCCACTGGTCATCACCCTCTTCGACCTCCACTGGCTTCGCTTTCCGGAATTATTCAGCCCTTTTCGTCTGGCCTATCTTCGCCGGGCGCTGACCTGGTCGACCCGTAAGGCCGAGGCCGTACTAACCATCTCCGAAAATTCAAAAAAGGATCTGATCAACATGCTCTCAGTGCCGGAAGAAAAAATCACCGTGACCTATGTGGGGTTGGATCCTCTGTTTCGAGAGATCCCCGAAAAATCCGAACTCCGTGACCTGCGTCGGCGCTACGGCCTGAAGGATCGATTCATCCTCTCTGTCGGTCAGCTTCATAAAAGAAAAAACATCCCAGGTCTGCTGCAGGCCTACCGGCGCTTCGCCGCCCATTCTCCCTTGAACGTCCAGTTGGTTTTGGCCGGCGGTGAGGGGGACGGCGCCGCGGAAGTCCGGGAGGCTGTTCGTCCGATTGGCCGGGATCGAGTAATTTTCACCGGCTGTCTGCCGGATGAAGACCTGCTGCGGTTCTATCATGCCGCCGAATGCCTGGTATATCCTTCTTTCTATGAAGGGTTCGGGTTGCCCGTTCTGGAGGCCATGGCCTGCGGCTGCCCGGTGATTACTTCCAATGTCTCGTCCCTGCCCGAGGTCGCGGGGGAGGCCGCGCTTCTGATCGATCCCTATCGGATTGAGACGATTACCAGCGCCCTGGTTTCGCTGTTAACCAACCCGAGTTTGGCCCAAACCCTTATCCAGAAAGGATTTGAGCAAGCCCGCCGGTTTACCTGGGAAGCCGCGGCCCAGAAGACCCTGGATGTATTCGAAAAGGTTAAGGCCGCCTGTGGCTGAACCGATCAGACCCTTGATTACCCTCTCGATCGTCAGCCATCACCAGGGCGGAATGGTAAACCACCTCTTGAAAGACCTGCAACAGGTTTGTCATGAACCCGCCCTGCGGGTTATCCTAACCCTGAATCTTCCGGAAAAACTTCCTTTTCACCCTGAAGAGTTCCCCTTCCCCGTCGATATACTTCAGAATTCCCGGCCCCTGGGGTTCGGGGCCAATCAGAACCAGGCCTTTCGGCAGGCCTCGGGAACGTTCTTCGGGGTACTAAACCCCGATCTTCGCCTTCCTCAGAATCCTTTCCCCAGTTTATGTTCCACCCTGGAAGCGGGGAAGAAGATCGGGGTAATCGCCCCCCGGGTGGAGGATGAGGCCCAAAATCTCGCCGATAATGCCCGCCGCTTCCCTACCCCCTTTCAGATTCTGAAAAGGATCCTGGGCGACTCGCGGCAACCCGATTATCCCCTGGCTGGCCGGCCCATTCCGGTGGATTGGCTGGCCGGTCTTTTTTTATTGTTTCCCTCTCGGCTGTTTACTGCTATCAAGGGATTCGATGAGCGCTATTTTATGTATTGTGAAGACGTGGATATCTGCGCCCGTTTCCGCCTGGCCGGGTATGAGGTCTTTTGGGATCCCAGGATCTCCGTCATCCACCAGGCGCAGCGCCACAGCCACCGCCGTCTGAACCATTTAAGATGGCACCTAGTCAGTTTGATTCGTTTTTTCAATTCCGAGGTTTTTACGGCGCTTAGGCCGCATTTGCTATGAAGACCTACATTGCCTTCTTTTTTATATCCTTGGTCGCGGCCTGGATCGTTACCCCCTGGACCCGCAACCTCGCGATCCGCTTCGGCGTTTTGGACCGGCCCAGCCGGCGGAAGATTCACCAGGGTGAAATACCCCGACTGGGGGGAGTGGCCATTTTGGTGGCCACTGTTCTCCCTTTTATCGGGTTTTTATTCCATAGCAACCTGCTCTGGGAACAGATCCGTTTATTCTGGCAACCCCTGTCGGGTTTGGCGCTCGGCAGCTTGCTGGTCTTCAGTGTCGGTCTGTTGGATGACCGCTATCACTTATCGCCCTGGCCTAAATTGGCGGCCGAAATCCTGGCGGCCCTGGTGGCGGTTGCCTTCGGTCTGCGGATCGAGTTTATCAGCCAGCCCTTTGGCTGGCAGATAGACCTGCGCTGGCTGAGTTTTCCCCTCTCCGTCTTTTGGCTGGTGGGCATTACCAATGCCTTCAACCTGGCGGATGGACTGGATGGCCTGGCCACCGGGATCGCCACCTTTGCGGCCCTGATCCTCTTTTATATGACCTATGCCGGCGGCTATTCCGTAGCGGCCCTCCTGGCGATCGCATTGGCCGGGGCCGCTCTGGGTTTCCTGCGCTATAACTTTTATCCGGCCACTATTTTCTTAGGGGATTCCGGCAGCCTCTTTCTGGGTTTTTACCTCGGCGGTCTCTCGCTCTGGGCCTCCGAAAAAAGCACCATCACCTTCGCCCTGCTGATCCCCATTGTGGCCCTGGGACTTCCCCTGACGGATATGCTCTACGCCGTCCTGCGACGCTGGATTCGGGGGGTTCCCCTAAAACTTGCCGATCGGGAACATATTCATCATAAATTGATGGACATGGGTTTTGCCCAGAGGCCAACGGTCCTGATCCTTTACGGGGTCAACATTTTCTTGGTCATTCTGGCCGGGGTACTGTTGATAACCCGCAATTCCCTGGCCGCCTATATTCTGGTTCTGTTGGGAGCGGCCCTGGTCATCGGCTCCCGGGTGTTAGGCTATTTCCGTTTTTCCCGCTTTGTGCGCCATCTGGTTCACCGTTGGAAAGACCTGCAGCAATCCAAATATGTGACCTTCCGGGCCCACTGGTTGCGGAAGGCTTTTGAAAAGGAGCCGTCTTTGGCCGGCCGCTGGGATTTGGCGGAGGACCTCTGGCCCGATCTGGGCTTTCGACAAGTCCGGTTTATTCCCGCCATTTCCCATTTCCCGGCCCTCGAGTGGCTGACGACGAACCCCGCCGACCCGGAAGGGAAGGAAAGCGAACTAATCCTGACGCTATCCATACTGGGACCACAGGGTTCTATCGGTTCCTTAGAAATCACCTGGCTTTCCAATACCCAGCCGTTGCCGGCCGGTCTGGATAAGATCCTATCCGTCATGGCGAACGATTTCGCTCGGGATATTTCCTTGCCGCCCTTGACTCCTTAACCCCCCGAGGCCTCCTTGTCCCCTTCCGAAGCTGGCAGTAAACGGCAACCGGTAAATCCCTTCTGGATAATCGCTTTCTTTTTCCTCATGGCCGGAGGGGTGTTATTCTTCCACCTGCCGGAAAAATGGACCGCCGCGCTGGTCGTCGGTTTCTTCCTTTCCCTGGCGGCACTGCATCCACTCAACGGGATCTCCTTTTTATTGCTGGTGATCCCCTTTTTTTTAGGGAATCCTATCAAGCCATATATTTTTTTGTTGGAGATCTTTATTTATGGGACCCTGGTTTCCGCATTTCTTCATTGGCGATCCCGGGAACGACGAGGGGCCTCTCCCTTAAAATTCCCGCTGCTGCTCTGGATTCTGGTAGCGGCCTTGAGCCTCCCGCTGGACGCCCGAGAACTCTATTACACCCTCTGGGCCTCGTCCGGCCGTGACCTTTTTTTTCAATGGCTCAGCGGGAATCCCGGCTACCCGGTTCACTTTTTTCGAATCCTCTGCAACCTAATAAGCGCGGTCGGCCTTTTTTGGGTTACTCTTCACTGGCTCAAAAAAGACTGCGAACCTTTCCTGATCAAAACCTGTCAAGCCCTGGTCGTCATGGGTGCCCTGATCGCCGGCCTGGGCCTGCTTTTTTTGTTTCAGTGGCTTCCCCGGGGCCGAAGCTACTTGAGTCTTTCCCTGGTTGGTGTTCATGAAGGCGCCATATCGGCCTTCGCCTTTAATCGGCAGTTTCTGGCCCAATATTTGTTGCTCTGCCTGCCATTTGCCGTTTATCTGGCTCAGCGGTATGGCCGCCGACGGAACTATGCCGCTCTCTTACTGACCTCAGGGTCTCTGGCCCTTTTCATCCTGGCCATAGGGGCCAGCATGCAGCGATCGGCCTTTTTGGTCCTGTTCCTGCAAATCGGTTTTTTTTTCTTGGGGATCGCCTGGTTCATTCGCCTCCCCAAAAGCCAAATCGCCTTACTCGGCCTCATCCCGCTGCTGATAGCCGCGGGATTGTTTCTTTTGGATTGGACGGTGTTCGATCAACGGTTTATCCATCGGCTTCAATACCTCGAGCACCGCGAGAATATCCGTCTTCAACTCTGGCGCACGACCTGGGAGATGTTTTCCTATTCTCCTTTGTTAGGGATAGGCCTGGGACGGTATTACACCTTTTTCCCCGATTTTTACCCCGGACCGCCGGGGGCCTGGGAACAATTCAATGTCAATCGAGGAAACGCCCACTCCATCTATATCCAGCCGCTGGCCGAGCAGGGTCTCTTGGGGTTCCTGTCCTTCCTGCTGCTGATAGGCGTTATCTTAACCATTGCCCTTAAAATGCTCAAAGGGGAAACCGAAAAAGAGCGGCTCTGGTTAGGCCTGTCAATCACTATCGCCCTGATAACTTGGCTGATCTTTGGGCTTTTTCACCATATCGCCTACGACCTCCGCTCTCTGGAAATCTTTTTTTGGATCTTTACCGCCTTTCTGCTGGTCCTGGCCCGGAGAACCGCCGGATCTTTCCAACCTGGGAAAAAAATTGGTTGTCGGGCTGATCATCGTTTTGACCGCCGCTTTGGCTTACCAGGTAAAACTGATAACCAACTACCCGATGGGAGAACATTTTCAAGTCGGTTTTTATCAATGGGAGAAACAAGCGGACGGCAGCCGGGTCCGCTGGATGGGCCAACGGGCCGCGGCGGTCCTCCCCGCAGGGACGGAAGAATTGATTTTGGAGCTTCGCGCCCCGCTCCCGGGAGTAGAACAGCGGCCTCAACGAGTCCGAATCCGACTTGATCAGCGAACCTATGCCTTGACTCTGACCGACCGGGAATGGAGAAGGTTGGCGCTTCCCTTAACGGCCCCTGGGACCCGTCGGCACCTGATTTCGCTGGAAACGGCTTATACTTTTAATCCTGCCCAGTCCCTCGGCAGCCAGGACTCGAGGAACCTGGGGATACAACTGAAAGATTTTGAACGGCGGCCTTTAGCAACCGCAAACCCTGGCGGGTTTTAAGGAATCCCTGGCAAGACGCCTATTACCTTCAATCCCAGGCGATCCAGGTGATTTTTGAATTGACTTTTGTCTCTCCTGCCTTTTAACATTATCTATTACACTTATGGAATCGAGGCCTAAGAAGGTGGTGATGTTCATGATATGGATCATGGAACGCCCGAAGAGGGCGAAACAGGGAATGTTGCTTAAGAGGAACTTTCAAAAAATTGGAGGCATATCATGGGCAAAACCATTGCTGAAATAAACGAAAAGATCAAAAAAGGGAAGGCCGTGGTGGTTACGGCCGAGGAAATTATCGATTTAGTCAAAACCAAAGGAACCAAGAAAGCGTCCCAGGAAGTGGACGTGGTGACCACCGGGACCTTCAGTCCCATGTGCTCCTCGGGGGCCTACTTAAATATTAAACAGCCTATTCCCCGGATGAAAATCGGGGGCGGCCGCGCTTATTTCAATAACGTGCCGGTCTATACCGGCTTTGCCGCTGCCGATGTCCTGTTGGGCGCCAACGCCCTGCCCGACGATGACCCCCGCAACGCGGTCTATCCCGGACAATTTCTTTACGGCGGGGCCCATGTCCTGGAAGCGCTGGTGGCGGGGAAAAGCATCGTTTATACCGCTTTCGCCTACGGAACCGACTGCTACCCTCTGAAAAAAAGGGAAGAAAGTCTGACCCTGAAGGATTTCAATGACGCGGTGCTCTTTAACCCCCGTAACGGCTATCAGAATTATAACGTAGCCGTCAACCTCTCCGACAAGATAATCTACACCTATATGGGGGTCCTGAGACCCCGAGCCGGCAACGCCAATTACTGCAGCGCCGGCCAACTCTCCCCCCTGTTGAACGATCCCCTCTACCGGACGATCGGCATCGGGACCCGCCTCTTTCTGGGAGGAGGAGTGGGCTACGTCTGCTGGCCGGGCACCCAGCATAACCCGGCAGTCCCCCGGGGAAAGAACAAAGTGCCCCGAGGCCCCGCCGGCACCCTGGGTGTCATCGGCGACCTGAAGGGCATGAACAGCCAATGGCTGCGCGGCGTCTCCTATACCGGGTACGGTACCACTCTGGCCGTTGGCCTGGGGGTGCCCATCCCCATCTTGGACGAAGAAATGGTCGCCTTTACTTCCGTCCGGGATGAAGATATCTGGACCAGGGTGGTGGATTACAGCTACGATTACCCTCAAGGAACCGGAAAGGTCCTGGGCGAGGTCAATTACGGGGAATTGAAGTCCGGAAAAATCCGTTTTCTGGATAAGAACATCCCCACCGGCGGTCTTTCCAGTTACCTTAAGGCGCGTGAGGTGGCTGAGATCTTGAAAAAGTGGATCCTCAAGGGAAAATTTTACCTGACCGATCCAGTGGCCCCGCTACCCTCCTCCTAGCCCTTGGGGTCCCGGGGACGTCCTTTTGCGGTATACTGAATCAAGGAGAGTACCATGGCAAAGAAAAAAGTAATCTTGACCTTTCCGCCGGCGCTGATCGAAGAACCGGTAACCTACAACCTGATAAAAAACTATGACTGCAAAATTAATATCCTCAAGGCGACGGTGCGCCCGAAGGAAGAGGGCCGTTTGGTGATTGAATTGAACGGCAATAAAGAGGCGGTAAGTCGCGGCTTAAATTACCTGAAGGAGATCGGGATCCAGGTGGAACCCCTGGCCCAGGAAGTCCGCTATCTAAAAGACCGCTGCGCCCATTGCACGGCCTGTATCCCCCACTGCCCCACCGAGGCGCTCTCTCTCGACCGGGAGGAAATGAAAGTTTCCTTTCACGGCGAGCGCTGTATCATCTGTGAGGCCTGTTTGCCCGTCTGCTCCTACAAGGCTATGGAGATCCAGTTTTAGTCGCCCCGGGAACTGAAACGGGAGGCAAAAAGGGAATGAAAGCGAAAAACGCTGCTAAATAGAGACGGATTTGGAACCTTTACACTCAGGGCGGGGGGAAAACCCCCGCCCTTTTCGTTTGAGTCTCTTTCGCCGGTTCGGACTATTTCTCGGGCCATTCCAGCCGAATGTCCCGACCCAGAAAATCCCGGGCGATGGTTTGGGCATTCGGGGTGAGGTCCGACACAAAAAAACGATGCCCCCCTTCAGCCCCTTCGGCGGCCGACAGCGTCCCGGCGACGGCCGGGTTTTCTTCCAGATAGGTCTTTACCCAACCCGCCACCTCCTCCGAAGAATCAATCACCCGAACGCGGCGTCCGATCTTGTTCTGGATAATCGGTTTAAGCAGGGGATAATGGGTGCAACCCAGCACCAGGGCGTCGAGCTGCCTCAGTTTCAACGGGAAGAGGTATTTCCGAACGATCTGCTTGGTTTCCGGGCGCTTCAGCCAACCTTCCTCCACCAAAGGCACCAGCAGGGGGCAGGCCTGGGAAAATACCTGGATATCACCCCGCAAGGTTTTTAGAGAGCGTTCATAGACACCGCTGCCGATAGTCGCCCGAGTACCGATGACTCCCACCCGCAAATTGCGGGTCACTTCCAGCGTCCTTTTTACCGCAGGGGCGATGACTTCGAAAATCGGGACATCATATCTTTCCCGGAGGATATCCGCAGCCACCGACGAAACGGAATTACAGGCGATGACAATAATCTTGGCTCCCTGAGCCAAAAGAAATTCCATATCCTCGATGGCGTATTCGGTGATGGTTTTAGGACTTTTGGTGCCGTAAGGGGTCCGAGCCGTATCCCCGAAATAGACGATCCGATATTCGGGAAGTTGCTCCAATATTTCGCGCACCACGGTTAATCCGCCGATGCCGGAATCAAAAATGCCGATCATGTCTCCTCACATCCTTTTGTTTTTGACAGCTAAACAGATATTCGGTTACCTGTCAAGATGATAGCCTCGGGCGGGAAGGATCTTGCTGAACGTCCCCAGGGACATTTGAACTGAACAGCCGAACCCTGCGGCCCTGCCAGGCCGCTCTGATTAACGCCCGGTCTTCGATTTCATCCTTGACAGAATCTCTGGCCCCTTGTTATTTTATATTGTTATATTTCTTAGGACCGCTTCATGAAAACCGGCATTGTTCGAGAACCCATCTACCTGGAGCATCTGCGGGGCTTCCCCCATGTGGAGAGTCCCCGCCGTTTGGAAGTACTCTATGACCTGCTCGACCGAAATTTTTCCGGACGTCTTTATCCGGTGTCTTCCCGGGAGGCCGCTCCGGAGGTACTCGCGGCCATCCATACCCCGGATCATATCCGTCGAGTAGCGGCGACAGCCGGCCGGAATCATGTTTCTTTAGACCCGGACACCCAAACCACGGCCCAATCCTATGAGGCCGCCATTCACGCCGCGGGCGGGTTGACGGCCTTGATCGACGCCTTGCTGGATGGTGAAATCGAAAATGGATTTGCCCTGGTGAGGCCCCCGGGACATCATGCCGAAGCCCAACGGGCCATGGGTTTTTGTTTGTTCAACAATGTCGCTATAGGAACCGCCTATGCCCGACAGCGGCGCGGGCTGGAACGCATCCTGATCGTCGACTGGGACCTCCATCATGGAAACGGTACCCAGCATTCCTTCTGGAACAGTCCGGAGGTCCTTTATTTCTCCACTCACCAGTACCCCTATTATCCGGGTACCGGAGGTTTGCAGGAAGTGGGCGGGAAAGAGGCGCCGGGGTTTACGGTCAACGTTCCCCTCTCGAGCGGCTGTCTGGATGAAGACTTTGCCCAGATTTTTGAACGGATACTGGTCCCCATCGGGAGGCAATTCAAACCCGAATTGATCTTAATCTCCGCCGGCTTTGACACCTACTATGAAGATCCCCTGGGGGCCATGATGGTCACCCCCAAGGGTTTTGCCCGTCTGACCCGCATTGTCCAGGGATTAGCTAAAGAGGTTTGTGGGGGGCGGCTGTTATTGGCCTTGGAAGGCGGGTATCACCTGAATGGCTTGCGCCAATCAGTCCTGGCGGTCTTAAAGGAACTTCAAGGGGACTCCGTCTTGTCTCCCGAAGAAACCGCGGCGGACAACCGGGCCGACTTAGCCGTCGTGCGGCAGGTCTGGAATGTCCAACAGCATTATTGGAAAAGAGGTTAATAGCGAATATGTTTCTTTCAAATGAAGAAGTGCTGCACATCGCCCAACTGGCTCGGCTGCAATTAAACCCGGAGGAGGTCGGCCCGATTGCCCGACAGATGAACGACATTCTGATTTATATGGAGAAATTGAATGAACTGGACACCAGCGGTGTCGAAGCTACCTCCCACGCCCTCCATTTGGCGAATGCCTTTCGTGAAGATCAGGTCCAATCCTCCTTGCCGGTAGAGGAATCCCTGGCCCTCGCCCCGGAACAGGGTCGATCCGCCTTCGTCGTGCCGAAGGTTATTTGAGGTCATCATATAATGACGCTTCCCTTTGAACTGACTATTGCCCAGGCCCACGAATTTCTGACCAAACGAGAAATCAGCTCCGTCGAATTGACCCGGGCGGTCCTGGACCGGATAACCCGGGTGGAACCTCAGATCGGCGCTTTTATCACCGTGACCCCGGAAGCGGCCCTCAAGCAGGCTGAAGCAGCCGATCGGCGCATCGCTGCCGGACAAATTCTTCCCCTGACCGGTATCCCCCTGGCCATCAAGGATTTAATCTCCACCAAGGGACTTCGGACCACCTGTGCGTCACGGATACTGGAAAACTACGTCCCGCCCTACGATGCTACGGTCATCACCCGTCTTCAAGACCTGGACGCGGTAATGGTCGGGAAAGCGAACCTGGATGAATTTGCCATGGGCTCTTCAACGGAGAATTCCGCTCTACAGGTGACCCGGAATCCCTGGAACGCGGATTATATCCCCGGCGGATCCAGCGGGGGTTCGGCAGCGGCGGTAGCCGCCGGGGAGTGTCTAGGGGCTTTGGGTTCGGACACCGGGGGCTCCATCCGCCAACCGGCGGCCCATTGCGGGGTGGTGGGGCTGAAACCCACCTACGGACGGGTATCCCGCTACGGGTTGGTAGCTTACGCCTCCTCTTTGGATCAGATCGGCCCTTTAGCCAAAACCGTGGCCGACTGTGCGCTTCTCCTTCAGGCCCTGGCCGGGCATGATCCCCGGGACTCCACCTCGGTACCGCGGGAAGTGCCCGATTACCCCGCTTCCCTGAATCAGGGAATCCAGAACCGTATGATCGGCATCCCGAAGGAATATTTCGTCGAAGGAATGGACCCGGAAGTCGAACAGGCCATCCGGCAAGCCATTAGGGTTTTAGAGAAAGAGGGAGCTCGCTGCCAGGAAATAACCCTGCCCCATACTGAGTACGCCATCGCGGTTTATTATATCATCGCCACGGCCGAAGCCAGTTCCAACCTGGCCCGTTATGACGGGGTTAAATACGGTTTCAGGGAAAGGGAGAGCCGAAAATTGATGGACATGGTTCAGAAAACCCGTTCCCTGGGGTTTGGTCCCGAAGTGGTCAGGCGGATCATGTTGGGAACCTACGTGCTTTCAGCGGGATATTATGACGCCTATTTTCGGAAGGCCTCTCAGGTCAGGACCCTGATCAGCCAGGATTTTCGTCAAGCCTTTGATCAGGTGGATCTGATACTCACTCCCGTAGCCCCCACCACGGCCTTTCGGCGGGGGGAAAAAACCGACGATCCGTTGAAAATGTACCTGACGGACATCTTTACCATTTCGGCCAACCTGGCCGGCATTCCCGGTCTGGCCCTGCCCTGCGGTTTCAATTCTCAGGGATTGCCCATCGGCCTGCAAATCTTAGGCAACCATTTTGAGGAAGAAAAAATTCTCCAGGCCGGGTCGGCCTTCGAACAGGCCACGGATTTTCACCTCCGCCGCCCACCCCTCTAAAAACGCCGGGCGCAGAGCGCGGAGCGCTTGGCGCGGGATAACGGAAGTAATGGAAGAAGGGCCTGAGGAGGAATAATGGATTGAAGGGTGCGGCCGTTTTTGGCCTTGCGCTCCGCGCTCTGCGCCCAGCGTTTTTATGGTTGTTCCGCCTGCTCCAGGATCTCTCCCATCGCGCAGGCCGTGTCCCCTACCAATTTTCTACAGAGTTGGCGTCGCCCATTGGGGCCGGAGTAAAAAGCCTTCACTGCTTCCCGGTCCGACCAGTTGACCTGGGCGATATTCCGGCAATCCACTCCACCGTATTCTTTGGTCAGGTCCTCAAACCGCTTAGCCAATTTATAATTCAGGCGCCACATAAGGGGATGGTCCTTCTCCTCCGGGCGATCCTTGCCATAGAGGCTGGAAAGAAAGGCTATGCCTCCGGTCAGGCAGCCACAGACCCTTCCGGTGCTGGCGACCCCGCCGCCGAAGGCGCCCACGGCTTTTATCAGGGTTTCATCCTCTTGGTTCATTTTTTCCTGGCCCACGGCCAGAACGGCCTGGCTTCAGTGAAACCCTTTTGAAAAAAGGTTTTCCGCTTTTTGACGCATCTCTTCAGGGGTCATCCTCGTCTCCTCCAACCATCTTTTCGCTTCAATTAGGAACGATTACGCTCGTAGATAATCCGTAGGCCCTCCAGGGTCAAATAACTGTCCACCGCCTCGATGGTCTTGGACTCCGAAGCGATCAGCGGGGCCAGCCCCCCGGTGGCGATTACTTTGGGCCGCTGGGGGACGGCCGCCATGATCCGCTCGACCAAGCCGTCCACCAGGCCGGTATAACCATAAATAATGCCCACATTCATGCTGCTGATGGTGTCTTTGGCCAATACGGTTTTGGGTTTGGAGAAAATTTCCACTCGGGGGAGCTTGGAGGCCTTCTGAAAAAGGGCCTCACAGGATATCAGGATACCCGGGGCAATCGCACCCCCCAAATACTCCCCCTTATCGGAAACATAATCAAAGGTGGTGGCCGTCCCAAAATCCACTACGATCAAGTTCGTTCGGTATTTTTCGTAGGCCGCCACGGCATTGACAATCCGGTCCGCCCCGACCTCTTTAGGGTTGTCGTAATAGATGGGCATACCGGTTTTTATTCCCGGCCCCACAAAAAGCGGATGCAGGCTGAAATACCGCAGTCCGAATTCCTCCAGGGTGTTCAGCATGGGAGGCACCACGCAGGAAATGATCAGGTCGTTCACCTGGGAAAGACCCAGGCTGCGACTGGCGAACAGGTTGCCGATCAGGATGCCCATTTCATCCAAGGTCCCGTCTCGTTCGGTGCGAATCCGCCAGTCACACACCCGCTCTTTCTGCCGATAGACCCCCAGGACCGTGTTGGTATTCCCCACGTCCATTACCAGTAACAGGTCTTTGGACGACGTCCTAGGCATTGAATTCCCTTTCAATAACCTGGGCTGTTTCCTCGGCCAGCAAAGCAATTAAGGCCTCATTCTCCCCTTCCAGCATCACCCGGACTAAGGGTTCCGTTCCTGAAAAGCGGACCAGGATCCGGCCCTTTTCCCCTAATTTCTTTTCCACTTTTTGAATCTGCTGGGTGACGGCGGGAAAGCGCTCCAGGCTTTTTCGTTCCCTGATCCGGACGTTGATCAATTTCTGGGGATATTTTTCCATGATATCGGAAAGGTCCGAGAGACTTTTTTCCTCCTGCTGCATGATGGCCAAGACCTGCAAGGCGCTGAGGATCCCGTCTCCGGTGGTGTTATGGTCCAAAAATATCAGGTGCCCGGATTGCTCTCCTCCTAAATTGCATCCTCTCCTGACCATCTCCTCCACCACGTAGCGGTCCCCCACCTGGGTGCGTACCAGCCGGATGCCCTGCTGCCGCAGGGCCACTTCCAATCCCAAATTGCTCATCACCGTGGCCACCAGGGTATTCTTTTTCAAACGCTTTTCCTTGAACATTCGATTCGCGCAAATGGCCATCACCTGGTCACCGTCGATCATTTCGCCGTTTTCATCCACCAGGATCACCCGATCCCCATCCCCATCAAAGCTGATGCCCAGATCGGCCTTCTTCTTTCGGACCATGGCGCCGACCAGACCGGGATAAAGGGCGCCGCAATTTTTGTTGATATTTTCACCGTTGGGTTTAGCCCCCAGCAGCGTGACCCTGGCCCCCAGCTCCTCAAAAACGGTCGGTGCCACCCGATAGGTTGCGCCGTGGGCGCAATCCAAAACCAGGTGCAGCCCTTCCAGGGTTAATTCCTGGGGAAAGGTATTTTTCAGGAAAACGATATAGCGGCCGATGGCATCCTCGATCCGAAAGGCCTTGCCCACCTGGTTGGCGGTGATCCCGGGTACCGCCAGGGTTTCCGAGAACATGAGCGCCTCAATCCGTTCCTCCACCTCATCCGGAAGTTTAAAACCGTTTCGCGAAAAAATTTTTATCCCGTTGTCCTGATAAGCGTTGTGAGAGGCGGAAATGACAATCCCGGCGTCGGCCCGCATGCTCTGGGTTAAAAAGGCGATCCCCGGCGTGGGCAAAGGCCCGATCAAAAGAACGTCCCCTCCCATAGAACAGATCCCGGCCGTAATGGCATTTTCCAGCATATACCCGGAAAGGCGGGTATCCTTGCCCACCACGATCTTGTGCCGCCGCGTTTTGTCCTTAAAGATATAAGCGCAGCCCTTGCCTAATTGTAAGGCCACTTCCGTGGTCATGGGGTGGACATTGGCCACTCCGCGAATGCCGTCGGTTCCAAAAAGCTTTCGCATCACTCCTCCTTAGGGGGTACCGATTTTCTTGATCTTAACTTCCACTTCAACGGTCTGGTTTCGAGACAAATGGATCTGCAGGGAACGGAAGTCCAAATTAACTTCCTGAACCAGGGATTCCTGCCGACCACCGATATCAACGGGCTTGGTGGAAAGATTTTCCAGATCCTTGATTACTTCTTCCGATCCGGACACTTCCACCTCTTCCGGCCGGATCCTGACCGATTCCACTTCATAACCGCTCGCCGGTCGCCCGATGACCCGGGCCCGGACCGGGATCATTTTTTTTATTTGTTTTTGCAGGACCACCACCACCTGGGTGGGATGAATACGGGTAACGGCCACCCCCCGGGGAAGCCGAATTCCCTCCGAGGAGATGGAATAGGTAATCGTTCCGGCCCTGGTGTTGGACAGATCGAGGCTTTTGCTCAAGTTGCGCGTCGTCAGGGAACGGATCAAACTGCGCGGTCCGTTGACCCGGATGTCGATCCCCTGGGGGAGGTTATTCACCACGATCATGTCCCGAGGCATGTTCACCAATTCCAAAGGGATGGTCAATCCCACTTCGGCCCGCTCCTCGCCGACCACTAAGAACCAGAGAATGACCGCCAAGACCAGGGCTAAAATTTTAAAAATTATGTTTCTCAACCCTGGGAACCTCCGGTTTTTCGGGGGCCGAACAGCCAATAGGTGCGGGGGGCCTTTTCCTGGGTAAACAGGGTTTGCAGCACCCGCTTCAGGGTGGTGGAATCCAACCCTCGAGTGAAACGTCCTTTAATGGCCACGGAGATCCGGCCCGTCTCCTCCGAAACCACAATCACCACCGCGTCCGTTTTTTCAGTTAGCCCCAAGGCGGCCCGATGGCGGGTGCCGTAGCTCCGACTAACCTTGGCGCTGCGGGTCAACGGGAGATAGCAGGCCACGGCGGCAATCTGGTTATCGCGGATGATCATGGCCCCGTCATGAAGGGGGGACTGGGTGTGGAAGATACTGACGATCAGTTCCCACCTAACCCGGGCCTCCAAAGCGGTCCCGGTCTGCACGATCTCCCCCAGCCCGGTTTGCCTTTCTAAAACGATCAGGGCCCCGGTGGAATGGCTGGAAAGATAGACCGCGGCCCGGATGACCTCTTCAATCGTTTGCAGGGTCTCGGCCGTAGTTTTGACAAAAGGGCTTCGCCCTACCTGGGCCAACACCCGACGGATTTCCGACTTGAAAAGAATAATGATGACCAAAATGATGGAACTCAGAAAGCTGCTCAGTATCCAGTTTAAGGTCAATAATTCAAGCTGGCGGGCCGCCAAAAAGGCGATAAAAATGACGAGCAAACCGATGATGATCTGAACGGCCCGGGTGCCTTTAATAAACAGAAAAAGCTGATAAATCAGGATGGCCACCAGGAGGATATCCAGCCCATCCTGCCAACGGATATTAGTCAGGGTCAACCAGAGGTTGTTCATGGGGTCGGTGCCTCCCGCAAGGCATCCACCACCTGAAGCACTTGTCGATTGGAGTCCACCCGATGAACCCGGATCATATGGGCCCCCAACCAAGCCGAAAGAGCCGAAGTGGCCGCCGTACCCCATTCCCGTTCTCCGGGAATTTGCTGACCGGTGAGCTTACCGATAAATGATTTCCTTGAGGTTCCAATCAAAACCGGGCAGTCCAGGTCCGAAAGAATATCCAATCGTTTGATCAATAATAAATTATGCTCCCAGGTCTTGCCGAATCCGATGCCCGGATCGATTATCACCCGGTCCCGGGCGAGGCCCTGTTGCTGGGCCCAGAACAACCTTTCCTCAAAAAAAGAGTGAACCTCTTTTAACAGATCCCCATAGTGCGGCCGGGACTGCATATCCTGCGGAGTCCCCTGCATATGCATCAGAATAACCGGCGCTCCATGATTCCGCAACACTTCGGTCATGGCCGGATCCAGGCGCAGCGCGCTGATATCATTGACCAGGGCCGCACCGGCGTCTAAGGCGGCCTCCGCCACCTGGGACTTATAGGTATCCACCGAAATGGGGATCGGAACCCTTTTGACCAGTTCCCGGATAACCGGAATGATGCGCTTCAGTTCCTCCTCCACCGCCAAGGGCTGTGAAAAAGGCCGGGTGGACTCTCCCCCGATATCCAGAATATCCGCTCCCTCGGCGGCGAGGGCCTCCCCCTGGGCAACGGCCTGCTCTCGCCCGTAAAAAAGACCGCCGTCGGAAAAAGAATCAGGGGTGACATTAATCACCCCCATGATCAGAGTTCTTCCCCCAAACGACAGGTGAAAATGGTCCCACGACCACTCATATTTCTTTCGGATGACCATTATTTTTTACGACGCTTCGCCCTTTGGGATGGGTACCCGCCCATATCTGGTATGGCCGAAGGGTCTCGGTGGAATGGTTTGCTCCCGCCTCAGGCGGGACTTTTTAGGTTCTAACCCGCCCCCCGTGTTTTTAAATCTTCCTGGTGGCAGGGCTGGCCCGGAAGGCACTAAAAGTCTCTGCGTTTGGGCCTGCTTCAAACAAAATTAATAACTTAGGCCGTAGCCAAGGTTGCCCCCGGGTCCGGTCCCTGGATCAAACGATCAATGGTGTCTCCATCCAGGGATTCTTTTTCCAGCAGGCTCTGCGCTAAACGATGCAAGACCTCCAAATTTTCCGCCAAAATATTTTTTGCCTTTTCGTAACTTTCCAAAATCAGCTTCTTGACTTCCAGGTCTATTTTTCGGGCGGTTTCCTCGCTATAATCCCGGTGTTGGGCAATTTCCCGGCCCAGGAAAATCTGTTCTTCTTTTTTTCCAAAAGTCAAGGGGCCGAGTTCGTCGCTCATTCCCCATTCGCAGACCATTTTTCGCGCCAATTCAGTGGCCCGCTCCAAATCATTACCTGCCCCGGTGGTCAGTTGTTTCAGGACCAATTCCTCGGCCACCCGTCCGCCTAAAAAGATCACCAGGTTTTTCATCAGAAAATCTTTGGGATAGGTGTGTTTTTCGTCGATGGGCAACTGCTGGGTTAAACCTAACGCGCGTCCCCTGGGAATAATGGTCACTTTATGAATGGGATCCGTTCCGGGCAACATCTTGGCTACCAGGGTATGGCCGGCTTCGTGATAGGCGGTATTTCTTTTTTCCTCCTCGCTGATGATCATGCTCCGCCGCTCGGCTCCCATCAAGACTTTATCCTTGGATGTTTCGAAGTCACTCATATCCACTTTTTCTTTCCCCAATCGGGCTGCCAGGAGCGCCGCCTCATTGACCAGATTTTCCAAATCCGCTCCTGAAAAACCGGGCGTGCCCCGGGCCAAAATACTTAAATTCACCCCTTCGGCCAAGGGAGTTTTCCGGGTATGAACCTTAAAGATTTCTTCCCGCCCTTTGACATCCGGCACCGGGACCACTACCTGCCGGTCGAATCGGCCGGAACGCAAAAGGGCCGGATCCAGAACATCCGGGCGATTGGTGGCGGAAATCAGAATGACGCCCTCAGTGGATTCAAAACCATCCATCTCCACCAGCAACTGGTTCAGGGTCTGTTCCCGTTCATCGTGTCCGCCGCCCAAACCGGCGCCTCGATGACGACCCACGGCGTCGATCTCGTCGATGAAGATAATACAGGGTGCATTCCGCTTGCCCTGGATAAATAGGTCCCGAACGCGGGAAGCCCCCACGCCCACGAACATCTCCACAAAATCGGATCCGCTGATACTAAAAAAAGGGACTCCGGCCTCCCCGGCAATGGCTTTGGCCAGCAAGGTTTTTCCCGTACCGGGTGAGCCCATGAGCAGGACTCCTTTGGGGATCCGCCCGCCCAAACGGGTAAATTTCTTGGGATCTTTCAAAAAATCGATAATCTCCCGCAACTCTTCCTTGGCTTCTTCGATTCCCGCCACGTCATTAAAAGTGACTTTGGGCCCCTGGTCTGATTGGAGCCTGGCCCGGCTCTTGCCGAAGGCCATGGCCTTCCCCCCACCGGCCTGCATCTGGCGCATGAAGAAAATCCAGACCCCAATCAAAAGCAGCATGGGAAACCAAGAGATCAGGATGGTCATATACCAGGGGGACTCATCCAAGGGTCTGGCCGTGATTCGAATCCCTTTGTCCCGCAACGTTTTTATCAGTTCGGGATCTCTGGGGGCGTAGGTCTTGAATTTTTTTCCCCCCACCAGAAAGCCCTGAATGTCATCCCCCTGGATGGTGACACTCAAAACCTCCCCTTTTTCTACGGAGGCTAAAAAATCCGTGTAACTGACCGGCTCCTTGGTTGTCTGGGGCTTATTAAACAGATTGAAGAGCGCTATCATAACCAGGCTGATCACCAGCCATAAGGCCAAATTTTTATAAAAAGGGGTCAAATTTCTTCTCCTTCAACACTATTTCCTGTAATCATTTAAATTACCACAAAAACCCCTTGATCTCAAACCCTTTTTACGTTATCTGGAGCTTCAGGCGAAGGGCCTGTCGAGATTGTTCGTTCAAAGCAAAGGGGTCCCCGATTTCCAGACCGGCGACCCAAACAATCTCTCCTCCGGAAATGATTAGCGGGATCCGGTCACGCTGGGACCGGGGTATTTTCCTATCTATAAAAAACCGGTGGACCTTTTTGGCGCCCCTTAACCCCAGCGGCCGGAAACGGTCACCAGCCTGAGCATTGCGAACCAACAAAGGCCACCGGATTTTTCCCCAATCCACCAAAGCCTGGTCTTTAATGAAAGTCTTTTTGACCGTTTGGGGATCGATTGGAACCTTTTCGAAGGAAAGCTCCAGACCAATTTCCCGGATAGTAAGCGTTCCCGGCCCATCGACCTGCTCGGAAAAAAGGCTTGGGGAGAGGGAAACGGAAACGGCGGGTTGAAGAATTATCCGGTCGCGGTCCCAGGAGGCCTGCAGCCCTCCGGGTAGATCCAATCTGCCCTGGAGGGATGGGCCGCAAACCACGTTTACCAAGGAAAGCAGGTGTACCGAACCGATTGACTTCAAATCCCCCTTAACCTGAAATATCGCCTTCTGAAACAGGCGGGAAAGGATGGCCGGGGGGAGTTTTTTTAAGCCACTCCGAGAAATTTGAACCCCCGCCTCCAGCGGCACCAGGACTCGGGCCGTAATTTGCTCGGTTTTTTCCTGCAGGAAAGCCTCATCTTCCTTCAACAGGCCGGCCGTTCGATTCAATTGGGTAATGATATTAGGAGAGAACTTCCCCAATTCGGGCAACAATTGGTGACGCACCCGG
Source organism: uncultured delta proteobacterium (assembly GCA_963843145.1). Taxonomy (GTDB): domain Bacteria; phylum Desulfobacterota; class RBG-13-43-22; order RBG-13-43-22; family RBG-13-43-22; genus CAVQSS01. Next base: position 44,293 of record CAWJJC010000023.1, read on the forward strand.
GCCCGGAGAAAACGACGGTCCTTATTGGATTCATCCTCCAGGTAGGGGATGTCCCGTTCGCCTAAATAGGTCAGGATTTCCGTTCGGTAGGTGGCCAACAGGGGGCGGATAAAGCCCTCGCGCTGTAAAGGAATCCCGGCCAACCCACCCAGTCCTGCCCCTCGGATCAAGCCGATCAGCACTTCTTCGGCCTGATCATTGGCGGTATGGGCCAGGGCCACTTTGTCGGCCTTTTGATTCACAAAAAATGACCTGAAGACTCGGTAACGCAGCTCCCGGGCCGCTTCCTGGAGGGATAATTTATTCTCCTGCTGAAAGGCCTGGACGTCCACTTTGGAAGTGGAGAAAGAACAACCCCAGCGCCCGGCCCAACGCCGAACAAAATCTGCTTCCTGGTCCGCGGCTCGGCGTAACCCGTGATGGCAATAAAGGGCGATTACTTCCAAACCCCAGGGTTGGCGCAATTCATTTAAAATGGAGAACAGGGCCATGGAATCCGGCCCACCGGAGACTCCGACGATAATTCTGGATCCGGGCCCGAAAAGCCGGTTGTTTTCAATAAAACGCTTTACCGCTACGGTCAATGACGGCTTTCTGCTCATAGGTTCACCGGTTTTTTAATTCGAAAATAGAATCGAACACCGCTTTTTAGGCGTTTTGTTTTTGCCGTCATCCCGGACTCGATCCGGGATCCAGGTGACCCATGACCTTCACTGCCCTGGATTCCGGCCATTCGACAATGCTCATGGCCCTGAGCTAGCCGAAGGGCTTTCGCCGGAATGACGACCTAACAAATTGAATAAACATAAATTTTCATGCCTCGGGGTGCCCGCCCCGGGCATGGGGGTTTAGTGCTTAATAATAATCCAATTATTTTTTGTTCGTCCTTAAGGATCCCCAAATTGCAGGATTCCCACAAGGTAATTATACCCTATTTAATAATGCTTGACCATTTGATCCGCTCCCTCTACAATTTTTCAGGATAGATTCCCTTTATTCTTAAGATCGACTGGAAGATAGCATCATGGGGTCGGAATACCAAGTAATGGGTAAAATCATTGAAATTCGGGGGTCCGGAGTATGCTCCTACGGACACCAGGTCGGCGAGACCTTTGAATTCAAGGAAATGGGGTCCGCCATCTGCCAGTGGGCGCAGAACAGTATCTTCCCTTTTTATACGGTACTCAAGTTCGGGGGGAAGTTCCCGTGGCTGAAGGACCCGGACCGCCTGCAGGTGTCTTGTCCGGACCCGGCCAACGTGGTCGTCTTTGAACTCTGGAGGGAAGAAAATAAGTGAAAATCATAGCGGTCTCCATCAGCGAACAAAAAGGAGTGCCCAAAAAAAATATCCCCCAGGGCTTGCTCCTGGAAAACTTCGGTTTGGAGGGTGATGCCCATGGGGGGCCCTGGCACCGCCAAGTCAGTTTGCTGGCCATGGAAAGCATACAAAAGATGCAGGATCTCGGCCTGAAGGTTCGACCCGGCTCCTTTGCTGAAAATCTCACCACGGAGGGGATCAATTTACCGGCCTTACCGATTGGGACCCGATTGCGGATCGGCCCCGAATCTTTGGCGGAGGTTACCCAGATCGGCAAGGTCTGCCATGACCGCTGCGCCATTTATCGCCTGGCCGGCGACTGTGTCATGCCCCGGGAAGGGATCTTTGTTCGAATTCTTAAGGGCGGCCCCGTAAAACCGGGCGATCCGATAACCCTCCTCGAAAGAGAAACCTGACCAAAAATATTTTAATGGCACAGGTCCACCGGCTTACCGCTAAAAACTGCCTTTATTACCAACGCGGACATTGCACCAAACCCCAGAACTCCATCCCCCCGGAGGAGGGAACCTGTCTCCTGATTGTGGAGCGAAAAAAAATCGGCCGTCAAGCCCTGGACCGTTTAAAGCGCCTGGAGCGTTTTGACCTTTCGCGACCGGGAGCGGACCGAATGATCGCTGAGAAGTACATCGTGGATCGGAACCTAAAGGAAATGACCAAAGTCCAATGTAAAAATTTTATCGACTCCGGGGTCAACTTCCCCCCCTGCCTGCACCAGGTCAGCACCGGATGCGCCCTGAAGATGAGACGTTGTCAGGGACGATGTCCGGACTACGAAATAAAGCCACAAAACCCATAAAAACCTCGTTAAAAAGGTATTAATAACCTATGAACAACCTGGAAATCATCCACCGCGGCGACCCGAACGGCAACGGATGGGTCATCCGCCTGCCCTTGCCTTCGGGCCGAACCCTCTTCGGACTGGCGACTGAGAACATTTACGGCGGCGACTGGGACCTGGGCCCCACCTGGAACTATGTCGTTCAGGGCGAGTTTCCCTTCTTAATCGATACGGGCCGCTTCGGTATGGGAGGCCGGTTGTTGGAAATGCTGAAGCAAACCGACCTTCACTCGGAAGATTTAAAAGGAATATTCCTTACCCATGGCCATGAGGACCACGACGGGGGATTACCGGAACTGGCCCGGGAAACCAGCGCTTCGGTCTGGGTCCATCCTCTGTACGACCTCCTCCGTCGCTCTTACCCCAACCAGGCCCCTCTGGCCACCAAGGAGGACTTCTCGGCCTCCTGCTGGCATTGCTTCATGCCCGAGACCTTTACCCAGTCCCATTGCCGGGAATACCACCGCCAGAGAGATGATTTGAAAACAAACCGCCTGGAAGGATTGCGCTTTCCGCTGGATGGAGCGGTTAACCTGCATCATCTGCCGGGACACTGTCCGGACGCTTTGGCCTATCAAATCGGATCGGAAGCCCTGATTGTGGGAGATACCCTGCTACCGGACATCACTCCCCATCCTTCCCAGGAGGCCTTTTATCCACTCATCCAGCCCCTCCTGCCTCCAGAATTCCCACCCCTGTCGGCCTGTTATGGTCTGCGGGCTTATATCCGATCATTAAAACGGCTGGCGGTCTTGGGCCGGGATTACCCTGGGATGCAGGTCCTGCCGGCCCACCGCTTGTTTTACAATGACCGCTGGGGGATAATCGAGCTAAGGGAAAGAAGCGAAGAAATTATCGAGCACCACCTTCAGCGTTGTGCCTCGATCCTGGAGGTCTTGAAGAAGGGCCCGATGACGGCGGAGGAAATCGCCCGTGCCTACTACGAGGCAAAGTTGCTAAAGGGGTTCGGAATCAAGATGGCGGAAAATGAAATAAAAAGCCACCTGGAGTTACTGGAGCATAGCGGGGATATCCTTCGGTCGGGTGAAGGGATCGCCTCGGCCACCGGGAAAACCGATTTTGAAAACTATATTCAACGGATCGAGGCCGATTGATTCGAGGGAAGATCCTTATAATCTAAAAAATATATCTCTTTAGTAACCTGAACCGCTTCCGTTTTCCCCCCTCCAAACCGGGTCATCGTCTCGGCAGCCAGTAATAGTCCCTCCTGGATAGGCTCTTTATCAACCCCTGGGACGGCGTAGGCATAAAAAAGCACCCGGCGGGTGTTTTCGGAAACCCGTGTTTTTTCGTCCGCCCCTGGCAGAGAACGCAAACAATATCCTTTTCGTCCCGAAGCACGATCTCCCGGTCCTTCAGTAGAAATTCCCTCTTGCCCAGGCCTCGGCAGACTTCCCCTTCTCCGGCCAGGTCCAGCAACAAAGCTCCTCTAAAACAATCGGCATCCGTCACGGCCACCAGGATGCCGGCGCACATTTCGGCCATAAAATGGGCGTCGATCATTAGATTATAGCGGGGAAAACCGCTTTGGATGGTCCGCTTCAAGTGCTTGGGTAGAGGGCACTCATAACCGAAGGAATGAAAAAACCGGTCGTAGGCCTCGATACGTCCGGTAATCCGGGCCAGGGTTTCCTTCTTCCGCATGAGACGCAGGTGCTTGCGCTTAAATTCATCAAAACCCGGGGGATTGAGCGGGTTTAGGCAATCCGATATCAACGCCAGTCCAAAAGCGAGACCGGGATAGGCGGCCTTATAAGCTTCCGAAATCGAAAATTCAAGAGAAGTAGTCATTGTCTTGGCCCCGTTGGCGGACTGCTGATCGAGACACTCCCATCTCCCCCTTTCAGGCGATTTTCACCACCCAGCCGAAGGGATCTTTTTTATCTCCATACTGAATGCCCGTTATTTCGTCATAAAGCCGTTGGGCCAGCGGTCCGGTTTTCCCGTCGGCCACGGGAATAACCTGCTCCTGGAAGCCGATTTCGCCCACCGGGGAAATTACCGCCGCCGTGCCGGTGGCGAACATCTCCTTCAGCTTGCCGTCTTGGGAGGTCTTTAGTACCTCATCGATGGTAATGGGACGCTCGGTCACTTTGATCCCCCAGTTTTTCGCCAGGTGGATAACGGAGTCCCGGGTCACGCCGGGGAGGATTGTCCCGGCCAAAGGGGGAGTAATCAGTTCATCCTGGATCAGGAAAAAAATATTGCTGGTTCCCACTTCTTCCACATACTTATGCTCGGCTGCGTCGAGCCAGAGCACCTGGGTGTAGCCCATCTCCTGGGCTTTGGAGGCGGCAAACAGGCTGGCGGCATAGTTCCCGCCGGTCTTGGTCTCGCCCACGCCGCCTTTGGCGGCCCGAACATACGATTTGGTAACGTAGATCCGGGTGGGGCTGAAACCCTCCGGGTAGTAGGGACCCACCGGCCCGAGGATGATGAAAAAAAGATAGCGGCTGGAGGGCTTGACTCCCAGGGCGGCCTCGGTGGCGATCATAGTCGGACGAATATATAAGGAAGTCCCCGGAGAGGAGGGGATCCAGTCTTGGTCCAAAAGGATAAGCGCTTTCATCCCTTGCATAAAAATATCCGGATCCGTCTCCGCCATGCACAGGCGCCGAGCCGACCGATTCCAGCGCTCAATATTCTTGTCCGGGCGAAAAAGGGCAATGGTCACCGTCAGTCCAGCGGTAGGCCTTCAACCCTTCAAAGATCTCCTGGCCGTAATGAAGTACCATGGCCGAAGGGTCCAGTGAAAGGGGTCCGTAGGGCACGATCCGAGGGTCGATCCAGCCCTTTCCCTTTTCGTAATCCATAAGAAACATATGGTCGGTGAAATATTTTCCAAAGCCCAGTTCAGACTCGCTTTTCGGCCTCGGCCGCCGGCCGATGGTGGTAGATTTGGTGATAGGGATTTCCATGAATCAACACTCCTCCCGAACAGTATTTATTTCGAAATCTAAAGAAACTTACTCCCTATCTTTTCTTTACCACTTTTTCAATCGAATATCCACCCTTTCAGAGATGTTGAAATTTCCAATTAAATGTATTATTATTAAGAAAAAGGGCTGAGCGGGCCCTTCACTTATATATATACAGGGAGAAAAAAATGACCCATCACGAACCTTCCCCGGCTCCAGAAGAAAAGGCTGACTTTTTTACCGCCGAGATGGAAGACGGCGAACTGGTTATGAAACCCTTCTGTAAATGCGGCAACATCCTGGATGAAAAATATTTCTGTGAGAAATGTCAACGCCAATGCCTGTGCACCGACATTATCTGCGCCGATGAAACCACCTTCCGCTTTGTCCAGGACAACCCCCCGTTTAAGAAGTTCAGGTTCTTTCTGGCCTCAAAGTAACTAATAAAATTACTTTTTTAAGCAGCCGCCGTTTCGCCTGTCGGCCAGGGATGAGGCCGAAGTCTCAGCCCATATCCAATCAACCCCTCGTCTCCAATTTTGATATTTATAATGAAAGGAAACCCAACGATGGAAGACCATAAACCGGCTATTAAACCCGCTGACCGGGGCGAATCGATCATGCCGATTCACGGCACTTTTAATTTCCAGTGCGGCCCCGGGGTCACCTGCTTCACGAATTGTTGCCGCGACGTCACCATCTTTTTGACCCCCTATGACATCCTGCGGATGAAAACTGCCTTGGGAATCTCTTCCGAAGATTTTATCGCCCAGTATGCCCTGCCTATGACCGGAACCGACTCCGGTCTTCCTATTTTTATCCTGAAAATGGGCGAGGGCCCCGAGAAACGCTGTGCTTTTGTCGATCCCCAGAAAGGGTGCCGGGTCTATGAAGAACGCCCCTGGGCCTGCAGGATGTACCCCTTGGACAGCCGGGAAGGAGATGAAGGAGAAGAAGAGTTTTTCGTCACCGCCGACCCTCAAAAATGCCGGGGTCTATTGGCCGAACATTCCCTGACACCGGCGGAATGGGAAATAAACCAGGGTCTGAATGTATATAAGGAGGTAGAGGAACTTTTCAACCAGGTGACTTCGGCCCAGCGAATCTGGGGAGACCATAAATTGGACGGCAAAGTCCAGAGTATGATCATCCTGGCCTGTTACGATACCGAACGGTTTCGAAAATTCGTCTTTGGAAGCAACTTTTTGAAACTCTTCGATCTTTCTCCTGAAGAAATCGAAACCCTGAAGACCGATGACCTGGCCTTGCTCAAACTCGGATTTAAATGGCTGCAATTCGGCCTCCTGGGAAAATCCACCCTGCCGGTGCGGGAAGAAGTCATCAAGGCTAAAGAGAAAGAACTGGGGGTTACTCTTCCTAAAGACGACGGGCTTTGGAAAAACCCGGAGATAAAGAAACCCCAGGGTCTTGGCCGTTAGTCAAAAAAATGAACTCCCCAGAACCCTTTCAGTTCCTGGAAAAGGAGACTTTTTCCTTTGCCTGCCATCCGGGGGTGCCCTGCTTCACGGAATGCTGCCGGGACCTGCGGTTGATCCTGACACCTTATGATATTTTGAGATTAAAAAACCGCCTGGGTCTGCCTTCCGGCTCCTTTCTGGATGACTACACCGATCTCAAATTGGGTGAAACCAACGGCTTCCCGGCGGTATTTTTAAAAATGGAGGCCAATGAACGTCGAACCTGTCCCTTCGTAACCTCTCAGGGCTGTCGGGTTTATGAAGACCGGCCCGGAGCCTGCCGGATCTATCCGGTGGGCCGGGGCGCATCCAAAAACGAGAGCCAGGGTCCAGCCCGGGAGATCTTTTTCGTGGTCCGGGAACCCCATTGCCTGGGATTTCAGGAAGACACCGACTGGACGGTCGAGGGCTGGTCCAAAGATCAAGGCCTGGAACGGTACAACTATTTTAATGACCGCTGGATGGAGATCATCACGCATCGGGGTTCCTTGGGAGCGAGCGAGGTTATCCCCAAGAAAATGCAAATGTTCGCCATGGCCAGCTATAATCTTGATCAGTTCCGGGGTTTTGTCCTGGGCAGTCGATTTCTCGCCCTTTTTGAATTGCCCGAAGAAACCAGGGAGAAGATTAAAACCGACGATGAGGCGTTGTTAGCGTTGGCCTGTCAATGGCTTAAGTTTGCCCTTTTTGCTGAAAAGACCCTTACTCTGAGGAAAAACAATGAGTGAATCCTGCCCCGGAGAAAAATACAAATCCGGCCTGCTGCCCCTTTCCGCCGGTGAAACTATCAAAGAAGAGGTCATCCGGGATAGAATCCTCCGCCTTTTATTGAGCGAAAAGGGATATCAGGAAGAGGACCTGGAACTGGATATGCCTTTCAGCCTGGTTATAGGTCCGGATACCTTTTCGCTGAAGGCCTCCATCCTAATTCAATTGGGCGGAAAAAAGGTGATGCTGATCAAATGCGGCGCCGGCTCCATCCTGGCCCGGGAGCGGGCTACCCTCGCCCTGGCCCGTATATTCACCGACTATCAAATTCCCCTCAGCGTCGTGACCAACAGCGAAGACGCCACCCTGTTGAATACCTTGAACGGGGAAACCCTGGAATGCGGCTTGGCGGCTATTCCGGGAAGGGGGCAACTCCTCGATCGTCTGGAGGGGCTGTCTTTTGTGCCGCTCCCGGACAAACGTCTGAAAATGGAAAAGCAAATCTTGTCGGCCTTTGAGGCCCTGGGCCTGCATGGGGAATGCCGCTAAAACCGCTACTTGATCTGAATATCGGTTTTTATTGCTTCCCGATATACCCGGCTCTTTCCCGAATGAGCGCGTCGATTTCCTTCCGGTTTTTGATCATGAAATCAAGCATCTGTTTGGAAAGGAAGGCCAACTGAGGAATGTCCCGGGCCTGTATCTCCTCGATTTTGAACAGGATCTCGTTCCGGTACAGGTAGGCAACGATCGCGTCCTCCGCATCCAGTTGAACCTCGAACCGGTCCCTCAAATACTCCAGCCAGCGTCCAAACTCCTGGGAATGGTCCAGATGGTCGACCGGAATCCCGCTCTCTAAACTCAACTGTTTGAAGGTCCCCGGCTCGGTTCCCGACCCTTTGAGGTAATCGAGTACATGGGCGAATTGATGAATCAGCGTGGAATCTTGAATTTGGGGGGTAATGGCCAGATAAAAATGCGTAGGGTCGTTTTCCTTGGTCTTCCGAGTATTGACCAGAATAGCGGCGCTGCCTTTTAGACCCTCCAGAGGGATTTCCTGACCGGAAACCCCCAAATTCCGGTAAGCCTCCAGGTCGACGCACTTGATCCCCATCGAGCTATCCAGAATCCCGTCTTGGACCAAGGCCTCGATCATTGCCCTGGACCGGCCGTAATGGACCTCGGGTAAGCCGCAGATCTTACGGCCGGCTTCCGGGTCCAAGACTTCCTTTTTCCTTAGGACCAGTTCCCCTTCCCGGCCCATATGGCACTTTTTGAATTTTTTCCCGCTTCCGCAGGGGCAGGGATCGTTTCGTCCTGTTTTGGACAAAGGTTCCACTTCGGTTAATCCTCAATGATGTCGCACTTCAAGGCATCGTAAGACCATACCGGAAGTGGGCCCGTCTCGCCATTTTCCGGATTGTACCGGTGGCGGTAAGAGGCCTTGGCCTTCATGGTCTTCATGGTCCAGTCCCAACCCCGGACAAAATAGGGGCATTCGTCATTAAAACAGATGTACTGAAATTCCGATCCCCAGGTGGAAGCGGCCGGCGTTTTCCACTTCTTCATTTTCTGCCCGCAATGGGGGCATATGGTTTTATCCTCTTCCATCGATTCTCTTTCCTCCCGTATTCAGTTACTCAAGTCTTGATTAAAGTAATCGGCTGAGGCCTTTTTGTCAACTTTCTCCCGATAGTAATGTACCATGGGAATGTCCTGGGATGAGGGAAACGTGGCTATGCAGTTTTTTCCAGCCCCCTGGAGGGAACCAAAGGCCGGAAACAAGTCTGATTTTATCAGAACCCCAGATAGGCCTTGCAGACCTGCTCATCCTGGAGCAGGTCCCGGGCCGGTCCTTCCCTAACGATCTCGCCATTCTCCAAAACATAGGCCCGCTGGGCGAGATTGAGGGAATGATGGACATTCTGTTCGACCAGGAGGATAGTGATGCCATCCTGATTAATCTGCCGGAGGATGGCAAAGATGCTGTTGACCAGCAGGGGAGAAAGGCCCAAAGAGGGTTCATCCAGCATAAGGATCTTGGGGTTGGACATGAGTCCCCGTCCGATGGCCAGCATCTGCTGTTCCCCGCCGGAAAGGGTCCCCGCGGTCTGGGACTGACGCTCCTCCAATCGGGGGAATAGGGCGTAAATTTTTTTCAGGTTTTCCTTCTTGAATTTTCGGGCTTTCGGGTTCAAGGCCCCCAGATCCAAATTTTCCAGAACGGTCATAGTCGGGAAGAGTTGCCTCCCTTCCGGGATCTGGATGATCCCCATTTCCACGATAGCCGAGGTCGATCGGTTCTGGATGGGCTGATCGTTCCAGGTGATGGTACCGCGCTTCGGTCTCAGGATCCCGGAGATGCCGCGGATGGTGGTGGACTTCCCGGCCCCGTTGGAGCCGATGAGGGTGACGATTTCCCCTTCCCGCACTTCCAACGAGACCTCCCGCAGGGCCTGGAGATCCCCGTAAAACACGTCGATATGCTCAACTCGGAGCAAAGCAGAATTCCTCCCCCAGGTAGGCTTCCACGACCAGTGGGTTCTTGACTACCTCCTCCGGCGCCCCCTCGGCTATCTTCTCCCCGAAATTGAGCACCAGGATGCGCTGAGACAGGGCCATGACCCCTCGCATCACGTGTTCGATCAACAGGATGGTAACCCCCCCCCGGTTGATCTCCCGAATCAACCCGATCAGGATATCGGTCTCCGTCGGGTTGATCCCGGCCATTACCTCGTCGAGCATCAGCAGCTTCGGGTCCGTGGCCAAAGCGCGGGCCAACTCCAGCCGCTTCCGGTTGGGCAGGGTCAGTTCATTGCCCAGGGCCCGGCGCTTATCCTTGAGTCCGACAAACTGGATGACCTGGTCGGCCTTTTTCGTGGCTTCCTTCAAATCCTTCAACCGGTTAAAAGCGGCCACGATGACATTGTCCAGAACGCTCAGTTCCAGAAAGGGTTTAACGATCTGAAAGGTCCGGACCAGCCCCCGCTGGCAGATCTGGTGAGGTTTAAGGCCGAGCAGCGGCTGGTTTTGGAAAAAAACCCGGCCGCTGTCCTGTTTGATAAATCCGGTCAGGATATTGAACAGAGTCGTTTTCCCGGCCCCGTTAGGGCCGATCACCGCCATGATTTCCCCGGACCGGATCTCCAGGGATACATTATCCAGGGCCCTAAGTCCCCCGAAGTTTTTCTCGATGTGGTCAACCGCCAGCATACCGGTTAATCTTTTTCCTTGATGAAGAAGGGTCTTAACTTTCGGTTCAATAGGGGCATGATCCCCCGGGGAAAGAAAAACACGGCGAAGATCAACACAAAACCGTAAATGACCATGTGCAGCCCTGGACGCCCTATCTCGCTCAAGTACGCCCGGGTCCATTCGGCGGGCAGGGTGATCAGAAAAGAGCCCACGATGGGCCCCAAAACGGTTCCCATTCCGCCGATGATCGGCCGGAGAATAATCTCGATGGACATGCCCATGCTCATCACCCGATCCGGGCTCAGGTGAAAGATCCGGTTGGCATCGAAGGTCCCGGCCAGGGCCGTCATGAAAGCGCTCAGGGAAATGGCCAGCATTTTATATTTGAAGGTATTGACGCCCAGGCTCTCCGCCGCGTCCTCGTCTTCCCGGATGGCCACCAGATAGCGTCCGGCCTTGGAAAGCTCCAGTATCCGCACCACCATAACCGAAAAAAGCAGTAACCCTAAAGAAACATAATAATAGGGGAGATTGCCCCGGAACTGCATGTTCCAAAAACCGGGATGGAAATCGATAAACAATCCCATAAACGAACCGAGACTGTCCATTTGCAGGGCGATCAGTCGCCCGATTTCAGCAAAAGCAATAGTAATCAGTACGAAATAGACCCCCCGTAGACCAAACCTAAACCCCAGGAAACCGACAATGAGTCCGACCACCGTGGCCAGCAGACCTCCGGCAAACATCCCGACCCAGGGGGTCAATCCGAAGACCATGACCAGACGCGTCGAGGTGTAGGCCCCGATCCCCAGGTACAGGGAATGGCCCAGGGATATGTTGCCGGTATAACCGGTCAGAATATTCCAACACTGACCCAGGTAAGCATAATAAAAAATAAGGATGAAGATTTCCATCCAGTAGTTGTTTAGAACTCCAGGAAGCAGGAGGAGCACGGCCAGGCAGAGCGCCAGGAAGACATAGAGGCGTTTCATCAGGACTTGCCCCCGAAAAGGCCCTGAGGCCGAAAAAGCAGGATCACCACCATGATGGTGAAGCTGACCACCTGCTTCATGGAACTGGGCAGGAAGACCGTCCCCAGAGATTCGGCCACGCCGATGATCAGACCGCCCACCAGGGCGCCGGCCAGACTGCCCATCCCCCCCAGGATGACGATGACAAAAGAGACCATGGTATAGGGGGCCCCCATGGTGGCCTTGGCCGGCATCAAGGGCACCAACAGCGCTCCGGCGGCACCCACACAGGCCGCTCCGATCCCGAAGCAGATGCCGTAAAGGCGGTTGATATGGGTCCCGATGATCAGGGCGCCGAGGCGGTTGTCGGCCGCGGCCCGGATGGCTTTGCCGATAGTGGTTTTCTTGAGGAATACCAGGACAATGAAGGTGATGACGATGGACAGGACAAAGGCGATCAAGCGGGGCACGTCCACGGTCAGCGGTCCCAGCCGGAAGGAGGCCAGGGCCAGGCTGGTCTTGGGGCTGATGTCGCTGCCCCCCCAGATCATCAGGGTGCCGTTTTCAAAAATGATGGCCAGCCCGACCAGCACCAGCACCTGCATGGCCTCGGGCAAATCCAAAATACGATTGACGAAGATCAGTTGGACCAGATAGCCGACCCCAAACATCAGCCCGGCCACGATCGGCAGGGACAGATAAGGGTCGATGCCCCAGCCCAGCAACAGCGTGATGGACAGGAACATGGCAAAGACCATCATCTCGCCGTGGGCGAAGTTGATGACCTTCATGACCCCGAAGATCAGGGAGAGGCCTAGAGCGATCAGGCTGTAGACCCCCCCCATCAAAAAACCCTGCAAGGCCAACTGCAGGACCAGCGTCCAGTCCATGAACTACCCTCGATCCCAGAGCTGCTTCCAGGGAAAAACGTAGGGCGCCTCGGCCGAATCTTTGGGCAGGACCACCTTGACCCGGTCGTCCACCTTGGGGTCCGGAAGGACCTGCACCATGGCCGCCGTGGCGTTGATGTTGTCGCCCTTCTCGTCAAAAACCACCGGGCCCCCGACCATGGGATGGTCTTTGAAATTCGTCTTGCGCAAGGCCTCCCGCAGAGCCGCCGGGTCCGTCGACTTAGCCCGCTCCAGGGCGTCGGCGATCACCATGACCCCGGTGTAGGCATACCCGGAGTTGGTATCCAGATATTTTCCGGGATATTGTTTTTCAAACTTCTTGTTCATTTCTCTATAAACGGGGCTCTTGGGATTGACCCAGGGCACGTTATCCATGACGTAATAGGCCAGTTTGTCCATATCGCGGATGAATTCCGGTTCGTACCATCCCGGGCTTCCCGGGCTGATGATCCCCACGAGTTCCACTCGCTGCTTGTACAATTCCCGGATCAGAAGTTTGGCATCGCCGGGACGGGATACGGGACACAATAATTCCGGTTTGGCCGCCTTGAGTTTGGCCACCTCGGCCGAGAGATCTTTGACCCCCAGCGGGTATTCGATGTGCTCGACGATTTCAAAGGGAAGCTTGTGGTCCTTGACATACTTAATGAACGCGGCCCCCTGTCCTCGCCCGAAGGCGTCTCCGGCGTTGGCCACGGCGATCCGCTTGATGGTCACTCTCTTTTCCTTGAGGATCTGATCCAGATAGATCCCCATGCTTTTCATGAAATACTCGACCTTGGGGAAGCAGCGAAACACGTTCTTATAGCCCTTGGCGGTAATGGCATCCAGGGCGGCCACGTCGATGACAAAAGGGATATTCCGCTGTTCGGACAGAGTGGCAATGGCCATGGCCACGCCGCTTAAAAAGGGACCCACCAGGCAGACGGCCCCTTCTTTGATCTGCCGCTCGGCCACGGTCCGGCCCACCTCCTCCTTGGCTTCGTTGTCCCCCAGCAGGAGTTTCAGCTTGGCCCCGCCCAGGGACTTGATGCCGCCCCGGGCGTTGACTTCATCCGCAGCCAGCTTGTTGCCCCGTTGCATGGCAATGCCGATATCTGGAAGCGGTCCGGTAATCGGCTGAATGGAACCGATGGTGATTTCCTTCGGCTGGCTCCGGACGATGGCCGGAAAACCAGTGATGGCCGTGACCGCGCCGACGGCTGCTGAAGTCTTCAGAAATGTCCTCCGGTCAATACCTTGGGGCTTACCTTGCTTCTCTTTCATGGTTTCCTCCTTTTACCAACAGGGTTAATAAGAACTAAATCGAATTCAACTTATTATCGTTTCAATCTTTTTGCTTCACGTCAAGTGGTATTTTTATCACAAACCGATGACTTTTTTCAATAGTTTTTGAAAGGTTAGGCCCTAACCCGAAAAACAAATGTTTTTTAAAGGGCTTCGATCTCCGGCAGAATCACCCCTCCTGAGGGAATCACGTGGACTTCAGGTGAAGGGCAGTAGCGGGCGCTAATGGCTATAGCCTGGTCCAGGTCCTCGGCATACACATACCCCATGCGTTCCACCGTCGTCCGGGGGATGTCTCCGGAGACCAGGACAATCTTGAATTGGTGCTGCGCCGCCAGAGCGAAAGCCAAAGCCATATTGTAGTCCACGGCCCCGCCCTCCATGATCAAACGCCTTTCCGAAAAATGGGCCAGGACTCCCCCGAACAAGTCCCCGGCCTGCCGGGACCGGAACCTTTCAAAGCTGGCGATAAAGGGCTCCGGCAAATTCCCCGAGCAGTCCGCGGCCAAAATGATGCAGCCCCCCGGTTTGGTTACCAGGGAAGCCGGTACCAGGGGTTTGACGATTTGGGGCCCTTCCCGGTAGGGGAAGGAGGTGGTCACGGTGAGGTCGGCCCGTTTGGGGAAACGCCGGGTAGTCAGGGCCCGGCAAATCCGGGCGCCGGCCCGATGGGCCTCGATCGGATCTCCGGCCACTAGATCGGCCAGGGCATCCTTTTGGTCCAGGACCCCGTTGACCACAAAATGCAAAGGCACCGACCGGGCCAGGGCGCAGACTTCCTCATAAAAAGGGTTCCCGTCTAATTTTCCCAGACCGGTGCCGGATTGAAAGGTATAATGGAAATGATGCTCGGTAATGGCTTCCAGATCGGCCACTCCGGGAAAGAGGATCTTCCCGCCTCCGCCGAAACCGTTCATGGGATGGGGGAAGATAGACCCTATTCCGAGGCGGAAGGTGGCCTCCATGACGCGGCGGTTGATCTTGACCCCATGTCCGGTTTTCAGTCGGGCGGCCGGCACCAGATCGGCGGCCCGGCAGTCGTGGTTCACGAACTCGTACCGGTCGACCAGTTCCTGCCCGAAGGCCCCTTCAATTTCCTCCTGTTCCAAGCCCCGGTGGGTGCCCAGAGAAAATATGATCACGATTTGCCGGTCCGGGATCCTTTTTTTCCCCAGGAGTTCCAGGATCGCTTCCAGGATGATTTTCTTGGGAGAGGGCCGGGTCAGGTCTTCGATGAGCACTGCCACCCGGTCCTTTTCGGTAACCAATTCCGATAACGGGGGGGCGCCGATAGGGCTTTGCAGGACCGACCGGGTTTTATCCCGGATATTGTCCACTCCCGGGGAATCCTCAAAATCCGCGAAAGATAATATTTTCCAGGCCGAGGGGACCGTCAGGGGTGTCTTCCGGTTCTGGTATTGGAGAAAAAGATCCTTCATCATCACCTCACAAAACGTTTAACCAAAAATAAATGAATATTTGGTTTAAATTCTCAGGTAAACATATGCAAAAATCTAAAAACGACTTTTTGCCCGCTTCAAGCAGGACTTAATTTCCTCTCCCTTTAGGCGAAAGGCCTGCTTCACCAGGGAGTAAAGCGGTCCCCGAATTTGACTCAACTTCGGCAGAGGCTTGAATTCTGAAAACCCCAAACCTGAAGGATCCAGGGATGGCAACATCAGTTTCTTTTCCAGCTCCGGTACGGCCCGGGGATCGGTGTTTTCTCCCAGGACCCCTTTCAATTCACCGCTGCCCTCTATCGCCTTAATAAAAGCTAGAATCTCCTGAAGGCTGTAGGAGAGTGAAAATTTGGCCAAATCCTCATTAAAGAGCCGGACCCTTTTCTCCAAAGCCAGGACTTTTTCCAGGAGCGTTTGACTTCGCCCCCAGGCCAGGTCATACATTTGGGTGATCAGGGCCTGGTATTTGGCCTTAGAAGTTAAAGCAAACGGCAGTGCACAGATTGCCACGGCTTCCGAAAATGTACGCTCCGGAGGGTCCGGGACCGTGAGGAGCGGTCTCTCCCGTCCGAGGAGAGCGAAGAAGGAATTCATCGTTTCCGGATCCAGCAACAGGTCCCCAATCAAGGCCAGCGGGACCTGCACCTCCTGAGCCCATCTCTTTTGGATCTCTTTCGCCCGGCTGATCAGATCCTCCCGCTCCTCCTCCAATTCCCGACGGGTCCCGAAATAATTTTCGGCGATCTCCTTTTTGACCTGATAGGCCAGGGCCGCCGCGATGTCACCGACCTGTGTTGCCAAGAGATTCCTTCTTTATTTTATTGACCCTTCGCCCTTTTGAGCGGGTCCCCCCCAGATCTGGTACGGCCTTCCGGTCTCGGCGAAAGGGTTTTCCACCTTGCTTTATAGATTCTAACCCGGCCCCTGTGTTTCTAAATCTTCACGGAGGCAGGGCCAGCCTGGAAACCATCTAAAGCCTCTAGGTTTGGGCCTGGTTCAAATAAAATTAGGTGCTTAGGCCCGGATTCGAAGTCCGGAGTATCTTTGGAAAACCCTTTCGCCGAGACCGGAAGCCCACCAAGGCCCGATTTCAGTTTAATCTACCAGATCTTTTGGCCACCCACCCAAAAGGGCGAAGAACCATTTTACCCCAGTATTTTTTTCCAACAAGCGCCAACTAAATCCTGTTGTCCTGGATGGACCGCAAAGACAACCCTTCCTGCCAGAGTAGAAAAATACCCAGCAACGTGATGGGGATGAAATAAGCGAGCCAAAGGATAATTGAAAAGGTCTTTGCCAGGTTGGGCTCGATCCCAAAAAAAGCCAGAGCGGCGGCACAGGCCCAATGAAAGGTCCCGATATACCCCGGGGCCGAGGGAATACTCACCCCGAAAATCAATATGATCTCCACAAAAATAGCCTGCAGCAGGGTTAAATGAAGGCCGAACCCAAAAAAAAGCAAGTAAACGCCAAGACTTGAGACAATCCACAAAAGCAGCGAATACCCTTTGATAATTAAAATGTCCTGTCCCCGCCGCAGGATCTCCAGACCGAACACGAAAGAGTTGATGATTTCCAGGATCCGGTTGGATAACCGGGCGGGAAAAGGTTTAAGCACCTGCCCGATCAGTCGATTCAAGCGATGGTTATGAAAACGCAGCAAAACCAGAATGACCAAAACCAGGAAGTAAAACAGAAAACTGAACCAACCAATCATCTTTAATCCGGGTCGGCGTTAAAAACGATGTCGAGGTCTCCGGAAAAGGCATGAAAAGAAGCACTCCTAAGAACAAAAGCAATACGGAAAAACCGTCAAAGAGCCTCTCAACCACCAGTGTCGCCAAGCAAGCGGTTTTGCTTATTTTTTCCCGATCCCCGAGAATAAAGGCCCGGACCAATTCCCCGATACGGGCCGGGAGGATATTGTTGGCCATAAATCCGATCGCCGTGGCCTTGAACAATTCGAGAAGTCCGACGCTCTTGATCGGGCTTAACAAATAGCGCCAGCGAACGGCCCGAATCCAGAGGCAGAACAGGTTGATCAGCATAATCGGAATAGTATAAAAATAGTTGACGCTTTGAAAGGCAATCCATATTTCCCGGATATCGACATTTCTAAAGAAAAAGAAGGCAAACAGGATCGAAACGGCGAAACCAAACCAATATTTCTTTTTGGTCATTTACCCTTCTTCCCGCGGGAAAACCGAAGGGCCAGCACCGCCCGGGTATAATTGATCAGTTGTTTTCTGAACTGGGTTTTACTTTCTCCCCCCAAGCGAAATTCATAGACCACCGGGACTTCCCGGAGGACAAAGCCCTCCTGCAGGGCATGATAAATCAAGCGAATAGCATAATCGCCATAGCCAAAATAGATAGGTTTATCCATCAGCCGTAAAAAAAGAGTTCTTTTGCCCACCAGGAAGCCGCTGAGGTTATCTTTGATCGGGGATCCCAAACCCCAGCGAATAAAAACGTTAAAGAACCAACTTCCCCAGTACCGTAACCGGGACGTTTTCATACCCCCGCCCGGCAAATATCGGGAGCCGATGACCAGGTCAGCACCGTTCGTCTTCCTGATCATCTCGGGGAGGTAACGGGGATGATGGTTAAAATCCGTGTCCATCACTCCGATCAGTTCCGACTCGGCCATAGAAATCCCTCTAGCGATAGCCGTGGCCAATCCCCGCTCTTTATCTCGAACGATCAGGCGGACGGCCTCCGAACCCCCAAAAGCCTCTCGAACCGCCTCGGCGGTCCCATCCGGGCTGTTATCATCTACCACGATGACCTGGACCTTCAAGGGCGGGACCGCCAAGGCTTCCAATATAGCCTGAATCAGGGCGACAATATTGGTCCGTTCATTATAGGTGGGCAGGACGATAGAGATATCGATGATGCTGACTCCTTTGAAAAATCAAAACTAGCCAAAAATATTTGAAATATTTTTAGATTCTGACATCCATTGTTAGAGACAAATTCTCAGAACAATGGATGTAAGAATCTAAAGGCTGATAAATTCTTGAATTAGGGCCACGACGGTGTCAATCTCCCCCCAGGTCAATCCGGCCCCCGAAGGCAAAGAGATCCCCAGGGCCGAAATTTTTTCAGCTATGGGAAAAGAACCGCTTCCCACATAAGGCGGCATGGTAGGAATTGGATAAAACAGGGGCCTGGACTCTACCCCGGCCCGGGCCAGAAAGTGAATCAATTCATCCCGGTTTTTATTGAGCTCCGGCTTCAATAAAATGGAATAAAGCCAATAAACATTTTTGGCCCAGGAAGCTTCCGGGGGTTGGATTACCCCCGCCACCTCCTCAAACTTTTCATGGTAATAGCGGGCGATTTGCCTCTTTTTTTCTAAAATGGCCTCCAGTTTGGTCATTTGACCCAAACCGATGGCGGCTTGAACATTGGTCAGGCGGTAATTGAACCCCACCAGGGGATGCCAGTATTTCCGCTCTGTGGACATCCCGTGATCGCGCAAAATGCGGGCCCGGGCAGCCCAGTCCGGATCGTTCGTGACGATCATACCCCCCTCCCCGGTGGAGATGATTTTGTTGCCGTAAAAACTAAAACAGCCCAAATGTCCGAGGCCCCCTACTTTTTTGCCGTTATATTCGGCGCCATGGGCCTCAGCGGCATCCTCAACCACCCAAATAGACGCTCTCTCCGCCAACTCCCAAAGGGGTGCCATGTCGGCGGGATGCCCATAGAGATGAACCGGGATGACCGCCTTGGTCCGCGCGGTAATCCTTGAGGCCACCTGCTCCGGGTCCAACGTCCAGGTCTCCTCGCTGACATCGGCAAAAACCGGTTTGGCCCCGGCATGGACCACCACATTGGCCGTGGCAATAAAACTTAAAGCCGGGACGATGACTTCATCCCCCGGACCTATTCCTAAGGTCACTAAGGATAAATGCAGGGCCGTGGTCCCGTTGGAAGTGGCGACTCCAAAGCGCGTCTGGCAAAATTCCGCAAAGGCTTTTTCAAAGGAAACGATATATTTCCCTTGCGAAGAAATCCAACCCGTATTCAGACAATCCATAACCCGGTCGATCTCCTGATGATCGATCAAGGGTCCCATGATAGGAATCATTAGGTGCCTCGCTTGAGGTGATGATGGGCTTAACCCGTTTATTGTTCGGCCGTCAGTTTGGAATAGGAGGTTAATACCCCCAACTTGAGCCCAAACGGTTAAATTTACCCGAGCACTCGAAACTTTTCAAGCAAATTAAGAAGTCGGGTTTTTTGACTGGCTATTGAAAAGAAGGGGGCTGTTCGCCCTTTTGGGTGGGTGGCCGCAATATCGGGTTAGAACCTAAAAAGTCCCGCCCGAGGGAGTAAACCCTTTCGCCGAGCCCCTTCGGCCATACCCGATATGGGGGGGTACCCACCCAAAAGGGCGAAGCGTCAAAAGGGTAAACGCGCGGTAAAGGGGATATTAGATCCGGGTGGCCCGGAAACGGCAAACCAGGTTCTAAAGGAGTTTATTGGGGGATCCGGGTGAATTTAAAAGCTGATAACTTTTTCCGCCACTTGCAGACTGGTGACGATATCCAGCATATTGGTTGTTTCGCCCACCTTTTTCTGTTCCAACAAGCCGAAATGATTCAGGCATGTGCCGCAGACGAGAACCGAGACGCCTTGCTCGGCCAGCCCCTGAATAAGCGGCAGGGATTCCGCTCCCTCGATGGTCAATTTGACCCCGGAATTCAAAAAAACCAAGCGCCAGAGACTTTTTCCCATTTCCTTCAAAGTCTTCAAAAAATTGAGCATGAGTTGGCTGCCCAGGTAGTCATCCCCTGTTCCTAACTTATCCTTGGTAATCAAGATGATCGTTTTTTGAACGCCCTGAATCAGATCCTGAACAACGGCTTCGCAGGCCGGTCCACCCCGCCCGCCTTTCGGCGATAATCTTAAAATCCGATTCGGCGGTCTCGACGCTGACCCCAAAGCCCCGGCTTTCCAGAAATCTTTTGACGTTTTCCGCTGAAGCCGGATTGTCCACCAGGACCTGAAAGTGATTCAACTGGGGGTGATTCTCAATATAATCCCGGGCTTCAGTGACCGGCAAGGGGCAGGACAGGCCGCGGCAATTCAGAGTCTCCATTCATTCCTCTCGAATAAGTTGTTAACCAATTATTTAAATTTACTCCTTTACTTTATAAGTAGCGCCTTGGAGGGAGTCAAATAGGAAATCAGGCGAATAGCAAGGCGCTAAAATAGATTTTTTCTATATTATTTAGGACGGGATCGCGGATGGCTTCCCGGCAACCGGCACCGGAGGCGGAGATTCAGGAGAAGCGACCGTCTTCCTGGAAGGTTCCAAACAGCTTTTCCCCATGTTCAGTTCCTCCATAATGGCAAAAGAAATGTCCCGGGCAATCTCGCTGATCTGCTGGTAACTGTTCAGCAGTTCCAGGTGCAGGTTGCTGGTCTCTTCGCTTTCTTTGACCCCTTCGGTTAAGCGGTGAATATGGTTTTGGCGATACTCCCGGATCAGGGCACTGATCCGGGGCTGGGCGGTTACCGCCTCTTCAGCCAGGTAATAATCGTTCTGAACCAGCCCCTTGTGGGTCAGACGTAACTGGTCGATCACCCGATGGATCGTGTTCAGCAGTTCCCTTTCCCCCTGAGGGGAGAAGGAGGCTCTCTGCGCCAATTTGGTTTCAATCCTATATTTTATATCCCGTTCGATTATGTCGCTGATTTTCTCCAGATTGTCCAGGACATGGATTAAGCCGATGGCGTATTGGTGTTCATCGCTACTCAGCGGCTGACGCAGGACCTTGGTCAGGTAGTCCACGGCGGCCTTAAAGAGCACATCCATCACCCTCTCCCGATAGGCGATTCGCTCCAGAAAATATCGCTTACCGTGGGTGATGGTCCGTTCCGTATACCAGAGCATGCGCAGGGTTCCGGCCGAAAGCCGCACCGTTTCCTTGTGGGCCAACCCGATGGCCACTGCCGGCAGGTTGATGACCTCCTCGCGCAGAAATTTAGGCTCCAGCTCCGGAATTTTTTTGTCGGGCACCAGCCATTCCAGGAAACGGCTCCCATAACGGCTGAACGGCAGGAAGACGGCGGCCAGGCCGACATTAAAAACGGTATGGGCATTGGCCACCTGGAAGGGCGGGTTGGCGGTCAGGAAGGACAGGAAGGCAGCCAGCCAGGGTACCAGAAAGAAAAAAAGAACCGTCCCCCCCAACTTGGAAAAAAAATGGGACAGGGCCACCCGCTGGGCTTCCCGGCGGGATCCGATGCTGGAAAGCAGGGCGGTGAAGGAGGTTCCCAGGTTGCACCCGAGAATAAGATAAATTGCGCCGGGAAGATCGATGAGCTGGTAGCCGGCCAGGGCCATGATGATGCCCAGCACCGCTGCGCTGCTGTGGATCAGGAAGGTGATGACCGAGGCGGCCGCGATGGCCAAAAGCGGATGATTGCTGACCGAAAGCAGGAGTTGGGTGAATTCCGGGACCTTCTGAAGCGGATGCAGGCTATCGCCCACAATCTTCAGACCGAGGAACAGCAGGCCGAAACCCATGACGGCCTGGCCGATTCGGCGGTATCGGTCTTGCTTGGCGAAAAAAACGATGGGCGAGCCGATCCCCACGATCAACAGCGACAGCTCCGTAAATTTCAGAGCGATCAACTGGGCCGTGACCACGGTTCCGATGTCCGCCCCCAGAATTACCGGCATGGATTGCCGCAGGGTGATGACCGCCGCGTTGGTAAGACCTACCAAGATAACCGTCGTGGCCGTGCTGCTCTGAAAGAGCATGGTGACCAGGACCCCGGCCAGGACTCCCAGTATAGGCCTGCGGGTCACCGACTCCAGCAGACGCCGCAACTGCTTTCCCAGAATCTTCTGCAGTCCGTCCCCCATGACCTGGATCCCGTAAAGAAGGATCCCGATACCGCCGAAGAGGCCTAAGAGAATGGTTATCCAGGGGATGGGCACCGGCTAGAAGGACCTTTCTATTTAATCAATCAGTACCGGGCATGGAGTGCGGTGCAGCACCTTCTGGCTGACGCTGCCGATGATGACCCCGCGCAGCGGGCCTTTTTCACGCCCTCTCGGAGACCTTCTGAAATATATGACTTTTTATAAAATTATAGAGCAAATCACATGCCATCTAGCGACTCTGGGATCTAAAACAGTTAATCTAATAAATTTAAATGGTTACAATAGGTTCCCCTCGATAGCTTTTTCGTGTTTCTTGAATTTATTGAAATTCCTGACAGAGGTGTAACCTGACCAAGTGATTTGTGCCCTGACAACTGGCCCATTCATCCTCCCCTTGGCCAGGGTGAACGGGATGACGATCCCTAGAAAGCCTGTCATCATTTGATTGACCCTGAAACCTGAATTTGGTAAACCAAATACATTTAGCCAGAGACAACCGGTTTGATTACCTTTATCCAACGCTGGAGAAAGCAAGATGTTCGAAGAAAAATGGGTATCGGCCGATGAGGCCTTGAGCCGGATAAAAAAGGGGAGCCGGGTCTTTATCAGCTCCGGCTGCGGGGAACCCCAATACTTGGTAGAACGGCTGGTCAAACAGGCCGAGCGTTTCTTTGACGTCGAGATTATTCATGTCCTGAGCATTCGGGATCCCGGTTACTCTTCCACCGGGTTGAGCCACCACTTCCGGGTCCGGACTTTCTTCGTGGCCGGCCGCGGGGCCCGGGAGGCAGTCTGGGAAGGACGGGCGGAATACATCCCTATTTTCATTTCCGACATCCCCCGACTGTTCAACGACCGGCGCCTGGAGATCGACACCGCTTTAATCCAGGTTTCCCCGCCGGACAAAAACGGTTATATGAGCCTCGGAATTGCCGTGGACGTGGCCAAGGAAGCGGTGGAGGCCGCCGGAACGGTCATCGCCCAGGTCAACCCGGCCATGCCGACCACCCTGGGCGGCGGCTTCATCCACATTCGCGATGTCGATTTCCTGGTCGACAAGGAGGAGCCTCTGCTCGAGGTGGGGAGGCCCCCGTTGAGCGAAACCGATTGGGCCATCGGTCGCAACGTGGCCCGCCTGGTGGAAAACGGGTCCACCCTACATGCCGGTCTGGGGCATCTCCCGGCCACGGCCCTGCTGTCCCTGAAGGACAAAAAAGATTTGGGCATCCATACCGATATGCTTACCGAGGCCTACTTGGAATTAATCCGTTCCGGGGCCGTCACCAACGAGAAGAAAGAGATCAACCGTAAAAAGGCCATCGCCTCCTACTGCCTCGGCGGCCGCGAGCTGTTCGATTTCGTGCACCTGAATCCCTTTGTGGAATTCCATCCGGTGGCTTACACCAATGACCCCAATGTCATCAGCCAGCACGATTCGATGGTTTCCATCCATGAGGCCCTGGAGGTTGATTTTTCCGGGCTGGTCTGCACCTCCAGTGGCCGGAACCGGATCTATAGCGGCATCGGCGGCCTGGTCGATTTCATGCGTGGCACCTCACGGGCCCGGCAGGGGAAGTTTATCATTGTCTTGCACTCCCTGACCCGGGACGGCCAAGCCTCCTGCATCGTCCCCGGCATCCCCCCCGGTTCGGGGCTGATAGCCAGTCGCGCGGCCGTTCAGTACGTGGTGACCGAATTCGGGTGGACGAATTTGCATGGCAAGTCCCTTCGGGATCGGGCCATTGCCCTGTTAGAGATCTCCCACCCCAAGTTTCGCCAGGAGTTACTGAACCGGGCCCAGTTGGATGGACTGCTGGCCCATGGTGAACCGATCACCTTCTCCACCGCCGGTATCTACCCGACGGAAATGGAAAAGAAATTCACCCGTCGCGATCAGTCCTTACTGTTGCGGCCGGCCAAACCCACCGATCTCCGCTCCATCCAGGAATTTTTTTACGGGCTCAGCGATCAGGACATATACTACCGGTTTCTCCGTTCCAAGCACACCTTTCCCCGGGAAGAAATGGCCGCCATCGTGGATATCGACTACCATAACCGGATGACCCTCCTGGTCCTCTCCGGCGACCCGGCCTTTGAGAAAATCGTGGCGCTCGGGCGCTATATCGCCGAATCCGCCCAGGGGTTAGCCGAAATCGATATCGCGGTGAGCCCGGATTACCGCCGTCTAGGCCTCGGGCAGGCGGTGCTTGACGTTCTTTTCGAAACCGCCAGAAACAAAGGCTTCCAGGGGATTAAGGCCCTGGTGGATTACGACAACCCCAGGATGATCATGCTTCTCAAGAAAATGGGCTATAACATGCGGGCCACCCTGGATCACGGGGTCTATGAAATCGAAATTCTGTTCGAGGAAAAATCCGAGGAGCCCTCCTTCGTGGTTACGTATGCCTGATCCCCGGCACCCCTTTCCGCTCCAGAATTTCCGCCCCTTATTATTCTGCCGGAAGCGAATACGCTTTGGTCCGCACCAGCCTTTACCTCTTTCTAATCGTTTTTCTAACCGGCTACGGTTTGGTTAACGCCTATATTTTCATCCGGGGCTGGCCGGCCACGGCCTGGATGCGGCGTTTTTGGCGAAAGGCCGTCCTGCTGCTCTTCTGGCTGTCCGTCCTCTCCTACCCCCTGGGCCGTTTTTTAAGCAGGCTGGTGCCTCTTCCGGGAGAAGACGGGCTGGTCCTGATTGGATCTTTTTATCTGGCCGTCATGATTTACCTGTTTTTGGGTTTGCTTTTTCTGGACATCCTCCGTCTAATCCGCTACTTGACCCCAACAGTCCTGAAAAAACGCTTTCGGCCCTTCGGGATAGCCCCCCGAACAAAATTTCTGCTGGTGATCGGCATCGTACTGATCACGGTATCCCTGGGACACTGGAATGCCGTACACCCTCGAATTCGAAACCTGGAGATAATCCTCCCTCAATCCACCGGTCCCAGGAAACAATTGAGCGTGGTCATGGCCTCGGACCTGCACCTGGGGCGGATCATTCGCAACTCCCGCCTGGAAAAAATCGTCGGGCTGATTAACGAATTGAAACCGGACCTGGTCCTGCTGGCCGGAGACCTGACCGATGAGGACATTTCTTTTCTCTCGGATCAGAACACGGCCGCTATCCTGCAGCGGATCCAGGCCCCTTTAGGCGTCTATTCGGTTACCGGGAATCACGAATACTATGGTGGGATAAAAAAAGCCGTGGCCCTCTTAAAACAGGGAAAGGTACAGGTCTTGGAAGACCGGACCGTCCGGATCGGCGACTTCCTTTACCTGGTCGGACGGAAAGACCGGACGGCGGAACGGTTTGGAGAGCAAAGAAAACCGTTGGGGGAACTGATGAAGGAGGTGCCTTCCGGATACCCCGTTATCCTGATGGACCACCAGCCCTTCCAGTTGGCGGAGGCCCAGCGGCAGGGCGTTGGTTTGCAGTTATCCGGGCATACCCATAACGGGCAGCTTTTTCCGATCAATTACATTGTGGGACGGATTTTTGAAAATCCCTGGGGCTACCTCAAAAAAGGGAATACCCACTATTACGTTTCCTGCGGGGTGGGCACTTGGGGTCCGCCGGTGCGCACCTGCAGTATCCCCGAAATTATTCATATCCGCTTGACCCTCCAGCCGGGTTCCTAAAAATTCCGCCGCTTCGCCTTTTTGAGTGGGTACCCCCCAGATCTGGTATGGCCGTGGGGATTTCAGCGATTAATGGGCTACCAAAATATTTGTGGCCACCCACCCAAAAGGGCGAACAACCAAAATTCCTTAGCCCAAGAAAAACTTCTTCGGCCCCTGGTCGGTACGGACGCTATGGACGGCGCAGGACAGGCAGGGATCAAAAGAATAGATTCCCTTATTGGGTAGGAACCACCGTTTTGGAGAGTTTGACCGGGTTCAGACGGATAATTAAACCCTCCAGGCTGATCCGGTCTAGGTGGGGAACGGTCCGGTGAAAAGAGAATAGGTAGGCACCCTCCACCAGCTCCGGTTTGAGGAAGGGGAGGCAGTGTTGACGGAAATCTTCATAGGCCAGGGTATTCATCAGGTCAAAGCATTTCAAGGTTTCGGGATATGGTCTTTTCGATTTCCGTCCCTGGCAGTCAAAATCCCGGGGAAGAACGCGATCCAGTAAAGGAAGGAGGTCTACTTGGTCCTTATCCACTGTTCCCAGAAGCCTGATAAAATTGACCGGGATGAATCTTTTTCTGTTGGGAAGCTTATAAAACATGCGTCCTTCCGGATCGATTTTTATTTCCTTGTAATTGGTCCCCAGGTTCCAATTCGAAGAACGCACATTATGATTGATGGCCAAATCCTGGAGCCCGAGACGCCAGTTTTTGAGGTTATAAAGGCTGGCCTGATCCGCTGAATTGGTTTGAGTTGGGGGAAAGCAGGGTTCCAGGAGAAAGCGAAAGTAGTTCTGGGAAAGTGACTGGTTGAGCCGGGTTAACTCCTGGATTTCCCGATTCAACTTGCGGGCGGTCTTCAGCCAACCTTCTCCCAGCCGCCTGACGTATAATTCCTTAAAGTGCTGGAAGGACTCGGGGTTGCGATCATGGTTCAGCTTTTCAAAGGCCAGATTGAGCTCGGCCACTTTTCTGTTTCTCAGCGTTTTTAAGGGTTCGTTTCCTAGAGGCGCTCGGTCGGGATGATAAATCATGATCAAGGCCCGGTAAGAGGACCGGATCAGGGCAAACAGCTCCTTTCCTTCCAGCGTTCGGACGATTTCCGGAGAAAGCCCTAATAATTCAAAAGGGTTCTTCATGACGTAAAGATCTTGCCGGGATTGAGGATGTGATTCGGATCAAAGAGGTCCTTGATTTTTTTCATCAGGGCCAGGGGCAGCGGATCGATTTCCCAGGACAGGTAGGACGCTTTAGCCAGACCGATTCCATGCTCCCCCGAAAGGGTGCCTCCCAGTTCGATAACGGTCCTGAATATATCTTCAACAGCTAGGTGGGCTTTGTCCTCTTGGTTGGATATTTTTTTATCAAACATGACATTCACATGAATATTGCCGTCTCCGGCGTGCCCGAAACAGACCACCAAAAGGTCGAATCGGCGCCCGATTTCCTGGAATCTGCGGATGGCTTCAGGAATATGCGCCCGGGGCACCACGATGTCTTCATTGATCTTATTGGGGCGGATGCGAAAAAGGGCGGGGGAGATGGATCGCCGGGCCTTCCAGAGATCCTCCGCCTCCTGAGGTGACGAAGCGGTCCGGATCCCTACGGCTCCCAGTTGTTCGCAGGCCTGGACCACCCGGCGGCTCTGACGATTCACCAGGTCCCGATCTCCATCGACCTCGATAAGCAGGGCGGCTTCCGCCTCCCGGGGGAAATCCAGATCTAAAAACTGGTCCACCGCCTGAAGGGAGGGTTGATCCATGAATTCCAAGCTGGAGGGGACGATGCCGGCCTGTAATATTTCCACCACCGCCCGGGTGGCTAAATCCAGCCGGTCAAAAAAAACCAATACCGGCTGACGGGTTTCGGGCTTAGGCAGCAGCTTAACCGTGAATTCAGTAAAAATCCCCAAGGTCCCTTCCGAGCCGACCAATAGGCGGGTCAGGTCATAACCCACCACCCCTTTGGCGGTTCGGGTACCGGTCTTCAGAATTTCACCGGTCGGCAGGACCACGGTCAAACCCAGGATGTAATCTCGGGTCACCCCGTATTTCACCGCCCGGGCGCCTCCGGCACACTCGGCCACATTCCCTCCCAAAGTGGAAAAACGTAAGGAAGCAGGATCGGGAGGATAGAAAAGGCCCACCGCTTCCACTGCGGTTTGCAGGTCTCGGTTGACCACGCCCGGTTCAACCACGGCCAAGAAATTCTGGGTATCGATATTTCTGATTCGGTTAAACCGGCTCATGACCAGAACCAGTCCCCCCTGAATCGGAACCGACCCGCCGCTCATCCCGGATCCGGCCCCTCGGGGGATCACCGGGAACCGGTATTCATTCGCTAATCTCAAAATAGCGCTGATTTCTTCAGCGCTCCCGGGAAAAGCTACGGCCTCGGGCATCGCCTGGAAGGCGGTGGCGTCGTAGGCATAGCACTTCAGTTCAGTTTCCTGATCGGTGATCTGCCCCGGACCAACGATTTCACTTAGGGCCTGATAGGTTTCCTGGCTGAAAGGCATGGAATTTATAATACTGGCTTAATATCCAAATTCGGTTAGGGCGGCCGGGTTTGAATGTCGGACCTTCAGCGTTTGCAAATGATCGACCGGAACTCGCTCTAAATACTCCCGGCGGCTTCCCACCCCGTAGACCCATTCCTGGAACCATTCCCGGCTGCCCTCCTCAGTTCGGGTGGCCCGGGCATATTCCGGATAGACCGGGTCATCGTGGCCGTAATAGCCTTGAACCGCTGACGGGTGGGCGCCCCAAGGCTCTTCCACCACTCCTGAGACGGTAAACCCCGGGATGATAGTCCGGTTGGGATCGCTGCGGATCACCTCCGGGTCAACGATCTCCTCAGTAATAATGAGCACCGCTTTGGCGGCTCTGGCCGCCGCGGCGCTGACGCCCATGTTCCCCCAGAGATGGGCGTTTCCCTGGGGATCGGCTCGCTGGACATGAATAATGGCCAGGTCGGGCTCCATGGCCCGAACCAGCAGCAGCGGATCCCCGGTGAAAGGGCAGGGGCTCACCTTAAACGCCGGATTGTCCCGAATGATGTGGGAGCCCAGCAAGGTACGGGCGGGGAGATAAGGAACCCCTAAGGCAGCGGCCTGCAAACCCAGGGCAATGGTAAAATTGGAGTGATTTTCCATCACCAGGGGGTGCGGCCTTCCCTGCTCCACGGCCCGGCGCAGATGATACCCGATTCCGGTACTGACATTGCCTACCCAAGCGGCCTGGATCCGGGTAACACAGCCTCCCCCGATCAATTGATCGAAGAGCATATCGGATATCGGCCCGATTAGGGTTAGGTCTCTGATGCCTTGACGGATTAATTCGTGCCCGGCGGCAAAAGGAATCAATCCCTCCAGGGAAGTGCCCAAGGCTATGGACATACCGGGGGTAACCAGTCTGGAAACGGCCTCGGGCATGGACATCAGCTTGGATTCGGTCAAAAACATAAGTTGATTAATGTAACATTTGTATTTTAAAAAGAAAAGAGGTAAAAAGATATTGACAAAAGACTCATTTTTTTTGATAGTTACAAGTTTAATGGACTTACCGGTTGCGAGGTTATCAAGATTGTAAGCCGCCGGAGGGGGATAAACCCCTTTCCGGTCAAAAAAGGAGGAAGGTATGCGGGAAGTGGTCATAGTCAGCGGTACCCGGACCCCCATCGGACGGTTCGGTGGCACACTAAAGGATGTAAGCGACATGGACATAGGCGCCTTGGTCATTCGAGAGGCCCTCAAGCGGGCCGGGATATCAGGGGAACAGGTGGATGAGGTAATCTTCGCTTCCGGGTATCGGACCGGCGATCTGCCCATCAATTCAGCTCGAGTGGTGGCTGTCAAGGGCGGGATTCCCATCGAAAAACCCCAGTTTACCATTACCAAGGCCTGCGGTGGAAGCCTGAGGGCCGTATCCCTGGCCGCCCAGATCATCAAGAGCGGGGATGCGGATGTTATCGTGGCCGGCGGCATGGAGGTTATGAGTCGGGCGGCCTATCTGTTGAAAAATGCCCGCTGGGGATATCGTCTGGGTCATGGACAACTAATGGACCAATTAATCCTCTTTGACCCCCTGTCCGGAAATACCATGGGAGAGACCGCAGAAAACGTGGCCGTCAAATATCAGGTGACCCGCCAGGAGCAGGATGAGCTGGCCTTGATCAGCCAGCAGCGGGCCGAAGCCGCCATCAAGGGTGGAAAATTCAAAGAAGAAATAGTTCCGGTGGAAATCCCCCAGAAGAAAAAGCCTCCTCTGGTCTTTGATACCGACGAGCACCCCCGGTTGGGAACCACCATGGAGGCCCTGGTCAAGCTGCAGCCGGCCTTTAAGAAAGACGGTACGGTAACGGCCGGCAATTCCAGCGGGATGAACGACGGGGGTTCCGCATTGATCGTCATGGCCAGGGAAAAAGCCGAGGCCTTGGGATTAAAACCTTTAGCCACCATCGTCTCCTACGCCTCAGCCGGTGTCGAACCTTCCCTGATGGGCATCGGTCCTATCCCGGCCACTCGAATGGCCCTGGAAAAAGCCGGGTTGACTGTTAATGATCTGGATTTGATCGAGCTCAACGAGGCCTTTGCCTCTCAAGCGGTAGTCTGCATTAAGGAATTGGGTATGCATCTGGACAAGGTCAATGTGAACGGCGGGGCCATTGCCCTGGGGCATCCGATTTCCGCCTCGGGCGGGTGTTTGCTGGTTAAGCTGCTTTATGAGATGGGTCGACGAAAAGCCCGCTACGGCCTGACTACCATGTGCATCGGCGGCGGCCAGGGAATTGCCCTGATTGTTGAACGAAAGTAAGACCTCCAATCGTTTTCGTGTTTTGAACTTCGGATCTATAATGTAAGAATCAACTCATGTTTCTTCATCTCAGCCCGGAACAGCGGGCGCTTCAAAAACAGGTTCAGGCCTTGGTGGCGGAACGGATCGCCCCGCGGGCGGCGGAAATCGATGCCCGGGACGAGTTCCCTCAGGAAAGCTACCTGGCCTTCAAGGAGACCGGCCTGCTCAAGCTGTCCCTTCCCAGGGAGTACGGCGGGATAGGGGCGGATGCCACCACCCTCTGCCTGGTGATTGAGGAGATCTCCAAGGCCTCCCCGGCCTCGGCCTTGTTGGTCTTTCCCACCCAGGCCGTGATCCGAACCATCCGGGAAGTGGGCACGGAGGAACAAAAGCAACGTTTCTTTTCCGCTATGTCGGCCGGGGACAAACTGGCCGCCTTCTGTCTGACCGAGCCCAGCTACGGCTCTGATGCCGGGTCCCTGCAAACCCGGGCGAACCTGGAAGGTGATCACTATCTGGTGAACGGATCCAAAACCTATATCACCCAAGGCCCACACGCTCATTTCTACCTGGTTTTTGTCCGAACCGGGCCCGGGAAACGGACGGCCGGCATCAGCGGGCTTA
The DNA here is from genome assembly GCA_963843145.1 of uncultured delta proteobacterium. Classification (GTDB taxonomy): domain Bacteria; phylum Desulfobacterota; class RBG-13-43-22; order RBG-13-43-22; family RBG-13-43-22; genus CAVQSS01. The sequence goes on from CAWJJC010000023.1 coordinate 75,378, forward strand.
TTATCCCGCGTGATACCCCGGGATTATCCTTCGGAAGAAAAGAGCGCAAAATGGGGCTGGGGGGATCGGTCACTGCCGAGATGATCTTTAAGGATGTCCGGGTGCCCAAAGATAATCTGCTCCTCTCCGAGGGGCAGGGATGGACTATTCTTTCGCGGCACTCCAACCCCATGAGGGTCTGGGGGGCCGCCTCCATGGCCCTGGGAATCGCCGAAGGAGCTTACGAGGCCGCTCTGGAATTTGCCAAAAGAAGGGTCCAATTCAAACGAAAAATAGCGGCCTTCCAAAGTATCCGCTTCATGCTGGCCGACATGATAATGTCCATCGAGGCTACCAAATCTATGATTTACCGGACCGCCGGTTTGATCGACGCCGGGGAGGGCACCTTTCGGGATATTGAAACCCTGGTATCCATGTCCAAGTGTTATGCTTCCGACATGGCTATGAAGGTAACCATCGATGCCGTTCAAATCTTCGGCGGGGCCGGGGTTCTCAAGGGCTGCCCGGTGGAGCGAATGATGCGGGACGCCAAAGCGATTCAAATTTTCGATGGCAGCAACCAGATTCAACGGATGATCGTTTCGAAAAATATTATTTTAGATTAAGGAGAATTATTATGGATTTTGAATTATCGGAAGAATTGCAAGCGGTACGGGAGATGGCCCGCGATTTTGGAGCCGAAAAGATCGCCCCCTTTGCCGACAAGTGGGATATGGACCATTATTTTCCCTATCAGGAAGTCATCAAGCCCATGGGCGAACTGGGATTTTTCGGGACGGTGATCCCTGAAGAATACGGTGGGAACAATATGGGCTGGCTGGCGGCCATGATCCTGACCGAGGAGCTCGCCCGAGCCTCTAGTTCTCTGCGGGTTCAGATCAATATGCTGGCCCTGGGCTGCGCCTTCACTATATTTCGCTACGGATCCGAGGGCTTAAAGGAAAAATATATCTCCAAGCTGGTCAACGCCGAATACCTGGGCGGTTTTGGCATCACCGAACCCAACGCCGGTTCGGATGTCATGTCCCTGAAATCCACGGCCGAGGACAAAGGGGATCATTGGTTGATCAACGGTTCCAAGACCTGGATCTCCAATGCCAGTATCGCCGACGTACTCATTTATTACGCTTACACCGATCGCTCGGCCGGCGGCCGGGGCCTGTCGGCCTTTGTCATCGAGCCGCGGAATTTCAACGGGATTTCCACCACCGATCTGGACAAGCTAGGTTCCCGCTCGTCCCCCACCGGGGAGCTTTACCTGGAGGATACCCGCGTTCCCAAGGAAAATATCCTGGGCAAACCCGGAGACGGGGCCAAGATCGTTTTTGGTTCCCTCAATCAGACCCGGCTCTCGGCGGCCGCCGGCGGCGTGGGACTGGCCCAGGCCTGTCTGGACAGCGTGACCAAGTACTGCAACGAGCGCGAACAGTTCGGCAAACCCATCGGTCAGTTCCAGATGAACCAGGACATGGTGGCCCAGATGACCGTGGAGATTGAAGCCGCTCGGTTGCTGGTTTATAAAGCCGCCTGGCAGAAAGATCAGGGCAACCTGAACAACAATTTAGAAGTGGCCATGGCCAAATACTTCGCCGGCGAGGTGGTCAACAAGGCCTCCAATTTCGCCCTGCGGATTTTAGGGGCTTACGGCTATTCCACCGAATACCCGGTGGCCCGGTATTACCGGGATGCCCCCACCTATTTCATGGTGGAAGGCTCGGCCAATATCTGCAAATGGATCGTGGCCCTGGATCAGTTGGGCATCCGGAAAGCGAACAAGTAGGGGCAGCATGCCTCGCCGAAAAGCAGCTAACGATAGTTGGGAATGATGGAATATTGGGATGGTGGAATAAAGGCAGTCTGAAAATAGCCTTTCTCCATCCCATTGTTCCACTATTCCATCATTCCATTATTCCCGAACGTATTTCAGACCTGAGGAGGTTTTTTAACGATGCACCCTTATTTTAAGAAAATGGACGACTTGGGCAAGCCTTTAAAGCCCGCTCAGTTCGACAAGATGGCGGAAAACCGGGCCCAGATCGATGCGGTCCTGATGGAAGTGGCGGCCGAGGTCGAGCGGGTCAAAAACGCGGGTTTACCGGCCGAAAAAATCCATAAACGAGGGGAGATGACTGTTTGGGATCGGATCGAGTATCTGATCGATCCCGGGACCTTCTGTCCCTTGCATACCCTTTACAATCCCCGGGACAATGAAGAAGGGATGACCGGGGTAATCGACGGCCTGGCCCGGATCAGGGGCAAGTGGTGCGTCCTGATCGGGTTCGACAACAAGGTGATGGCCGGGGCCTGGATCGCCGGGCAGGCGGAAAACCAGCTTCGGGTGACCGATCTGGCCAAACGGCTCCGAATCCCTCTGGTTTGGCTGGTCAACTGTTCCGGGGTCAAGCTCCCTGAGCAGCAGGAAGTATATGCCGACCGGCGCGGCAACGGGACCACCTTCTTCCGCCATGCCGAACTGGAACAAATGGGCATCCCCATCCTGGCCGGGATCTACGGCACCAACCCGGCCGGCGGCGGATACCAGGGAATCAGCCCGACCATTCTGCTGGCGCACAAAAACGCCAACATCGCTGTCGGGGGAGGCGGGATCGTCAGCGGCATGACCCCTAAAGGGTCCTTTGATGAAGAAGGGGCCGAACAGATTATTGAGGCCACCCGTCATTTCAAACAAGTTCCGCCGGGCAGCGTGGGGGTCCACTTCGACCAAACCGGCTTTTTCCGGGAGGTCTATGAAAATGAAACCGAAGTCCTGGAGGCCCTCAAGGGATACATGGCCGAGATGCCGGCCTATCATCCCCGGTTTTTTCGGGTGGCCGAACCGGCCGAACCCAAGTTCCCTTTGTCCGATCTGCCTTCCCTGATTGCCTTCAACCAGAAAGCGGTTTACGATTTCGACAATTTCTTGGCCCGGCTGGTCGACAACAGCGAGCACCTGGAATTCCGCCCCGGGTTCGGCCCGGAGGTCTATACCGGCTTGGTGAAGATCGACGGTTTCCTGATGGGGGTGATCGGCAACCGGCAGGGATTTCTCGGTCCCCAGTATCCGGAATACACCAACGAATACATGGGGGTCGGCGGCAAGCTTTACCGCCAGGGTTTAATCAAGATGAACGAATTCGTCACCCAGTGCGGCCGGGACCGAGTGCCGGTTATTTGGTTTCAGGATACCTCGGGAATTGACGTGGGCGATATCGCCGAAAAGGCAGAACTCCTGGGGTTGGGCCAGTCGTTGATCTACTCCATCGAGCAGACGGATGTGCCTATGATGCTGGTGGCCCTGCGCAAAGGCACGGCGGCGGCCCATTACATCATGGGTGGGCCGACGGCCAACAACCACAACGCCTTCACCCTGGGCACGGCCACCACCGAAATCTACGTCATGCACGGGGAAACCGCCGCGGTGGCTTCCTTCGCCCGCCGGCTGGTGAAAGAAAAGGACGCCGGCCGCCCCCTCCAGCCGACCATCGACAAGATGAACGAACTGGCGCAACAGTACTATAACAATTCCCGTCCGGTCTACTGCGCCAAACGGGGTTTCGTGGACGAGATCGTCCGCTACGAAGACCTACGGAAGTACCTGGTGGCCTTCACCGATTCCGCCTACCAGAATCCAAAATCGATTTGCCCCCAGCACCACCTGATGCTGCCTCGCTTGATCCGGGCGCAGATCGTCAAAGGTTTGGACCGGCCGAAAAAGGAAAGCTAAGAAGGGATTCGATCCCTTCCGAAAATTATCCGAATTAGAGCTCGACAAGGTCCAGGCGATTCATCTTGCCTGGACCTTGTATTTTAAAGCTCCGAAATTGGAGAGTGTGGGTGCAGTCGCACCCCAAAAAAGATCGCCGGGAGTGGTTTTTTAGTTTAGGAAAATCCGCCCTTCTGCCGATAAGTTAGGCATTCCGCAGTCTGTCTTATTCAAACTTCAATCCTTATTCTTTCCACAGAACCCATCCCTCAGGGGGGGTTGGGGCGGAGGTGCAAAAAATGAAACATCGGCTGGTCTTCGGTGGTTTAACCGCCACAATTATCCTAGTTTTGGGGATGGTTCACCCGGTTTGGCCGGATAATAAACTGTTTTTACCCTTGGTTATTACATCAGCCAATCCCCAGCCGACTACGGCCATTATCGTAGACCACACCAGCACCGATTTGAGTAAGATCCCGGCCCAGTGGATTACCCAGGCCAAAACGATGTTGCGGGCCAGTTACGGCCATACCTCCCATGGCAGCCAGTTGATTACCGGGATGCAGGCCATTGAGAGTAATAGTTCTCTAAACGTGAATCATCTTTTTGATTTCAATACCAGCGGGACCGCAGAAACGGGGGTTCAGTCTATAAAAGATTCCACCCCATCCGGGGACCTGGGAAACCCGGATCGAACCTCCTGGGCCAGCCGGACGCAGGATTACTTGAAGAGCACCGCGGGTCAGAACCGCAATCTGGTGGTCTGGTCCTGGTGCGGACAGGCGGATACCTCCAACCCGGCCGATATAGACACCTATTTGAATTTGATGAACCAGTTGGAGAATGAATTTCCGAATGTCCGTTTTGTCTACATGACCGGCCATTTGGTGGGAAGCGGTCCTAGCGGCGACCTATATCAACGCAACGATCAAATCCGGAATTATGTCCGGACCCACAACAAAATCCTCTTCGATTTTGCCGACATCGAAAGCTACGCCCCGGACGGGACCTATTATCCTAATGAAAGCGACGGCTGCAACTGGTGTTCCGCCTGGTGCAGCGCCCACCCGGCCGACTGCACCAACCTGCCTCCCCTCGGGTCCTGCGCCCATTCTCACGAGTTCAACTGCTACCGCAAGGGAATCGCCTTCTGGTGGCTTCTGGCCCGTCTGGCCGGTTGGGATGGGGCAACTCAGTAATTATTCATCCCCTATCGCCTCTTCGCTGCCGTCGGCCTATTTACGGGGCCCCCCTCCGAGGGCGATAATTTGATGACCACCGGATCCCCGGTGGTGGTGGAGATAGCCACGTCATCCACGAAAAAATTACTGGTATACCCTTCATCGGTTACCACCTTGAAGGTCAGATCCAGCGTCTGTCCCCGGTACCCCGATAAATTGACCGTGTCCTGCACCCACCCGTTGGTGTTGTTATTGGCGCATAAATCATATCCTTTAAGGTTCTGCGTCCCCAGGAAGACTCCGGCGGTATCATAACCGCAGAGATCATTCGAACCGATCCAGTACCAAAAACTGAGGGTCTGCGCAGTATCGGGGACCTTGATCTTTTGGGATAAAACGGAAATCTCGAAATCGGCCCCTCCCAGCCAGGCCGCCCAAGTCCCGCTATGGGGTGTGATCTGCAGTCCTTCGACCGGAGTCATAACCAGCATGTACCCGTTGCTGGAGGACTCCTGCCAGGTGCCGTCACGCCCGGACTCAAAATCACCGTTTCGAAGGGCGGCGGAAGACGTCGGTTTCCACCGGATTATTAACAACCAGGGGGAAATAGATCCACTGGGAGGCCGTGAAGGGCGGGGAGTAAATCACATAATTGGCCGAATAACCGATATTGGAAGTGCCCCGGGTGATCCGCATATAGCCGCTTTCTCCCCAGGAGGCCCCCCAGGAGTTTCTCATAATCCAAGTGTTTTCAATATCGTTCCAGCCGACCAGCACCACGGCGTGATTGACCCCGCCACCGCAATAATTTCTTTCGTCGGTACTAAAAACGCCTCCCCGGTAGCCCTGCATCTTCGGGCCGGAACAGACCGCTACGGCCACCGGCCCATAACTGTAGATGGCATTTTTGATCGCTTCCGCGGTCGGGATGCTGGAATCATTGCCCACGTAACTCCAGTTAATCAGCCGGTAAGGGTGGCTGAACACCCGGTTACAGGATTGGGTGGCGCCCACGTAGGGAAAATCCGCTTCCAAAACGGCCCCGGGCTGGGTCTGGTTGATGGCGGTTTGATTGTAATGGTATTCATGGGCCCACCAGCCGCCGTTGCAACTATACCCGTCGGTGTTACAGGAAAGCAGGAATTCCTCCGAGAGGTCCGTGGTCAAGCTGCTTTTCCATTTCAGATTGGCTTCAAAGGGACCGACCGTGCCGAAGGCCCAGCAACTCCCGCAATTTCCCTGGTCCCGGACCGGGGTGAGTATCCCGGAATCCCTCCAGTCAAAGGAGGCAGGGAGTCCTAGTGTCGGCGTGCCGGATAGCGGGGCTTTCCGGTCAGCGGAGAAACGGGGTTGATCGATAGGCGGTTCTGGATTGCTCAAATCGGAAATCAGGGAGATCTCAGCCGCCTGGAGGGTGATTTCCATCTGGGGGGCCTGGGATTCGATCCAGGGGCGACGATAGAGGAGCCGAACGGCGGTTTCCCCCTCCGTCACCCCTTCCAGAGAAATAATTTGTCGGGCGGAACCCCCCAACCTACTTCCCGAAGATTGAAATTGCACCGCTTCCCCCGGTTTCAATTTCAGCGCCTCCAGGGTTTGAATTTCCCAGACATAGCCGCTGGCCAGATTGGATTCCAGGATTAAGGCCAGAGGTTCACCGGACTTGACGCTTCCCCTCAATTCCAGCAGGGACGGGCCATCAGTAAACGGCAGGGTTGGATCAGTAGCCAGGAACAAGGCCTTCCGAAACTGCCCCCACCCCTCAGTTCCCTGAAGCTGGATCTCATAGGTCAGACGGCCTTCCGGGCCGACCTGTTTCCGGAGGTTAGGGGTAACCCTCTGGGCCTTGAGTTTCCCCAGGAGTTGATCGGCTAAGAGCCGATCGATCTTAGCTTCCCGATCCCTCACTTCCGGGCTGAAAGCAATTTGGACCTCCGCTTCCCAATGCTGATCGGACAAAAAGCGGGCCGCGGTTTGGCTGTGAGCCGGAGAACCGGAAACCATCCCAAAAAAAGTTAAAATCAGAATGGTAATCCTCACCAATAAGGGAGCGAAGATAGGATTAGATATGGACACGCTGAAGCACTCCTTCCATTGTGGCCCGATACTATTAGTGGTACTGCGCACTTTTGGATAGGTAGTTCTCCAAAAGGAAAAATCGCCTTATTTTATCAGGATAGTTTAATAATCATAATCGCCACCGTCAAGAGGGAAGTCCCCTGGCCATTCCCCGAGGAGATCTAAAGGAAGTCCAAAAAATTCCGATTTACCCCGTGGCCTGTCAATAACTCCGGAAAGGTCTTGATGAAGGACCTGCAGGAAATCCGGCTTTCCGTCGGATAGCCCTGCAGGCGTGGGGTGGGCAAGTGATAAATTTTCCAACAAAATCGTTTGTGCGATCGGGGGCTTTAATGGGCCGGAGTGAGCTGATCCTCAATGGGGATTTAGAAGTTTTATCGGCCTTTCTCCGCCGATGGCCGGGCGGACTTTCTTATCCCGGGAGAAAACGACATCCTGGTTTTAGGGATCTCGCCTGAGCCTCTCAACGACTGCGGCGACTGGGCCCCCACCAGGATGGACACATCATCCAACAGGAGGGCTGCTGAAAAATCTCCGGTAGGATCAGGGGCGATCTCCGCCTTAAAGGTCAGATCCAAGGCTTTACCCTGAAAATTTGCCGGAATAGCTACCTTTCATTCGTCCAGCCGAAGAGTTCCTGGTTGCAAATCGTAGGTTTTTATAGGGGTAGTGTCCAAGATAAACCTCCCCATAACTCCCTCCAATATTATCGTTGGAGTCGATCCAATACCAATAATCGAGCTCAGTGGCATCCGCGGGAACAGTGATGCGTTGGGTGAGCGTGGCGACCTCAGCAGGATCTCCACCCAACCAGGCGGCATAAATTACCGCTATGATTAGAAATATCATAATCGGATAAATTGACAATTACAAATTCTTGCCAAGAATTAGCTCGAAGTGATTGCCCAGGTCCCATCCGGCCCGTTTTCAAAATCCCCGTTGCAAACGATTTGCTGGCAGGCGCCTTTATCGTTCAAAACCACCGGCAAATAGACCCAATGGGTGACGGCGGTTTGCGGCGGGGACGGCGGAGGCGTTGGAGGTAACGGCGGAGGACTGGACGTATAGACCACGTAATTGGCCGCATAGCCGATATTGGAAACATTTCTTTTTATTCGCATATAACCGGACTCACCCCAGCCGGTTCCCCAGGAATTCTTCATGATCCAGGTATCGGTGGCATCGTCCCACCCAACCAGCACCACGGCATGGTTGACCTGCCCGGTCTTGCAAACATTTTTTTCATCGCTGGAAAAAATCCCCGAGCGATAACTGGAGAAGGCCGAACCGGCGCAAACAGCCGCAGCAACCGGCCCGTAGGTGGCGATGGCGTATTTAATGGCTTCCACCGAGGGCACCCCGTAAGAATTGCCCACATACTTCCAGCTTTCAATCTTCTGGTAATGGGCATGAGGAGGATTGCAGACGCTGTTGCTGGCGGTATAGGGAAAAAGGGTTTCCAGTACCGATCCCGCTTCGAGTTCACCGGACACCTTTTTGTCCTTGTGATAATCGTGGGCCCACCAGCCGCCATTGCAGCTCCAACCGCTGTCGTTGCAGGAAAGCAGATATTGCTCGGAAAGATCGGCTAATTCCCCCCCGCTGATCAACAGCTTGGCCTCCAAAGGTGCTACGGTGCCGAAGGCCCAACAGCTCCCGCAGGATCCCTGATTTTTGACGGGGGAGACATAATTCTGCCCATTCACGCTGCGCCAATCAAAGGAAGACGCCAATTGCAGCGAACCGGAGGCGATTTCCTCTCCTGGGGTAGTGGTAACCAGGGCTGCCGGGCGCCTCAACGGGGGGTTGGGATTACCTAAGTCGGCCACCAGGGCGATCTCGGGAACTTGAATGGTAGTCTTTCTTTTAGGGACCTGATCGCCCAACCAGGGCCGGCGGTAGGTAAACTGGACAGAGGTTTCAACATCCTCCAGTCCTTGCAAATAGATAATCTGGGTCATGGGGGCACCCAATAGATCACTTTTGGACTCGAAAACGGCATCCCCCTGCTGAAGGACCTGTTGGGCATTCGCAGTCGTGAGTTCCCAGATAAACCCGGTCGAGGGATTGCTTTCCAAAATCACTGGGATGGACTCCCCTTTTTTGACCCTGCCAATCAGTTCCAGGGCCACCGGGCCATCGGTCAACGGGATGGTCGGATCGGCGACGACAAAAATCACTTTTCTAAACTGATCCAACCCCTCGTTTCCCTGGAGAGTGATCGTATAGGTAAAGCCGGCATTTCTTTCCAGACTCCGGGATAAATGATAGGCTACCCGATGTGGTTGAACCTGTTCCTGGAGGGTTTGTCGAAGCTTCTGAACTATCCCTGATTCCTGCGCAGCCAAGTCCGGGCTGAAGGTGATGGCAATGTCCGCTTCCCAATCTTGAATCCCGGTTTGAATTAATTCACCAAAGCACTCTCCCGACCCGAAGGAGATCAATGTGATCAAAGTTAAAGAAAAGAAGAATGCCAACCCGCCCAACAGCCTCTTCAACGGGTTGAAGTTTTCACGAAAGCGATTGAAATTATTCATAGTCGTTTATTAGGTGTAATTCCTGAGTTGCTTTTCCCTTATTTGCTCAGTACTCTTATCGGCATTTCCCGGACAAACTTAAATCCTGTCCCGCCTTTTGCGGAGGTGGGATAAACCGCTCGAAATCGTTCCCCCGATCAGCCGGGTCGGGCTAAAACGAAAAAATTTCCTCACCGCTTTCATTTTATTGTCCGTTTTACCGATAAGGCCGGTAAAGGAGCGGACCAACTGTCTTTTTACAGAAAATTTGGAAAGTTAAGCAATCCTTGTGGTAGACCGGCGACGGGGTTGCCGCCGGGTTTCCGGCGCGCTTCCGGCCCGGGCATAATTCAAGACGCCGCCGACTGACGCGAAAGGGGGTACATTGACCAGGCCGGATCATAGAAAAGGAAGAAAAGCCGGATTTTTTCGAATCAGGAGAGATAAACCCTCAGCCTTGAATTTCAAGACCGATATATCCGAGCGGAGGCGCTTGGAGAAGGAGCTCAAAAGTTCGGAAAAATTCTATCGAACGTTGATTGAGAACGCCATCACCGGCGTATATCTGATGGAGCCTGGCCGGTTTATCTTTGTCAATCCGCGCTATTGCGAAATGAGCGGTTATTCTTCCGAGGAATTGCTTATCCTGGATCCCTTGTCGCTGATCGCCCCGGACTATCGGGAAGAAATTAAATCCCGGTTGAACAAACGTTTCAGCGGGGAGGAACCCTGGGCCGAATACGAAACCCGAATGATATGCCGGGATGGCTCTTTTCGGGATATCCTCATCCGGGCCGTTCGGATCGAATATGACGGCCGGCCGATGGTTCTGGGCAATTTTTTCGACATCAGCAGCCGGAAACAGGCCGAAAGGGCGTTGGAAGAAAAGGAAAAGAAATTTCGTTTGCTCTACGAGGATGCCCCACTGGGATACCAGTCTCTGGATAAAGAAGGACGGCTGCTGGAAGTCAATAAGGCCTGGCTGGATCTATGGGATTACCGGCGCGATGAAGTCCTCGGCCGCTGGTTCGGGAATTTTCTGACCCCGGAATCCCAAAAATTGTTCGCCGCCCGTTTTCCCTGCTCCGAAGGGAATGAAGCCCTTCACGGGGTGGAATTTGAAATTCTGCGTCGTGATGGGTCCTCCAGGACAATTGCCGTCACCGGACGAAGGAGCTTGGAACGCTCCGGCCAAATGAACCAGACCCATTGCATTATTCAGGATATAACCAATCGAACCCAATTCGAACGACAGTTGCGCCAAGTCCAGAAAATGGAAGCCATCGGCACCCTGGCCGGAGGAATAGCTCATGATTTTAATAATCTGCTGGGGGCCATTCTTGGGTACGCGGATTTGGCCCTCCTGGGCGCCTCCGGCGACTCTTCCCTGCGACACAATCTGGAACAGATTCTCCAAGCCGGATTTCGGGCCAGAGGGTTGACTAAACAAATATTAGCCTTCAGCCGGCAATCCGAGCAGGAGCGCAAACCCCTCCGGATCGGTCCGATTATCGAGGAAACCCTCAAGCTAATGAAGGCCTCCATCCCTTCCACCATTAAAGTCCAGGCCCTTATTGCTGATGGAGAAGACCTGATCTTCGGAGACCCTACTCAAATCCATCAGGTCATCATGAACTTGTGCACCAATGCGGCTCAGTCCATGCGTGACCAGGGGGGGATACTAAACGTGCGTTTGTTTCCCATTGAGATCCCTATAGAAGAGAAACATTGGCATCCCGATTTGTCAGCGGGCCCTTTTCTTAAGCTGGAAGTTGAAGACACCGGCCAAGGGATAGAGCCCAGATGGCTGGATAAGATTTTTGATCCCTTCTTCACCACTAAAGACCCCGGTGAGGGCACAGGAATGGGTCTGGCCGTAGTGCACGGGATTGTCAAAAGTCACGGTGGGATAATCGGCGTTGAATCCGAACCCGGGAAAGGCAGTCTTTTCACCGTTCTTCTCCCGAAAATCCAACACGAAACCCTACCTGAACCTATCGAAGTCAGTCCAATGCCCACTGGGCGGGAGAGGATCTTATTGATTGACGATGAGGAGATTTTGGTCGACCTGGGGAAACAAATGCTGGAGTACCTGGGGTACCAGGTCACGACCCGAACCAGCAGCCTGGAGGCCCTGGAATTATTCAAGAGCCAGGCCGACCGGTTCGATCTGGTCATAACCGATCACACCATGCCCCAGATGACCGGATTGGACCTGTCCAAGGCCCTGTTGGAGCTCAGGCCCGGAATCCCCATCCTCCTTTGCACGGGCTTTAGCGAAACCATCACCCCGCAGAAGGTTCAGGCCCTGGGCATTCGGGAATTAGTCATGAAACCGATCGTCTTTAAAGAATTGGCCGGAATCATCCGCCAGACATTAGACAAATATCAAATTCCGCTCCAACGTTCTTTAGCTCAATAGACATCTAATCCGTCAAGTTCTTGACTTAATCAAGCGTCTGGAAGGCTAGCGGACCAGCCCTTCGAGATTAACCTATTGAAATAAGGATATTATTAAAAATTTAATTTTTGGTACAATTCTTGAATAAATAGTATTAAGGTCAACGAAAGAAATATCTCCCTCGACTCGACCTTGAATCCCTTCCCTCTTCGGCCTGTCCGTTTGCGGATTGAAATCCCCGGGCAGGCCCTGCCTTTTGCTGAAAGACAAAAGAGTTTTCAGTCAGCGATCAGGTTGAATTCCAGGACTTGGATCTCTCCCGGGTCGAGGGAACCTTTGACCGGATGCGGACCCAAGCGGACTTTTTTTCCGATGAGTCCCATATCTGCCGTTTCCGGGTCTCTATTCACAATCAACCCCATCACCCAGGGTCCCTGTTCCAGCTCGACCAGGGCAAGAACATAGGGGGGTTGTTTGCCTTCCGGGGCTACCCGGATGACCGTGAAGGTGCGGATCGCGCCCTCCCCTTTAATCTCCGCCGGAAACAAGTTTGGCCCTCGGCAGGTTCGGCAGACTCCTTGAGGGGGAACGGTGTAGGTCCCGCAGGATGGGCAGTGCAACCCCAATAATTTTCCCTCCCTCAGGCCCTGCTGGTATTGCTCAAACGTTAAGGGATATTCCATCTTCAACTCCTGAAAATGAGGTTGCAGACTGTTCCGAAATCTCCGCCCAGGGTGTCCACCAGCCCCACCCGGGCTCCAGCCACCTGGCGGGCACCACTTTCCCCGCGCAGTTGTTCTACGATCTCCACCACCTGGGCCGCGCCGGTGGCCCCAATCGGATGCCCCTTGGCCTTGAGGCCCCCCGAAGGATTAACCACCACCCTGCCCTTGAAGGTCGTCTCCCCTTTAGCCGCCGAGTCATGGGCTTGTCCGAAATCGTAAAAACCCAAACCCTCCAAGGCCAGGATTTCGGCAATGGTAAAACAATCATGGAGTTCCACCACATCGATATCCCGGGGAGTCAGTCCTGACTGCTCATAGGCTGCCTGAACCGAGGTTTCCCGGGCCTTGACCCGAGTCAGATCCTGCTGACGGTATAATGGTCCGGCCGAGGCCTGGCCCATCCCGACGATATAAACGGGTTTTTTCGTCAGCTTCCGGGCCGTCCCGGCCTCCGCGATGACCACCGCCGCCGCGCCGTCAGAAAAAGGGCAGCAATCCAACAACTGCAGGGGATCGGCCACCATCATTCCGGTCAGCACCGTTTCCGCCTGAATGATTTTCTGAAAATGGGCCTTGGGATTCAGGAATCCGTGGGAATGGTTTTTGACCGCCACCTCTGCCATGTTCCTCTTTAGAACCTCCAGGGGGATTCCATACTTGTGGGCGTACAGATGGGTAGCCATGGCAAAGACCCCTGGGAAAGTCAGCCCCACCGCCGACTCGTACTGGGCCTGGCAAGCCATGGCGAAGGTCCGGGTGGCCAGAGGCGTGCCCATTCGGGCGGCCCGTTCGGTACCCCCGGCCAGGACCAGGTCGTAAACCCCGGAGGCCACCAGCAGGGCCGCATGGCGTATGGCCACTGTAGCCGTGGCACAGGCCGATTCGAAGCGGGTGGCCGGGGCCGATACGGGCAGGCCTAGCTCCGCGTGGGCAAAGGGCGCCATGTGCAGTTGCCCCTCCTCAAAATCACCCAGACAGTTGCCGAAAAACAGAGCCTGCAACGCCTTGGGTTCCAGGTTGGATTGTCCAATAGCTTCCAGGCCCGCTTCGGCAAACATCTCCAGATTGCTCTTCCGGGAAATGCCGAATTTGGTCATCGCCGCCCCCACTACTGCAACCTCCCTCATGCACCCCTCCTATTCATAGTTCCTTTGTCCGGTATTCAACATCCTACGATCGGCTTTACTTCGCCCCCATCCTCAATCCGCCGTCCAAACGGATCACTTCCCCATTCAATAGGGGGTTTTCAATGATCTGGGCCGCCAGCATGGCGAATTCCACCGGCCGTCCCAAACGTTTCGGGAAAAGGGTCATGTTGACCAGGGACTCATAGACCTTGGGAGACATGCCGGCCATCATGGGGGTTTCAAACAATCCGGGGGCGATCGTCACGATTCGAATCCCATAGTTGGCGAACTCCCTGGCAATAGGCAGGGTCATACCGGCCACCCCTGCCTTGGAGGCGGCGTAAGCCGCCTGACCGAACTGGCCTTCATAGGCTGCGACTGAAGAGGTATTTACCATCACGCCCTTTTCACCGTCCTCGTTAGGTTGATTTTTGTTGATCTGCTCGGCGGCCAGGAGGATCACGTTCATGGTGCCGATCAGGTTGATTTGGATTACCTGATTGAACCGGGCGATGTCCATCGGCCCCTCTTTTCCCAGCACCCTGCCGGGAGTGGCCACACCGGCACAGTTCACCACGAAATGGATAGCCCCGAAAACTTCCATGGTTTTGGAAATGGCCTCTTTCACGCTGGCCTCATCCGTCACATTGGTTTTACAGAACAGCGCATCTCCACCTAATTCGGAAGCCACTTTTTCCCCCCGATCCTGGGCAAAGTCGAGGATCGACGCCTTGGCCCCTTTCCCCATTAAATAGCGCACCGTGGCCTGCCCCAAACCGGAAGCCCCGCCGCTGACCACGGCTACCCCACCCTTAATCTCCATCTTCTTCCCCCTCTCTTCTGAATTAATGAAATATTATCAAACGTTATTATGAGGTTAGCTTCATTCCTGGTCCCATGAACCGGGGCTATCATAGTAGGCTTATTTTGACAAGTCAAGACGTTGCCGACTGGCCGGCGCCTTCGTTTTGACCTTTCGCTGACCTGAGAAGATCCGCGGTGGAGTGGATGGGGAACGATTTGAGGTGAAGGACAGATTTCAATAAGCGGTTAAAAACGAAAAAGGGAGGCCCCCCAGGTAAAACCGGCCCCAAAAGAGGTAGTCAGAACCAGATCGCCTCGTTTGATCCGATCGGAGCGGACCCCTTCATCCAGGGCCGTGGGAATGGTGGCCGCCGAGGTGTTGCCGTACTTCTGAACGGTCAGGATCACCTTTTCCAGGGGGACTTCCATCAGCTTGGCCACGGCCTCGATGATCCGCAGATTGGCCTGGTGGGGAATAAACCAATCGATCTGCCGGCGGGAGATTCCACCTTCTTCCAGGGCGGCTTTCGAGGCTTCCGCCATGGAACGGACGGCATGTTTGAAGACCTCATGGCCCTTCATCTTTACGTATTGGAGTCGCCGGTCGATCATCTCATGGGTCGGCGGGTTGAGCGAGCCGCCACCGGGGACATTCAGGAGTCCCCAAAGGTCGCCATCGGAATAGATCCGGGTGGAAAGGAGTTCTCCCTCCCCTTTTCGGGTGAGCTGCCCCAGAACGACCGCTCCAGCCCCGTCTCCAAAAAGCACGCAGGTATTTCGATCCTCAAAATCGGTTCGGTGCGAAACGATCTCCCCCCCCACCACTAAGACTCGTTGATGGGATCCATCCTGCATAAACTTCTGGGCCACGGCCAGCCCGTATATGAATCCCGGGCAGGCGGCATTGATATCAAAAGCCACGGCCTTTTTGGCCCCAAGCCGGTGCTGGACTATGCAGCCCGCGGAAGGAGAGGGCATATCCGCCGTGGAGGTGCCGATAATAATCAGGTCCAGTTCCTTCGGAGAAACGCCCGCCATTTCCAGGGCTTTTTCCGCGGCCGGGACCGCGAGATCGCTCAGGGCCTGCCCGGGCAGAACCATCCTTCGTTCTTTAATTCCGGTCCGACTGACGATCCATTCGTTGGAGGTATTTACCAGGCCTTCGAAATAAGCGTTGGGGACGACCCGTTCGGGAATAAAGGATCCTGTCCCCAAAATGCGCACTTTCTTCAATTGAATGTCTTTCCCCCCATCGTCTTTGATGCTTTGAGAATTATTATCATTTGAAATACTATTTATCAAATTATTTTTTTAAGCAAATAAACCCTTTGACAGGGATCCTCCCGGGTTGTTAGATTTAGCGCTCAGGCGGAAATTTTAATGGAAATCGGAGGGGATCGTATGACTTGTCATTTACACCACACCCATTTATTTGCTTCGGACCTAAACAAAACTATCCAATTTTATTCGGAATATTTTGACGGTCGGGTGGTGATGGACCTGGAGATGGCGGGTTCCAGAAATGTTTTCCTGAGCATCGGTCGGGGGAGGCTTCACTTTTATGACCAGGCCCCGAAGAATCCAGTCCGGGGGAATATCCACCACATAGGTATTCAAACCGACAACCTGGAGGGGATGGTCAAAAAACTCACCGCCGGAGGGGTGCCCTTAAAGAAAGGGATAACGGACTTTGGATTCTGGAAATACATCACGGTCCTGGCGCCGGACAACGTCCTGATTGAACTTTTTCAGGTCGACAAGACCCAGTTGTCGAAAGAACAGAGCGCCTATTTTAATCAAGACCATCCTTAAAGGCTGTCGGCCTGGTCATAGCGCCGATAGGTCCGCCTTCATCTGTTGATGTATCCGCCCGCGATATTCGTGTAGACGGCCCGCGGGCCGCCAGCCGACCTGCAGCGACGAGCCGATTCATCCACCTCCACTCATCGTGGACTGATAATTGATGCACCGGAGCCGACCGACACGGTCAAGAGCCTGAAAATTCCTTTTTAATGGGTCTGGGAGGATTGCGGTCGACCGGCCCGATCAAACGCCCCAAGGCCGGTCCGGCGAAAGCGTATTACACCAATTGAAATTATAATCGAAAGGGGAAAGTAAAGCTGAATTGGGCTGCTATACCATCAAATATTTCCTCTTGATTTCCTCGTTTGCCTCAAGCTCGGCCACTGTACCACTGAAGCGCATGTGCCCGTTGTCGATTACATAGGCACGGCTGATTATCTTTAGGGCCGACCGGATATTCTGCTCAGAAAGCAAAATCGAAATGCCAGCTTCTTTCAGCCGCAGGATTTGTTCCTCCAGGTTTTTGACGATGAGCGGGGCCAATCCCTCGGTGGGCTCGTCCAGGAGGAGGAGGTCGGGACTACCCATGAGGGCCCTGGCGATGGTCAGCATCTGCTGCTCCCCCCCGACAGATGACCGGCCCGTCTGGTCCCGATCTCCCGGAGGGCCGGAAAAGGTCATAGACCCGATCCTTGTTCCACTGGGACGACCGAGAGTGAACGATCTCCAGGTTGTCTTCCACGGACAGGTCGGCGAAGACCCGACGGTCGTCGGGCACATAGCCGATACCTTTGCGGAAGAGAGCATAGGGCTTTATGCCCCTAAGGTCTTCTCCATTGAACGAGATGGTCCCTTCCTTCGGAGGAGTAAGCCCCATGATGCTTCGCATGGTGGTGCTCTTGCCGGCGCCATTTCGGCCCAGGAGTCCCACCACCTCTCCCCTGGAGACGGTAAGGGAGATATCGAAAAGGACGTGACTCGAGCCGTAATAGGTATGGATGTGCTTTACATCAAGCATCCGTCGTCCCCTCCCAGATAGGCGTCCTGGACCGCCTGGTTGCAGCGCACTTCCTCGCAGGTACCCTGGATAATCGTTGCTCCCCTTACCATGACCATGATTCGACTGGCGATGCCGAAGACGATCTCCATGTCATGCTCGCAAAAAAGGATGGTCAGGCCCAGCTTCTCGGATATGGCCTTGATGAGGGCGATACACCGTGCCGTTTCCTCCGGGGCCATACCGGCCGTGGGCTCGTCAAGGATGAGAAACTCGGGATTCCCCCCTAGAGCCATGGCGATCTCCAGGACCTTTCGGTCTCCGTGGGAGAGCAATGCGGTGGTGCGGTTTTTCTTTTCTGCCAGTCCAACGTCCGACAGGATGCGATGGGTCTCCTCCAAGGCCAGTTTCGAAGAAGGGGTGAACAGATTCCAGGTCTTCCGTTCCCGTGACAAGACGGCCACCTGGACGTTTTCGAAGACCGTCAGCCGCTGAAAGACATTGACGACCTGAAAGGACCGAGTCAGGCCTTTGCGGCAGACCTTGTGGGGCGGAAGCCCGGTAATGTCTTCGCCTTTGAAAAGGATCCGTCCGGAATCGGATTTGATGATACCCGAAATCAGGTTGAAAAGGGTCGTCTTACCGGCCCCGTTGGGACCGATGACAGCCACGATCTCCCCTTGATTCACCTGCAAGTTAGCCTGGAATACGGCCTGGAACCCGTCGAAGGCTTTCGATAAGGACTCGACACGTAACATACTCACTCCTTGGCCGGTTTCAGCTTACCTTCCCCCCAGCCCAGAACTCCGTCGGGCAGGAAGAAGATGACCAGCATGAAGATGATCCCGAGCACAAGTGCCCAGTAGCCCGTGTAGGTACTCACGAAGGTCCTGATGCCCACTATCAGGGAGGCCCCAAGCATGGGTCCCAGGAAGGTGAGCCATCCTCCGAGGAGGCACATAATGACCGTTTCCATGGAGAGGGTCCAAAAGAGCATATCGGGAAAAGCCGTATTGTCCACCACGACGAAGAGGGTCCCGGCCACCCCGGCAAAAAAGGCCACGATCACCAGGGTCAGGAGTTTATGTCCTCGGACGTTGATGCCGATCATGGCCGACCTGACGGGGTTGTCCCGGATGCCCTGGAGGGCGCTGCCGAAGGGTGATTTCAAGATACGGTACATGGCCGTCATGGATAGAGCGGTGACCACGAGGGTAAAGTAATAGGCCCCTATGCCGGTAGAGATGATGTCGGGCACGGTAATGCCGTGGAGGCCGTCATCTCCGCCGGTAAAGGAGTACCAGCGGTAGACGACGACCCAGACCAGGGAGCCCAGCGAGATCTGCAGCATACCGAAGTAGAGTTTGGAGAGACGGATACAGATCACCCCCATGATGAGGCCCAGGAACGCCGCCACCAGGGGCCCCACGACGAAACCCAGCCAAGGCGAGAAGCCTGTTTTGAGGATCATCAGGGCCGTCCCATAAGCGCCAATCCCATAAAAGACGGCATGATGGAGCTGGTAGATCCCTCCGAAACCCAGGGCCAGGTTGTTGCTGGTGGCCAGTAACCCGTAAAGGAGCATGACCGAAAACAGATAGACGTAAAACCTGGGCAGAAAAAAAGGAACCAGACACAAAAAGGCCAGTCCGACGATCAATCCGATTTTTCCTTTTATGCTGAACAGACCTTGTGTGGCCATAGAGGGGCTCCTCCTACCAGGTTGACTTGAGTAATCCCGTGGGCCTGAGCAGGAGCACGACGACCACTGCCAGATAGGGGAAGATGATGCCGAACTTGGGCCAGATCAGGATGCCCAGGGATTGGGTCAGTCCGAAGATGAGGGCCCCCAGGAGGGCCCCCCAGATGTTGCCCAGGCCACCCATGATGACGATCAGGAAGGCCTCGATGATGAGCGTATGGTCCATCCCCAGGGTAACGCTTACCGTGGGGGCCACCAGGACCCCGCCCAAGCCGGCCAGAAAGCAGCCGATGACGAAGACTATTGCAAATATCCAGCTCACGTTGATACCAACGGCCCCGACCATCTCCCGGTCCACCGCGGCCGCCCGGGCGATCTTACCCAACTTGGTTTTGTTGACCATGAGCCAGAGGGACACGGCGATGATGGGGCCGGCGACCAGGAGAAAGATATTGTACCTAGGGAAAGGAAGCCCCCCGAAAAGAGGCACGGCCCCCTGGAAGACCCGGGGGACGGGTACGGACTTGTACTCGCCCCCCCAGACCATTTTTACCAGGTCTCCGAAGACCAGGGAGAAGGCAAAGGTGAGCAGGATGAGCATCAGGTGTTCCCGCTCGTAGAGGAACTGGAAGATCCCCCGCTCAGACAGGAAGCTGATGAAGGCCACCGCCAGGGGTGCCAGGAGGAGGGCCATCCAGAAGCCAAAGCTCCCGCCGCCGAAGACCTTCGATACCGTGAAGGCCACAAAGGCGCCGATCATGTAGAGCGAACCATGGGCCACATTCGGTATCCGAAGTACTCCCAGGATGAGGCTCAGGCCTGATGAGACGATGAAAAGGATCGTCGTCCGGCTGAGGCCCACAAAGATCTGGCAGAGCACCGCCGGCGGGCATAGGGCATAAACAAGGTCCATCACAGCACTCCCTGAACAGGTCCGGTTTAGGGCTTTCTCTGCTTCAAGATCTCGTCGCAGGTCGGCATATAGTCCTTGGCCGGTATGACCTGGGTATCCCCTGAGACGAGGAAAGGATATTTGGGGTCCTTTTTGGTGATGCCCCAGTACATGGGCAGCTCGAGCTGATGGTCACAGGCCCGGATGGTCAAGGGACCCACGGGTGAATCAAGGGTCATGCCCTCAAGGGCCTTGATGAAGGCCTCTTTATCCACCTTTCCGGCCTTTTTGAAACCTTCGGCGATGAACTCGGCCGTCATGTAACCGATCAGGGCCGTGGCCTTGGGATATCGCTTATAGGCCATATAGAACTCATCGGCAAAGGCCTTATTGGCCGGGGTATTGGGATAATAAAAGAGATACTGACTGGTCCCATAGACCCCTTCAGGGGCATTCAAACCCTGGGGCATCAGGGTTCCCAGTTCGGTGGCCGTGTGTTGATAGAAGGGCAGCTTCTGATTCAATCCCGTGGCCTTGGCCGCTTTCTGGAAGTTGACCATACCACCGCCGCCTGTGGCCACGATCAGGAAATCGGGTTTGGCCGCCAGGATCTGGGTGATATAAGGGGTGAAATCAGCCTCCCCCACCTTCCACCAGGACTGTCCGAGGAGCTGGACCCCCGGTTTTAGTTTTTTCAGGTCGTTCCAGATGGCGTCTGCAATGGCGTGGCCGTACTCGTAGTCATCCCCACAGATCCAGTATTTGGTGTAGGGTTTTCTGGAAAGAGCCAGGGCTGTAGCCCGGCCGGCCATCTCGGTATTTTCATTCATATTGAAGACGTAACGGTGCCCCTTCTCCCCGATGATCTTCTCACTCTTGGCATAGGTGACGAAGAAGGGGATCTTCTCCTTTTTGGCCAAGTCCGATATGGCCAGGGCTGTGGCGCTGTTGATGGTCCCCACGAGAATATCGACGTTCTCTTTCATGACCAGTTCTTTGGCCATGGACAACCCGATATCGGGTTTGAACTTTTCATCCCGCGTGGTGTAGACGATCTTCCGGCCCAGGACCCCGCCTTTGGCATTGATCTTCTCCACGGCCAGCTTGAAGGCGTCAAGCATATCCTGGGTGTAAGCCGTGGCCGGACCCGTATAGGTGTCTACAATGCCCACCTTGATCGTGTCGGCGGCCTGGGAGGCCGGGCAAAAAAGAAAACCGGCGGCCAGGAAACTCACAAAAACTAAAAATACGAACAACCTTTTCATACTAGTCCTCCTCTTCTCTATTTTCCCCGACGATTCTTTCCTTGGGGTGGAAATAGATTACCATATCAAACCATGGGTTGACCATCAGACCCTTTTGACTTTTTCGGAAAAAAGCTTGATAAATGACTTACAACGGCACCTCGACCACTACCTGGGTCCCGATCTCCGGGCTTGACTTGACCCGAAAGGTCCCTCCCACGGCCAAGGCCCTTTCTTTCATGGTCATCATTCCCCATCCCCCCTTGTCTTCCGAATGGGCGGCCAAGGCGGTGTCATAACCGATGCCGTTATCTTCCACCGAAAGGGTAACCTTCCCTTTCGTAACACTTACGGTAACGACCACCGCCTCGGCCTTGGCATGCTTGACCACATTGGTCAAAGCCTCCTGGACGATCCGGAACAGGGCGTTTTCAACCGGCGGGGCAAAGCGAAGGTCAGGATCCCGGCCCCGGACCGTAATCCCAATGCCCGTCCTGGCGCCCCATTGCTTGGCATAAAGATCCAAAGCGGCCACCAGCCCGTAATCGTCAAGCACGGGGGACCTCAGGTCGCTCATCAGGTTCCGGACCCTCTCGGTGGTCTGTTTCACCAGGGTGATCGAATCGGTGATCCTTAATTGGACCAGCGAGGGTGTGTCCCGGGGGATCAGTGACTTGAATAGGTTCAGGTTGACACCCAAGATGGTCAGGTTTTGCCCTATTTGATCGTGCAACTCCCTGGATACGGCCTTCCGTCCCTTCTCTTCCGTTTCGGAGAGTCGCCAACCCAACCCGCGGAGCTGTTCCTGAGAAGCCTTCAAGGCTGTTTCTGTCCGTCTCCGAAACTGTATGTTAATCAGGAGGACCGAGATAACCGCCAGTAAGGCGGCGCTAACGGCCAGGGCCGCGATGATAAGCTTCTTATGCCTTTGATAAAGGGTTTTCGGATAATTCAGGACAATACTCTCGGCCGGCAATTGGTTCATTCCGATTTTAAACCGTTTGAGTTGATCGTAATCGAACATGGTCCGCTTGGGGGCTGTCCTTTCCACCGGAATATTGCGGACCCGGCCTCCCCGAAGTATCCGTAAGGCCTGCTTTCCGGCGGCCTTTCCCTGGGAATAACCGGTGGTCATTACACCGCCGACGATGCCATGGCCGAGGTTGAAATCCCAGGGGCTGTAGATGGGCGCCGGTGAATTGCGGGAGAGGAGAGAAATGATCTCATCGTAGTCGAATTTCCGGCCCACTTTGTCCTGGCTAAAAACGCCGTAAAGAATGACGCTTTGCGGCGGCAGGGCTCCCAGGACCTGAAAGATCTCCTTGGTATCCACGTCCTCCATTAAAACAAACCGGATCGATCTCCCGAAGAGAGGGCTGATTCTTAGGAACTCTTCGTGGAGAGGGTATCCCCTGGTGGTCCACTCATTGATGAACACTATGTGCCGCGTCCGGGGATGCAGTTTCAGAATAAGGTCCATGTTGGCCTTCAGGTCGGCCTCCATGTTTACACCGGTGAAGTTACTGGCCTCCTTCAGCTCAGGTTCCCCGGCAACGTTGACGCCGGAGAAGACCACCGGGGTTCCCGGAAAAAGTCGGTCCCGGTATTTCAGCATAAACCGTAAGGCATTGGCGTCGGTGACACAGATGCAATCGAATTTCAAACCTCGGTATTTGATCTGGTAGACGCGCAGCAGATCCCCGAAGGCCCGTTCGTAATGCATCCGTGCGGTATCCATGTACTCAACGTAGATCTGGTTCGGTCCTATGGCCTCTTTCAGGGCAGCCACAATGCCGGCATTCTGATCGTCGGTCCATTTGTAGCCTCGGTGAAAGGAGTGCAGGACAAACACCTTTTGTAAAGGATTTTCTACGGCCAGGAGGGGAGAGACCAGGGAGGAAAAACCCAAGATGAAAATCAGGATCAGACTGCGACATAACCGGGGCATGGGGCCCTTCCTACTCCAGGGAGGTAAGCCCGTGCTGAATGGCAAATTTTACCAAGGCTGGGAGATCGTTTAAGCCCAGTTTCTGCATCAGGTGGCTCCGGTAGGTCTCCACGGTCTTCGGGGAAAGGAAGAGGCGTTCGGCAATCCTGACGTTGGATTTGCCTTCCACCAGGAGTTGGAGGATCTCCCGCTCCCGGGCGCTGAGGCTTGCCAAGGGCCCTTGGGTCTCGGCCATCTTCCGGTGACGCACATAGTCCCCCACGATGTTCTCAGAAATTTCGCTACAGAGAAAGATCTGCCCACAGTGGACCGTCCTGACGGCCTTTATCAGGTCCTCACCGGCCGACTCCTTGAGGATGTATCCCCTAGCCCCGGCCTTAAGGGCATCGAATATGTGCTGAGAGGTAGAGTACATGGAGAGGATGATCACCCTTACCCCGGGACAATCTCGGCATATCTGCCGGGTGGCTTCCACGCCGTTCAATTCCGGCATGGCGATGTCCATGAGAGCAATATGAGGGGAAAGTTTCACCACCTGCCTAACCGCTTCGCGTCCGTTATCGGCCTCGCCGATCACCTGGATATCGGGCTGGGTCTCCAGGAGCAGACGAAATCCTTCCCGCACAATCCGGTGATCGTCCGCCAGGAATACCTTGATGCTCACCACATTCGCCATAGCAGGCCTTGGAAGATTATAAAGGCAGTAGGCCGAACCCTGGAACTTACCATACCGCTGGTTCCTGCTCCGTTCCCGGTTTCGACGCAGGGCGTCGGCAATTGAAAATTATTCATAATAGTACCTCCTTAAATTACAATAAGGAGGCTTATCGCCATGGGTAAAAAATTATGGTTCATTCCTTTTAAGATGTCAATCAGGAATGGAATGAGATCGATAGACTTCAGGTAAGGTCGGCTTCCATGCTCTGGTGGGGCTTGCCCCGGTAATCGAAGGCCTGTCCGACCGGTTTCCAGCCCAAGCGGGCAAAAAAGGGGATGTTTTCATCCTGAATCCGGGCGGTAAAGGTAGTGCAGCCTTTTCGCTTCACGGCGACCGCCTCTTGCACCAGGCGCTCCCCGGCGCCCTGAGGCGGAAGTCTTTTTGGATGGCCACCGGCCCCCGACCCTCGCCATTCTTTTGGATGGCCAACCTCCCACCGATCCAATGACCGTTTCCATCTACCGGGAAGACCCGCACCGTGCCGATAATTTGCCCCTCCATCTCAGCGATCAGATGGGTGCTTTTCCAATCGTTTTCGTCGGCATCCGTTTCCTGAAAGAGCCGCTGCTCGTCCACAAACACCTGGTGACGAATTGCCGTCGCCCAGGTTAACTCCCGGCGGGTCCGGGAAGGGTGGCAGACGATTCGTTCGACCGGCTGTTCGTAAAAAGGCAGGGCCGAACAGGCCCCGCAGCGGACACAGCCGGCCAAATTCTTTTTCGAGGACAGCCCTTTTCTGCTTAAAATCTCCGCCACCTTTTCGTAGATTTCCGTCATGATCCCGTGATCCGGAGGTAACGCTTTTTCCATTGCTGATCCGGGGATCGGCCGGAGTGGAACCACAAAAGGGAAGACCCCCAGATCGGCCAACCGCTCGCTGCCCTGGATGATCGAATCCTGCTCCTCACCCAGGCCGACGATCAGGAAACTGCTGACCTGATTGGGGCCGAAAAGCTCCACCGCCTCCTTCCAGGCCTTTACATACCTTGACCGGCCGAAAGCCGCCTTAGCCGGAGCCAGGCGTTTCAGGACCTCCTGGTCAAAACTTTCAATATGAAGGCCGATCGTATCCACCCCCGCCGTCTTTAATAAAAGCAGGGCCTCCGGATCCGAGGGGGGAAGGCATTGGGCCTGAACGGGTAAGCCGGTTGTCTGTTTGATAGCGGCTGCGCAACGGGACAGGAGCTGAACCTCATCCCCCGGTAAAGACGCCGCTCCGGTGGTGAGGACCACCTGACGGATCCCGTCCAGTTCCTTGGCCTTCCGGGCCACTTCGGCTACCTGGTCCGGGGTTTTGCTGGGGAGTGTGGATTGGTTCCGAAGAGAAACCGCTATTCCACAAAAACGGCACTGCTGCTGGAATTGCCAGTGGTCGCAGGTCTGCAACACTGTCGTGGCCAGGCAATCCCGGCCATGGAGCAAAGCGATTTTCTTATAGGGGACCCCTTCCTGAGTTTGGAGGTCATAAAAGGCCGGAGGCGAAACCGGTTCTACCGTGCTTCTAAATTCTCCATTTTTGAAGATCCCATATCTATTTCCCGTGCGCTTCAAGGTATAGGGAGAATGAGGAACGTAATATCCGCTGACCGGAATCGAAACCGCCCGCCCTTGGATGACGAGGGTCCCCCCTTCAGCAGGACCGGCCCCGCCATTCCGTTGCAGGAGTCCCTCCTGGATCCGCAGACCTAGGCTTTGCAGTTCGGTAACCAGGCGCTGCGTGACCTTGGAATTTATTTCTGATTTCTCGGTGACCAAAAAAATTCTTCCCAAAGTTCAACTGTTTAATTTAACATCCCATTTTCATTGATTCCCGGCCCTCTCTCTTATCAGGGATCTTTGATCTTTGAGCAGATTAAGGATGGTCCGGCGCAGGGTATTGAATTCCGGATCGGTTCGATCCCGGGGCCGGGGCGATTCCACCTTCAATATGGTTTCAACCCGGGCCGGCCGAGGAGTCAGCACCACGATCTGATCGCTCAAGAAAACCGCCTCATCCACGTTGTGGGTGACAAAAAGGATCGTTTCCCCCCTTTTCTGCCAGATAGACAGAAGAAATTCCTGCATATCGTTCCGGGTCTGGCTGTCCAGGGAGGCAAAGGGTTCGTCCATGAGGACCACCCGCGGATTCATGATCAGGGTCCGGGCAATGGCCACCCGCTGTTGCATGCCGCCGGATAATTCCCGCGGATAATGGTGTTCAAAACCGGAAAGGCCGAAGATAGACAAGTACTTCCCGGCCAATCGTTCCCGGTCCGCTTTAACGATACCCTGCATCTCCAAACCGAACTGGATATTCTCCAGGGTAGTCCTCCAGGGGAAAAGGGCATATTCCTGAAAGACCAGTCCGATGCCCTCGGTCCCGGGAAGAAGTTCCCGGTCATTCAGCACGACCTTTCCCGAAGTGGCTTTCTCCAGGCCGGACAATATTTTCAAGAGGGTCGTCTTCCCACAGCCGCTGGAACCAATAAAAGAAATAAACTGACCGGACTCAAAACAGCAGGAAAGGTCCTGGAGTACCGGGATGGTTTCCCCCGGGTTCTTTCCCGGATAGCTTTTGGTAAGTTTACTCAGCGCTAAAGACAAAAGAAGACCTTTTACTTCCAGGGAATCATTTTGGCCTCAAGCTGCCGGAGACCCACATCAATCAGCAGTCCGATCAACCCGATGACCAGCATACCGGCCAGAATCTCGTCCGAGCGCTGGATGTCCCGGGCGGTCATGATCATGTACCCCAATCCGTAGCCCTCCCGGACACCGGTGAACTCCGCGGCCACCAGGGTCATCCAGCCGATCCCGATACCGATCCGCAACCCCACAAAAATGGAGGGAACGGAGCCGGGCAGGAGCACCTGGAGAAAGATATTCCGTTCCCTGGCCTGCAGGGTCCGGGCCGCCTCCACCAGGGTGGGGTTGATGGACAACACCCCGGAGATGGTATTCAGGAGAATAGGGAAAAAGGCACCCAGGAAAATGATGAAGGCCGCGGCCTGAATGCCGATGCCAAACCAGAGGATCGCAATGGGAATCCAGGCCAAAGGGGGGATGGGCCGGATTAGTTCGATCACCGGCCTGACCAGACCCCTGACCTTTTCAGACCAGCCCAAAACCAGCCCGAGGGGGATAGCGAGCACCACGGCGGCCAGGTAACCCCATCCGACGCGGTATAAACTATACAACACATGATTATGCAACAGATGCCCGGGAGGCATGCCCTCCAGGACGAGTTCCTTTAATCCGGCCAGGATTTCCAGGGGAGCGGGGAGCTTGAACCGGGGGACAATCTCCAGCATGGAGACCAATTGCCAAAGGATGATCAACCCCAGAGGTAATACAAATTTTTCATATTTCATGGCTGCGGAACTCGTAATAAGCGACCCACCCACCTTGAAATCCAAAATTGGAAAAACATTTTACCTCATCCCGGATTAATGTCTGGTCCCCGGCGTTCGCCGGGGTGACGACCTTTAGCAGGCTCTCTTTGACCGTCATTCCGGCGAAAGCCGGAATCCGATATGTCGTTTCTACGACGAGACCCTTAATAAATAGGCTACTTCTTCAAGACTTCCGCCAGGATCTCCTGGTTTAGAAATTCCCGAACGAAAGCCTGAGGGTTCTCCACCTTGATGTATTTCATCTGCGAGAGAAAATCCACGTATTCTTTTTCCCCCTCCACGCTGAGCTGATAGGTATAGCGGACATTTTTTAAGGCCAAGGCAATGGTTTTCTCATCCAGTCCGGTGTATTTGACCCCTATTTTGACGGCCTCCTCCGGGTTCTGTCGAATAAAATCCGTGGCCTTCACATGGGCCCGGACAAGTTTTTTTGCTGAGTCGGGCTGGGTCGCCAGAAATCTGGCCTCCACCGCTAGCACGCAGCAAGGATGGTCCTTCCAGATGTCCCGGGAATAGGCCAGCACCCGGCCCACCCCCATGGTCTGGGCCTTGGCCGGAAAAGGTTCCCAGGCGATAAAGGCCTCCACCTGGTCGGTGCGCAGGGCCCCGATCATTTCCGGAGGCTTGATCACCAGGGTCTTGACTGACATTGTATCCATGTTGTTGTTAAGCAATGCTTTTTTGAATAGAAAGTCCTGGACCGTGGCGTGTCCGGGGATAGCCACGCTTTTCCCCGCCAGGTCCCTCACCTTTTGATAGGGGGAATCCTTTTTGACCACCAGGGCCGAACCCTCGACATTGACCTGGGCCAGGACCACCACCCTGGCGGCCTTGTTGGCCACCGCTGTGGTAGCCGGCGCCTCACCCACATAGCCCGCGTCCAGGGCCCCGGCGGCAAAGGCGCTCATCAGTTCCGGACCGGCCTTGAAGATCCCGGCCACTTGGACATCCAATCCTTCCCGAGCATAAAATCCTTTCTCCAAAGCCACCCAGCAGGGCAGGTGGTGGATATCATTTTGGAGATAGGCTATACGGATCGGCTTTTTATCGGCGCCTTCGGGTATCCCCTGAATCAGCAACATGAAAAACAACGCCGCCAAGCCCATGAAAGGTTTCTTCAGTTTCATAGCAAGCTATTTTCCTTCCTTGACAATTTTCCCCAGGATCTTCCCTCGATTTATCTTGTCCACCAGGGTGGGCTTCCTTAAATGCGACCTGACCAAATCCAGCACCCGGGAATTAAATAGATCCTTCCGGTTTTGAAATTCAGCGAGGTCTTTCAAATCCCGCAAGAGGGAGACCGCCTCATCATATCGTTTCGGTTGTTTGGTGGCAATGAGTTCTTCCACCTTGTTCCAAAGAATGCCTTCCTTGTTGACTAGAGACTCGAGATACTTTTTTCGTTTTTCAGCCTCTTCTTTTTTGCGCCTGGCCAAATCACGGGCCTTCTTTTCGGCCTCAATCCTTTTCCTTTCCGCAGCCAGAATTTCGGCCCGGGCCCTGATCTGACCGGCAGTCCTTCGGGGTCCTTTGACCGGCTTTATATCTCCGCGCAGTTTCCGCCTGGCTTGTTGTCGAAGTTCCACCAGGCAATGCGGGTTGTCCCCTTCGACCAGTCGCAAGAGAAGCATGTCTTTTTCTTGACTCGGTAGACTTAGAACCCACTTTCCGAATTCTTCCTGCGATAAGCCGATAGCCTGCTCGCCGGGACTGGTTTCCGCTGCCGCCGCAATGAGGTCCCTGGAGAGACGCAGGAAATCGGCGAGTCGATCCAGGGAAGCGTTAAGGGTTTTTAGACCACCTGGAACAGGTGGCTCCAACTCGTCATCCTCAATCGCCTCCGATTGCACATCGCCCAGCCAGCCAAGGTATAAGGCTCGATAATCTCCGGACATTAAATCGGCCCGTAGCGGCAAAAGAGATGCCAGCCAGCCATCCCCCTCGGCCCACTCACCTTCCTCATCCTCGGACTGAAAAGTCAGAAGGATTTTATCCCCTTTCGAATAACAGGACAGAGTTTCACCCTCAGAGTAGGGCTCTATGGTCTCTGGATCGAACAGTTTTATGGGTAGTCCCAACATAAGATGGTGAGACCCCCAATTGGCGAGGTAAAGAAAAGCATCAAAATATTGCTCCAGCCACTTTTCCGGATTACCCTTGAAGTCGCCAAAACTGTAATCCACAATGAAGCTGCTCGCCGTGATCTGGGCGCGGGAAGAGTAGGCCCTCAGATCGGATATCTGCTCCGGCGTCAGCGGCCAATCCACGGCTTGAAATTCGTAGTACTGATACTCGCTCATGATCCGGTTTCCTCAAGGTCTTCGCCGTCAAGAGGAGAGGTCATGAATTAACCCATCCTTCCGCCTGAAGTCGATCCCAAGCTATCCGAATGTGATCGGGTTTAAAGATCCGACGCTTTCTATCGTTCCAAGCGGCCATGGCTGAAACGGCGGAATCGGAATCGACGGCTTCGCCGTCGTGGACCGACAGCCAGTGCACCGAGGCGAGCAGTTCCAGGCCGTAAGGAGTCTCAAACCCATCTACCAGGTCGGCCACTTTTTCAAGTTTTTCATTAGCTTCATGGTGGCTCTGGAGGAATCCATCGGCTTTTTCCCCGGATTTAGGCAACAACTCAATCTCGACATCCGGTTTCTGGGTGTCGCCATATCCCCTGATATAATGTCCTTCGAGCACTTCCAGAACTTTGTTTAGATTATGCGCGTACGGCCCGTAAAAATGCTTCACATAACGCAGCCGCAAATCCAGTCCCGATTCTTGGAGGAAGTAGGCCAGTTTCTGAATTTCCAGCAGGGTCAACCGGTAGGCATATCGGGCATATTGCTGCATAAGCTTTATAAACAATGCCCGGGCGATGGTCATACGTGGTTTCGCTGTTCCTACCGGCATCTGTTCAGCCTTCGGCGCGCCCTTGGGTTCATAAAGTCTCACCTTAACTTCCGGCAGGGAAGAGAAGGCTTGTTCGATCATGGACCGAACTCGCTTCCAGTCCAGACCACCCAGGCCGCATCCCAAAGGTGGGATGGCGATAGACCTGATATTCCGTTCCTTCACTTCTTTCACCAGGTCCTCTAATCCGGCCACAATATCTTCGTAACGACTGCGCCCCTTCCAGTGGCGCTTTGTGGGGAAATTAACGATAAAACGTGGGTTAAACATTTGCCCGATTTCAAAAATAAACATGTGTCCGATTTTAACATCTTCGTGCCGGCAGGCTGTTTCATAGGCCTTGAAATTTTCAGGGAAGGCCTTCTTGAATTGCAGGGCAATGCCCTTCCCCATAACGCCGACGCAGTTGACGGTATTAACCAGAGCCTCCGCATCGGCGGTCAAAATATTCCCCAGAGTTAATTCGATCATTTCCGCCTCTCCTTATGAATAATACCATTGCCGGCAAATATCCACTGGTGTTTGTATTCCATATTTCGCAAGAATGCTTTCCACCTGCACCTTGATGCCACCGTTTATCACCCCGATGCGGGCGATAACCTCCCAGGGGCAGAATCGATAAACAAGAAATTCAGCCTGCTTTCGTCGCTGGCGGTCCATGTCCGCAATGGTATCTGCCCAATAACTCCGCATAAACCACGTCCCAATCAATTTGGTTAAAATTCGTAACATTATCAAACCATTGGGTAAAGGCGGCAATTCCATGTCCGTCCGAGAACACGAAATCCAATTGGGCCTGGTTAATCGCCTCCACTGTAGATACCAAGTAGATCAGCGGTTCTTGGCCCTCTACGTAACCTTCAACCTGCCCCGTCTTTAATCTCAACAGCATTGGCGAACGTGGACCAAAATAAAAGGCCACATAATCGTGAACCGTCCCAGCCGACTCCGCAGCGGATGGGGCGGGCCCGTCTTACTTGCTGGATCCCGATATCGTGAATCGTTCGATAAACCCGCCCATCGTTTGGCGTATGGTTGGGCGCATGCATCCCGCCTCGCTCCAGACAAACCGATAGGTTGTCCAGGTGCATCAAACGATAGATAGGGGTTGGGCGGGGCACGGTCATCAGGGGGTAACCTTTAGAATTACTTTTCGTTAATATTCTCAGAGGCCCTAATTATTTCCTGAAGATCCACAAGATGCTTTTCTTTGAACTTAATTTCGCATCTTTGCCCGCACATCATTATCGCCAAAATGGGTTCAACATCGCCACCTTCCAAACCTGTCTTGTATCTCTCTATTTGGAACAAGATATCTTTTGCCTCTATTGCACCATGTTGCCATTTTGCAAAATGGTCCGCACAAAGACATAGGGCATTGCCGGAGGTATCAAAAGCCCGTGCAACTTTTCGGGGAACAATATAGTTTGCCACAAAAAATGGGTGGCCATCTCTCTCAGGGAATGTCGTGCCGCATATCTGACAGTTTCCACCATACATCTCTGTCAAATATTCCCTAACCTGATCGTCCGGTCCTTCGAGTAACATGCGAATAGTTATTTTGCGCCTCTCATTAGCATTTGGTTCATGTTGGAGATGTTTAAAATGGCCATCATAGCTTTTATCACGCCGTCTAACAGGGTTTTTCACAGTACCGTCATCTATATTTTGGTCGTTTAACTCCGTTCTCCCTAACCTATTAAAACTCTGAACCAATTCGTTTTTAAAATCTGTTTCTCCAGGAGCAGTTTCATCTGTTTTTTTTCTCTCTTCTAACACACCTGGTTGTATTCTTTTTCTAAATTCTGCAAGTAATTCCGGGTGCCTCTCAAGTTCTCTTGCCACTTCAATTATTTCCTGTGATATTCCTGCCTCTTCCGCGAGCTTGGCTACTAGCGCCTTCTTCATGCCTAATTGATTAGCAAGTTTTTCATCCCGAATATATGATTCCGGAAGATCATCAAGGCTGATATCCTCCGGCTTGTAAAAATTTCCATCCCGCTTTGGCAACCATGCAGTTTCTATTAATAATCGGCCAAAATCACTAGAAATGCGTTCGTTCTTTTTGCTATTTTCATACGTTTGCCTTGAGGAAGTCTCAACAATTCCGCGAATGCATAATAAGTTTGGACTGGCGATTGCATTCCATATAAAAGAACTCTTTTCTATATTTGGATTAGCAATAGCATGTTCTAGTCCGTCTACTCGAATTTCCAGATCAAACCCGCTTAATCCTCGTACGTGGAACCCGTGGTCATTTCTTATAGATACATAACCTAAATTATTTGGTTCTTTTTTCTGAATGCGAATGTTGCCTTTTACTCCTAAATCGCTGAAAAGGTTCAATGCGGCTTCTGTATAATCTGCACATACAAAACCAATTCTAAGATTTCCAGAAAAGTACGTTTCTACTCCCTTGTTTTTAAAATAGACCTCGTTTGGTTTTCTGTAGTTTGTCGCCCCTATACCAGGTGAAACGGAAAGGATAAAAGATGTTTCTTGCAATTTCTGCCGCAATCTCCGCTTCTTTTCCTCGGAGTCTGTTTCATAGGCATGCACAATCTTTTCTATGTCTCGCCGATGTTCATCGATAGGTACTGAAGATATATATTTGGGAAGTATTTGCTCCATAACCTCTGCCACAATATCTAACTCCGGAATACCTAATTCTTTTAGGAATTGATGGGCATCTTCTTGCCGAGCTATTTCAAATTTTACTAATGGAAGGGAATTCTGAGTATCTAGTTCATTAGCCAAATAGGCGTTTGGCGAGTCGTCTTCCTGGAATGGCCTAACATGAGAACCATCTTGCAGACGAATGAACTTCTTTGACCGAAGTGGACCAGCCGGGCTCCAGTAGCTAGTCGTTGGTTTCCATAGAGCATTTAGATTACCCACATATTTGTAAAATATTATCATCCATTCATCAGATTGCATTTCAAGGAAATTTGACGTTAATTTTCGGACAAATCCCTCAGGAGTTATTTCTTCCACTCCACATTCTTTTGTGAGATATTTATACAAGTTGGGGGTCTTACCTTCTGTAATTTCCCCGGATAGCCACCTGTGATCACCTTCGGATAGGATCAGATTCCTTAGTTGATCGACAGAAAGAAGCTTTCTTAGTTCAGAACCGCGTGCAAGTAGTCCGTTTCTTGCCGAGATAAAATATTTTTCGTCATCACATGGTAATAACTCATGGTCCCTGAAAGCTTCCCAGACAGCCTGGTTTATAGGATAGAATAAGTCGTATTCGTTGATGTCTTTAATACTTTTCGCTAAAGTTTCGAGAAATTCGTTTTTTAATAAGCCCAATTCCTTTATACGGGAAAGTCCTCCTACAACTAGTTTTGCTACGCATTGCATTAGCCATCGGTTCCAAGAAGTACCTCTTTTAAAGTCCTCACGTGAACTCGTTAAAATAAAATCTGCATTTATTATGAATGGAAAACCTGTATCTGATCTTACGGGCAAATAGGCAAATATCTTCCCCCCGCCTTCTTTGTCTTCATTAAGAGGAAATACGATAGACACATCACGTTCCTTAATGTCTATTCTCTTTTCATGATGGATATCTTCCGGCTTTTCAAAACTTTCATTGAATAATATGAATTCTCTATTATTAGAAAAAGATATTCCCTGTTGTTCTCCCTTGACTAAAATCTGAACTAATGGCGACTTAGAATCATCTTTTCGAATACTCAGGCTATTACCACTATCTGAAATAATGCGTATTTCTTTTATCTTCGACAAGAATAAAATAGTCTCTGGTTCAATGTCCCTTAGCATCTCCTCGATTTTAGAATAACTAAAATCTGCTTTATCCAATGGCAATATAATTGTGGTTTGAGTTGGATCGATCTTTCCTATAGGGAGATCAATCCACCGTGGCACGATGTAACCAAGTCCAGTTTCTCCATCATGCTCTGGCAAACTAAATTGGTATCCACCTGAAATCACATATGGATTTGAAGTAATTCGAAAAACTGATTTAAACCCTATCCCCTTCTCTCCTATATACCCCTGGATCTTACTTTTTGTTGTCTTCCCGACCGCGCAAAGAGCATCTACATTTTTTGAGGAAAAGCCGATTTCGTTATTCTGAATAATTAGTGTCCCGTCTGATCCATTTGATTTGGTAACTGCGGTTTTCATTAGCCAAAAGGAAATAAAAGGGCCAACATTCCCATAGGAATTGTCTTCTGCATTCTGGATTAGCTCGAAGATGAAATGTGTGTCCTTACTATAGAGGTCTTCCGCAAGGGCTTTAATTGAATTATTCAGGCTATCCTTAATGCGTTGGCTTGCTTGAAAATCATTTCGAATTTTTCTGATATGTTCCTGCTGATCATGACTCATCTTAGACACCCTGTTCCACAATTAAGACCCCATGAGCAACTGGATCAGAAATAAGTTCTGCTCTCTCCATAGCAATATCCAACTCCTGGATACGTCGAGCGTAATCGGCCTCCGCCGCTGTAATTTGAGACTGGCGCATCCTTTGGATTTTCTCATCGTTGGCTTGCTTAAGCTGTTCTTCAAGAAGCGAGATCCGCGCACGATGGCTCGTTGCCAGGCTTTCCCTTCGGTACGCGGCTAATTCCTGAGTTCGCCTTTGATGTTTGGCACGGGCTTCGGACCACAAAATATAATGTTGAGTATCCAAATCATCCCATTTAGAGGAGCAATCCTCCCCGGGTTTATCCATCGGGGCCTCTTTTGCTTTTTCAAGCAGGCCTGGAAAGGTGTGCTGTAATCATTTGCGAAGAGGCAATCGGCTGTAGTATCAAGTCCTCCTTAATGCCGTGGAATCGCCATTGATAGATCGCAAATTCGTATCTACCTTCCGGGACATCATTGCTCTTTGCCTTCAAGGCGGTGACGATTCGTTCCCTGGTATCAAGCGACATGGCTGCCTGTTTCACCAGGGGATGGGTGGGCATAATGAAAAACAGCCTCCGGATACTGAATAGCGCACTCGGACTCGAAGGTAACGGACAGATGGGGATTCCCGCCCTTTGAGCCAGTTCTCCCATTCCCGAAAAGCTGAAATGTTTTGTCTGGGGAGTTGTTGGAAGTCACGCAAGAGACTGCTTCGGGCCTCTTGCGAAAGACGCAGTGTTTTCAAAGGCTTTTCGCCGAGAATGAATTCCTGCTCTTTTCCGCAGGTTTGCTGAAGATAAAAAGTGACCAGCCTGTGTATCGACGCCGGCAGACAACCAGAAGCTTGACGCCTCTTCGATCTCCTTCTTCATCTGGTCCTCGGGGAGGCGGATCCCGAAGAGTTCCAATTGCCTCTGTTCGAGTTCTTCTTGCTCCTGGATCAAGCGAATCTTGTTATCTGCCAATTGCTGGAGCTTTGAACTGCGCTCGGCATCACTAAGAAAAAAATTCTCTGCGATGTTGCGGATTTCCTTGGTGATTTCCCCAAGTATTTCTTCGCTGCCGCCCAAGGCATGGTTAAACACCCCTATCCGGACCAGACAGCGTTCATAGATATCCGCATCGACCGTCCCCGGCGTAATCAGATTGAAAATGGCGACGCTCTCGCTCTTCTGGCCCTTTCGATCCAGACGGCCGATCCTTTGCTCCACCCGCATCGGATTCCAAGGGAGATCATAGTTCACCAGGCAATCACAGAACTGGTAATCCAATCCTTCACAGCCAATTTCTGAAAACAGCAGAACGTCAAGACACTCGTCAAGGTCTCGCCGCTTCGCAAAACGGTCACGAAATTCTAAACGCGTCTTCATCCGGTGTTCCACCATGGATCAGCCCAACCCGGAAACCGTCCGCCTGGAGATGGTCATAAAGGTAGTGAAGGGTATGCCGAAAGCTGCTGAAAAGCATCACCTTATTGTTCGGCAGGCTTTGCTTGTCCCGGATGATCTGGCGGAGGGCTTCAAGCTTGGGGTCATCCGGGTCGAGGTTCCGCGCTTTCTCCAGGATGGTTTGAATGCGTGATTCTAAAAGGCCAATAGCGTCGCCTTGTGGGAGCCGATTCCGTGTTGTCAGCTTCATCCCAAGACTAATTCATCCAGATGCCGGTTGAGGATGTCCCCCAGGAAAGGGGCTAGACCGAAAAGGCAACTGGCCGCCTGACGGCGGATCGTGGTCATCATGAACTTGACATTGACATCCCCGTGAAGCTTGCCGAATATCTCCGCCTGAATCTGGAGTAGATCGTCATGCAATTGTTTCTGGGCCGGGGTGAATTCAACAGCAACGGTTTCAGGCCTTCGTATGGTGAAGTCGCCGATATCGCGCCGGCGTGTCCGGTTGATTATCCCTGAAAAGGTATGCAGGGCTTCGAGGTCGGTTATAAGCTGCACCCGCTCCTCTAAGGCGATTTTTCCTTCCGAGAGCCGATTTCGTATCCGATTGAATTCAGGATTATATCTGAGAATGGCCTGGCCCCAGGAGGTAGCCGCAGCTTCATCCAGTGCGGCAGTGGCCCCAACAGTCCAATCCGGCTCCTGAGCCCGAGCCAGGTTAACCGCCTGGTTAATAAACGGATTCGGTTCGGCCATATGCTCATAGCTTTCCTGGTCGATAATCAGATCCGGACGCAGGGTGTTCAACAAAACAAAAAGATCATGGCTGCCGAGCTGGATGGGTGTTCCCGATAAAAATAACACCGCCTCGGCGTGGTCACAGAAGAACCTCACGGCCTTATGGCTGAAGGTGTCTTGATTCCGGATGTGGTGGGCCTCATCCACGATGACCAGATCAAAGCGTGGAGGTGGATCCAGATCCAGGAGCCCTTTTTTTCGCTTTCTTTTCCGGTCAGGCCCCGAACCATAAAGGAGTGCCTCGTCGAACAACGAATAGGGAACAATCACTCTCTGGTGCTGCTCAGGCCAGACCCCATCCAGATCCATCTCGTTGATGCAATATCGTAAGGTACTGCCGTCGAGATGAGTGAAGCGCTCCTCAAATCGTTTCATCTCATTCTGCCATTTGCGCTCGATAACCAGCGGTCGCGGGCAGATAATCAGAATAGAACGGAGGTCGCGCCGGGCCTGCAGCTCCCGAAGAATTAACCCCGCTTCAATGGTCTTGCCCACACCTACACCGTCGGCAATCAGTAATCTTGGACGGTCCGCCCTGATAAATCGAAGCACCGGCCTGAACTGATAAGGGATGAAATCAACTCGAGCGGCATTTAGAGAATAAAGTGTGGATAGTCCCGGATATCGAATCTGTAACGCGGTGAGGTAGGCGTGGAACTGATCACAGGGCAAGAAATGAAATTCCTCTCCCCCCAGTTCTTCAGCCTTAAGTTGGGACCCATAGTACGTCTGCGTCTCGTTTTCGATGAATACCTTATAGCGGTTTTCCGGCTTTCCGGGCACCATAGCAACCACCGCGCCCCGGAGAGCAGGATTTGATTTCAGGGATACAATCTGCCCCGGTTCAAACTCAAACCCTTGATTTATCTTATCCTGAGATAGTTGTTGCTCAATGGTTTCTCCCTGGGGAGAGAAAGGCATTTCCATGGCCAACAGGGAGGTCTTGGTAGCCCGCACTTTTTGGATTAAACTTTCATCCGCCTCAATGACCGTAGCAAAACGTTGCAGGGTGTCCAAGTCGCGGTAGACGTCATCAACCGGGAACCCTTCTGTTCCAGCATGCGCCCATCGGTTACGAACGGTCTGCATTTCCTTGACAAAATGGCGAGCTTCGGGGGTCAGGTCAAACTTTGATGATATCTGGTACCAGTTTTGGTCGAAGACTCGAAGCAGGGCGGCTAGGTCCAAAGCTGTCAGTGACCCTATTTTTTGTTGTTCTATTCGGCGTTGTTGCTGGATCGATAGGTTATTGACAACGAGTTGTTTCCACCAGCCCTCATGAAGGGAGGGAAGAACTTTCTCCAGAAACAAGGCAAGCTGCCCGGCGACCTCTTTCAAAAGAGTGGTCATGGAGCCTTCGAGGTGGTTGGATTCAAATGACATGATCTGGCCCATGCGGAATATATTTCTTTCCCGGCTACCTTTTTACAGGTAATCGTTCTATAGCTCGGCTTACCAGAAACATTGATTTCTTAGGAATCGTGCCTCCAATCGGAACGTTCCTAATTCAGCGTTACTATGGAGAAAGAAGGGCTTACTGAATAAGATTGCCCACATTATTATGAAATTCGGCAACTTTGTCTATCGGTTTTATCCGTTTTTCAGCAATAGAACCCATAAACGGATCCTCCTCAGGCACTGATCACCTCATAATAGTGATTGGGAACCATCCCGGCAAACAGCACCGCTCCCGGGCAGGGGACGACATATTTTTTTTTGAACGATGATCCGATGATATTATAGAATTCCAGGCAGGCCGAGCAGACCGTTCGGGTTTTGCCCAGGGAATAGGGCACGGAGTGGCCGTCCTCCGGGACCTGATAGGCCGGTTCGATGAAGTTGGCGTGATTGGCGCAGTGGCCGATGAACAATTCTTCGAAGGTCAGGCCCTGAAGACCCATGACCTTCATCCATCTCCGCTGTTCTTCCCGCGCGTCGGCCCCGATAGTCTCCCATTCCTCCGGCCGGGAATACTGGTAGCTTT
Organism: uncultured delta proteobacterium; assembly: GCA_963843145.1. Classification (GTDB taxonomy): domain Bacteria; phylum Desulfobacterota; class RBG-13-43-22; order RBG-13-43-22; family RBG-13-43-22; genus CAVQSS01. Next base: position 114,073 of record CAWJJC010000023.1, read on the forward strand.
CCCGTTGGATCAAGGCCCGTTGTTTTTCTCCATCCGGCAATCGGGGTGGATGGAAGGAAGAGTTTCGGATAAGGACCGAGGGCGCCGGGGCGACGTCCGGCAGGAGAACGGAACTGACCACCAGGGTCTGGCCCCGTCGGGGGGAATGGCGGTACCAGGAAAACTGCCTTCGGCACAAATCATAGTTGTCCCAGACCTCCGGGGCCACCAGGCCGATTTCAATCCGGCGCGACAGGGGCAGGCAGACCGCCTTTTTGACCTCGGTGACCGCCAGGTCGCTTCGGCCCAGAGACTGTCTCAGACCTTCGACCTCCGGCCCGGGGATCCAATAGACATATTTGCAAAAAGGTTTGATGGTTCCGTCCTTCCCCGATCGGGCAAAACCTCCCAAAAATATTTGAAATATTTTTTGCTGTAAAAAAAACCACTTAACAGATTTAAAGATAACGTCTTTTAATTTAGATTCTTGCCTCCATGGTTAGAGATAAATTCTCAAAAGAATGGAGGTAAGAATCTAAGCGCCGTGCCAATCTTCCAAGATCAACCCCGAGAAGTTGCCATAGTCTTTGCTATTTCTGGTCACCAGGGTTAATCCGTTGGTAACGGCGATCGCGGCGATCTGGCCATCCACAAAGGACGGCGGCTTACCGGACAGGGATAGGCGGGCCCTTTCGAGGGCATGCCAGCGGGCGGCTTGTTCATCATAAGGGAGTATGGGCAGATTTCTTGAAATAACTTCTTCGAGAAACAGCTCCAGTATTTCCCTCTTTCGTGACTGAGGCATCTGGTAGCAACCAAACTGCAATTCATGCCAGACCGGTGCGGCCGTGACCAGCTCTTGTTGGTATTGCCGGCATCTTTCCTCCACCCCCCGGTCCGGATTGGGTTTAACCAATTCAGAAATAAAATTGGTATCTAAGAGGTATTTCATCAATCCAAGTCGACCGACCGGCCCACCGTATTGTCCCGAAGGTTGGACAAATCCCGATCTTCAATGACAATGCCCTCGGAGATCATAATGTTCCGAACCTTTCCCAAGGCCTCCCAAAGCCCCTGGCCTTTCTGCTGCAACCTTTGGTAATCCCTTTGAGGAACCACCGCCGCCACAGCCCGGCCATGACGAGTGATCTCCACGATGGAGCCCTGTTCCACTTCATGAATAATCGCCGGGAGCTTATTCTTGGCCTCAGCCACCGAAACCCTTCTGTTCATCCCTCACCGCCTCTTTAGTACGAAAATAGAACCCGGCGCCACTCGGGCATTCATCAATAATTAATAATTAACAATTGATTATTAATATTAATGTCAAAAACTAAGGCTTATGTCTGCCCCTTTATTTTCATGCTTCGGGGTGCCCGCCCCGGGCATGGTGGTTTAGTACGAAAATACCGCCAGCCCCGGTCATTGCGAGCGGAGCGAAGCAATCCCCATCGACAGCCTAGGGGAACTCGGGAGCCAGTTGGGGGATTGCTTCGTCGCTCCACTTCTCGCAATGACGTCTTTGCTGGCTAGTCCGTGCATTTTCATGCTTCGGGGGTGCCCCGCAGCGGGGCATGGGGGTTTAATTGGAAAATATTATAGCTATAATTATAGCCATGTCAAGTATTCTATGGAAGCATTCAGGATGTCCTGAGCCAATTCTTGGGGATTGCTTCGTCGCTTCACTCCTCGCAAAGACAGATTGGGGAACTTTTTGCGGATCCAGCACCGTTTATCAGCCGGCCTTTTTTATAAGCGATTCCTCGACCAGGCAGCTCAGATCCTTCATGACCAGCGGGGAATCCAGGGCCTTGATCCCCACCTGGAGCCCGGCGTAACAAAAGGGGCAGGCCGATATCAGTTCACTAGCCCCGGTAGCCTCCGCCTCCCTGACCCGCTCCTGGGCCATTTTGTTTTGAATATCCGGATAGCCTGACTTCAGACCGCCCCCGGCCCCGCAGCAGCGGGAGTAGGGACCGCTCCGGGACATCTCGACCAGTTCCAGCCCCGGAATGGCTTCCATGAGCACCCGCGGGTCCTCAAACACGCCACTGGCCCGTCCCAAATGGCAGGGATCGTGGTAGGTGACCTTTCGTTCCAACGGTTGAACAAAGGGCAGCTTTTTATCTTCCAGCAGTCGCCGGAGAAATTCGACGGTATGGAGCACTTCAAAATTCAGCTTTCCCACCTTGGGGTAGTCTTCCTTGATGGTCTTGAAACAACCGGAACAGGAGCTGACCAGGGTCTGGATGCCCAGGGAATTGAGCTGCCGGATATTATCGCCGGCGATCCGTTCGAATTCCGGGTCCCCCATGCGCAGCAGCACGCTGCCGCAGCACTTTTCCTCTCCCCCCAGGACGCCGTAGTCGACTCCCAGGCTCTCCAGGATATTCAGGGTGCTGATAGCGATCTGTTTCACGTTGACGTCATAAACGGCCGTACATCCCAGGAAAAGCAGGGTCTTGGCCCCGGTCTTTTTGATCTCCCGCGGCGGGGCGATCAGGACATTGTCCTTCTGCGCCCGCCGGGCCCACTTGGTCCGACCGGCCCGAGGCTGCTGCCAGGGATTGTCGTAGGCCTTGACGCTTTTGACCAGGACCTTCTGCGGTTCCAGCGGCCCATAGCCGGCGGTGACGACCAGGCGGCGAATGTCTTCCCAGAGGCTGACCGTATCGATGTTGGCCGGGCAGACAATCTGGCATTGCCCGCAGGTGGAGCATTCGTATAAATTTTGAACAAAGGCGTCGATTTCCGGTTGGCCGATCTCCTGGTAGCGAAAAACAGCTCCCAAAAGTTTCTTGAGCGGCGCGCTTACCTTCTCCTGCTTCATGATCCGGGTCAGAAGCGATCGTTGGGTTTTAACAATATGCAGAAAATCGGTGATCTTCTTCCGGGGGATGATCTGCTCCCGGGGGTCTTGGTCGTGCACGGGGCACCAGTTCAGGCATTCGCCGCAACGGGTGCAGGCCTCGAGCTGAATCAACCGGGACGCGGACAGATTGAAAAGAGGGAGCTCCCGGATCGGCTCGGGACGCGCCTCGGTCACCGATTCCTCCGGCTTCGATGGAATTGGCCCCATCGGTGATTTTTGGTCGACGGTTTCAACCAGAACTTCTTCGGTCATTATACTTTCTCGTAACAATCAACATTTTGTAAAAATAGGGTCAAACTGCTCAGCCGAACGTTGGGGGGTGGGTGAATTCCCGAATCATCGACCCAACCGGCTTCACCCCCTCCCTAACCCTCGTCAAGGGGGAGGGAACAAGAAGCCGGCGGCGACATGGCCGCTGCCTTAATCGTCAGGCACTTTGGACACTTTAATTATTTCCATCCTGTACATCCAGTCGCCCAACCTTTGTCCTGCCTTGGTCTGTTTTGTCGGTGACAAAAAATCCAGGTTATCCCTTCTTCCTATATTGAGACACCAGGCTCAGCGGCGTCACGAAAATATGCTTGAGCTTTCCGTAAGGCAAATAGGCCACCAGCAGCGCCCCCAGGACGGCGTGGGCATACCAGAAGTACACATAGGCAACAGGCCAGTCCGCCGGCAACCAGGCAAATAACCGGGAAAGCAGGTAGCCCACAAACGAATAGGCCGCCTTTCCCGGGGGAATCCCGGTTACCAGGATACGGGCGCCCTCCAGGAAAAACCCCACCAGCACCAGGGCCCCCAGAATGGCCAGGGCCCAGTTGTCTTTCCATTCACTAATGACCTGAGGGGGCTTCACGACCAACCGTTGAATGACCGAGGCCGCCAAACCCGCCAGGATGAACAGTCCCAGAAGGTCATTGGTCAGGGCCACGAAGGGATGGTTCTTGTCGATCAGGGCATAGGCCAGCACGCCGCCGGGTTTAAAAAAATAGGAAAAATGGGTCAACAAGGCCAGCCCGAACCGCAACAGGATGGCGTAGTAAATCAGGGAGTGGATGGACCAGCGTTTGACGCTCTCCTGCAGAATCCGCCGCTGGAGCAGCACATCAAAGAAGAACGTCTTGAGTAGGGCCCCGCATTCCCGGGAAAAGACAACGGACCAGGCCGCTTCCGATCCCAGGCTGATTTTTCGGTGGATCGATTTTTCCTCTCCCTGAACACTCCCGCTTATCCAGAACATCCCCGTCAACAGGAGACCCAGGCCAAAGAGGACCAAGGCCGCCCAGAAAATGGGATGCCCGACGGCGATCGGGGCATAGTGGCAGGGCAGGCAGAGCAGGCTTTTCGCAGGTAGGACCGCCGCTGCCGCCCCCACTTTATTCCCCGGCACATGGCAACGTTGACAGAACTCCGTACTTCGGGTATCCGGCAGGCGATGGTCGGTCAGCGCCATGGGGCTCCCCCAGGCATCGAGCCGGGAAAGAACCACCCGGTCTATGGATTTATTGAGTACCACCGCCTTTGACTGCCGGTGGCAGGCCTGGCAGCTTACCCGCAGATGGGGATCATGGGCCGCGCCTTCCCCGTGGACCGTATGGCAGGAGAGGCACTGGGCCCCCACCCGGGTCCGATGCGGCGAGCGGGCCACGTCGGTATGACAGGCCAGACAGGCCACCATCCGGTGGCGGTTGCCGACAAAGGATTCGGGGGTTACCTGCAAGGAGACCGCGGTTTCGCCCCAGCTTCGTTTCAGGCCTTCCCGGGCGTGACACTCGAAACACAGGGCTTGGATAGCCAGGGCCCCTTCATTACTCTGGATGTTCGGCCGGCGGTGGCAATCCAGGCAGACCCGTTCCTTTCCCTCCGCCATGACCGGCATGGAAACCGGCGCCTCCGCCCACCCGCTCCGAACTCCCAGGACGCACCCGAGCACAGCCGTCAGCAGCAGGAACCCCAGTAGATTTTTTATATCTTTTTTTTGCATTTTGAAATTTACGCTTGGCCTTTGAACTATCGATTCCTCTCCTGCTGCACTTCTTCCCACTCCCCCGGGTGCTCGTGTTCCATCCTCTCCGGAGTGGTCTTCCCGTTGAAAATGGATTTGTCCAGCGGATAGACCTCCGGACGCAGATGGGCGGTCACCCCATGCACCACGAATTTCAAGGCCACGGCCAACAGGGCTTCATAGAGATGAAGAACCCGGGCCAGGTTGATAAAATATCCGGGCATCCACCCGCTGAAAAACACCGGAAACCAGAGCACCAGCCCGGTCAGGCCCATGGTGTTCATCCCCACCAGCATGGCCCAATAATCCAGTTTCTCCCAGTAGGTGAACCGGTTAAATCGCGGCGGGCGGCCTTTCCCCAGAAAGTATTTGATATGGGCCAGGAGATCCTTCAGATCTTGGCTTCCGGGAAAGGCCGATTGGGGCCCGGTCAGGCGCCCTTTTAACACGCCCTTGAAATAGATCAGCCAACCCAGATGGATCACCACCCCGCTGTAGGTGATCACCGCCCAGAAGCGGTGCCAGTATCCGGTCCAACCCGGGCCACCCCATAGGCCGACGATCCACTGGGCCCAGGCCTGGGAACTGAATTTAAGGGGAAAACCGGTCAGGGCCAGGCCGATAAACCCCACCATGATGACCCAGTGCAGCAGGCGGTGAATAACCGGAAACCGGATCAACGAATGGTTTTCCTGACGGTTGACGGTCATGGCCGGCGCCTTTTCAGTTTTTCGTGCAGCTCCCGCAGCAACCAGATAAAACTGTGTCCATAGAAAAAAGCCACCAACGTGATGACCAGTACCAGCATAACCAGGGTCACCGTTTGGATCACTCCGACCCGTGATTTCTGATCCCGGTCTTTTTCGGTCAAGCCCCGGGTGGTGGCGTGGATGACAAAGGTGGCGAACTGTTCGCGGGCCTGGGGGTGGCAGCGTTGACAGGCCTCCAGGGCAGCCTTTTGGTCTTTCAAGGACAGGCACTGATGGGCCCCGTGGCAGTCGGTGCAGTAAGCGGAGTTGATCTTTCCTAGATAGACGCCCTTTTTCCCATGGGAATTTTCCAGGTAGGAGGCCGCTTGGGCCGGATGGCAGGAACCGCAGGTAGCGGTCATCTCCCGCCCGAGTTCGAGTCGCGACCGGTGGGCCTTCCCATAATGGGAGGAATGGCAATTCCCGCAGGTGGGGGCCGGGGATTTCTTGGGGTCGACCGGCGTTCCGGCGAGGGCTTCGGCTTTTTCTTTCTGCAGGGCCTGGGCGTGGACGCCGGACAGAGTGCGCTTATATCCCGGACGATGGCAAGTTTGGCAGCGGCTGTACTCATAGACCCGGGAGGCCTCCCTTTGGAGGAAGCGGGGATCGCCGGCCTCCGGATGGACCTTCCCCGGCTCTTTCATGTTTCCGTGACAGGCTTCACAGTTCATCGTCCCGTGGGCCGAACCTGAAAAACGGCTGAGATCAATGAACCAAGTGGCGTCGGGGGGAAGCGCATTGGCCTGGAGCGAGGACACCGCCAGCAGGCTGCCGATAATAAGAATTAGGCTGAAGCGAACTCGCGCCGCATTCATAGGGCGGCATTTCTCCTGGTCTCGAAATAAACGCCCAGAAAATCCCTGGATAAGGCCGTTAATTGGTGGAAGATCTCCTCCGCCAGCGAGGTGGTCTCCTCTTTTCGATCCAGATGATTTTTCAGCCGACGTACGGTTTCGGTTAGGGATCGAGCGGTTTCAATCACCCCCTGGGACCGTTCCGGAATAATCAGACGGCCGACCTTTTCCAGGGGTACCAGGCGCTTCCAAAGGGCCTCCAGAAATACCCGCATCTTCAGGGGCTCGTAGGCCTTTGTGCCGATCTTCCAGACAATGGGGACCTGTTCGATCCCCGAAACGACGATCCGGGCGTTGCTTAATTCCCTTTTGACCGCCCGATTCCATTCGCCGGCCGAACGGCGTTCGAGGACCGTCCTCTCCTCGGCAGGCCGATCCGCTGGGCCGGAATTTTTGGGCTGCTCGAACCCGATCGTATCGATCAGCAGTTGATTGGCTTTATGGAAATAGGGATGTTCCAGGTGGGGCCCGCACAGATAGAAGGATCCGGATCCCATCCTTTTTCGAATCACCGCCGCCTTCCCGATCAGGGTTTCCCGGGCCAGTGCTTGATCGACCAGAAAAACCGTTTTCTCGGTAAACCCGCTGTAATAGGCCAAGGGTTCAACGGGGTCGCTGGCCAGCATGGCCGGCCCGCCGTAAAGGGGTGCCGGAAAGGTGCCGGCCCCGGCAAAGGGCGCCTGGCCGTTGGCGGAAATCCGGACCGCCTCTCGAACCGGGTGAAAAATAAAGGAGCACCCATAGGGGAGGCTGAACTTTTCCTTGAATCTCCGGGGTTCGGGCAGCACCGCGGTCAGGTTGTTGATCCGGGCCTCGACAAAATTGAACCGGTCCAGGGGTTTCTTCGACGACCGCAAAGGCAGGTAGGCCCCGGCGCAGGAACCCAGATAAAGTCCCCCCCCCGGACCCAGTCTTCTATCCGGGAGGCCCCCTCCACCCCCAACCCTTCGGCCAGGGCGAAGGTGTCCCCTCCGGAAAGGGCCAGAACACTCACCCGGTTCAAAGCGCCGGCCCTGATCAGGTCCTCGTTCAAAAAGGACAGATCAAAAAGGCCGAAGCGTTCGAAAAGGTCCACAAACCAGAGCCAGGAATGGGAACTGCCGCGTCCGGTGTAGATGGCTATCGAAGGGGGTTTCAAATCAAGACCTTGTTCCTAATAGCGACATAAATAAATGGAAAGGCTATTTAATCTCCAATTCACCCACCCCCCAACGTTCAGGACGCCCTTCGGCCCTGATCTCAAAGCCGAAGAGCTGACGTCGAAGGTCCCCTCCCTTGGAGGGAGGGGGTGAGGTTTCGGTGATTTGTAATTTGGTCATTTGAGTTTGTTTCGGCCTGCGACGAGCCCTTCGACAAGCTCAGGGCCTTGAGTTTACCGAAAGGCTCAGCCGAGTCGATTTCGTGCTTCGAATTTCAGATTTAAGGATCACCCCGGATTTCATGAATCAACAGATTTTGGGACTGGTTAACAAATGTCTCCTATCACCTGTTCCAGTATCTCCGAGGTAAACTCCATCCCGGTCCCGATGCCCGCCAGTTCCAGTAATTTTTCCTCACTCAGTTCCGGCGCCATTAGCGCAAAGATGGGGTGAATCCCGAAGATATACGCCAGGGCTTGCCGGCGCACCCACCAGCCCTCATCGGCCGGCACTCCGAAGTCGACGAAGATCGGCTTCAGGGGCACCCCGGGACTGAAGGGGGTCGGTCCCACACCTTCCGGCGTTCCCTGCAGCCCCGGCAGCGACTTAAGAATGCCCTCCGCCTCTTTTTGACCGGACTTCAGGCTCAGTTCCGAAACGGCCGCCGGGTCGATTCCCGCTCGGGCACAGGCCTTCATTATCCGGCCGGAATCAAGGGCCGAAAGGCCCATTTTCTGAAACCCGATCATCCCGTAAAGATCGGTTAATAAAAAGCCCGGCTCCCCCTTTTCCGGTTCCTCCAGCCTTCGAGGATCTTCATCCAGAAAAAGAAAAGTATTGGTAGCATAGGGCGTGTTGAAACAGGACTTGTGACGGTGAATGACCGGGACCAGCCACTCGGCCGTTGGGCCTTCCCCCAGGGCGGCCGCCATTTCCGCGATCCCCTTTTTACCGGCCCAAGGGCCCTGCTTCACGTTGGTCAGCAGGTCCCGACATGCTTCGATGAACGCCTCGGGGTCGGCTAATTCCAGCAGACCCATGCCTCGGACGGCTATCCCCTTCAATTTTTTTTCTCCGAACCGGCCGCCGAAGCCCCATCGATCCCCGCTGCCCCAGTAATTGTTGATGAGCTGGCCCAGGGAAGACCCGGCTTCACCGGACGGCCCGATGGCCAATACCTGGATGAGGTCATCCCCTAACGTCTGGCGGATGCCATCCGTAACCGTCCAGGTATCCTGGCCCCACAATTCTTCGGCCGGTTGAATATCCAGGATACCGTCGTGGAGCCACAGATACACCGGCTTGGCCGAGGCCCCTTTGATGACCAGATAATCAAAACCCGAAAACTTGAATTCCATACCCATATATAATGTCAAGGGGGCATGGGCGATTTTTCCGGTCAGGGGACTCTTGGCGGTTACCAACCCCAGGGCCGCCCCTGGAACCAGGGTCCCGGTCAACAACCCGGATCCAATTACGATAGGATCTTCCTTCTCAAAGCGCCGATATAATTGGGTGGTAATGCCGGCACCGCCGATCTTTTCCTGAACCAGACTGTTTTCCAGTTCTTCTTCGATCACCTCGGCTTTTCCTAAATCTACGATGGCGATTTTATTCGCAGCTAAGTATTCCATGGGATTTCTCCTTTAATCTAAATAAATGGCGTCCACCGGGCAGAACTGCAGGCACAAGGGACCCCCTTCGCGGTCCTGGCAGAGGTCGCAGGGTTCACGAAGCAGCATGGGTTTGGCTGAGGCATCCCCCTTGGATTTTTCATCGACTTCACCGATTTTTTTAACCTCCAGCCCTTCCGGCCGGGCAATGACCAGGTTTTCCTCTTCTTTCAGAATGACCCCAAAATAATCTTTTTTTTCTTTGGTCCGGTAGGTGACGATGCAAGCCGAGAGCAAGGCAAAGGCATCGTCCCGATGATACCCGCAGGCCATCTCGCAGGCCATGCAGGCCGTACATTTTAACGGATCGATTTTGACTCCCATGTCAGGTCTCCTTTGACGGACTTTTTACCAGTCGATAAATTTATGGAACATTTATATAAAAGGTCTATTAAAAAAGTCAAACAAAAACAGTATAAAAAATATAATTATTATGATATTTCACTTGACACCGCCGTTTTCCTTTGTCTAAGATAGCCGCGAAAGCCTACCCCAATAAATCAGGAAGGTTCCCTTTGTTCCAGGCAGCCAGCAAAAGCCATAAAATCTCTGATCAGATTATAGATCAGTTCCGGGACGCCATCCTTTCCGGTCAATTGAAACCCGGCGAAAAAGTAGCCTCGGAAAAAGAGCTGACGCTCCAGTTCGGGGTCAGCAAAGCCACCCTCCGCGAGGCCCTTCGCGTCCTGGAGGCCATGGGCCTGATCGAAATCCGCAAAGGGACGGCCGGGGGGGCCTTTGTCGCCGGAGTCGACATGCGGGCCACGTTAAACAGCCTAGTCAACTTCCTCCGCTTCGAAAAGATCTCCGTCAGGGAAATCACCATGTTCCGTTATCTGATCGAGCCCACGGTCGCCGGAATCGCCGCCACCGGGATCACGGATAAGGACATATTCAATCTGAGAAAAATCATCGGACGGACCGTCACCAAGGGTAAAAATGAGGTTTCCAAGGAAATCGGATTTCATCGCTATCTGGCCCGCATGGTGGACAACACCCTACTGAATCTGATTATCGATTTTGTTGATAATATCCTGGGGACGTTCAAAACCGAATTGGAGCTCAAGGAAAATTTTTACCGGAGTGTCCGGACCTCCCATCGATATATATTGGAATGCATGATCCAGAAAGACCCCATCGCCGCTGCGGTCGCCATGGGCAACGACCTGATCGAGGTCGGCAACTATCTGGCTGAGGTCACTAAAACCGCGCCGTTCGACCCCCAGGAACTCCCCCAGTTCTGGTCCTCCGATCACTGGCACCTGCTCCTGAACCCGGGAGCCCGGGTGGTAGCCGAGGGAGATCCGCTGATGAAAAACCGGGGGGTTATTTTGAAGCGGGTGGGGGCCAGCCCGCTGTATCTGGCTTCCCAACCCCCGACCGGCCTAACCAAGGGTTCGTTATAGTTATTCATTTCCGCAACCCAAAAACGATAACAGCGGTTTTGGAAAGAGATTAAATAATGCCCAAAAAAACAAAGACCACCTACGGGGAGGATAAGATATGGCAGACAAACATTTAAAGTATTGTGTCAACAACGAGTGGAGGGAATCCAGCACCGGCAAATGTATGCCGGTGACGAATTCCAGCACGGGAGAGATTATGGCGGAGGCCCCTTGCTGTACCGTTGACGAAGTGGAAAGCGCCGTGGCGGCGGCTAAAGCGGCCTTCCCGAAATGGTCGAGCAAGTCCGTGCAACAGCGAACCGAGTTAATGTTCCATTTCCGTCAGCTTCTGGAGGCCCATCTGGAGGAGTTGACTCTTTCGGTTTCCATGGAGCTAGGCAAAAACCTGGATGAAGCCCGCGGGGATATCCTTAAAAGCATCGAGGTGGTGGAGCTGGCCTGCGCCGCTCCCGTGCTCATGCAGGGCGACGCCCTGATGAACGTTTCCACCGGGCACGATACGGTCATGTACCGCGAGCCGATCGGCGTTTTTGCGGGTATCGTTCCCTTCAACTTCCCGTCCATGATCCCCTTCGGCTGGATGATTCCCCTGTGTATCACCATGGGCAACACCTTTGTCCTCAAGGCGGCCAGTTTGACGCCTCAGACCGCGGTGAGGGTTTTGGAGCTGCTCATCCAAGCCGGAATGCCCCCCGGGGTGGTGAACCTGGTGACCTGCAGCCGCGATGAAGCGGGACTGCTTCTCAAGCATCCAGACGTCCGGGGGATTTCTTACGTCGGGTCCACTGCGGTGGGCCGCCATATTTATGCCACGGCCGCCGCCCACGGCAAAAGAGTTCAAGCCCTTTGCGAGGCCAAAAACCACGCCCTGGTCATGCGCGATGCCGCGCTGGAGCGCTCCGCTTTAGGGATCATCAATTCGACCTTCGGCTGCGCCGGCATGCGCTGCATGGCCTTGCCGGTCCTCTGCGTGGAAGAGGCCTGCGCCGACGAATTCCTGGGTTACCTGATCAAGTTCGCCAAGGAGCGCAAGGTCGGATGCGCCTACCATCCTGATACGGAACTAGGACCGGTGGTCTCCGCGGAGCATAAGCAATCGGTTATCGACTGGATCAACAAGGGGGTCGCCGAGGGCGCAGAACTGGTTCTCGACGGAAGGGACATCGTCGTCCCCGGGTTTGAAAACGGTCACTACCTCGGCCCCACCATTCTCGATCAGGTCAAACCGGGGATGCGCGTGGGCGATTCCGAGGTTTTCGGTCCGGTGACCTGTATCAAACGGGTCAAGGATTTCGAAGAAGGCCTGGCCATCATGAACGCCAACCCCTTTGCCAACGGTTCGGCCATCTTTACTCAAAACGGCTATTACGCCAGGGAATTCACCCGGAGGACCGACGCCGGTATGGTCGGGGTCAATGTAGGCATTCCCGTGCCCATCTCTTACTTCCCCTTTTCCGGACACAAGCAGTCCTTTTTCGGCGACCTGCATGTCATGGGCCGAGACGGGGTGGCCTTTTACACAGAATCCAAATGTGTCACCTCCCGCTGGTTCGGCGAAGTAGAGAAAAAAGAGACCAAGATCAGCACCTGGGAGGGGACCATCGCCCGAAAATAGTCCTTAAACAAAGGAGGATTTTATGCATGTCACCAACAAAGATGCCGTTTTAAATGAGTTAGCCTCTATCGTAGGCCCCAAGAATGCCACCGCCTCCAAGCATATCCGCTATGCCTACTCCTACGACATGTCCTTCGTGCAGCCCAAGCTTCCGGACTACGTGGTCATGGCCACCACCGTGGATCAGATCCAGGCCGTCCTGAAACTGGCCAACCGGGAGAAGATTCCGGTGGTGCCCTACACGGCCGGGACCAACATTGGGGGTCTGACTATCCCGGAACGGGGGGGGATCATCCTGGACCTGAAACGGATGAATAAGATCCTTAAAATCGACACCGAATCCCATTATGCCGTTATCGAACCGGGGGTCTCCCATGCCCAGTTGGCTAGTGCCCTTTACAAACATAACCTGCGCTTTGGTTGGCCGGTGGGTCCCCCCTCGGCTTCGGTTTCTTCCTGCGCTATTAACCATGGTATTGGCGGCTTAAATGCCCGCTATGGCCTGAACAGCCAGGAAATAACCAGTATGGAAGTGGTCTTGCCCTCCGGAGAGCTGGTTCGCGTCGGGTCTTGCGCCATCAATCCCGAGGCCTGGCATAGTGTGTTGCCCATGCCCCAACTGGACGGCCTGTTTAAAGGCTGGCTGGGCACCACCGGAGTAGTGACCAAACTGGGCATCACGGTCCACCCCATCCCGCCGGTTCTGAAGGTCTTTACCGTCTCCTGCGAGAAGGTGGAAGACATGGTCTCCTACATGATGAATCTGAGCACCTATGAGATTTGTGACGACCTGACGGCCGTCTCCTGGTGGCTGGCTCAGGTGCCCATCCCCTATCCCTACAAACCCAAACCGGACACAGCCAGCGAATGGTTTTGTTTTGCCAACACCAATTCCTTTACCGAAAAGGAAAAGGAGGCCCGGGAAGAAATATGGCAGACGGTAGTCGAGGAGGAAAAGAAAAAAGGCACCTCCCTTCAGGTAACCCAATACCCGGAAGAGGCCCTGCGGGCCCGGACGCAGCTTCCCAGCCAGATCGTGGGCTCCACCAAAAACTACTGCAAACAGGGCGGTGCGGGGATTTCCTGGCCAGGCACCTTTACCCCAGCCAATAAATGGGCCCCGGTTTATACCGACTGGAAGAAAATCCTGATGGAACACAACCTGTCTCCCTCAGTTCGCATGAGCATGTACCGGGGTGTCCACTACGGTATGCTCCGGGCCATGATCCCCTTCAACAAGAAAAACCCCCAGGAAACCGAAAACGCCCGGCAGGCGATAGTCGAGTGTCTCAAGGTCGACCTGGACCACGGCGGCATGCCCTATAAGCCGCCGGTGGATTTTGCCCGAGAGATCAACAAACGGGCCCATCCCGGGTATCTGATCTTGTTGAAAAAGGTGAAAAAGCTTCTGGACCCGAACGATATCATGAATCCGGGAAAATTAGGAATTTGATCACCCGCCGTCGGTGATCGGCTGACCGGCGGCGGGTCCTGGCCGGTAATCCGGCACCGCCCCCAGCCTGTCTTTTATCAGCCCAAGGCCTTTGAGGAATCGCTACGGGCCATGAGGGAGGAACGATTGATGAAATGGAATATTCCCACGCTGGAGGAACTGGAAGACGATATCTGGCAATGCACGGCCTGCGGGACCTGCAAGGTGGCCTACGATTACGGCCCCCCTTCCCAATGCCGGGAAATCTGTCCCTCGGGAACCGAATTTGGTTTCGAGGGGTTTATGGCCTCCAAAGGCAAGATCGCCTTTGCCCGTGGTATGTTGAGCGGAGAACTCGAATGGGATGATGAACTGCTGGACGCCCTTTATAGATGCACGATCTGCGCCGGCTGCCAGAACCAGTGCCAACTGGACCATAAACCCCATCATCCCCGAAATTTTCGAAGCCATGCGCCGCAAGGCGGTGGAAGACGGGGTAGGGCCTATGCCGGCCCAGAAGGTCATTGCCCAGTCCATGCGGAGCTATGACAATCCCTACCAGGGCCCCCGACGGGTTCGATTGGATTGGACCCGGCCCTTCAAGAAGGAAAAGCAGAAACCCATCAAGAATATCACTCAAAGAACCGGCGCCCGTCCTCTTCTTTGTCGGTTGCACCGGCGCCTACAATGTCCCGGCCCGGGTGATGCCTCAGGCCACGGCCTCCATCTTCCGAAACTGGGAGTGGATTTCGGCATCCTGGGTGAAAACGAACTCTGCTGCGGCTCCACGGCCATGCGCTTGGGGGATGCCGAGGCCTTTAAACGGATGGCCGAAGCCAATCTGCAGACCTTCAAAACACTGCATGAGAGCAAGGGGTGGAGACGATCGTCACCTCCTGCGCCGGCTGCTATCGGGCCATCCTTAAGGATTACGCCCTGGCCGCTGGATATGCGAGGACCTGATGGAGGGGAATCAAGGTGATCCATATGACCCAATTTCTCAACGAATTCATCCAGGCCGGCCAATTGCACATGTTCCAGGCCAGTCCCGATGAAAGTCACCTACCATGATCCCTGCCACGCGGGCCGGCATTTGAACAAATACCTGGTGGACGAAGACGGCTCCCAACTCTGGCCCGGAGCCTATATCAGCCTGAACGAGGAGGACTGTCTCTATGATATTCCCGCGGGACCTCCTCAAGGCCATCCCCGGCATCGAGCTGGTCGAGATGGAACGGACCCGGGCCAATTCCTTCTGCTGCGGAGGAGGCGGCGGGGTCATGACCGGTTTCCCGGATTGGGCCCAGCGCAATGCCGCCCTTCGCGTCCAGGAAGGGTTGGAAACCGGCGCCGAACATATGGTTTCCATCTGCCCTTTCTGCCATTTTAATTTGAACCAGGGCGCCCAGGCCATCGGCAGCACTATGAAACTTTTCGACCTGATCGAGTTGATTGACCAGGCGCTTCCCGAAAAGTCATAAATCAGACGGTAATCTTCAATTTAGCCTGAAAATCGATAAGGGGGGGGTGATTTATCCTTAATTAACCGTTTTTGGTAAAAAAGGGCCTAGTGATTCATTCACCATAACTTTTTTGACGAATACGAGGAGGGGATATGGAAACCAAAAAAGGTACGCCGGCAGTACAGAATAAAGAGCCCAAAGGGGTCAATCGTCGTGATTTTTTAAAGACCACCTTAGCCGGGGCGGCAGGACTCTCCCTAAGTTCCTGGGTGACTACTCCGTTCACCTACGGAGCGGAAAAACCGATTAAGTTGGGCCAGATTCAGGAGTTGACCGTGGGGGCCACCACCTATGGCTATTGGTTCGACAGGACCGCCAAGGCAGCCGTCGCCAAGCTGAACGCCGAAGGCGGCATCGCCGGCCGTCCAATCGAGTTGATCACCCTGGATACCAAATTTAATCCGGCCTGGGGCACCAGCATGTTCAAAAAGCTGATCTTGGAGGATAAAGCGGATTTCATTATGGGCTCCGTTCACTCCGGGGTTCAGAAAGCCTGCTTCCCGTTGGCTCAGCAGTACAAAATCCCTTATTTCGGGGGAGGGGCCATGACCGCCGATTTCACCCGAAAAGACGCCATCCCCTACTATATTCGCATCCACACCCACGCCTTGATGCAGGCCACCGCCGGCTGGAAGTGGGGGTTCGACAATCTGGGCAAAAAATGGACCTTCTTGGTGGCCGATTACGCCTGGGGCCATTCACTGGCCAACGAATTCGGCAGTTTAATCAAAGCCGCCGGCGGCAAGGTCCAGGTCATCCCGGCCCCGCAGGCCACCAAGGACTTCGTGCCTTTCCTGCAGAAAGTCGAGCCCGATACGGAAGTGCTGTTCACCGCCTTCCTGGGAGCGGCGGCCCTGGGCTCCCTGCGACAAACCGTGGAGCTGGGACTGCACAAACGGCTGAAACGCTACACCGTCATCTGCGGGACCGACGGCGTCGGCCAGGAGGAAGTGGGCAAGGAATCCGCCGGGGCCTACTTCATCGAATATTATCCCCGCTTTGCGGACCAGGTCCCCAAGGAATTGCAGGCCTATGACAAGGCCTACCGCAAGGCCATCAACCTGGGGGACAACGGACACGAGGTAGGCAACCCCAAAAACACCGCCACCCTATCCCACTGCTGGACCATGTGGACCGTGCCTTACATGTTAAAGCTGGCCGTGGAGCAGTCCGGCTGGAAAGACAGCTCCAAAAACCCGGACCTGATCAAGGCCTTTTGCGGCCTTAAGATCAAAGCCGGCCCTTGGGCGCCTCAAGGAGACCTGGTCATGCGGGAAGAGGATCACCAGGGCTTCCATGATCACTACATCTCCGAAGTAACGCCGGACTTGAAGCTCAAGGTGATCAGCCGGATCCCCAAGGAAAAAGTGATGTACAAACCTGATGTCGACTTGAGAGGGAAGGCCTAACACTTCGCCTTCCCCTTTCGGTTCATTCCCGCCGGCAGGGGGCCTTCCGGCATCGCCGGCCCCCTGCCGACACCCTGATAATCACTAGCGCGGAGATCCAAAGAGCGTGCTTGCCAACATCACCATCGCTTTGCTCAATGGCGTGATCTGGGGTTTGATCATGGCCCTGATCGCCCTGGGCCTGAATATGATTTTCGGCCTCCTCCACATCATCAACATGGCCCACGGCGCCCTGTATATGCTGGGAGCGGTTGCCGGATGGTATGTCATTGAGACTACAGGAAATTTTTGGGCCGCCCTGTTTATCGCCCCGCTGATTATCGGGGCCGTCGGCCTGGTCATCGAGCGGGGCCTGCTGCGCACCATTGAAGACCAGCCCCTGATGACCATCATTTGCACCTTCGGCATCATGTTGGCCGTCCAGCACTTGGCCTTGATGATCTTTGGAGGGACCCCCCGTCGCATGGCCTCCCCGATTACCTATCGCTTCGCCTTGTTCGATCTGCAATACCCCCTGATGCGGATCGTTATCGCCCTGATTTCGCTGGCCCTCATGGCCGCCTTGTGGTTTTTCATCAATCGAACCAAATACGGCATGTGGATGCGGGCCGTGGTCCAGGACCGCGACATGGCCGTCGCCCTGGGCATTCCGGTTCACAAGGTGTATATGTGGACCTTTGTGCTCGGTTCGGGACTGGCCGCCTTCTCCGGGGTACTGGCCGCCCCGATCGTGGCCGTGGAATTCATGATGGGCCGCGAGGTCCTGATCATGGCCTTTATCATCGTTATCGTGGGCGGCATGGGCAGCCTGGAAGGTTCGGTGGTGGCCGCCATTATCATTTCCCTGATCCAGGGCGTCGGCTCCCTGTTCGTCCCCCCGGCCCTGGCCACGGTCTTTTCCCTGGCCTTCATGATCATCGTGCTGCTGATCCGTCCGCAAGGACTGTTCGGCGATTAGAGGTATCCCGTGCTCTTAAAAAGGAAAACTCCCCGGCCTTCTTGCTGGGTTTTGGATTGGTCCTGTTGGTCCTGGCGGCCCTGCCCTTCACCATGGGACTTTTCTTTCAGACCTTTGTCACCGAAATTTTAATCTGGGTCCTTTTCGCCCTTTCCTTTGATCTGATCTTCGGGTATACCGGCCTCCTGAGCTTCGGCCAGGCCCTTTTTTTTGGTGTGGGCGGCTATACCGTCGGCATCCTGATCCTCAAGCTGGGGTGGTCCACCGGGACCGGCTTTCTCTTTTCGATATTCGTGCCCATGATTTTTGCCTGGTTTGTGGGTTATTTTTCGGTCAGGCTGACCGGCATTCACTTTGTCATTATTACCCTGATCTTCGCCCTGATCGGCAGTACCATCGGAGAGACTTGGAGCGTCGGTTACCGGCGGGGCCGATGGCCTGGTTTTTCCGGTCACCCCGATCCACTTCGGCCTGTTCCAGGTTGATCTGATGGATATCAAGTCGAATTATTACTTCGCCCTGATCATTGTCGCCCTCTCCTACCTTCTCTTGCGCCGGATAGTTCAGTCGCCTTTGGGGAAAGTTCTTATTGCCATCCGGGAAAACGAAGACCGGGCCCGCTTGATCGGCTATTCCGTGGAACGCTACAAGTTGATCGCCTTTGTCATCGCCGGGGCCTTCTCCGGACTGGCCGGCGGCTTATACAGTCTAACGCTTAAATATTCCTCGGCCAACTTCCTGCACTGGTCGGTTTCCGGGCATGCGGTGGTCTACACTATTGTCGGGGGCATGGGGACCCTGATCGGTCCCGTCCTAGGCACCGCTTTGATCATGTCCCTGGAACACTATCTAATCGATATTTTGGAGGGAACGGAACTCATCATCGGAATCGTACTGGTAGCGATGATTCTGCTCGCCCCTCAAGGTATCGTCGGGCTTCTAAAAAGAAAGGGACGTTGAGTGACGGCATCCAGCGCTGAAACCATATTGGAAGTGATGGAGGTCACCAAATCCTTCGGGGGGCTCCTGGCCATTAATCAGGCGAACCTGTCGGTCAAGAAAGGAGAGTTGCGAGCCCTGATCGGACCCAACGGGGCCGGGAAGACCACCATGTTGAATCTGATTACCGGGATCTTCCCCGTTTCCAGCGGTCAGATCCGCTTCAAAAACCAGGACATCACTCGGCTGAGTCCGGATAAAATCTCCCATCGAGGCCTGGCCCGGACCATGCAGATCACCAGTCTCTTTTCCGGGTTGACCGTCTACGAAAATATCTGGGCGGCCGTCCAGTCCCGGAAAAGATTTTTGAATCCCTTCATCAAGGCCAGTCGCTGGCAGGATGTGCGTGAGAAAACGGAAGCCATGCTGGAGCTGACCGGGCTTCAGGATAAAGCCGACTGGATTTGTTCCAACCTATCCTACGGGGAGCAGCGGATCCTGGAAATGGGGATTGCCCTGGGCACGGAACCGGACCTGCTGCTCCTGGACGAACCGACCGCCGGACTGAGCACCCAGGAATCCATGGCCCTGGTGATAAAGATGCGGGCCATGCTTTCCGGGCAGACCATTATCCTGGTGGAGCACGATATGGGGGTGGTCATGCAGTTGGCCGATTACATATCGGTGCTTCATTATGGGGAAATCCTGGTGGAAGGAACGCCCCAGGCCATTAAGGAAAATGAAGAAGTAAAGAAAGTCTATCTGGGTTAATCGCCATGCTGAAAGTTAACGGGATCGATTGTTATTACGGGAAAAGCCACGTGTTGCACCAGGCCACCCTGGAGGTGCGGGAAAACGCCCTGGTGGGTCTGGTGGGCCGAAATGGGGTCGGCAAGACCACCATGCTGAAAGCCATCATGGGCATGGTCCCGCCCGCCAACGGGGATATCCGGTTTCTGGGGGCCTCCCTTTCCGGTCTGCCGAATTATAAAATTCCCCGGCAAGGGATCGCCTATGTGCCCCAGGGGAGGCATCTTTTTCCGAAGCTGACGGTTATGGAGAACCTGCAAATCCCCATCGTTCAAGGCGAGCTGGACCCTTCCAAATTGGAGGAAATATTCGGATACTTTCCCCGGCTGAAAGAGCGCCTCAAACAAAAAGCCGGTACCCTTTCCGGGGGGGAACAGCAGATGCTGGCCGTCGGCCGGGCACTGATTACCAAGCCGAAACTGATCCTGCTGGATGAGCCCACCGAAGGGCTGATGCCGCTCCTGGTCAAATTGATCAGTGAAACCGTCCAGGCCATCAACAAGCGAGGAACGGCGATCCTCTTGGTCGAGCAGAACCTGAAGACCCTCAAGGATATTTGTGACCGGATCTATATTATGGAAAAAGGGGCCGTGGTCTATGAAGGGTCACCGGATGAACTGGAAGCGACCCCGGAGATCCAGGAACGGTACCTGAGCGTTAAGGTATAAAGAACCGCACCTCCGGGCGCGGTTCTTTATGAAGCCCCCCAACAGGGGGAGAACGATCCTGAAGCGGGGTGAAAGGCGGGGTGGTTATTAGTTTGAATAATACCCTACGATTGGTCGGGGTTGCTTTTTGCCTGATGGGATTGTTCCCCGGCTGGTTGTCCGGGGAGGAATTCGAAGCCGTATCCTGTAAAGGCCGGTCCTTATGGGTTAAACGGGACCCTGCGACCCGATCGCCGCTGATCATCCGAAGTCTCCGGGGCCCACTCCTGAAGGTGAAATCCGGGTTCCCCGCCAACCGGTCGCAGGCCGTCGCTAGTGGACTCGAACTGGTCGCCTTTCTGGAACCGTTGATTCCGATTAAGCCCGGTCAACTTAAGTTCAAATCGGCCGTGAAAATCGAAGGATCCTGGTTCATCAGCTTCTGGCAGACGGAAAAAAATTATATCGTCTACGGCTCTTCTCTGGGCTACAGCATCGATCCCGGGGGCCTCATTCAATCCGTCGGGGCCGTGCTTTATCCGGATATCCCCATTCCGGAAAAAATGGTGGTTTCCCGAAAACAGGCCCTGGAAAAGGCCAAGAGCGGCATTAAAGATTTTCGACAAAAGAACTACCGTTTGTTAGCCGAGAATATTCTGATTTTTCCGGATCGGGAGGCCCGGCCGATTCGCTATTACCAGGTCTACGCCTTCAATTTCTTTACACCGGAGAAGGCTCGGCATCCGGGTACAGCCGAGGCCGGCCTGGGCTTATTCGTAGATACCCAAACCGGGAACATCGTGGATCGCCAGACTCTTTTTAAACCCTTGGGCTGTTGCGTGCCGGAGGAAGGCCCTCCACTGAACACCCAAGAACTTTATAAATCTCTAATCGGGAAATAAAAACCACCAAGGAGGAAAAACGCCATGACTTTAAAAGAACGAGTGTTGAATCGTCTTCAGGGCAAAGAAGTGGATATGACCCCGGTGGGTTGCACCACAACCTATGGGGTGGTGGATTTCATGAAAAAATGCGGCTTCGAGCGACCCCAGGCCGATACCGATCCGCTGGCTATGACCGAACTGGCCCTGGCCGGGCACACCTATGGCGGCTTCGAGTGGGTCAAAGCCATGGGTTGGGACATCGCGGCCTTGAGCGAGGCCCTGGGCTGCGAGTTGGGGACACCGAGGATCGACCGGCAGTATTATATCAATTCTTTCCCCTACGCGGAGGGCGTGGATCGTCTGGAATTCCCCTCCGACTTCCTCTCCCGCGGCCGCTTCCCGGCTTTTAAAGAACACCTGAAACTCCTTAAAGATCGGGTGGGCGATCGGATGGCCATTTTCGGTGAAACCGAAGGGGCCTTTACCTCTGCCGCCAATCTGGTGGGTCCCGAACAATTTATCAAATGGGCCATCAAAAAGCCCGATCAGGTGGCCAAAACGTTGGAAGTCACCAAACAGGCGGCCGTCGCCGCCGCCAACTTTGCCTTTGACAACGGGGTTGATTTTTTCGTCTTTGCCGAGCCGACTTCCGGACCGGCCCTGCTGAATCCCCGGATCTACGAAAAGCTGGTGTTGCCCGTGGAAAAGGAGATCGTCAGCCAATGCCAAGGGCCGGTGGTGTTGCACATCTGCGCCGATACCGATCCGATCATTGATTTCATGTGCCAGACCGGAGCGGCCGGAATCAGTATCGAGGAAAAGGCCGATTTAAAGCGGGCCGTGGAAATCGCCCACCGTTATGGGGTCAAGGTCTTCGGGAATGTGGCCACGGCCACCACCATTTTTAACGGCACTCCGGAGGAGGTTTACCGGGAAGCGATCACCGCCCTGGAAAACGGGACCGACTTTCTTTGCCCGGGTTGCGGCATCGCCCCCGGCTCTCCGCTGGAAAACATCGTCCAGATGAAAAAGGCCCGGGATGACTTCTATAACCAATGAAAAGCTCAAAATATTCTGGCTCGAATTCGAAACTCGAAATCCGAATAAGGAGGAAACGTAATGGCTTCAGAAGAAAGAACCCAAGAGATCATAAAGGGACTTCAGCAGGCGGTAATTGAATTTGACGAGGACAAGACCAGGGAATTGGCGCAGGCCTCCATCGATGAAGGAGTGGACCCTTTTCTGGCCACGATGGAAGGTCTGGCTGAAGGAATGATTCAGGTGGGCGATCTGTATAATAAAAAAGAGTACTTTGTCTCGGAACTCCTGTTGTGCGCCGACGCCCTTTATGCGGGACTGGATTTACTCAAACCGGCTATTGTGGCCTCCGGAAGAATTAGTGAGGCCAAAGGCTCTATCGTCTTGGGCGTGGTGGAAGGCGATGTCCACGATATCGGCAAGAATCTGATCAAGATGATGTTCGATGTGGCCGGCTGGACCGTCTACGATCTGGGCAAGGATGTTCCTTTGGAAAAATTTGTCGAAGAACAACTGCGGACCGATTCGGATATCGTCGGACTTTCGGCTTTGATGACTACCAGCATGATCAGTATGCCGGAAATCGTCAAGAAGCTGAAAGAGAAAAATCCCAAGGTTCGGATTATGCTGGGCGGCGCTCCGATAACGCCTGAAACCGTGGAAAAATACGGCGCCGACGGGTACGCCAAGGACGCGGGGACGGCCGTGGATGAAGCCATCAAATTGATCAAAATGTTGAGGACCGAGGAAAAGACCAAATAGGAAGGAGCAGTCTTTATGGCGAGTGGTGAAAATGAAAAATGCCTGGTCATTTTTCAGCCCTCAGGTTGCCGAGGATATGTCGATAGAGGCAAGACCCTTAAACAGGCCTCCGTGGCCCTGGGCGTGGACATCGAGGGGGTCTGCGGTGAACAGGCCATTTGCGGAACCTGCAAGGTCCGGATTGAGGAAGGGGAGTTTGAAAAGTACGGGGTCCGTTCCGGCCGGGAGAGCATCTCGGCTATGGGCCCCTCCGAAAGAAAATTTTTTAATTTACGCCAGGTGGATGAAGGCTATCGCCTGGCCTGTCAGGCCCAGATCCTCAACGACGTGGTTATTTTCGTCCCGGAAGAAAGCCGCATGGGGAAGCAGGTGGTCCGCAAGGCCGCTACCTCGCGGCCCATTGCCGTCAAACCGGTGGTCCGAAAATATACCCTCGCCCTGGTCAAAGCCACCCTGAAGGATAATCTCGGAGACTGGGAACGAGTGTCCGCGGCGCTGGAGACCCAATACGGGCTCAAGGACCTGACCATCGATTATGAAGCCCTCATGTTCTTGCAAGACCTGGTCCGGCAAGGAGAGTGGAAGATTACCGTTTCGGTCTGGCACGGCAAAGAGGTCATCCGGGTTGAGCCGGGGTTTAATGAAAAAAGCTACGGACTGGCGGTCGACGTGGGCACCTCCACGGTGGCCGGATATCTATGTGATCTGTCCGACGGCACGGTGGTGGCTACCGCCTCCATGATGAATCCCCAGATCGTCTACGGGGAAGATGTCATGTCCCGGATCAGCTACACCATGACCAACCCCGAAGGCCTGGAGATCTTAAACCAGGCCATTATCGACGGCCTGAACAATATCGCCGCCGAGGTGGCCGAAAGCGCCGGCATCAAACGCCAGGATATCCTGGATATGTCCCTGGTGGGCAATACCTGTATGCATCATATTTACCTGAACATCAATCCCCGCTATATCGGTCGTTCCCCCTTTCCCCCCAGTCTGCATCATTCCCTGGACGTCAAGGCTCGTGATTTCGGCTTCAAGATCCCCCAGGAAAAAGAGCGGGAAGAGAAGGGCAAGTACGCCCCTTGTCGGGTGGAATGTCCGGCCGGGGTCAATGTAGACGACTTTCTATATCTCATCGCCCAACGTAAATTCAGGGAGGCCCTGGAATTGGTCCGCCTTTCCTACCCCTTTCCCGGGGTCTGCGGACGGGTCTGCACCCATCCCTGTGAACAAATTTGTGAAAGGGGAAAGGTGGATGAGCCCATCTCCATTCGGGCGGCCCATCGTTTCCTGAGCGATTTTGAATTGGCTGCGGGAAGGGAAAAGGCTACTCCGGTGGAACTAAAAAAAGAGGCCCCCATCGCCGTGGTCGGATCAGGACCGGCCGGTCTGGCTTGTGCCTATGACCTGATCAATCGAGGATATCCGGTAACGGTATTTGAAGCCCAGTCCCAGGCCGGAGGAATGATGCGTTACGGCATCCCGGAATACCGGCTGCCCAAACGTATTTTGGATGATGAAGTCCGTTATATTGAAGAACTGGGCCTGGAGATCAGGACCAATACCCCGGTAAAAAACCTGAAGGATCTTTTCGATCAGGAGTATAAAGCCGTCTTCCTGGCCACCGGGACCTGGAAAAGTCAAAAATTAAATGTTCCCGGGGAGGAAAGCCCGGGGGTGATGATGGCCCTCGACCTGCTCCGGGAGGTCAATTCAGGGGCGAAGGTCGAATTAAGCGGAAAAGTAGCCGTGGTCGGAGGCGGCAGCGTGGCCGTTGACGCGGCTCGAATGGCCAAACGGTTGGGTGCCCGGGAAGTCCATCTGATCTGCCTGGAGTCCGACGACCTCACCTGCCAAGATCGGATGCCGGCCCAGGATTTGGAAATCGACCAAGCCCGCGAAGAGGGTGTGATCGTTCATCCCTCTCTGGGCGTCGGCGCCATCGTGGTCGACCAAGGCCGGGTCAGCGCCGTGGAAACCATAGGCTGTGTATCGGTCTACGATGACCGGGGACGGTTTGCGCCCCAGTTTTCCGAAGAACCGGCTCTCCCTATTGCCGTGGAGACCGTCATTGTGGCCATAGGCCAGAGGGCCGAAGAAGACCTCTTTCCCGATTTGGCCCGCCAGCCTTCGGGCAGCATCCAGGTGGATGAAAACACCTTTGAGACCAGCGTCCCGGGCGTCTTTGCCGGTGGAGACGGGGCCAGCGGACCAGCCAATGTCATCAAGGCCGTTCGGGCCGGCAAGGAAGCGGCCATCTCCATCGAACTTTATCTGACCGGAAAGGACATGAAGGAAGACCGCCCTAAAGCGCTCAAGGCCGTAGAAGAAATTCCCAAAGAAGGGGTCAAGAAAGAAGTCCGACAGATTGCCCCCGTACTGGCCCTGGATAAGCGTCAGGGCTTTGACGAGGTGGAAATAGGCTTTGAAGAAGCTCAGGTGATTCCGGAGGCGATTCGCTGTCTTCATTGCGCCGTTTATGCCCAGAAGGAGGCCTTCGAAGAAAAAGAGGCCCATGGCTGGGGGATCAAGATCGCCCCCGGTGCCTATGTCCATTGCCTGCCGATTGAGGCCGGCTTTGTGGGCGCCGATAATGTAGGCGTGCTGATCGCCGAAGCCCCTTATCATCAGGACTCCCTGGAGCTGATTATCGATATCGGCACCAACGGAGAAATCATTCTGGGCAATAAGGACCGCTTGATCTCCGCTTCCTGCGCCACCGGACCGGCCTTTGAGGGGGCCCAACTGCGTTTCGGTATGCGGGCCGCACCGGGGGCCATTGAAAAGATAGCGATCGATAAAGAAACCAAGGAAGTGCGGTTTAAGGTCATTGATGAATCCCGCTGGAACACCGAAATGAAACCGGAGGAGATCAAGGCCAAGGGCATTTGCGGATCGGGGATCATCGACGCCCTGCCCCAGCTCTTCCTGGCCGGAATTATCGATAAATCCGGAAAGTTTAATAAAAATATGGAACACCCTCGCTTACGCTATTCAGGGGATCAATATGAGTATGTCATCGCCTGGACCCAGGAGACCTCCATCGGCCAGGACGTGGTCGTCTGTCAGGACGACATCCGGGCCATCCAGCTCGGTAAGGCGGCCATGTATGCCGGCAGCAGAATCCTCATGGAAACCCTGGGTATCGAAAAAGTGGACAAGGTCATATTAGCCGGGGCCTTCGGAAGCTACATCGACAAACTTTCGGCGGCCGTGCTGGGAATGTTCCCGGATTGCGACCCCAAGAATGTCTATTCCGTGGGCAACGCCGCCGGTGACGGGGCCCGGATGGCCTTGCTCAATGCGGACAAACGTCTGGAAGCCGATAACTATGCCCGGAAGGTGGAATACATCGAATTGACCCTTTCTCCGAAATTCGAAAAGATGTTCGCCCATTCCATGTGGATTCCGCACATGAAGGATGCCTTCCCCAACCTGCAGGAATTCCTGCCACCCAAGAAATAAGGAGGAACAGTCATATGGGAACAGAAATGAGTGCCAGAGAACGGGTCCTCAAGCTTTTTAAAAAAGAAAAAGTCGATCGATTGCCGATCTTCAGCGGCATGGGAAATATCACTGTTACGGGTCTGGAACCCACCCAGTGGAACTTTGCTGAACTGCATCTGGATGCGGAAAAGATGGCTAAAATAGCCGCCTCGACTTCACAGTTGTTTGGTTTTGAATGTGCGGTGGTCCCTTTTGATATGGGGGTGGAGGCCGAGGCCTTGGGGGCGGGAGTTAATTATTATGCCCATCGTACCGATATCGTCTACCCGACGATTACCAAAAAATTAGCTGACAAATTCGATGACTTGAAGATTCAGATACCGGACTGGTCAAATGCCGGAAGAATTCCTTTGGTAGCCAAGGCCATTCAGCGCTTAAAAGAGGAAGTAGGGGATACCCTGGCCATAGGGGCTTGGGTCCTCGGTCCTTATACCTTGGCCGCTCAGTTGACCGATATGGGAGACCTGGCCAAAGCCGCTCTGAAGAAGACCGCCCAAGTGGAGGAGGTCTTAATGCAACTGGCCGAGGCGATTATTCAAATAGCCCGAATCTACCGACAGGCGGGCGCCGATTATATTACCGTCCGGGAAATGGGCGGCGGACCGGATATTATCAGCCCCCGAATATTCAAGAAATTAATTCAGCCCCCCTTGGCCAAAATATTTGCCGCCCTGGAATCACCCAAGATCCTGCACATCTGCGGCAGCACCGATATGATTATTGAACAGATGGCCGAGTGCGGGGCCGATGGCTTGAGCGTAGATCAGAAGAACACCCTGGCTGAAACCAGGAATAAAATCGGATCGGAGATGCTCCTGTTCGGCAACTTTGACCCCTATGGGACCCTGGTTACGATGAACGCCGAGGAAGTGGATCAAGTCGTCAAAAACTGTTTCGAGGCCGGGATCAACGCCCTCTGGCCGGGATGTGATCTTTGGCCGGATTTAAAAAAAGAGAACTTTCAGGCCCTGATGGCCGCCGCCCTGAAATATGGGAAACAATAACTGTCCTCTGCCCCGGATGCGGCTTGGTTCCCCGTTCGCCAAAGGCCTGGCTCGCTGACTTCAAAGACAGTCTGCTTTTTTGTCCCCACAAAAAAGGGGCCGGGATTAATTTCCCGGCCCCTTTTAACTGGCGCTAGTCAATGGCGCACCGTCCACTGCCAAAATTCGGGATTAAGACCTTTTTCAGGAAATCCTAAAGAAAGGGCTACCCGCCTCCCGGTAAACCAGCCGTTACTTGGGCGGCTGTTTTTCGATCACCTGAACCTTCATTTCCACCCGTTCATTGGGGTTGTCCTGCTTGTCCCGAGGCTGGCTGACGATCTTGTCGACTACGTCCATCCCGGAAGTCACCTGGCCGAAGGCCGTGTATTGCCTGTCAAGGAAGGGGGCGTCGGCCACGCAGATGAAAAACTGGGACCCGGCGCTGTCGGGATCGGCCGACCGCGCCATGGAAAGTATCCCCCGTTTGTGGGCGGTCGGGTTGAATTCGGCCTTCACGTTATAGCCCGGACCGCCCATCCCGTGCCTTTTCCGATCGGGATCCTTGGTATTGGGGTCGCCTCCCTGGATCATGAAACCCGGAATAACCCGGTGAAAGGTGGTCCCGTCATAAAATCCTTTTTTGGCCAATTCAATGAAATTATTCACATGATTGGGCGCGACTTCCGGGAAAAACTTGAGTTCGATCTTTCCAAACTTGGTTTCAATAACTGCCTTGGTATCCGTCATTTTCTTAATTTCCTCCTTGGAAAAATGTTTAAATCGAGTTTCGGCCACAACCAGAACCGGAATCAAGCATAAGGGAATACAAAGAAGTTTTCTCCATAGGCTTTTCATCTGACACTCCTTCAGCAAATTTTAGTATTGCTATAGTAAGGATGAGATTCCAGGCCGTCAAGTAAATTTCAAGGAACGAATCTAATTTTCTATCCACCGGAGCCTTCTGAAGAGGACCGAAAATGAAAGGGCCGCACCCGGTTAAAAACGAGAAGCGGTGACCGGAATTCACCATTGGAATCCGCCGGCGCCATTCCCATAAAAGATGTTGTATATAAATCTTTAAATGGGATAAAATAATTACCTTAAAATTCCGATTTCAGATTCATACCAAAAATTCAAAGGAGGGAAATTATGAAAAAAAATGTTCTCGTATTTCGGCATTTCAATTGGTTTTTCTTAGTCACCCTGGTCCTGGCGACCGGCTTGGTTTTAAACTCCCCCCCGCTCTGGGACAGGTAAAAAAACCCCTCGTTGATCTGAACAGCGCCTCTGAAAAAGACCTGGAAGCGCTGCCGGGCGTGGGCCCGGCTACGGCCAAGAAGATCGTGGCCGGACGCCCTTATAAATCGGCGGATGAGTTGAAAAAAGCCGGTTTAAACAATAAGGTCGTTGAATCTTTAAAGCCTCTGGTGACGGTCGGCCCGGCCTCGTCAGCCCCTGCTCCCACCAAGGCCGCCAACCCCGCTGCCCCGTCTAAAGAAACCCCGCTGGCCAAAGAAAAAGCCGCCAAAGAGCCGGCGGCCAAGGGGAAAGCCTCCCAGGAACCCGCCGGCAAAGGAAAAAACCCGGCGCCAGTCAAACTGGCCCCCGGTCAAAAGGTGAACCTCAACTCGGCCGACAAGGCTACGCTGGAAGCCCTTCCGGAAATTGGGCCGGTCCTGGCCCAAGCTATCATCGATGGACGGCCTTATACCAAAATCGAGGACGTGATGAAGGTGAAGGGGATCAAGGAAGGCAAGTTCGGCAAGATTAAGGATTTGATTACCGTAAAATAATGAATTTTTCTTTCTCCTAGAAAGAAAAATTCATAAGGGAAGCAGTGTTCCCACTCCCCGTCGACCGCCAAAAACAGCGGCCTTCGGGGAGTGCCCTTCCTAAACCCATACCGTTCCCAAATTAACCGTTCAAAAACCTGGTTACCGTGGCTTTCCCCATCGATAAGAAAATAGTTTTTTTCGGCTGTCTCCTGGATAGCGACGAACGTTACGATGCCCTGCAGGAGAAGCTCGCTGCGATAGACCGGGGGGAAACCCTTGGCGCCCCTTATCAGTCCGTTCTTTCCCTGGTCACCCCTGAGCTGGACCCCCTCCGCTGGGAATCCAAGGGGCTGATCCCCATCCCGGACTGGCTTCACCCTCTTCCGCCGGATTCCAGCAAACCGCAATTAACCTCCTCCGAGATCATCACCTTTATCGACCGAAACGGCTGCCGGAAATCGGCCGAGGAAGCAGGCCGGTTTGTTGAAGAAAAAGTCTTTCCCCATATCCCCTGCCTCATCGCCGTGGATCATTGTTTGACGGGGGGGGTCTATCGTCGGGTGGCGGAGAGATACGCCCCGGAGGAAACAGCCCTGGTCATCCTGGATTCCCACACCGATGCCCTGCCCATGAGTATCCTGGCCCCGGCCCTCCAGTATGATGCCGAGAATAACCCGGCTTCGGTGCATGATCCTGAAGACCCCCTGTTATACGGTCGGCCCGATTCGTATAATGCCGGATCTTTCCTTTATCACCTGCTGATCGACGGAGTGGTCCTCCCCCGGAACCTTTACCTCCTGGGAATCAGCGATTATCCCCCCAAACAGGCCTTCCGCCTGAAAGATGAGCGGATAAAGAATTTCGTTAATTTCTACCGGGAATTAAAAAATGCCGGAGTGAACCTGGTAACCAAGGACGAACTATTGAATTCGCCCTCTCGGACACGCCGAATCCTGAAGGGAATCAAGACGCCCTATCTCTATCTTTCGGTGGATATGGATATCGGGGCCCGCAATGCCCTGGAGGGCGTTCGCTTCCTGGATCGGCAGGGCCTCAACGAACAGCAGCTTTTTCGACTGATTGGATATCTGAGAGATGTATTGGATAGCGGAGTGAAGCTGGCCGGGTTGGACCTGACCGAATTCAATCCCCGAAAGGCGGGTCTGGATCAAACCTACCCCATTGCCGCCCGAATAATCAAGCAACTTCTGGCGACGGATTATTCCTCTTAGCTGGGTTTAAAAAAAATGGGGCTCGATCGTTTAGGATATCTTCTCCTTGACGTTAATATCCTGCACGCTTTTGGCGACCGATTCGAATAAATCGGAAGCTTTTTCAATGTGGTTGGTCATGGTCTTTTGCAAATCTCTTTTCAACTTCAGGAGGGCCTCTCGTTTCCTTTTGTCAATTTTTACATTGGGCTTATAAAAAAGATCATGCTCAATTTCGGACCAAGCGTGATACAAGGCGGAAGTCAATTGGATTTCGCATTTCAGCCCTTTAAATCTTTTATATTCACCCAAAATTAATCTTTTTCTGCCGAATTTTGCCCTCACATGGGTCGCTCGGTAACCCTTTTTCTTATGACGTTCTTCCAACTTAAGTTTCTGGGATGTAAATTCCTTGAATAGGTCGGAGACGAATCTTTTTTTGTCGCTTTCCAAATAAAAAACAATCCGAATCCCCGCCAGGTCGTCGATGTCACTTAATTTTTTATAATTTTTCCCTTCCTCGTTCTTTTTGGCTATTTTCTCCGTTAGGCTATCCAAGGACTTTACGCGATAGGAAATTTGGTATTTGTACTTTTTATCCACGAGCAAATAGACCAGGAGGTTTTTCATGGTCACACAAAAATCATGGTATAAAGACCACTTCTCCCTATACTCTTCAATTATACTTTGAAAATCGATAGCCTTCATCTGGTTGCCTTTAGAAATCTCCTCAAGGATGGACCAAGTATAAAATGGGCCGAATGAGGGGTCAAGGAGTAAAAATAGGGAAGAATGGGGGATCTCAGGGGTTTTGAACCGAATAAGATTCCCAACAAATAGACCTTGCCTTCAACTTCTTTTTTGATAGAATTATTCCCGGTGAGCATTGACTGCTGGTCCAAATACCGGGATTGAGACCCTGCCTCGGGGCGTCAGGACCTGATCCTGATCATCAGGAGCGCCATCTCATTTGCAGCGATGCTCACCACTTTTTTTTGACGCTTCGCCCTTTTGGGTGGGTATCCCCCAGATCTGGTCTGGCCGTGGGGTCTCGGCGAAAGGGTTTCCCAGAGGTACTCCGGACTTTGAATCCGGGCCGAAGTTACTAATTTTATTTAAAGCAGGCCCATACTCAGAGTATTTTGATGCCTCCTGGGCTGGCCCTGCCTCCTGGAAAATTTGAAAATAAGAGGGCCGGGTTAGAACCTAAAAAGCGATATGGAAAACCCTTTCGCCGAGACCCCACGGCCACGGAGGCCCGAATTCAGGTTAATCTGCCCTATATTGTGGCCACCCACTCAAAAGGGCGAACAACCACTTTTTTGACCAGGAGATTGGAGAAAAAAAGATGAATGGTACCAGCACCTTCCCTTATCTGGACTTACGGGAAGTCAGCTTTGCGCTGAACGGGACCCGGATACTGGATACCGTCTCCTGGAAAGTCGAACCCGGGGAACACTGGGCTATCCTCGGGCCCAACGGGGCCGGGAAAACGACACTGCTCAAAATAGTCTGCGGCTACCTCTGGCCCAATGCCGGGGGGGCGGTTTATCGAAAAGGGGAAACGTTAATCGACTTAAGTCAACTGCGGCGAAGCATCGGCTGGGTGACCTCCACCTTGGCCGACGAAATACCCGTCCGGGAATCGGTGCTGGACACGGTCGTCTCCGGGAAATATGCCCAGATCGGTCTGCTCGAATACCCGTGGGAACCCATCCCGGCTCAAGTTTATGAAAAAGCGCGGGCTTGCTTGAAGGATCTGGGCTGCGAAGCCTTGACCTCCCACCCCTTCGGGACCCTCTCTCAGGGCGAGCAGCAGAAGGTCCTGGTCTGCCGGGCTCGGATGACCGACCCCTACCTCATTATTCTGGATGAGCCCTGCGCCGGTATGGATCCGGGAGCGCGGGAAGTATTTCTATCCTCCCTTTCAGCCATCCAAAATATCAAGGAGCTCCCCAGCTTGGTCTATGTCACCCACCATGTGGAAGAGATTTTGCCCCTATTCAAGAAGACTTTACTCCTTAAAAGCGGCCGAATCATCCGCAGCGGAGTTACGGAGGAGGTGCTTTCCGCATCAACCCTGAAGCAACTCTACGGCGTTTCCCTGCAGTTACTAAAAAAGAAGGGCCGTTACTGGCCCATTCCGGAGTGACCCAAAGCCTTTCATCTAGGAGGGATCAAGCGAAGTGGATCCATCCTCCTTCTTCGCTTCCTTGCTTCCCCCAAGCAAACCATCCTGAAAGGGAGCGCATAGGGAGGTAGTGATAAAAAAACCACCCTGGTCATCGAAGGCCACCCCATTATAATTCCCTTGACAATCGGAAAGGCTGTGCTATCCCTTAGGGCATAGTTCCGAACCACCTCTGCTCTAATTGACCAGATCTTACGCGGACTAACTATGCGTGATTAGTCACAATGTAAGATTTTCTCTTCTCAAGTATTTATTGAGAT
>CAWJJC010000024.1:0-6422 GCA_963843145.1 uncultured delta proteobacterium
ACGCAACAGCCCAAGGGTTTAAAAAGAGTCTGGCGATTTACGACCTTCCCGGTTTGGGTATCTACGAATAAGCCCAGGCCGGCCTCGGCTGTACCCGGATGCCGAGCCTTCTCCGGTGTAAAGAAATTGAAGGCGTAGACCTGGTAATAGCGAATCGGCCGGGCCTCCCCGATCCGGAAAAATCAGAATATTCTCGGCTAACAAACGGTAGTTCTTTTGTCGAAAATTCTTAATGCTGCTCTATGCCTTTTGTCGGGGCCTCTCCCGGGAAACCACCATTTTTTCCGGAATGGGGATATCCGGATAAAGGACGGCCCCGACGGATTGAATGAGGCCCCCTGGATCGATGCTGTAGCCCAGAGAAGAGCCGTAGACGATAGAATTTTTTTCCGTCTGCCAGAAGCTGATGAACCAGGATCCTTCGATTTTCGCGGCCGATTTGAACTTAAGTTGGCCGGGCTTAATCGGAATCAACGGTTCCAGAAAAGCGACCAGCTCAAGTCCGCTGGCGACGGCCTGCGACCGGTTGGCGGGGAACCCGGATTTCACCTTCAGGAGTGGGGCCCCGGAGACTTCGAATGATCAGCGGCGATTGGGTCGCAGGGTCCCGTTTAACCTCTAAGGACCGTCCTTTCCAGGATACTGTTTCGAATGCCTCCCCGGACAGCCGGACGGCGAACAAACCCATCAGGCAAAAAGCAACCCCAACCAATCGTAGGGTATTATTCAAACCAATAACCACCCCGTCTTTCACCCCGCTTCAGGATCGTGGCCCCCTGTTGGGGAGCTTCATAAAAAACCGCGCCCCGGAGGTGCGGTTTTTTATACTTTAACGCTCAGGTAGCGTTCCTTGGATTTCCAGCCTTCCAGTTCATCCGGTGACCCTCGTAGACCATGGACCCTTTTCCCATAATATAGATCCGGTGGCAGATATCTTTCAGGGTCTTGAGGTTCTGCTCCACCAAAAGGATCGCCGTTCCTCTTTTGTTGATAGCCGGGACGGTTTCGCTGATCAACCTGACCAGCAAGGGCATCAATCCTTCGGTGGGCTCGTCCGGCAGGATCAGTTTCGGCTTGGTAATCAGTGCCCGGCCAACGGCCAGCATCTGCTGTTCCCCCCCGGAAAGGGTGCCGGCTTTTTGTTTGAGGCGCTCTTTCAGCCGGGAAAGTATCCGAATATTTCCTCCAATTTGGAAGGGTCCAGCTCGCCTTGAACGATGGGGATTTGCAGGTTCTCCATAACCGTCAGCTTCGGAAAAAGATGCCTCCCCTGGGGCACATAGGCGATCCCTTGCCGGGGAATTTTATAATTCGGCAGACCGGAAAGGGAGGCCCCCAGAAACCGGATATCCCCATTGGCGGGCGGGACCATGCCCATGATGGCTTTCAGCATGGTGGTCTTGCCGACCCCATTTCGGCCCACCAGACCCACCAGGGCGTTTTCCCGCACCTCCAGGGTGGCCTGGTGCAACACGTGGCTTTTCCCGTAATAACAATCGATCCCGTTAACTTTCAGCATGGCGATTAACCCAGATAGACTTTCTTTACTTCTTCATTTTCCTTAATGGCCTGGGGGGTTCCTTCCACCAGGATTTCCCCATAATGAAGCACCGATATGTAATCGGCCAACTGCATGACCACCCCCATATCGTGCTCCACCAGGATAATGGTCTGCCCGGAAAGCATGGTCCGCATCTTTATCACCAGGGCCATGGATTCCTGGGTGCTCAGGCCGGCGGTCGGTTCGTCCAGGAGCAGCAGGTCCGGTTCCGTGCCCAGGGCAATCCCCATTTCCAGGATCCGCTGCTCCCCGTAGGAGAGGTTGGAACAAATCCAGTCGGCTTTATCCTGAAGCCCGGTCAGCTCCAGCAGGGCTTCCGTTTTCTCACGCACATCCTGCCAGCGACTGGCCTTGATGAAGGGATTCAAAAATCTTTTCCGGGACTGGACGGCCGCCCAGATATTTTCGTAGACGGTCAACCCGGAAAAGAGACTGGTGATCTGCATGGTCCGGGCCAGGCCTCGATGGGAGATTTTATCCGGACTCAGCCGAGTGATGTCCTGGTTTTTGAAGCGGATCTGACCGCTGGAAACGGGGAAGATCCCGGTAATCAGATTCAACATGGTGGTCTTCCCGGCCCCGTTGGGTCCGATCAGGGCTCGCAACTCTCCTTTCTTGACCGACAGGTTCGCCTGATTAATGGCCAGGAGCCCCCCGAAGGATTTGGTGACCTCCATCACTTCCAATATGGTTTCAGCGCTGGATGCCGTCACTCAACGTCCCTTTCTTTTTAGAAGCCCGACAATACCTTGAGGGGCGAGCAGAATCATCGCTACCAGTACGATTCCGATGATGAGTTCCGTTCCCTCCAAAATATCGATCAGATAGTGTTCCAGGGACATAATCAAAGCGGTGCCTAGGACGGGACCGATCAGGGTCCCCATGCCCCCGACAATAGTGTAGACCACCGCATGTCCGGAAACCGACCAGTGTAGGAAGTTGGCCGAGGAATATTTAAGCGTTAGACTGTATAAGCCGCCGGCCAGTCCGGAAAAGGCCCCGGCGATGACAAAGGCGATCAACTTGTAGCGTTCCACGGAATAGCCGATCAGGCGGGCCCGGTCTTCGTTTTCCCGGATGGCAATAAAAACTTTCCCCAAAGGCGACTGAACTATCCGGCGCAAGAGAAGGTAGGAGAGGGCGACAATGGTCAGGGCGAAGTAATAATTCGACTTGATATCCATCAGATCAACCTGGAACAGGCCGAAGTGGATCGGGGTGACCGGAAAAACCAGGCCGTCGGCCCCGCCGGTAACCGCGCTCCAGGTCTCTCCGATGGTACTGCCGATCAGGGCGAAGATCAGGGTAATAATGACAAAGTGAATGCCGGTCAGCCTGACCGAAAAATAACCCACAAACCAGGCAAAAATCATGGGCACGAATATCGAAAAGAGAAAGCCGGTCCCGGTGGACCACCCCAGCTTGAGGATCAGGATGCCGACGGTATAGCCGCCCACACCAAAAAAAAGCGCCTGGCCGAAGCTCAGGAGGCCGGTATACCCGAAGATCAGATCAAAGGAAAGGGCGAAAAGGGCCCAGATTAAAATTTCGGTGACAAAGGTCTGAAAGAAAAGTCCCATGGTGAAGGGCAGGGCCGCCAGGACCAACAGGAGCAATCCAAAACCCAGCAAGAAGGCCGGGGAGTTTTCCTTTTTAAGAGCACGGGATACCTCTAATCGCCGAACAGTCCTTGCGGACGGATCAGCAGCACGATGATCATGAAGGCCAGGGAAAAGACCGTGGCCAGGGCCGGGGGGACGAACAGGGAGCCGACGCCCTGGATCAGGGAAATGATAATGGCGGCCACCACCGAACCTTCCAGGCTGCCCATGCCGCCCACGATAACGATGATAAAGGCCATGATCAGGACCTCGCGGCCCATCATGAATTCCACAGCCACGATCGGGGCGGCCAGTACCCCGGAGAAGGCGGCCAGTCCCGAACCGAGCACAAAGGTCCACATATACACCTTGTGAACCGGAATGCCCAGGGCGACGGCCATGTCGCGGTCCTGGACCACGGCCCGCATCCACATGCCGTATTTGGTTCGATTGATGAAAAACCACAAGGCGGCCATGAGGGCCAGCGAAATCAGGGCGATAACGATCCGCATCAGGGGGTATTGCAGATCAAACAAGGCGAAGCGATAGGTAATCGGGGAGGCCATGCGACGCGGGGTCCCTCCAAAGATCATCAGGGCCAAGTGCTGGACGGCCAACATGATGCCGAAGGTGCAAATGATGGTCATCAGGGGCTGGTCTTCAATGGTGCGCAGCAGGCCCCGCTCGATGACCAGGCCGACGGCCCCGATAATCAGCGGGGCGATAAACAGGGCGGCCCAGAAATTTCCTGTAGTCTCAATGACATACCATCCGGCAACCGCTCCCAGCATATACAGGGCGCCGTGGGCCATGTTGATGATGTGGAGGAGGCCGAAAATCATATTCAGTCCCAAGGCGATCAGGGCCATGATCAAACCCCAGATCACGCCATTGAGCAAAGCGATGGTGATGTTGGCAAGCACGCTCTTTGGATCTCCGCGCTAGTAATTATCAGGGTGTCGGCAGGGGGCCGGCGATGCCGGAAGGCCCCCTGCCGGCGGGAATGAACCGAAAGGGGAAGGCGAAGTGTTAGGCCTTCCCTCTCAAGTCGACATCAGGTTTGTACATCACTTTTTCCTTGGGGATCCGGCTGATCACCTTGAGCTTCAAGTCCGGCGTTACTTCGGAGATGTAGTGATCATGGAAGCCCTGGTGATCCTCTTCCCGCATGACCAGGTCTCCTTGAGGCGCCCAAGGGCCGGCTTTGATCTTAAGGCCGCAAAAGGCCTTGATCAGGTCCGGGTTTTTGGAGCTGTCTTTCCAGCCGGACTGCTCCACGGCCAGCTTTAACATGTAAGGCACGGTCCACATGGTCCAGCAGTGGGATAGGGTGGCGGTGTTTTTGGGGTTGCCCACCTCGTGTCCGTTGTCCCCCAGGTTGATGGCCTTGCGGTAGGCCTTGTCATAGGCCTGCAATTCCTTGGGGACCTGGTCCGCAAAGCGGGGATAATATTCGATGAAGTAGGCCCCGGCGGATTCCTTGCCCACTTCCTCCTGGCCGACGCCGTCGGTCCCGCAGATGACGGTGTAGCGTTTCAGCCGTTTGTGCAGTCCCAGCTCCACGGTTTGTCGCAGGGAGCCCAGGGCCGCCGCTCCCAGGAAGGCGGTGAACAGCACTTCCGTATCGGGCTCGACTTTCTGCAGGAAAGGCACGAAGTCCTTGGTGGCCTGCGGGGCCGGGATGACCTGGACCTTGCCGCCGGCGGCTTTGATTAAACTGCCGAATTCGTTGGCCAGTGAATGGCCCCAGGCGTAATCGGCCACCAAGAAGGTCCATTTTTTGCCCAGATTGTCGAACCCCCACTTCCAGCCGGCGGTGGCCTGCATCAAGGCGTGGGTGTGGATGCGAATATAGTAGGGGATGGCGTCTTTTCGGGTGAAATCGGCGGTCATGGCCCCTCCCCCGAAATAAGGGATTTTGTACTGCTGAGCCAACGGGAAGCAGGCTTTCTGAACCCCGGAGTGAACGGAGCCCATAATGAAATCCGCTTTATCCTCCAAGATCAGCTTTTTGAACATGCTGGTGCCCCAGGCCGGATTAAATTTGGTGTCCAGGGTGATCAACTCGATTTGACGGCCGGCGATGCCGCCTTCGGCGTTCAGCTTGGCGACGGCTGCCTTGGCGGTCCTGTCGAACCAATAGCCATAGGTGGTGGCCCCCACGGTCAACTCCTGAATCTGGCCCAACTTAATCGGTTTTTCCGCTCCGTAGGTGAACGGAGTAGTCACCCAGGAACTTAGGGAGAGTCCTGCCGCCCCGGCTAAGGTGGTCTTTAAAAAATCACGACGATTGACCCCTTTGGGCTCTTTATTCTGTACTGCCGGCGTACCTTTTTTGGTTTCCATATCCCCTCCTCGTATTCGTCAAAAAAGTTATGGTGAATGAATCACTAGGCCCTTTTTTACCAAAAACGGTTAATTAAGGATAAATCACCCCCCCCTTATCGATTTTCAGGCTAAATTGAAGATTACCGTCTGATTTATGACTTTTCGGGAAGCGCCTGGTCAATCAACTCGATCAGGTCGAAAAGTTTCATAGTGCTGCCGATGGCCTGGGCGCCCTGGTTCAAATTAAAATGGCAGAAAGGGCAGATGGAAACCATATGTTCGGCGCCGGTTTCCAACCCTTCCTGGACGCGAAGGGCGGCATTGCGCTGGGCCCAATCCGGGAAACCGGTCATGACCCCGCCGCCTCCTCCGCAGCAGAAGGAATTGGCCCGGGTCCGTTCCATCTCGACCAGCTCGATGCCGGGGATGGCCTTGAGGAGGTCCCGGGAATATCATAGAGACAGTCCTCCTCGTTCAGGCTGATATAGGCTCCGGGCCAGAGCTGGGAGCCGTCTTCGTCCACCAGGTATTTGTTCAAATGCCGGCCCGCGTGGCAGGGATCATGGTAGGTGACTTTCATCGGGACCGGCCGGGAAAAAGTCAATCGGCCGGCCTGATGCAATTCGTTGAGAAATTGCGTCACATGGATGACCCGAATCCCCTTCATCAGGTCCTCGAATTCAGCGGCCAGGGCGTAATCCTTAAGGATGGCTCGATAGCAGCCGGCGCAGGCGGTGACGATCGTCTCCACCCCCCGGGTTTCATGCAGTGCTTTAAAGGACTGGAGATTGGCTTCGGCCACCCGTTTAAAGGCCTCGGCCTCCCCCAAGCGCATGGCCGTGGAGCCGCAGCAGAGTTCGTTTTCACCCAGGATGCCGAAATCCACCCCTAGTTTCTGAAAGACCGAGGCCGTGGCCTGAGGCAGGACTCGA
>CAWJJC010000025.1:0-106298 GCA_963843145.1 uncultured delta proteobacterium
AATTCTTATTATCCGCCTCCAGCCGAAGGAAGTCAGGCGCCACCGTCGGCCAGCCAAGGGTCGGGCGGCCGGATGTTCATCTACCCCCGCCAGGGGCAGAGTGAAGAACAAAAAGCCAAGGATTTTGACGCTTGCCACAAGTGGGCTATTGGTCAGACAGACTTCGATCCGAAAAAGCCACCCGCTGGCGCTGCCCGATGCGCAGACCATGCAAAAAAGCTCGGATTATTTTCGGGCGATCGGTGCCTGCCTTGATGGCCGGGGATATACTTTAAGATAGTAAGAAATGACCCTACCTGGTAGTATAGTTAAAAGAAAGTCCGATATGCCCTGAGTGAGGCTGGGGACCAACTGATGCCTGGTTGAAATTAGGAAGTACCGAGCAGGTAGCCCCAGTCAGCGTTTTTTGACCGTGGCTAACCGCTAAGGAAACGTTCCGACTCTATTACTGAAGGTATTTACCCCATGCCAAGCCATCCCTGCATCGTCATACCCGGAATCAAGGGAACGGGCCTTGAAAACATTTACGAGTTTGCCGCCGGTGACCACGTGGTCAACCTGGGAAGCTGGCGTCGTGGTGCCGGATTTTGACAGCCTGGCCCTTGGATCGAACGGCGAAGTGGATGAGGCCGACATCGTGGTGAACCGGGCCTCTCAGCTCCTCGGAATAGCTTACGAATCGCTCGTTCAGTCACTGCGGGGCCGGGGCATGCCCGTGTATGTATTCCCCTACGATTGGCGCTATTCCATGGTCCGCAGCGCGAAAAAGCTGGTGAATTACGTCCTGGCGCTGCAAAGAAAAATATTCGGTCGCTCGCTCCCGCCAATTGGGACAAGGCGTTTGACTTCGCCTGCCACAGCATGGGTGGGCTGGTCTTTCGGCAGTTCGTGGCCGCTTGGAAAAGCGCCATGCCCAACACTCCCCTTCCGGTCAACCGCGTGGTCTTTCTCGCCACGCCTCACCTCGGATCGGTAGCGCGGTTGAGTCGATGATTCGCGGTGAAACCGTGCTCTTCGGCGGCCAAAAGGAATTCAAAGACGGCTATCTGGTCGGGAGGAAGAGCCGCCATCCAAAACCAAGGAAATTGAAAAAGAGAACAATGATAACAAGAAAATTAGCCCCGGTAGTTTAGGAGTTGGGTGAGGATCGTCATTTGTCTATTTTTAAAATTTTGATTTTGGCAGTAGTTCAAGGTGCGGCCGAGCTTCTCCCTGTTTCAAGTTCCGCCCATGTAATCGTAGCTGAAAAATTGCTGGGCCTTGATCCCACCAGGCCGGAGATGATCCTGGTTCTGGTAATGTTGCATACCGGTACGATGTTTGCCGTAATTTTCTATTTCTGGAATTCATGGAAAATGAACTATTTTTCGTCAAGGAAAGAATTCCGGAATTTTTCTAAATTGATCTTGCTAGCCACTGCCTTCACCGGGGCTCTAGGACTTGCTTTGAAATTCTTTATCGAACGTTTTGTTTTTAGTAATGTTCCCCATGCAGAGGTAGAGCTGCTTTTTGGCAACTTGCCCTAATAGCGGGTAGTCTTGCCGCAGTGGGCTTATTAATTATTTATGCGGGAGTCTATGGAGATCGGTCGACTAAATCGACGGTTCTGGGTTTTAAAGAAACATCTTGGATAGGGGCCATCCAAGGCCTCTGCCTTCCTTTTCGGGGCTTTTCCCGTTCCGGGGCCACGATATCCGTAGGTTTAATGAATGGAATTTCAAAGGTGAAGGCTGAGGAATTCAGCTTCGCACTCGCCGTTGTAATTACCCCTCCGATTATCATCCGTGAGGTTCTTCGATTATTGAAGGCCCATCCGGTCTTTTTATCGGATAAGGTCAGCCTAGTAGGTCTCTTTTATCCCAGCCTAATGGGAATGGGTTTTAGTTGTATCTCGGGGCTCTTAGCTCTCCGATGGCTTTCTCGCTGGCTCGAAAAAGGCAAGTGGCAACTATTCGGTTTTTATT
This sequence comes from uncultured delta proteobacterium, assembly GCA_963843145.1. Classification (GTDB taxonomy): domain Bacteria; phylum Desulfobacterota; class RBG-13-43-22; order RBG-13-43-22; family RBG-13-43-22; genus CAVQSS01. The sequence goes on from CAWJJC010000025.1 coordinate 1,965, forward strand.
GCCTTGGCGCATCCGGTGTTGTTTTTTTACTTTATAGGCTTGGAATTTAAAACATCCCACCTTACTTCATTTTTGGGTATAACTTTATAGATGAGAAAATACCAATGGTTCGGGTTGGCTCTTTGGTTTTTGGTTTTCCACAATGCCGCTTTCGGAGCGGAAAGCCTTAATCCCTCCGGATATCATCTAAAGCAAAAGATAGCTATCGGGGGTGAAGGCAGGTGGGATTACTTAACGCTGGATAGCCAGACCCGCCGTCTCTATATCTCGCGGTCAAGCCATGTCATGGTGGTTGATACCGATTCCGGAAAGGTTATTGGCGATATTCCCGACACGGACGGCGTTCACGGCATTGCCCTGGTCCCGGAGTTGAACAAAGGATTTACCAGCAATGGGCAGGAAGCCAAGGTAACTGTTTTTGATCTCCAGACACTTAAACCATTGCTCAAAATCCCGGTGGGTAAAAATCCGGACGCAATCCTCTATGATCCTGCCTCCCGTCATGTTTTAACCTTTAACGGGGGCAGTCGTGATATCACGGTAATTGATCCCAAAAACGATACGGTCGTTGGGGTCGTCGTTCTGGACGGCCGTCCGGAATACGCTGTGGCGGATAATCAGGGCCATATCTATGTCAACCTGGTAGATAAAGGCCAAGTCGTCGAACTCGATTCCCATAAGCTTATCATCAACGCCCGCTGGTCATTGGCTCCAGGCGATGGACCGACCGGAATCTCAATGGATCAGACTCACCGGCGGCTCTTTATCGGTTGCGCAAACAAATTGATGGTGGTGGTGAATGCTGACAACGGAAAAGTGACGTCCATCCTCCCAATCGGGAGCGGAGTCGATGCCACGGCTTTTGATCCTGAAACCCAATTGATTTTTAGCTCGAATGGGGAAGGCACGTTTACGGTGGTTCATGAAGACTCTCCGGACAAGTTTAGCGTTCTGGAGAACGTTGTGACTCAAAAAGGGGCCGGACCATGGCGCTGGACCTTAAGACGCATCGGATTTATTTAGCCACTGCGGAATTTGGAGTCGCCCCGAAACCAACAACGGAGCAACCGCATCCGCGGCCAAGTATTGTGCCAGGCTCTTTTGTGGTCCTTGTCCTGGGTAAGTAAATTGTCTCAACTTCAATCATAGCGGCAATTGGGCTAACTCCGGTCATAGGCAATTCTAATTGCACCGAGCCGCTACCCGCACCTTTCCAGCGAGTCTCTTCTTCTTGATCCCGTCATTTTCTTATTTTAAACTCTTTCCATTCAAAAGCGGGTCAAGTTTTTGAACCTTTTATAAATGGGAGGGATTATGGAACAGGCACCCAAACGAAAAGAAGAGAATATCATAATTGGGATCGCTATTGCCTTCTTGGTGCTGTCCGTCGTTCTTTATTGTTGGCTCTGGAAATAAACCAAAAAGGTCCTTGAAAAACATTACTATAGCTATTCCAACCGTGCCCTATTCAGGCATCCTATACCTCCCAGGATATTTGAAATGCATTTTGCTTCGCTTCGTCTAACGATCATTACCTTGGCGGTTCTCTCCCAGGTGTACCTTTTTGTTCGCATCCGAAAATTCATCACTATTGAATAATGCCCATCAGAAGATTCGGACTGAACAGGGGCTCTTTGCTGTCGCTGGAATCGATGACCTCCGCGCCGGGCATCCTGATTTGAGGAATGCCTTAAGGGGGCTGGATTCCTCCACCCCGACCCTTCTTTTGTCTCACCGTCCAGAGATCTTTCCCCAAGCCGCTGCCTATAAGATTCCGTTAACCTTGGCTGGCCATTATCATGGAGGTCAGATCAAGTTAAATTTGTCAGGAGGGGGCATTAGCTTGGCCCACTTTATGACTCCTTATCCTGAGGGGTTGTATCGAATCAATAATTCCCTACTGTATGTCAACCGTGGAATCGGCACCACCTTCACCCCGGTACGACTAAATGTACCGCCAGAGATCACTCTGTTTAATCTGACCTAAGCTTAATTTATTTTTTGAAGAGATTGAGGAGCAAGAGAATGTTTTTCTTAGAATCAGGTCCGCCGATTATGCCCAGGGCGAGGAGCCCTATTCCCCGGCGATTATCATCCCTGAACTGCTAGGGTGAGGAAGACGGGGGGTTATGCCGAACCAGATTGACCGAGATCGAATACCAAGCTATTCGGACCCATCCCCAAATAGGGAGATAAAAGGTGCCTAAGGACACCAGACAAAAAGAAGAGGTTAGCCGGAACGGCTAACCCCATGATTTTACTTGGTGGTCCCAACGGGGTTCGAACCCGTGTTACCGGCGTGAGAGGCCGGTGTCCTAGGCCACTAGACGATGGGACCAATAAAAATGGCTGGGGGACAAGGATTCGAACCTTGATAGGCAGATCCAGAGCCTGCAGTCCTACCGTTGAACGATCCCCCAGTTAACCTCATAATAATAGGGCTTTTTTGCTAAAAAAGCAAGGATTTTGTCGAGGCTAACCTTCCCGAATAATTTGAATCGCCCTGTGGATGCGGCCCAGCGTCCCTTCTTTACCCAGCGCCTCCATCACCTCAAAGAGCCCCGGACTGGCCTTTTTACCGGTCAGGGCCAGCCGGATCGGCGGGGCGATCTGCTTCATTTTCAGGTCGGTTTGATCGACCAGCTTCTGGAAAACCGACTCCAGGGCGGAATGATCCCAGCCCGGCAGGTCCGTCAACCTTTGAACCAGCAATTCCAGGATGGGCAGCATTTCCAGGGTGAAAAATTTCTGAACCGCCTCCGGCGGATAACTCAATTCCTCCTGAAAATAAAAGTCGGCCGCCTCGGCCATCTCCACCAGGGTTTTGCTGCGGGTCTTCAGCGTTCCCGCCACCCGGGCCAAATAAGCAAGATCTTCCGCCGGGAAGCCCCGCGCCTCGATATACGGGGCGACCAGGGCGGCCAGTTTCTCATCCGGAGATTCTTTGAGGTAATGGCTGTTCAGCCAGAGCAGCTTCTCCTGGTTAAAGATCCCGGCCGATTTACCGACCTGCTCCAGGGAAAACTTGGCGATCATCTCCTCCCGGGAAAAGATCTCCTCGTCCCCGTGGGCCCAGCCCAGACGAACCAGGGTATTGATCAGGGCCTCCGGCAGTATGCCCATCTCCCGGTAGGCCAACACCGATACGGCGCCATGCCGTTTGCTGAGTTTGGTCTTGTCCGGGCCCAAGATCATCGGCACGTGGGCATATTGGGGTAACGGTCGCCCCAGGGCCTGGTAGATCTGAATCTGTTTGGGGGTATTGTTGACGTGATCATCGCCCCGGATGACGTGGGTGATGTCCATGGTCAGGTCGTCCACCACCACGGCCAGGTGGTAGGTGGGCATGCCGTCTCCCCGGGCCAGAATCAGGTCGTCCAACTCCTCATTCTGGAAAATGACCGGCCCTTTGATCAGGTCATCCAGGCGGGTCACCCCGGACTGAGGGGCCTTCAATCGGACCGCCGCCCCCGGGGCCGGCCCCAACCCTTTTTCGCGGCAGGTGCCATCGTACTTAGGCTTACGGCCCTCCGCTCGGGCCTGCCCTCGTTTTTGATCGAGCAGCTCCGGGGTACAGTGACAGTAATAGGCCTGCCCGCCGTCCAGCAGTTCCCTCACATAGCGGCGGTAAAGGTCCAGCCGTTGGGTTTGAAAAAAGGGGCCCTCATCCCAGTCCAGGCCCAGCCACTGCAACCCCTCCAGAATAACCTGGGTGTTTTCTGCGGTGGACCGGGCCACATCCGTATCTTCAATTCGGAGGACAAAAGTCCCTCCCTGCTGTCGGGCAAACAGCCAGTTGAAGAGGGCCGTACGGGCCCCGCCGATATGCAGGTAGCCGGTGGGGCTGGGTGGAAAACGGGTTCGAATTTTTGCCATGGGGTTCTTGTAGCACAACTCTTCGGGAATCTCAAGGGATTCCGGTCCAGTGGCCAGGGAACTCGGATTTTAGACTAAAACCCCTATGCCCACGGGCGGGCACCCCGAAGCATGAAAATAATAGGGGCGAGAAAATTTGATAACCTGTTGATATAAATAATCAATAATCAATTGTTAATTATCAATTGATTATTGACTATTGATTATTGGCCAAGTTGCAGGTCAAAGAGGCTTTTTTCGTATCAACCCCTGTATTGTGGCCACCCACCCCAAAGGGCGAACAACCAAAAAGATTCCTTCCGTGGAAGGGGGTGCCAAAACGCCGGCAAGTTCCGCTTGCCTTCCCGGCCTATTCTGCTATCCTTCAAAAATTAACCAAAAATTCTTTAATTCTTGGCTAATTCTTAGAGAAAGGATCCGCAGAGCCAATGAAAATCTTCGAGGTGATCTCCAGGGTCGGCGAATCGGGCGAAACGATTCTAGGCGCCGAGGATACGGGCAGTCATGCCTGTTACCTGATCTACGGCCGGATGAGAAGCCGGGAAAAAACCCGGCGGCTGAAACCGGGAAAGGGCCACGAGGAGATGGTCCTGGCGGTTACGGGGGATTTCCGCTTCAGCGGTGAGGCCGAAGGGACCCTGAAACAGGGGCAGGCCGTTCACCTCAGCGGGGAAGAAACCCTTTTCCTGGAAAACCTGACCGACCAGCCCGCCGTGTATTTACTGGCCGGAGGACATTCGGATTCCAGCCATCATTAAGAGAGACCGAAAAATCCTGTTGCTCCCTTGTTTTTGGAGGTGGAAGGTATTAGATTTTATAAATATCTCGTGGCCCGAGGAGGACAGCCGCAGGGGATGCCCCGCTGAGAACTTCTTTATTCAAAGAGGAGGGGGGGGCTTTCTCCGCAATCCCGCTAAAGGCCGGCCTCCTTCTATAAAAAGGAAGTGGGGAAGTATTTTTGAAAAAAAGAAAATTAAAGGAGCAAAAAATTGATTATTGAATCTTTAGTCGTGGGGCCGATCCAGGCCAATTGTTTTATTTTAGGGGATGAGGAAACCCGGGAGGCGGCGGTCATCGATCCGGGAGACGAGGCCAAACGGATACTCTCCCGGCTCCAAAAAAACAACCTGCAATTGAAAACCATCATTAACACCCACGGGCACTTTGATCATGTGGGCGGGAACAAGGCCCTGAAAGAAAAAACCGGCGCTCCCATTCTGATCCATGCCGGCGATGCCCCCATGCTGGCCCAGCTTTCCGCCAGTGCGGCGGTCTGGGGCATGCAGGCCGACGATTCCCCGCCGCCGGACCGCTTGCTTGAAGACGGAGATGAAATAACTTTCGGCGGGATTACCCTGAAGGTCATTCACACTCCCGGACACTCTCCGGGCGGCATTTCCCTGTTTACCCCGCAGGATCTCTTTGTCGGAGACACGTTGTTCTCCGGCTCCATCGGGCGCACCGATTTCCCCGGCGGCGACTACGAGGCTTTGATCCGTTCGGTCCGGGAACGTCTGTTTATCCTGGGTGACGACGTTAAAGTCTATCCCGGCCATGGTCCCGAGACCACCATCGGCCAGGAAAGGCGATACAACCCCTTTTTCCAATAAAATTTTATGGCCCGAAAAGGGCGACGGGCCACAAAATTTTATGAAACGGGGTTGGCGGGGTGTTTTTCCTTTTCCCCGTGGCGGGGTTTATGAAACTGGTCGTCCAGGTAATCAAGGGTGGTCTGCTGATGGCGGATGATTTTTCCCACCACCATGAAGACCACCATCTCGGAGATGTGAACGGCGTGGTCGGCAATGCGTTCCAGGTATTTGGCCACCAGCATGATTTTCATGGCCCGGGGAATGGGGATGATTTTATCCGTCATCATCTGCATCAACTCTTCGATTAGTTTTTTATAGGTCTGGTCCACGTACTCGTCGTCCGTACAAACCTTGAGGGACTGATCCACATCCTCGGCCACAAAGGCATTCAAGGCCCGGCGGACCAAATCCTCGGTGGCTTCGGCCATGATGGGTAAATGGAAACATACCCCCGTCCGGGGTTCCTGCCCCAGTTCCAGGGAACGTTTGCTGATGTTCACCGCCAGGTCGCCCATGCGCTCCAGGGTGGTGATGATTTTCATGGCCGTGGAAATGAACCGCAGATCCCGCCCGGCCGGTTGCCGCAAGGCGATAATCCGCAAGCACATTTCCTCGGCATCCACTTCCAGTTCATTGATCTGATGGTCGGAGTCCAGGATAATCTGGGCTAAATCATGGTCCCGGGAGGTTACCGAGACGATGGCGTTCTCGATATTGTTGATCACCATCTCCCCCATGCGCAGGATCCGCTGTTTGAGGAGACTCAGTTCCTCGTCATACTTGGTGTTGATGTGCGCTCGTTCCATAAATGGGTTTTACCCTAATAATTTGGATTTTTGTTCACCAGCCGAGCAATATCTCCCAGGATGGTCTCCCCGTAGATGACCCCGATGATTTTACCGGCGTCCTCTACCGGGAGGAGATCCACGTCTTCTTCCAGCATAATCCGGATGGCTTCGATGATCTTTTGATTGGGCCGGATCGAAACGTCGAAACGGGTCATCACATCGTTGACCGACAGCAAGGACTCATCCGCGCAGCGGTCCATCAACTTATCCAGCCAGTTCTCTTTCTCCCGCAAAGATTGATCATACATAAAATTCAGGTAGCGCAGGATATCGTTCACCGTCAGCACCCCCAGATATTCCCCATTGGACCGCATAACCACCAGCCCCGGTCCTCCGGGCTTGGTCCGGTGAAGACCGGTCAGGATAGCGCAGGCCTCTTTGATAGGGGTCTCCGGGGTTACTTTGGTGAAGCGATTATCCATCACGTCCCAAATTTGTCTTTCCAGGGGCATCGATTTTTCCTCCTTGATAACCTCGCTAAAAGGTTAAATAAGACCTTTTGCTCGGCGGGCGATTCCGCTCAAGAGAACCACAAGATATATTTAGAAAAAAACCTTGTCAAGCCTAACCTATTTCCTTAAGGTATAATTTAAAATAAAATCCTTGTCAAGCAAAGGCGCGGTTATGGACCGAATTATTTTATTGGGGCTGGTTATGGCGGTTGGGCTGCTGATCCTGGGTTTCGGAGGGCGGTCCGAGGCCCTTACCGCGGAAGAAGTCCTGGAAACAACGCTGCCCAACGGTCTTAAGGTCCTGTTGCTGGAAAACCACAAGGCCCCGGTAGTGACCTCTCAGATCTGGTACAATGTCGGGTCCCGGGACGAACCTCTGGGCCAGTCCGGGCTGACCCACCTGGTGGAACACCTCATGTTTCGAGGGACCGAAAAAGTCGGCCCCAAGATGTTCTCCCGGGTCATTCAAAAAAACGGCGGCCAGGATAACGCCTTCACCAGCCGTGATTATACCGCTTATTTTGAAAATATCGCCTCCGACCGACTGGCCATTGCCCTGGATCTGGAATCGGACCGGATGACCGGGTTGAGGGTAGACGAGCAAAAATTCCAGACCGAACGGCTGGTCGTTGAGGAAGAACGCCGGCTGCGGATCAAGGATGACCCCGTGGCCTCTCTCTATGAAGAGATCGGCGCCGTGGCCTTCAAATCCCACCCCTATCAACGGCCGATCATCGGTTGGATGGAGGACCTGGAGGGCCTGACCCGTCCGGACTTCCAGGATTTCTACCGCCGCTTCTATCAGCCCGGCAACGCCGTCCTGGTGGTGGTGGGCGATTTTCAAAAAGAAAAGGTGCTGCCCCTCATTCGCGAAACCTTTGGGAAAATCCCCCCGGGGAAGCCCCTCGTTCGAATCAAGATTCAGGAACCGCCCCAGGAGGCTGAAAAACGGGTTACCTTGCGACGGCAGGAGGCCCGGCTTCCTTATGTCACGCTGGTCTACCATGTCCCGGCTTATCCCCACCCGGACGCCTTCCCCCTGAAAGTCATGTCCCAGATATTGGCCGGGGGTAAAAGTTCCCGCCTTTACCGGAAGATGGTCTATGAGGAACAACTCGCGCTGGAAACCGGGGCTGATTTCTCCTTCAATTCCCGGGACCCTCATCTGTTTTATGTGTCGGCCCAGGCCATGCCCGGGAAATCAGCGGAACAAATCGAACACCGCCTTCACCAGGAAATCACCGACTGGGGGAAAATCCCCCCGACCCCGGAAGAGATTGAGCGGGCTAAAAACCAGATTGAAGCCTCCTATATTTTTGGTCAGGACTCTATTTTTTATCAAGGGATGCTTTTAGGAAAAAATCAGACCCTGGGGAGTTGGAGGGACATCCAAAAATTCCTGCCCGGCATCAGGGCCGTTACCCCGGACGATTTACTTCGAGTCTACCGGACTTATTTTCAACCCGCCAATCTCACAGTAGGTGTGCTGCTCCCCAGCGGATAAAGGAAAATCGGTATGCCCCAAAAAATCCTTGGTATAATTCTCCTCCTGGCTCTGAGTCAGATCCTCTGGGCTCATTTTTCCTTTTCCGCGGAAATCGTCCGGAAAACCACCCTGGCCAACGGTTTGACCCTGGTGGTGGCGGAACGAAACCAGCTCCCCACCGTTCACCTGCAGGTCCTGCTGCGGGCCGGTTCCTCCGTGGACACCGTCAATCAGTTAGGCTTGGCCAACCTGACCGCGGAATTATTGTTGCAGGGGACGGCCACCCAGGATGCCGCCCGAATCAGTCAGCGGATAGAATTCGTGGGCGGGTCTCTGTCCTCCGCCGCCGATCTCGATTTCACCTCTATCCAACTGGCGGTCCTGAAGAAAAATCTTCCCCTGGGAATGGAACTACTGGCCGATATTCTGCTGAACCCCCGATTCGCGGAACCGGAGGTGGCGCGAAAAATCGCCGAAATGAAGGCCCGGCTGAAACGGATGGAAGAGGAACCGCGGCTGATAGCCCAGTTGGCCTTTGCCCAGAGTCTATTCCGGGACCATCCCTATGCCCATCCGGTGGAAGGGTCGGTCACTACGCTGGACCGGTTGACCCGGGTCGATATCCAGCGTTTCTTTCAATCCTATTACCGGCCGAACAATGCCCTGGTGACCATCGTGGGGCAGATCAACCTGGAAGAGGCCGCCGCTTTCCTGGAAAAAGCCTTAGGCGGCTGGCAAGCCGCTCCGATTCAAAAACCAGCCCTAGCCCCCGCTCAAGGCCTGACCAGATCGGAAGTGGTTAAGATCGACCGTTCGAGCAGCCAGGCCAATATCCTTTGGGGCCATCTGGGAATAAAGCGCGACAATCCCGACTATTACACCCTGCTGGTCATGAACTATATCTTGGGGGGTGGAGGTTTTGTTTCCCGGCTGATGGATCAGATCCGGGATAATCTTGGTTTAACCTACGGTATTTATAGCCATTTTGATGCTCGGGCCTTTCCCGGCGCTTTTGAAATTTCCCTCGAGACCAAAAACCGGAGCACCAATCAGGCCGTGACCGAGATCATGAAGGAATTAAAAAAATTCTTGGAGAACGGGGTCACCGCCACCGAACTGGCCGAGGCTAAGGCCTACCTGACCGGCAGCTTCCCGCTGCGAATGGATACCAACGCCAAGATGGTTAAAATGTTATCCGCCATGGAGTTTTACGGGTTAGGATTGGACTATCCCGAAAAATACCCGGAGCTGATCAATCGGGTTACCCAAGAGGAAATATGGCGGACGGCCCGTAAATACCTGCAGCCCGACAGGTTCCTGCTGGTGGTGGTGGGGGATCAGAAGGAAATTCAACTGAAGGAAATCTTTTAGCTACCGCGCTCCTCCCAGGTTATAATCCCGACCCAGCGTTCTCTCCAAACTGTAGCGGGCAACCCGGTAATCATAAAAGGACTGAATGTAATCATTTTCGGATTGAGTCCAAGAGACCCGGGCATCGGTGACCTCCAGCATGGTTCCCACACCGGCTTGGTACCTCCCCTCGGCCAAATCCAGGTTCTCCCGGGCTGTACGCAGCGCTTCCCGGGCCACCTCGATCTGTTTTCCGGCCAGTATCAGATTTAGATAGCCGCTTTCGACGGTGCTGAGTATTTGCAATTCCTGGTTCCGGGCATTGGCCTTGGCCTGACTCAGCACGGCCCGGTTCTCTTCAATTTTGGCCCGGGAGGCAAAACCGGAAAAAATAGGCACCGTCATTTGAACCCCCACGTTCCAGGAATTGTCGTACCCCCCCCCCGGATAATCCGAGCCGTTGCGCCCCCAATTGGCTGATGCATCCAACCGGGGCCAATAATCTCGCTCGGCCACCTTTACCTGGGCTTCCCAATATTGAATCAGGACGCGCAACCGATTCAAGGTGGGTTGACCGGACAAGGCCTCCTTTCTCAAATCCTCCAAATTCCACTGGACTCGATCGGCCTCCAAGTCATCCTTCAAGGTATAGTTGCGGGAAGAGTCCAGCCCTAAGGATTTCTGGAGATTGACCCGGCCTACCGATAAATCATTTTTGGCTTTCAGCAGGGCCTTTTGGGCCTGGATAAGCTGCAATTCCGCCTGAGTCACGTCGATCCTGGGTTTAAGCCCGACCTGGTAGAACCCCTGGGCCTGACGCAAAAATAATTGGGTGCGCTCCAATTCCTTTTCCCTGACTTTTTCCCCCCGGTCAGCCAGCAGCACGCCGTAGTAGCCCTGCCTTATTTCATCGATGACGCCGAGTCGGATATCCTTCAAGTCCCAGCCATAGGCTTTCAGGTCTTCTTTTGCGGCCTGAACCTTGTACTCCCGCCGGCCGAAATCATAAATGTTTTGCGTCAAACCCAAGGAAACCAGGTACTGGTTATAATCGGAAGTGGCCGTTGACCTGGACGAAGCGTTCAAGTTGCCGTTATAACGGGTAGCATCTCCCTCCAGTGCCAGATTCGGATAATAATCCGCTTGGAACTGGACCACCCGGGCCTTGGCCGCCTCAGCCGCCTTTTCCGCCGCAATGATTTTGGGATTCTGCTTTAATCCCAGTTCCAGACAGTAGTTCAAATCCCACTCTTCCGCCCCGGCAGAGGTTTTTCCCAACAGAATCGACATAAAAACGCAGAGAACAATAAAACATCGTCCAACCATTAGCTGCTCCTTAGTTGCCCACCTATTAGTACGAAAATAGAACCCGGCGCCACTCGGGCATTCATCAATAATTAATTCAGATTGCTTCTGTAGACCCTTTTTGACCCCAGGGGGTTAAATGGGCCCTGCTGATTTCAATCCTCCCTGGGCCGAACGGTCATCCCTTCTTCAATAACGGCTTCGGAATAATCCTCCTCTTTTAGATCGGGGAAGAGCAGGCAATTGCCTTTGACCACCAGACCCGGGGGGATGAAGGCCTTTTTCCCGATCAGCGTAATGCCTTCGGATAAATGGGCCGGAAATTCCCGGTTGGGGACCGCAGATCGGCCATCGATGCGGGCCTTTTCCCCAATGACCACCCTTTTGTCCAAAATCACCCGGTCCAGCAACGCTCCGGCGCCGATTTCTCCATCGTGCAGGATAATGGAATTGAGAACCTGCGCCCCCTTCTTCACCTTCACCCCGGGAGACAGGATCGATCCCTCCACCCGCCCCTCAATGACCACCCCGGAGGAGAGAAAACTCCGACTGACCCGGGCCCCTCGGCGAATAACGATCGGCGGACGGTCCCCTCTCCTTCCCTCCTCATCCAGGTTGGTCTGAATCCCCCAAGCCTCGGGGTTCAGTCCGGACGCCGGGTCCAGGAGCTCCTGATGGGCCTCAAAGTAGAAGGCCAGAGTTCCCACGTCCCGCCAATACCCGGAGAAGGGGTAGGCGAACACCCGGTCTTGACCGATGGCCTGGGGAACGATATGATGTCCGAAATCAATGGCCTGCGTTTCAGTGAGGACCTTCAGGAGATATTCGGTCCGGAATACGTAAATCCCGGTGGAGGCCAAGTTGCTCTTAGCCTCCTTTGGTTTTTCTTCCCAATGAACGATCCGGCCCTTCCCGTCCTTTTGACCGATACCGAAGTGCCTGACCTGATCCCAGGGGACCTGCATCATGGCCACCGTCACGTCGGCCCTATTTCGCCGGTGATAGGCGATCAGCGGATTATAGTCCATAAAATAGATATGATCGCCGGAAACCACCAGTACCTGGTCGGTGCCAAAGCGCGTCAGGAAGTCCAGATTTTGGCGTAAGGCATCCGCCGTCCCTTTGTACCAGTCGGAGTCCTTTTTGCCGGTCTGGGGGGGGAGGATGGTGATTCCCCGGGTACGCCCGGTCAGGTCCCAGGCGCGCCCGGAACCGATGTGGTTCATCAGGGAAAGGGGTTTATACTGGGTCAGTACCCCTACCCGTTCCAGTCCGGAATTCATGATGTTGCTCAAGGTGAAATCGATGATCCGGTAATTGCCGCCGAAAGGTACCGCCGGTTTGGCCCGGGCCGAAACCAGGAGACTCAGGCGGCTCCCGACACCTCCGGCCAGCAGCATGACCAAGGTAGCGCTCATTGCAGGACCTCCCCCGAGGATAGGCTGGTGCCGGGGAAGTCCTTCCGGTCCAGATGCGGATAAAGAAGACAGTTGGCCCCGATTGTGGTCTGAGCCGGGACATCGGTGTTATGACCGATCAAAGTCAGGCCCGAATAAAGCAACCCGGGATGGATCCGGTTGGGAACCAGATCGTCTTTTCCGCCTACCCGGCTTCCCTCGCCGATGGACACCCGCTTATCGGTGATCACTTTATAGAGACGGGCCCCGGCTTCCACCCGGGTGTCGTAAAGGAGAATGGAATCCTCCACCACGGCTCCCGGCTCAACGATCACCCCCGGGAAGAGCACGCTCCGTCGGACCTGCCCCTCCACCTCGCATCCCGGGGTCAGGATGACCTGGGAAAGCCGGGCCCGGGGGCCGACCCGGACGGGTTGCCGTTCGGCGATCCTTTCGTGCTCCAGGTTGGTACGGATTTGCCATTCGGGCAGCCGGATCTTGGGACGCTGGACCAGCAGGTCCATATGAGTTTGCCAGTATTCTTCCAGCGTTCGGGTGTATCCCCAGTACCCGTTAAAACGATAGCCGAAAACCCGATAGTGGTGAACCATTTCGGGAAGAATATCCCTCCCGAACTCCAGCCGGGGACTTCCACCCTCAGGAGTTTTGAGGACCTCGAAGAGGACCTGCGGTTTAAAAAGATAGATGGTTAAGGAGGCCCAGGGAGAAATCGGTTGGGCGGGTTTTTCCCGGTATTCCCGCAGCCGGCCTCCAGGATGGCCGCTTTTGGCCTCGATCAACCCCAAACCAAAACGAGGGGCCTCGGTCAAGGGAACTTTAACGAATCCGACCGTCAGATCCGCTTTTTGAGCCAAGTGAAAATGAATCAGTTCCTGGTAGTCCATCTGGTAAATATGATCCCCCGAAAGAATGAGTACCAGATCGGGTTCGTTTTCGACGATGAATTCCATGTTTTGAGCCACGGCATCCGCCGTCCCTCGGTACCATTCGCATCCTTTCCCCCCGGAAGAGGGGGGAAGCAGGCTTACTTTCCGATGACGCCCGACCATATCCCAGGACTCCCCATTGCCGATGTGCGTAATGAGCGAGGTGGATTGGTACTGGGAGAGGATTCCCACCCGGCCGATCCGGGAGTGCATCAGATTGCTCAGGGCAAAGTCGATCACCCGATAAAGTCCCCCAAAGGGGACTGCGGATTTTGGACGATCCAGGGTCAGGAGGGAAAGCTCATCCACCCGACCGGCGGCTAAAATGAGGGCCTGAATATTGGGCATCATGGATCCTTTACGGCTAAAGGTCTTTTTTCATTTTTTTCGAGGTCATCAAAAATAGTTTTGAAAAATTATAAAAACTATGTTGAATATAGCAATATAAAAAAGGAAAAGAAAACTTAATTTATGTTTAAAATACTCGATATTTTCCGAAAGAGCAAAGGCGGCAGCCGTTTTTCGGCCGAGAAAGGCTTTCTGCTCCACAAATACGATCATTTCAAGCAAGTCTTGACCGGAAACAACCGGGCCCTGGAAATCATCACCGATCTGGAGCATCTATTCTACGAAGACCGGCCCTTTACCCTGGGAACCCTGCGGGAACAATCCCGGCAACTGCTGGACGTGGTCTGTGAAATCATCGAGGACCTGAACGCTTTGGCCCGGGGGAAGTACCCCGACCTCTTTGAGGCCCTGGAACGGGTGGGGGGAGAGATCCTCCCGGAATTAGATGTCCGGAAAAAAATCAACCCGACCCCCCTGGTCCTCCCTCTGGAAAAAATCGGGAAGGCTGAAGTCCCGGCGGTGGGCGGCAAGGCGGCTAACTTAGGGGAAATCCTCAACCGGGTGCGATTGCCCGTACCCGAGGGATTTGCCGTAACGGCCTATGCCTGTCAGTATTTTTTGGAACACCAGGACCTGCGGCAGTGGATTGACGAACAACTGCAGGGTCTGGACATCAATGACACCGAAACCTTGCTGAAGCGCAGCGAAACGGTGAAGCAAAAAATCCTCGAGACCCCCCTGCCGCCGGATTTGGAACAGGGGATCCTCGCGGCCCAGGAAACCCTGGAAGGCCGTTTCGGTTCCGGGGTCCGCTTGGCGGTTCGGAGCAGCGCCACCAGCGAGGATTCCGAGGTCAGTTTTGCCGGGCAGCATTCAACCGTCCTGAACGTCACCCGCGAAAATCTGCTCCAGGCCTATAAGAAAGTGGTGGCCAGCACCTTCAATCCCCGGGCCATCTTCTACCGGCAGAGCAAAGGCTATTCCGACCAGGACGTCCTGATGAGTGTCGTTTGTATTCGCATGATTGAAGCGCTGGCCAGCGGGGTCATGTACACCGTGGACCCCAACAACCGCAACCATGAGGTCTTCATGGTCAGCGCCCTCTGGGGTTTGGGCCTCAGCGCTGTCGACGGATCACAGCCTACGGATTTTTATCAGGTTGAAAAAAAGAAACGGCAAATCGAAATCAAAGAGCTGGCCCGAAAACCAACCCGGCTGCGCTCCCGGCCGGGGGCCGGGCTTCAGGAAGAAAGGGTGCCGGACGACCTGGTGGATCGGTCCTGCCTGAGCGACGCGCAATTGCAACTCCTGGTCCATTACGGATCAAAACTGGAAAACCATTACGGGCTCCCTCTGGATATTGAATGGACCCTTGACCCGGACGGTAAGATCTATGTGCTGCAGGCCCGTCCCCTGGGCTTTACCCGCCAGGAAAGCCCGTCGACGGAAGAGCCCCTGGCCCCCGTTCTGGAAAATTATCCGGTACTCTTGAGGGGAGGAGCTTCGGCGGCCGACGGCGTGGCCAGCGGCCCGGCCTATGTCCTAAAATCGGATCATAACCTTCCCAGCGTCCCGGAAGGGGTTATTTTAATCGCCCGGCAAACTTCCCCCCGCTACGTACCGATCATCGGGCGGGTGCGGGCCATCGTGACCGATATCGGCAGTGTCACCGGCCATATGGCCTCGGTGGCCAGGGAATTTCGGATTCCCACCTTGGTGGGCACCGGTCAAGCCACCGAACGGATTCCTCCGGGGCAGGTCATTACCGTGGACGCCCGCAACCGGATCGTCTACCAGGGACGGGTGGAGGAACTGATCCAAAACCGGCCGGCCTTGAATCCCCTGAGAGGCAGTCCGGCTTACCAGATTATGGAACGCGTCTTAAAAAAGATCGCCCCCTTGCATCTGGTCGACCCTCAGCAGGAAAATTTCAACCCCGGCGGCTGCAAGACCATTCACGACCTGATCCGCTTCGTCCACGAAATGGCTATGCAGGAAATGTTTCAAATCGGCGAAGACCTGGAACCGGGCCCCGGTATCGCGGTCCGCTTCCGCTCCCGCTTGCCCTTGAATTTGTATGTGATCGACCTGGGAGGCGGACTGGCGTCCGATTCGGAGGCCCGGGAAGTGAGGCTGGAAAATATCACCTCCATCCCCTTCCAGGCCTTGCTCCAGGGGATGACGCATGAAGGGGTGGAATGGCTGGGACAGAATAAGATGGACTGGGGGGGCTTTGGCTCCATCTTGATGGAATCCATCCTCAGGGACCCCGAAAAAGAGGGTGAAATGGGGGGAATCAGCTACGCCGTCATCTCGGCCAAATACCTGAATTTCAGTTCCCGCCTGGGTTACCACTTTGCCACCCTGGATACCTATTGCGGCCAGAATATCAACAACAATTACATTACCTTTTATTTTAAAGGCGGGGCGGCGGATATCGAACGACGAACCCGCCGGGCCATTCTGGTGGCCGCGATCCTCAAACGCCTGGGTTTTATGGTGGAACAAAAGGGCGATATGATTCGGGGCCAGCTTAAAAAACACGACCAAAATTTGATCCGGGAAAAACTGGACCTGCTCGGCCGGCTCATGGGCTCCGTACGCCTGCTGGACATGGTTCTGTCCGATGACCGGAAAATCGACTGGTTTGTGGAGGAATTTTTTAAGGGAAATTATACTTTCCAGCCGCCGGCCTCGACCGGGTCTCCGCCGGCGGAAACCCAAAACAAACCTCAATGACCTCGATTGTGGTTTGCAGGATATCCCCCGTTCTGTCATTGCGAGGGGTGAAACGACGAAGCAATCTCTTCTCCGGGCTTCTTGAACCAGCAGATGCCTAACCGGGAGATTGCTTCGCTTTGCTCGCAATGACGGGCTTTTCTAATTTTGTTGCAACCATCATTTTTGGTTTCTCCATTTTGAAAGGGCACCGATCGTGCTCAATTATATCTGGCTGGCCCTGATTCTCTTGGGTAGTTTATTGGCCATCGGAAAAGATACGGTCGACCTGGCCGTCAATCGTTTCCGGAACGGACAGGAACTGGCCATTTCCCTGGAATTCAGCCCACCCTTTTCCGAGGCGCTCTCCCGACCCGCTCCCATCTCGGGCACTTTCTCCATCGACCCTCAGGTTTTCCAGAAATTCTATGGCCGACCCCTCCCCGGCGGCGGTCCCCTGCGGCAACGGGCCGAGCTCACGCCCCTCCGTCCCGGCCACGGGAGGCTGCGGATTATCCCCAATGCCCAAACCCCGGCGCTCTGGAAAGAAATTCAAAAGGCCCAAAACGACCCGGAGGGTCTCTGGGCCCGGGTCCGCTGGGAGCCGTCCCGAGCCCCGGCGGGTAGGGCCTGGCTGTCTTTTGACCCCGTCCGTTTTGCCACGGTCCAGGCCGTAACCCGGGAGGGAATCCTGCGTTATGCCCAGATCGCCGTAGAACTGGCCATCGGTCTGATCGGCATCATGGCCCTCTGGCTGGGACTGATGAAAATTGCCGAGCGGTCCGGGTTGGTCTCCGCCCTGGCTCGCTCCCTGAAATCGGTCATGACCCGGCTCTTTCCCGACGTACCGCCGGATCACCCGGCCATGGGAGCCATGATCATGAATATCGCGGCCAATATGCTCGGGCTGGGCAATGCGGCCACGCCCCTGGGACTGAAGGCCATGGAAGAACTGAACCGGCTCAATCAGAAAACGGGCACGGCCACCGATGCCATGTGCACCTTCCTGGTGATCAATACCAGCAGCGTTCAGTTGATCCCGGCTACGGTGATCGCCATCCGGGCCGCCTCCGGGTCTGCCAATCCCACGGAGATCATCGGCCCGGTGATCCTGGCCACGACGATCAGTACCGTGGTCGGACTCCTTACCGTTAAACTCTTGGCCCGCTGGTCTTTTTTTAGAAGACAGTTGGATCAAACCCCAGTGGAAACGAATCCTCAAGTTGGGAAGTAAAAGGTTCTGGATATGGACTTACTGGCTCAAATCATCGAAGTCCTTTCCCTGCTGGCCATCCCTTTGCTGGTGCTGGTCATCGTGATTCACGGAACCGTTAAAAAGGTTAAAATCTACGAAGCCTTTGTGGAAGGCGCCCGGGAGGGGTTCAACGTGGGGGTCCGGATTATCCCCTACCTGGTGGCCATGTTGGTGGCTATCGGCATCTTTCGGTCCGGCGGGGCCATGGACCTGTTGACGACGCTCCTTTCGCCCCTGACCCGCTGGATCGGCATGCCGGCCGAAACCCTGCCCATGGCCCTGATGCGCCCGCTATCGGGCAGTGGGGCCTTGGGAGTCATGGCGGAAACCCTCAAAGCCCAGGGACCGGATTCCCTGATCGGCCGAATGGTCTCGGTCATGATGGGCAGCGGGGAAACCACTTTTTATGTCCTGGCCGTTTATTTCGGCTCGGTGGGGATCACCCGGACCCGGCAGGCTGTACCGGCCGGCATCGTAGCCGATGTAGTTGGAATCCTCACTTCGGTCTGGCTGGTGAACTGGATCTTTGGGTAAGCCGTACTCGGGAATGGAGCCCCCCGGTAATTAATAAACCCGCCCTGCCTTTTATCCTGCCCCGCCCCCCCGGTCCAAGTTTAACTTGACAAAATGCGGCAATTTATTATGCTTGAGGCCATGCGCATCGGCGTCCTTTCCGATACCCATCTGACCCAGGTCACCCCGGCCTTGGAGAAGATCATCGAGGAGTGTTTCCGGGATGTCGATCTCTTGATTCATGCCGGGGATATGGTCGGGTTCGCGGTGTACCGCTACCTGACCGCCCTCCCGCTGGAGGCGGTGCAGGGGAACATGGATGAGTGGGCGCTCCGGGAGGAATTGCCGGTTAAAAAAACCCTCCACCTGGGAGGCTTTCAAATCGGCCTGATGCACGGCTGGGGATCGGCGCTGGGGCTGGAAGAACGGATCCGCCGGGAGTTCCCCGAAGCGGACGCCATTGTTTACGGGCATTCCCATATCCCGGCCAATCATTGGAGCGGCAACCAGTTTTTTTTCAATCCCGGTTCAGCCTCCGGGTCCGGCCACCGGCCGACGGTCGGCATTCTTCAACTGGGATCACAACTAACGGGTGAACTCATTGAAATTTAGGAGAAAACCGTGAAGGTTTTATGGGCCCCCTGGCGGATGGAATATATCCTCAATAACCAAAAAGAACCCGGTTGTATTTTCTGTCCGACCTCTTTAGACGAAATGAAAGAGCGGCACATCCTTTATTGGGGTGAAACCACCCTGGTGATGATGAACAAGTTTCCCTATAACAACGGCCATCTGTTGGTAGCCCCGGTCAGACATGTCCCCGACCTGGAACCCTTGACCGATAAAGAACTTTCGGCCCTGCTGGCCATGGTCCGCCGATCGGTGGCCATCCTCAAGCAGGTCCTCAACCCGGAAGGATTCAATGTGGGTTTGAACCTGGGGAAAGTGGCCGGTGCCGGGGTGGCCGATCACCTGCATTTTCACATCGTACCCCGCTGGAACGGGGACACGAATTTCATGGCCGTGGTCGGCGACCTGCGGGTCATTCCGGAGCATCTGGACCAGACCTATGAACGTCTGGCCAGGTGTTTCCAGGAGGTGAGGGAAGGCTAAAATGACCAACCTCAAGCTTTTTTTTTACATCCTCCTACTGCTGCTGTTGCTCGTTTTTGTAGTTCAAAATTATACCACCTTGACCACCAACCATTCGCTGCATTTAAATCTAGGGCTCGTCAATCTGGAATCCGTTCCCCTGCCCTTCTACCTGACGGCCTTCCTTCTTTTTATGATGGGATTTCTCTTGGCCGGGCTGCTGTATTTTTTCAAGGCTCTTCATTTGAAAAAGGAAATCAAGTCCCTGCAAAATATAAATCGCACTCTGGAAACGGAACGGCAGCGTCTCGAAGATCGGTCGGCTCCCGCCACCCGGATCAAAACAGCCTCTCCTTTACCCCCCCGGGAATAAAAACTTCCCATGTTTTTTTGTTGCTCACCTTCCCGACGCCCGAATACCACCGGGCTCCTGATTTCGCGGAGCATCGTTCCGGATGAATAAAACAACGCCCATGCTGGAACAATACCTGGAAATTAAAGCCCGGCATCAGGATTATCTCCTTTTGTACCACCTGGGAGATTTTTACGAGATGTTTTTCGAAGACGCCCTGGTCGCCTCCCGGGTCCTGGAGATCACGCTGACTTCTCGAAATAAGGGAGCGGCGAATCCCGTCCCCATGTGCGGCGTTCCGGTGCAAGCCGTTTCCGGCTATATCGCCCGCCTGGTTGAAAAAGGGTACAAGGTCGCCCTCTGCGAGCAGGTGGAAGATCCGGCCCTGGCCAAAGGAATCGTGCGTCGGGAAGTAACGCGCTTGATCACCCCCGGCGTCTTTCTGGATGAGCCTTCCAATCAGGGAAACCGGTATCTTCTCTCGTTATGCCCGCGGGAGAAGACCATCGGACTGGCGGTGGTCGATCTCTCCACCGGGGAATTCCGGGTTACGGATTTTCAAAACCCCAACCAGACTTTGGAGGAAATCGCCCGGCTAGGGCCGGCGGAGGTCCTCCTGCCGCGGTCCCTAAAGGAGAACCCCGCGCTCCAGGATTTCAGGGAAAAGCTGAGCGCCTATTTCTTAAGCTTTGGACAGGACTCGACCTTCGAATTGAATCGCGCCGAATCCCTGCTGAAAGATCACTTTCAGGTCCACTCCCTGGCCGGCTTTGGCCTGGCGGATAGACCGGAGGGCATCCGGGCCGCCGGGGCCCTTTTTTTGTACTTGCAGGAAACCCAAAAAGGGGACCTCTCCCATTTACGCAGCCTGCAAGTCTATCACCTTTCCGAATTCCTGACCCTGAACGAATCCACGCAGCGCCACCTGGAACTGACCCGGACCCTTTACCGGGGCACCCGCCAGGGTTCCCTGCTCTCCATTCTGGACCAGACCCTGACGGCCATGGGCAGCCGGAAACTCAAACACTGGATCACCTATCCCCTGCGAGAACGAGAGCGCATCCAGGAAAGGCAGGAACGGGTGGAAGCGCTCGTCGAAGATCCCCCGCTACGTCAGCGGTTGCGGGCCTCCCTGGAACGCATCTACGACCTGGAACGCCTGGTGGCCAAGTCCTGCCTCCAGCAGGCCACCCCCCGTGACCTGGTGGCCCTGAAAATCTCACTCCAGCAGCTTCCGGCCTTTCGGGAATCATTACTTCAAAGCCGACAGGCGTCCTTAAGCACCCTGGGGCAGGGGCTGGATCCCTTAACCGATATGGCGGACGCCCTCCAGCAGGCCCTGCTGGATGAACCCTCCCCGACTATCCGGGATAAGGAGTCCCGGGTCATTCGCCGGGGCTACCACCCGACCCTGGACCAATACCTGCACGTCAGCCTGGAAGGGAAGGAGTGGATCGCGGCCCTGGAAGCCAAGGAACGGAAACGATCGGGGATCGGCTCTCTGAAGGTGGGCTTCAATCGGGTCTTTGGTTATTACCTCGAAGTCTCCAAAGCCAATCTGCATCTGGTCCCCGAGGATTACCAGCGCAAGCAAACCCTGGTCAACGGCGAACGCTTTCTGACCCCCGAATTAAAGGACTACGAAACCCTGGTCCTCGAAGCCGAAGAAAAACGCTGGCAACTGGAAATGCAGCTCTTCCAGGAAATTCGTCAGCAGGTGGCTCGGGAAAGCGGTCGCCTGCAACAAACCGCCCGGATCGTTTCCGACCTGGACGTCCTGGCCGCACTCGCCCAAATAGCTCAGGAAAATCATTACTGCCGGCCGGTCCTCAATAACGGTGAAGCGATCCGGATCCAGGACGGCCGACATCCGGTGATCGAAAAGCATCTGCCCGCCCAAGCCTTTGTCCCCAATTCCATCACGCTGGACAATGAAACCCAGCAAATGATCATCATTACCGGGCCCAATATGGCCGGCAAATCCACCGTCCTGCGCCAGACGGGCCTGATCGTTTTGATGGCCCAGATGGGCTCCTTCGTTCCGGCGGCGGCGGCGGAAATCGGCCTGGTGGACCAGATCTTCACCCGGGTGGGGGCCTCAGACGACCTCTCCCAGGGGCAGAGCACTTTCATGGTGGAAATGCAGGAGACGGCTCAGATTCTGCACCAGGCCACCCCGCAAAGTTTAGTTTTGCTCGACGAAATCGGCCGGGGAACCAGTACCTTTGACGGATTGAGCATCGCCTGGGCGGTAGCCGAAGGCCTTCATGATCTGCGGGGTCGGGGGGTAAAAACCCTCTTTGCCACCCACTATCACGAATTGACGGACTTGACGCAGACCAAAAAAAAAGTTAAAAATGTACATGTGGCGGTCAAGGAATTCAACAACCAGATCATCTTCCTCCGCAAGCTGAAGGAAGGCGGAACCAGTCGCAGTTACGGAATTCAAGTGGCCCGGCTGGCCGGCATCCCCGACGCGGTGATTGAACGGGCCCGGGAGGTCCTCGATAATTTGGAAAGAGGAGAACTGGACCTCTGGGGAGTGCCCCCGCTGGCCCGGTCTTCCCTTCAGCCCGGGGAAAACCCATCGGCCCAGATGGAGATTTTTCCCCACCTGAACGGGGTTCTGGAAGAACGGCTCAAAAACCTTTCGCTTGACCACTTAACTCCTTTCCAAGCCTTGGTGACTTTGAAGGAATTAAAGGATTTGATTGAGGAAAAATAAGCCTATGTCTCTTTCAGGATCATGGAAAGCACCGCTACCGCTGCTCCTCTGGGGATTGGTCTTTTGGAGCCTCCTCGTCCCTCGGCAACTCTGGGCCGTTTCCGCTCCGAACCTCGAAGAGGCCTACCAGGATTCGCGAAAAGCTTTTCTGACCCTGGAAAAATCCCCCCAGCGTCAGTATCGCCATAACTGGCAGCCCCTGATCGACCAGTTTAAACAGTTCTATAAGGAGCAGCCCCAATCCCTTTGGGGAGAGAAGTCCATGTTCATGCTCGGCCGGATTTATCTAAACCTCTATCAGCAGTCGTGGCTGCCGGCCGACCTGGACTTGGCCCAGGATTATTTTATCCGTTTTACCAACCATTACCCCGAAAGCTCCCTGGCCGACGACGCCCTGTTCAAGTTGGCGGAAATCCAGCAGCGCTTTAGGATGAATCCGGATCAGGCCCGGGACCTGTTGCAAACCCTAATCAAAAAATACCCCCAGGGCGATATGCGGAAGAAAGCCGAAGACCTTCTGGCCCAAATGGGTAAGGAGGCCCCGGCGGCGTTGACTCCGCCCCTGGCCCCCCCCCCTGAAATCCTTCCCCTCGAAGAACAAAATGCGACTCCGCCTGCCGAGCCCCTGGCTAAGTCTTTGCCCCAGGTCACCGGCATCCGCTACTGGACGACCCCTGAATACACCCGGATCGTGGTGGATGTGGAAGAAAAGGTTTCCCTTCGCCAGCGGCTGCTTAAAAAAAATCCCGCCATTGAAAAACCGGAACGTCTTTATCTGGATCTCTATCCGGCCCGGCTAAATAAAAAACTTAAAGAACCTCTGGTCATCCAGGACGGATTGCTCCGCTCAGCCAGGGCCGGCCAGTACGACCTTTCCACGGTCCGGGTGGTGCTCGATATTGAAAGTATTAAAGGCTACAAGGTTTTTTTCCTGGAAAATCCTTTTCGAGTCATTATCGACGTTACCGGCAAGGAAAAACAGGTGGCGGCTCCGCTTCCCGACACTCCGGCGAAGGACCAGAAATTATCCTTGGCTCAGCAATTGTGTCTGGGGGTCCAGCGAATGGTCATTGATGCCGGCCACGGGGGGAAGGACAAGGGGGCCATCGGAGATGGCACCCTTTATGAAAAAGACCTGACCCTGCAATTAGCCAAAAAATTGGCCCATAAAATCCGGCGGGAATTAAAAATCCAGACCATTATGAGCCGCGAAAGCGATCGTTTTATTCCCCTGGAGGAACGAACGGCCATCGCCAACACCAAGCAGGCCGACCTTTTCCTATCCATTCATGTCAACGCCAGCCCCAACCCGCTGGCCCAGGGAGTTGAGACCTACTTCTTAAACCTGGCTTCCGACGAGGAGGCGGTGCGGGTAGCGGCCAGGGAGAACGCCACTTCCACGAAACGGATCGGTGACCTGCAAAAAATCCTGAAAGACTTGATGTTGAACACCAAAATCGACGAATCCTCCCGACTGGCCCATCATGTCCAGCAAAACCTGTATGAGACCCTGAACGAAAAATTTGGGCCGATAAAAAATTTAGGGGTCAAGCAGGCCCCCTTTTACGTCCTCATCGGGGCCCAGATGCCTTCCATCCTGGTGGAAGTCTCTTTTATCAGCAACTCCCAAGATCGGGAACGCCTGACGCAGGAGGACTACCAGGAGCAGATTGTCGAGGGAATTTTTAAGGGGGTGGAGCGGTACATCAAAGAGACCAAGCTGGCTGGGATCCAGCCGGAGGTCCCCCTGGCCAGATCAGCCCCCCGGTGATTCTGCACTTACCGATTGCGTCGTGACCCCATTATTTCTTCAAACTCCCGGGCAGTTGAAATTCGCCCACCGGTCCCGCACCTTCCAGGATATAGGCTGCGGCCCGGTTGCCGCTTTCCAGGGCGGTGGGGACGCCCCCCCGGAAAAGTGCCGAAAAGGCCTGATAGCCCACCATGAAAAGCCCGCCGATCGGGGTGCGAATCAATTCCCGGGGACTCGCGTCACGGCCGTCTTCATAGTTCCAGGACCAGCCGGCCACCGCTCCCTCGCTCCGCCCGCCCTGTTCTTCAAAGGTCAAGGGAGTGGCCACATCCAGGGTTTCAATGGCCCCGCTCAAGCCGGGAATAATTTTTTCCGCTTCCTGGGTCATGGCCCGGCCCAGGGCCAGTTTATACTCCCGGTAACCGGCCAGCCGCCGGCCCCGGGCTGGGCGAAAACGGGCAAAATGCCCGTGGTCGGCAGCGGTGCGGATCACCAGCACGGCCCGTCCGGCAGGAGCTAAAGCAGGATCGTCGGCGCTCCATAGACAGAGCTCCATTTGCCCCGCGGCCAGTCTGGAGGGCTCGATTCTTGGGGCGGACCAGTCCGGGAGCGTTTCCTCCCCTTCACTCTGATAAATAATCCGGCTGCCTTGATCAAAGGTCGACAGGTCCACTTTTCTTCCCTGGAGACCTAAGCTCACTTGAAGATTGGATTCGGTCTGCCGGGCCGCGGCCACTTCCCGATGAAGGGTCTCCGGAATTTCGCCTGGGTTCAGGAGCTGGAGAAAAGTAGTCTTAAAATCCCCATTGGAGACCACCACCGGCGCCTCCAGTACTTCCCCCGAAACCAGCCTCACTCCGGTCACCTTCCCCTTTTGAATCCGGATAGCCTCCACTTCCGACCCCAGCCGAATTTCGCCCCGACCTTTCAAAGAAAGGACCGCCGTTTGCAGCAGGCCGCCCAAGGCCCGCAGCCCCCCTTGCGGGTACCAGATCCCTTCCTCCGTCATCAGGCCCCACATAGCGGCCAGCAGGGGCAGCGCCGCGTAGGCTTCCGAGCCGCCCTGACTGCCCAACACCCGCCGCAAACGCCAATCCCCGATCAAAGAGTCCAGGTATTCCCGGGCGGGCTCGCTCGCGGCGGCTTCCAAAGCGATGCGGTTTTTTTCGGAACACGGTTCGCGCAGGAGGTTGAACAGGCTTTCGACTTTTTCAAAAAAACGGGTTATCCCCTGGGCCTCTTGAGGAAAGGTCCGGATGAAAGCCGCCCGCAGGGCCGGACGGGAAAGAGACAAGGGGAGGTTCAGTCCGAAGGCTCGCAACCGATAATGAACCCTTTTCAAGGGCAAGGCGGCTCCCGGGACCAATTCCGAAATCGTTTTTTGGACCAGGTGAGCGCTGCTGAAACCCAGGGGACCCATGGGAAAGGTGTAGCCGCCTCGGTTGAAGACCCAGGCGGTCCCGGCCACATGGGGATTCCGATCCAGGACCAGGACCTGACAACCGGCCCGGACCAGTCGGGCCGCCGCTACCAGCCCGCCCAGCCCCGCGCCGACTACAATGACGTCCGGTCGAGATCCCATTTAAACTACCAGAACGAATTGCGATAATTCGGCTCCCGCTCGACCGAACCCGCCGGACCGATCGGCTCACCGCCATGCAGCGGGCAGCGGACCGTGGGTTCGGTCCCGGCCAGATAATCCTCTTCCTGTATTTTAGGGCACCCGCTATTGGCCAGGGCATTGGTCTGGACGTCAATCCAGGCCGACACCACCCCGGGAGGTCTGGTAAAATCCAGCACCGGTTTGTCTTTTAAGGCCCCTTGCATGAACCTGGCCCAGAGAGGAGCGCAGATCGCTCCACCCGTAAAGCCCCGCCCCCCCGGCCGGGGCCGGTCATAGCCTACCCAAACCCCGGCTATCAATTGGGGGGTGTAGCCCACAAACCAGGTGTCCCGGTAATCATCCGTGGTCCCGGTCTTGCCCGCTGCCGGACGTTCTCTGGCAAACCCGGCGATCGATTTGGCGGTTCCGTAAAGTAAAACATCCTTCAGCATTTGGGTCATCACATAAGCCTCGGCCGAAGAAATGGCCGGGATGGAGAGGGGAGGATTTTCCAACCAGGCCTGCCGGTTTCGATCATAGAGACGGAGGATCATTCGGGGCTCCACCCGGACCCCCTGGTTGGCCAGCGGATCATAGGCCAAAACCAGATCGCTTAAGGAAAGTTCCTCCGTTCCCAGGGCCAGGGAAAGATCGTTGGGAGAACGCAGGGAAAGGCCCAGCCGGGCGGCGTATTCCAAGAAATAGGGGACTCCGATGCGCTCCAGCAGCTTGACGGTGATGATGTTGTTGGATATGGCCAAGGCCCGGCGCAAGGGGATTTCCCCGTATAATTTCCTTTCGTAATTCAGGGGCGTCCATTTTTCCCCATTTCCTTTGTTATAGGATACCGGGGTGTCGTTCCACAGGGAGCTGGCGGTCTGGCCCGCATCCAGGGCGGCGGCGTAAATCAGCGGCTTGATCGCCGAACCGGGCTGGCGCTTGGCGTAGAAAGCCCGGTTATAGGGACTCTTTTTATAATCTACCCCCCCCACCACGGCCAAGACATCCCCCGTAGCCGGATCGAGGCAGAGCAAGGCCCCCTGCAGCCCGGGCGCCAGACGCTTCACCCCTTCGCTGATCACCCGTTCCGCCAGACGCTGGAGGTCCAGGTCCAGGGAGGCGGTGACCTCCAGCCCCCCCCCTTCCAGGATTTCCGGTCCATAACGCTCCGCCAGTTTCTGACGGATATGGTCCATATAGTAGGGAGCCTCCCCCGGCTTGATAATGCTGACCGGGCCGGCCATAAGTCTTCCGCCTAGGGCGGAGGAAATCATCTTCAGCTCCACCATCCGCCGCAGGACCAGATTCCGCCGGTCCCGCACCTTGGTCGGTTCGCCCAGGGGATTGTAGCGGGTCGGGGCTTTAGGAACCCCGGCCAGGAGGGCGCACTCCGCCTCATTCAACTCGTCGGGGTTCTTGTCAAAATACAGGCGCGCCGCCTGGGCAAGGCCCCAGGCCCCATTGCCGAAAAAAACTTCATTGAAATACATCTCCAGAATTTTCTTCTTGGAATATTTCCGCTCGTACTCCATGGCCAGCAGTCCCTCTTTCACTTTGCGCTGGAGGGTTTTTTCCTGGGAGAGGTATTTGTTTTTGATCAACTGTTGGGTGATGGTCGATCCGCCCTCGGCCATTCGGCCCTTAATGACATCTTTCATCAGGGCCCGAGCGATGCCCTTGAAATCGATTCCGCTGTGTTCATAGAATCGGGCGTCTTCGATGGCCACCAGGGCGTTTTGCAGAAAAACCGGGATTCGTTCGATCGGCACCCAGTAGCGTTTCTCCGACAATATCCGCCCGACAAAGCGCCCTTTGACGTCGAAGACTTTGATGGAACTGTACCGGGGAGGAAGCAGGGGATAGCGGACCACCGGTTCCTGGGCCTGGACCGAACCGCTGCCGACCAGGGCCAGCCCGGACGACAACAGGACCAGAAAGGTCAAAAAATAATGCCTCAGCGCGCGGAGTCGATAGACCATCTTATTCGTGGATCCTTTCCAAAGAAAAATTCGATTATATTCCAAACCAGGTCCCTAATCAAGCCACCATTCTTCTTCGAGGCTCCATCCTTTTGAGAGGCCCCTCAGGGGCCGGGGAACTCTTTCAAGTTGACTTTGGCCGGGCCAAAGGTTTCTAATAAGGGATATGACCGACGAAGATCGAAAAACCAAAAAGCAGCTTGTCGCCGAACTCCTGACCCTGCGAAAACGGCTGGCCTCCTTGGAAAACAGCCGCCCACCCCTGCGCCCTCTAAGCCCTCCCCAGGTAAAGAATGAAGACCCCTACGGGGTGCTGGCGAATGCGGCCAATGATTTTATTTTCGTCATTGATCGCCGGGATCAAGTGGTTTATGTCAACCGCTCCGGGGCGAACCAACTGGGTCTCCCCGTCGAAAAAATAATCGGGACCCCCCGGAAAAACCTTTTTTCCGCCGGAGTGGCCGAAGCCCAGGGGAAAAGCCTGGAAAAGGTTTTCCAGACCGGAAACCCTCTCAATGTGGAAAATAAAATCATTTTCGGCACCCGGGAGGTCTGGATCAACACCTGGCTGGTACCTTTTCAGAAGGAAAAAAATCGGGTCCAGTCCATTTTAGGGATCTCCCGCGATATCACCGAACGGAAAATGGCGGAGGAGAAACTCCAGAACTCCCAAAGAAAATTACGGGCCCTTTCAGCCCGGTTGCAATCGGTCCGGGAAGAAGAACGGGCCAAGATCGCCCGGGAAATCCACGACGATCTGGGGCAGGCCTTGACCGTCCTGAAGCTGGACTCCGCCTGGGTGGAGAAAAATCTCCTCCCGAATCAGACCGCCCTGAGGGATAAATTGCAGGCCATGGAAAAACGCATCGATCAGACCGTTCGATCCGTCCGGCGGCTTTCCACGGAACTGAGGCCCCGCATTCTGGATGACTTCGGACTGGTCGCGGCCCTGGAGTGGCAGACCCAGGAATTTGAAAAGAAAACCGGCATTCGCTGCCGATTCCGGTCCTCTCTTCAGAAACTCGATCTGGATCCGGACCGGTCGGTGGCTGTTTTTCGTATTTTTCAGGAAACCTTGACCAATGTAGTCCGCCATTCCGAGGCCACCAGGGTCGAAGCGGCCTTGAGTGAAGAGAAAAAGAGATTACGGCTGACCATCCGGGATAACGGCCGGGGAATTTCTGAGGAAGAAATTTCCAGGAGCAAATCCCTGGGCCTGGTGGGCATGCGGGAGCGGGCCATCCTGTTTGGGGGGGAATTGACCATCCAGGGAAATCCGGGGAAAGGCACTACCGTGACCCTGAAAATCCCCGTTTAAGCTATTCGCTAACGGAGGAGCCCATGAACGAAATTCATTTTGAGGTTATCATCCTGGGAACCGGACCGGCCGGTCTGCAAGCGGCTATTCATGCGGCCCGAACCAAAGTATCGGTCCTGGTCCTGGGCCGGCAGCCGAAAAGCAGCCTGTTCAAAGCCCACATTGAAAACTACTGCTGCCTGCCAGGGGTAACCGGGGAATCGCTGCTTTTGGAAGGGCATCGGCAGGCCGAGCGTTCCGGCGCCCGGTTTCTTGACGAGGACGTATTGGACATCGAAGGCCAGACCCCGGAATTCAAGGTCCGAACCGAGGCCGGTGAAATCTTCAGCGCCAAGGCCCTGATCCTCAGCATGGGTATTTCCCGGAACAAACTGGGCGTTCCCGGAGAAAAGGAGCTCCTCGGGAAGGGGGTCAGCTACTGCGTGGAATGCGACGCCAATTTCTACCGGGATCTGCCGGTGGCCGTGGTGGGCGGGGAAAGCGCGGCGGCCGGCGGCGCCTTAACCCTCCTGTTTTATAGCCCCGAGGTTCACCTCATCTGCCGGCAGTTGAACGTCGCCGAAAAGCTGGCCCTCCAAATTCGGGAAAGCGCCATTCATTTGCACGAGGGCCGGAGCGTAAATAAAATTCAGGGTGCCAGTCGGGTGGAAGGGCTCGTCCTGGATGACGGGTCTTTGGTACCGGTGGAAGGTGTCTTTATCGAACTGGGCGCCAAAGGGGCCATTGGACTGGCCGGCAAGCTGGGGGTCCTTTTGGACAGCGAATCCTACCAGTATATCGTGACCAACAAAAATCAGGAAACCAATGTCCCCGGGATCTACGCCGCCGGGGATATCTGCGGCCCTCCCTGGCAGGTGGCCAAGGCCGTAGGTGAGGGCTGCGTGGCCGGACTCCAGTCCGCGGCCTTCGCCAAAAAGCTGCGCTAAGCTTCCGCCGGCCCCTTACCCTCCCGGTTTTTTATTCAGACCGGCGCCTGCCCCTTTTCTCGTTCCCCTGGCCGAGGGAGCCGGGAAGGGCGCGAAGGGCACCCGTTCCGCGCCAGGAGGAGACTCTGAGGAAACGTTCAGGAAGAGGACTGGAAAAGATGGAAGGTTTCGTCCACTTGGCGATTAATCAGGGGGATCAGTTTCCCCAAAAATCCGGCGGGCAAACTCAAGAATTCAAAGACGTCCACCACCCCGGGGTTTACCAGATGCTCTCCGCTGCTTCCATAACCCAGGGCATTCACCAAATTATCGGCCAGATTAACCACGACGGCGTCCACCGAGGGAGGATAATTCAACGGATCGTGATGACCGCCAATGGCCTGTTGCAGGCTTAAGGGAAGTTTCCATTTTTCCGCCAGGGCCAATCCGACCTGGAGGTGATCAAAGCCCAAAAACGTTTGCTCCATCAGATAATGAAACGACTGGGCCCGTCCGGCCTGGGTTAAGGCAGCCGAGGCCTCCCGGGGATGGTTTCTAAAAATAATGAGCTTCCCCAGGTCGTGAAGCAGTCCGGAAATAAACAGTTGTTCGATGTTAAGAAAATTTTTATAGCTGGCGATCAAGCGGGCGGTTATTCCGCAAGCCAGGCTGTGTTCCCAAAACCAGCCCATATTCATGAGTGCCGAAGGGATATCCCGAAATAAGGCAATAACCGAAGTCCCCAGGGTCAGGAGGTGCAACTGATCGCTGCCCACCAGGGCTACCGCTCGGGAAATGGTGTCCACCTGCTTGGGAAACCCATAGAAAGCGCTATTGACAATCCTTAACAGTTTGGCGGAAAGGTTGGGATCCTTGCTGATTACCTCGGCTATCTGAAAAGCGGAACTACGGGGGTTGTTGATGACCACCTCAATCTGGTAAAAAATCTCCGGCAGGGAGACCAGTTCCAGGTCCGGACCGATCAAGGATCGAGGATCGCCGAGAAAGGCTTGATAGGTAGGAGAGGGTTCCTCCGTCGTCAAACCGGAAGGTGGCCCGCTTTCCGAGTCCGGAGCGGACCAATCTTTTTGATCGGAAAATTCCAGGTTTGCCGCGGCCAACCGATACAGCTCCTGGATGATCGGGTGGTCCGGATCGCATTTGGAAAACCTTTTTTCCCAGGGAGCTTTTTCTCCGCCATGGTGAATATCCGGAACCGCAGGCGAGGTTTCGCCGGAACCGGGCAACGGTTTAAGGGTCTCCAGAATATCGACTTCCTTCACCCCTCCAACCCTAACCAACCGTAAATGCTCAAAATCGAGGATGGTGCCTTTTTTCAGCAGCAGCCGGCCATCCGGTAGATGGATATCTTCTCCCAGGACCATCCCAGGATTGAGAGCGCCACTATTGACCTTGGTCATCGCTAAAAAAACCCCTTCTGATAGGATTCATCGAAAGAAAAGTAAAAAACTTAAAGGAAAACTCCCTAAAGATTTTGCACCAAGGGATGGTGATATTTATTATTATCTAAATTTAATTGGTTTTTCAATTCTAATCGATCTCAGGGTGGAGGGCTGTCGGGTTTTCCCTGGTGGAGGGAACCATATCCCCCGCCTATCCGGCCGGCGGGGTCCGGCTACGGGACTCTCCTTCAACCTTTGCCTCCTCCATAGCCTGGATATTAAATAGCATTTAGATCTGGGAAAGGGGATTTACCGGGAAAAGGTGGGAAGTGGCGGTAATAATTAAAGAGATTAAGACGTGGGGTCATATTTTTCCGAGATTAAATGCTATCTTAAGATCCTCAATTAGACCGCTTTATTGCACGTAATTTTGGAAAGAATGAACTAATTACAAGCACTGAACTTTTTTCAATCACAACGTCAAAATAAGCCAGCGTTGCAGGCGATCGGCTGGATTGATTTGTTAGGTTGACTCAATACTTCCTCCCTGCCTAAATTTATCTTTCATCGCTATGTTCTCTGTCGGTAACGACCTATCATAGACAAGGGTCAAGAATTCGTAGATTTCCCTAAGCGTCGAGGCCAACGACTCTCTTGTGGCCACAAAGAACGAGTTGATAGGTATTAGGCGGACGAAATTTCTGTATTCCCTTCAAATTTTGGCCTATCCTGGTAAAATACGCGGGAAATGATTATGTTATGCAAAAGACGAAGTCAGGAAACCATAAATAGTCTTGAGGGGGAGTTTTAACTTTTTTGTCCATTTAAAAGTCTTATCAAAAGAACCGGAGCAAACCAGTTGCTCGCTTCAATCTAGCGGGGAGAATAAAATATGAAAAAAATCATCTGTTTGTTAAGCCTCCTTTTTTTGTTGACCATAATAGTGTCACCGAATCAGGCAGAGGCTGACCGTGGGGGTGGAGGTTTCGGTAGTCATGGAGGATTTAGCGGTGGCCACAGAGGGTTCTCTGGCGGCCACGGAGGGTTTCATAACCGAGGCCATTTCTACGGAGGTCCGCGGGTCTTTTTCGGCGGATACTTTGGCTTCCCCTACTACTATCCATACGATTATTATCCTTACCCCTATTACTATCCTTACTCCGATCCATCTCCTTATTACCCGGATGCGGTTACCCAGCCTCCCGCCTACGCCGAACCGGAGCCAGACCCCTATTGGTACTACTGCCAGGCTCCCCCAGGGTATTACCCCTACGTTACAAGCTGTCCGGGTGGGTGGACGAGGGTGGTTCCGACTCCTCCCCCGTCGGAAAAAGAAAGGAGATAGTATGAATTGGAAACCAGGTCTTCTCGTCCTCTTCCCGGTCCTGGTCCTGAGCGGATGCGCCACCATGCCGATAGGACCGACCGTCACGGTGATGCCGAACCCGGGAAAGCCCTTTGAAGTGTTCATGGCCGATGACGGCGTCTGCCGAGAGTGGGCTCAGCAGCAGATCGGGGGAACATCGCCAAGTCAAACCGCCAATGAAAACCTAGCCACCGGAGCGGCCGTTGGAACGGTGGTCGGGGCCGGTCTGGGTGCTTTGGTCGGTGCGGCCACGGGTAACGCGGGCGCCGGTGCGGCCATCGGAGCCGGTGCCGGTCTTCTCGGCGGAACCTCCATCGGAGGCAGCGCTGGCGCTTCTTCCGGGTATCAGCTCCAGAGGCGCTACGACATTGCCTATCAGCAATGCATGTATGCCAAGGGAAACCAGATCCCCGGTGTCGCCCGCCGTCCGACGCGGACCTACACACCACCCCCACCCCCACCGGCTTATAGTGAAGGGGTATGGTTCACCGTACCGGGGCATTATATAAACGAAAAATGGGTCCCCGAACGTCGAGTCCGGGTCCCCTCGGATTCCAAAAACCAGGTCCCGGCCCCCAGGCCACCTGCTTCACAACCGGGGCCTTCCGCACCGGCATCTCCATGAAGATCCCCGCGAGAAGCAGCGGACTCACTTTAATCCCCCGACCTTGGAGGCCAGGGGTATAAAATATATACCTGGAGATAATAAAAAATGGCTCTTATGGGCTGTCCTGTAAAGAAAACTACCTACTGGAAGGAGGCCATACATTGAAAAAGTTGCTTTGGGGAACAATGCTTTTTGCGCTGCTAATTGTCCTTCCAATTTCAACGAGGGCAGCGGCAAATATTTACGTCGATATTTCTCTGCCTCCACCCATCGTCTTTCAGGCGCCTCCGCAGGTGATCGTGCTACCCGATACCCATGATGTTTACGTGGTTCCTACTATAGATGTAGATCTGTTTTTCTGGAATGGTTGGTGGTGGCGTCTATGGGAAGGTCGCTGGTACCGCTCACACTATTATGACCGGAGCTGGGGTTATTATGATAGTGTTCCCAGTTTTTATTTTGAGGTAGACCCGGGTTGGAGAGGATACTACAGAGACCATAATTGGTACGGGCACCGGTGGAATTATGAACGGATTCCTTACCACCAACTTCAACAGAACTGGAAGAGCTGGCATAATGATCGACATTGGGAAAGGCAAAGAACTTGGGACGTCCAGGGCTATCAACCCCGACCCCAACACCAGCTACGGGAACTAAGACAAGAAAGGCAACAGCAATATCAACAGAGGCCAGAGGTTCAGCGACATCCGCCGCAGAGACCACCTCGGGTCCAGCAGCCAGGACAGGAACCTCAGGAAAGGGTTCAGCCGCTGCCAAGACGGGAGCCAAGACCGCAGGTCCAGCAACCACAGAGACCACCTCGGGTCCAGCAGCCAAGACAGGAACCTCAGGAAAGGGTTCAGCCGCTGCCAAGACGAGAGCCAAGACCGCAGGTCCAGCAACCACAGAGACCACCTCGGGTCCAGCAGCCAAGGCAGGAACCTCGGGAAAGGGTTCAACAGCCGCCAAGACGAGAGCCAAGACCGCAGGTCCAGCAACCACAACACTCTCAGCCTCGGGGAAGACCTGAAGGAGAGGAGGGAGACCATAGAAGGTAAGCTGATAAAAGGGGAAACAAGAAATTCTCAATTCCCTTTTCGGAAGTCTTGGCCTTGATCCATAACCCCAACCCGGTCCGGTCCGCCCGGAGACGGACATCAACGACGGTTCTGATCCCTTTGGCCAGGAGAATTGTCAGAAAATCCTTCGGGGCCCGGCCTCCGTACCCAATGGTGTAAAATTTCATAGATTCCACCCTTAGGTTCCTATGGCTTCGAAGTCCCTGGAATAGGGGAAATTCTATTTAACATTATCTTTCAGACCCTTCCCGGGGTTGAACTTTGGGACCTTTTTTCCGTCAATACTAATTTTCTCTCCCGTTTTCGGATTCCGCCCCTTCCGGGGAGGTTTGTCGACCACGCTGAAGGTTCCAAACCCGGCCAAAGTCACCCGGTCTCCCTCCTTCAGGGCCTTGGCTATCACTCCAAAGACTGAATCCACCACCACCTCGGCTTCCTTTTTCTTTGAAACGACTTTCGCTAATTCATTTACAAGATCCCCTTTGTTCATCAGCAGTCTCCCCTTTCCCGGCTTTTTTTGATTCCGTTGAGTTCACCCGGGAGTATTATGGAGAACTAGATGAAAATATAAAGGAAATAAATCAGTTGGTTTCAGGAGTACTTCCTGCTACTCAAGTCTCAACTACCCCAAAACGGCAGGATTTGTATCGGTAATCAGCTAAAGTCGCCTCCCATAGATTGATTTTCCATGGCAAAAATTTTCTCCCCGGCATCAAATTGGTGTTCGGATCAAGATGACTTTAGCCTCTTCGTCCAGGCGATCAGGGCAACAAGCAATTCCCTTATTTTTTCCCTCGTTTTGTCGTCTGTAAGACGGCCATTCTGGTCAATCTTCTGCTCTACAAATGGTACCATGACCTCGGGCTTATTTAATGGGTACATGTCCAAAAAGACAAAGCTCTGCCGGAGGTGATATTGAGCCCGTGCCGTGCCGAGCATGCCTATTGATGCGCCCATTACGGCCACTGGTTTACCGTTCCAGACGTTATCCCCGTAAGGCCGTGAAGCGGAATCGATGGCATTCTTGAGTACACCAGGGATGGAGTAGTTATATTCCGGGGTAACAATCAAAATGGCATCGGCCGTCTTAATCTTTTCTTTGAACTCCTTGACCCTGTCTGGGGGTTGGCTTTCAAGATCCTGGTTAAAGGGCGGAATGCCATTGAGGTCAAAGACTTTAAGTCTGGCATCTTCCGGTACCAACTCTGCCGCCACCCGTAAGAGTGCCTTATTAAAAGAATTTTTTCATAAACTGCCTGCAATCCCGAGAATCGAAATGGTTTTATCCTTTATCTCTGCTGTTTCTGTGTGTTTTTCCACGAATAAAGTCTCCTTTCTATGTATTCCCAGGCATATCTAAATTTTCTCTTGACAGGATTAATATAGGATGTCCCCTCTGGCCTCCACTCTTGTCGGGCAAGGGTTTAGCCCATCGTTGCGTCTACGTAACAGTAGCGCCAATCCTCACCCGGCTCGGCTGACCTGATCACTTCGTGGCCGGTCTTCTGGTAGTGCTTGGTGGCGTGCTTGCCGATTGATGAGTCGCAGCAACCCACGTGACCGCACACGAGGCACTTGCGCAGGTGCACCCACGACTGGCCGATCTTGAGGCACTCCTCGCACCCCTGGGTGGGCGCCTTGGGCTCGGGTACCGGAACGCTCTTCATGTGTTCACATGTTGACATTGGATTCTCCTCTCAAAGGCTGAAGCTCATCCTTCTGCCATGCGGGCGATCCTCCGCTATGCGCGTCGCGCGGGCACAGGTTTCTTGTAGGTGAACGCCTTCGCATCCCACCGGCCGAGGGTGGTCGCGACACCGTAGACGCCTTCGAGGAAGGCGAGGATCGCCTGACGGGGATCACGGCTGGTGCGAACAGCCTCGTAGGGCATCACCCACTCACCCATCGCCTCGACCCACCCCGCGTGCTCGGACCCGACCGGGGCGGTCTCGCACCCATCGGGCCGTGGGACGAGGTAGCCGTAGAAAGCGGGATACGGGGTATTGTCGTCGCCGGGCCAGAAACCGGCGTTCATGTGTTGGGCGTCAAGGTCGTAGCGCATTATGTAGCCGCGGTCATCTGGCGCCTTTTGATGTTCTCCCGTGAACAGCAGTACTGCGAAGTCGAAGCCGCCCCACCAGAACTGCACGCCGCTACGGCCAAAGAACCCCGAGCGAAATTCTGCGAAGACCGAGTTGATCGAGGCGAGAACCCGGCAGAAGCGCTGGGCGTCCCCGGCAACGATCGTGCAGTCGTGTCTGTTCTGTGAGAATGGTGTGGTATCGGCGAGCTCCTGGGGCTTCTCCCAGATATCGAAGTCGAGGCCCAGGCCGGCGAGGGCATCCCGGAAACCCGACCAGATGTCGGCGACGCAGCGGCCGGGGCCGAGCGGCACGGTCGCTACGCGGCCGTCGCTCACGCGGATCCAGATGGCGCTGTCGTATACGTCGATGCCCATCGATACGATGTCTGTGCCCCGTGGCATCGCAGCCGTGGTGAATCCCCGGCCGTCGAGATAGAGGCACGCGTGAAGCCATTCCGGCTGGGGTGGCGAAAGCGCCAGCCTCGCTTTGCCGATCATCTGCGCGCACATGTGGAGCGTCTTCTTAGTGGGCATCCACGCCTCGTACGGAAGGGCGGGCCATGCGTCGTGGTTCATGATACCTCCTTGATCACCGCGGGCGATCGTACCCATCCAAACCTTTGGAGATTTATTGGGACTTAATCCCCACGGCCATGTTCTCATTACCGAAGGCTGTTTCCCCAAACTAGGTCGCCCGGCCTGTTAAACTAAATCAATGTTCCTCTATTACGTTTTCTATTATAACCTCTTCCTCGGCTTCGTCAAAATGAAATTATGAATAACCTGGTTATCTTTCCATTTATTGAAATACTCTAGGGATGTCCCATCTGATTGTAGGGCACCCTCTTAAGTTCAACCCGTAATTGCTAATACAAAAACAAGCTAATAGTGAATAGTAGTATGTGTATTTAAGGAGCGTTGAAATATTATTAAATATCATATAGTTATGAATATCTAAAAGCTAACCTTGGAATCTTTCTTGGCCTATTTCAGGGGGCGTTTTCCATCCATTCCGGAGCCGATCTATTTTCGATTAAAATCTTCTTAGGGGGTGACAGCACCATGGCCTGTAAGTACCCAATAATATTTATATCCTTTATGGGAAACAGACAGGTCACCTCGCTTATTACCGTTGCAAATCCGGAGGTTTTTTGGGGGTTAATAGGGGGAAATAAACATTATATTTAAATGGTTAGGTGGTTATATGAAGAAGTGCTTCCTGAAGCCTTGTAAGTTCGATTTGTGAAAAATCCGAGGTGTACAAACAGTATCTAATGAAAATAATTTGAGAATTATTGCCTTTATGATAATAAAGGGGAGGACCGCCTTTAAAAATAATTAACAAGTTTTCTTGTTGGCCACCTTTAATCAAGGAGTTACCATGATTGCCCGAGACATCACCGACCGCAAGAGGGCGGAGGAATCGGCAAAAGCGCGGTTTAGGATGGTGGACGCGGCCACCACCAAATCCTCCGAAGAGCTGATGCAAATTGCCCTGGATGAGATTGAAGTTCAAACCGGCAGTTCAATTGGTTTCTTCCATTTTATCCTGCCCGACCAAGAGACTATCGCCTTGCAGACTTGGTCAACAAACACACTTAATTCTATGTGTACCGCCGAAGGCCAATACAGTCATTATCCAATCTCCCAGGGAGGGGTCTGGTCAGATTGTATCCGTCAGAGGGGTCCGGTGATTCATAATGACTATGTCTCGTTGCCCCACCGCAAGGGAATGCCGGAGGGTCATGCTCAGGTGGTTAGAGAACTGACTTTTCCTATTATTCGAAACGACCGAATCGTAGCGGCTATGGGCGTGGGGAACAAAAAGACGGATTACAATGCCACAGATGTTGAAGTTGCTTTGCTGCTCGGAGATTTTTCATGGGAACTTATTGAGCGCAAGCGGGCCGAGGAGGCGCTGCGGGAGAGCGAAGAATTGTACCGAAGTGTGTTCAAAGATCACACGGCCGTCAAGCTTCTCATCGATCCGGATGACGGGAGCATTATCGAAGCCAATGAAGCGGCCATACAATTTTACGGATGGTCACACGAACAGCTCCAGCAGATGAAGATTCAGGAGATCAATACGCTTTCTCCTGAAGACGTCAAAAAGGAGATGGAAGATGCCCGTTCCGGAAAACGGCGGTACTTTGAATTCCGTCACCGACGGGCGGATGAATCGATTCGGGATGTTGAAGTGTTCAGCAGCATGATCAGGGAAAAAGGGAAAGGTCTTCTTCAATCCGATATCCATGACATCACCGAGCGCAAGCTGGCCGAGAAGGTGCTGCGGGAGAGCGAGGAGCGCTTCCGCTTGCTGGTGGAAAATGCACCGGAGGCCATCTATATTCAGACCCAAGGAAATTTCGCTTATGTAAACCAGGCTGCTGTCAGGCTGTTCCGGGCGATATCCCCGGACCAACTCCTCGGCCAACCCATCTTGAGTCGAGTACACCCCGATTATCAGGAAATAGTTCGGGAGCGCATCCGGTTGATCAACGAGGAAAGAAGAGAGATCTCAATGATAGAACAGCGATGCCTCAAACTCGATGGGACCTTCTTTTATGCGGAGGTCTCAGCCGTGCCCTTTCTCTATGAGGGCCAGAAAGGTGCCCTGGTTTTTTGCCGGGACATCACCGAGCGGAAGCGGGCCGAGGAAAAGCTGCACGAACTCGCTCAACGCCTCAGCCACCATGTGGATCATTCCCCCCTGGCAGTGATCGAGTGGGGGCCGGATATGCGGTTGATTCGCTGGTCTAACGAGGCGGAGCGTATTTTTGGCTGGCGGGCGGAAGAAGTCCTCGGCAAGCGCATGGAAGATTTCCGCTGGATTTATGAAGAGGACCAGGCTGAAGTCGCCGAGGTCTCCACAGATTTGACGAACGGGACCAACCCGCAGCGGTTTTCTTCCAATCGCAACTACTGCAAGGACGGCACGGTCATCCACTGCGAGTGGTACAACTCTTCGTTGCTGGATGAATCGGACAAGCTCAGGTCGATCCTATCGCAGGTGCTGGACATCACCGAGCGCAAGCAGGCGGAAGAGGCTTTAAGAGGAAGCGAGGCCAATCTGGTCAGGGCCCAGTCCATCTCCCATCTGGCCAACTGGGAGTTGGACATCGAGACCGAAAAGGTGCAAGGCTCGGAGGAACTGTATCGCCTGTTCAACCTGGCAGCGGATTTCACCTTGGGGGCTTATGTCGAGAAGTTCCATCCCGATGATCGAGCCTATGTGGTCGATTCGATCAATGCCGCTATTCACGAAGGCAAACCCTACAGCATCGACTATCGCATCATTCCGAGAGCCGACGATATCCGCTATGTACACGCCCAAGGGGAGGCGGCCTATGATAAGGCCGGCCTTCCGATAAAGTTTTTTGGGATTGTCCAGGACATCACCGAGCGCAAGCAGGCCGAGGAAAGAATAAAATCCCTCCTGAAAGAAAAGGAACTCCTCCTCCGGGAGGTCCACCATCGTCTTAAGAATAACATGTTAGTCATGATGGCCCTGGTGACGTTGCAATCGAAAACGCTGAAAACCCCGGAGGCCGTAGCCGCTCTGGCCGATATTAGAGGCCGTCTGCAAAGTCAGTATGTGTTGTACGACAAATTGTACCGTAAAGATAATTTAAAAGAAATGTCAACCACGGACTACATCCCGGCCCTGGTAAATAAGATCATCGATACTTTCCCTGATCAAGCGTCAATAAAGATTGAAACTCATGTCGATGAGTTTCTGCTTGGCGTAGAAACAATTTTTCCCCTGGGAATCATCATCAACGAGCTCTTAACGAACTCCATGAAATACGCCTTCATCGGCCGGGACGAAGGATTGATTATAGTATCGGCCACAAACAAGGATCATCGCGTGACCCTCGCTATCGAGGACAATGGTATCGGTCTTCCGGAATCGATTGATTTGAAAACATCCTGTGGGTTTGGACTTAAGTTGGTTGGTATGCTGACCAGTCAACTCCGCGGGACTATCATGATTGAACGGGAGAAAGGGACCCGGTTTATTCTTGAATTTAAAATATAGCATTGATTCTTTGATTCTTTCAGAACCCCACAAGAAGGCGATTATAAAATCTCAAGAAAATTCTTTAACCATAAAAAGCAAGATCCGCACCCTAATTGTCGATGACAATTCCATACTCCGCAAAGGATTAAAATCCGTTCTTTTCTCTTCCCCGATTTTCGATATCGTGGGTGAAGCCGCCGATGGTCTTGAGGCCGTTGATTCCGTCGAAAAATATCATCCCGACCTGGTCATGATGGATCTATTCTTGCCCCGGATCGACGGTATAAACGCTACCCAGGAAATCAAGAAGAAGTGGCCGGGAACTAAAATCTTGGTTTTCACCGTTCATAATACCCCTGAATACCTGACGGCTGTCTTGAAGGCCGGTGCGGACGGGTATCTTTCAAAAGATTCTTCCCACTCCGAATTGATTCAATCCATCCAAGATATCCTGGATGTAAAGCAAGGACTTCATCCGAGCCTCATGGAAGATCCCCCCCGCTAATTTTTTTCATCATCAATATTAGACAGCGAGAATAAGTTATCGGGCATTCCGGAAAAGGCTTGAGACGGGTGGAATTATTTTCCAGACCTCAATATCCGGTGGAACCTGCATTTATTGTGGGGAAACTTGAGGGTTGCTGGACAACTTTGACTGATTCTTTGGTCTCTGGCCGATTTATCCCGAGCTTATGCATCCTGCCCCTCAAGGTACTTGGATGGAGGCCAAGGATGTTTGCGGCTCCGTCATTTCCCTCGATGCGCCAGCGGGTTTCCGATAGGACCTTAAGGACGTGGTAGCATTCTACCTCTTCCAGGGTTTTCATGTCGACCGAAGAGGTGGAAGATGGGATCTCCAGTTTATCTGCCAATTGCAAAACCGGCCCGGGGCACAAGATCACGGCTCGTTCAATGACACTTTCCAATTCCCGGATGTTCCCGGGCCAGGGGTAATCCTGCAGGGTCTTCATCGTTTCCTTCCGGATGGAGGTGATCGGCTTCCCCATTTTTCCGGCATAGCGCTCCGTGAAGGCCTGGGCCAGAATCGGTATGTCTTCTTTTCTCTGCCTTAGAGGAGGGACCGTGATGGGAAAGACGTTCAGCCGATAGTAAAGGTCCTGCCGAAACCGGCCTTGACGGACCTCCTCGTCAAGATTTCGGTTGGTCGTGGCTACAATCCGCACATCGGCTTTGATGGTCTGGGACGAGCCCAGGCGCTCAAACTCGTTATGCTGGATCACCCGCAGCAGTTTGGCCTGCATCTCCAGCGGCAGTTCCCCTATCTCGTCCAGGCAAAGGGTGGAACCATGGGCGACCTCGAACCGGCCTACCTGCCGGGTATCGGCCCCGGTAAAGGCCCCCTTCTCCCGGCCGAACAATTCGCTCTCTATTAAATTAGCCGGCAGGGCGGCACAGTTGACGGTGATCAGCGGCCGATCCTTGCGGGGGCTCAGGCTGTGGATGAGGTCGGCGGTCAGTTCCTTTCCTGTACCGGTCTCCCCGAGGATGAGGACCGTTGTGTTATGAGGGGCGACCTGTTCTGCCCGATAAAGAACATACTTAAGTCCATCGCTTTGCCCGAGGATATGATTGAATTGATGTTTCATTAAATCTCTCCAGTTAACTCTTTCCATATCCGGCAAGTCGTGTAAACCACGGGTTTTTGCTTAATCGGAGACTAAAAATAATCCATCCGATCAAGCCAAAAAGAAAGATACCTATAAAAATTGTTTCTTGTAAATTGAAATACCAATCTGGAGCGTCGTTCCCCCAACCTATTACTGTAGCCAGAAAAAAATGCCAGGAATAATTTA
The DNA here is from genome assembly GCA_963843145.1 of uncultured delta proteobacterium. Classification (GTDB taxonomy): domain Bacteria; phylum Desulfobacterota; class RBG-13-43-22; order RBG-13-43-22; family RBG-13-43-22; genus CAVQSS01. The sequence continues at coordinate 44,152 of CAWJJC010000025.1, forward strand.
AAAAAACCCCTATTACGACTCCTTGGATAGTCATTACAGTGATCCTGATAATTTTCTCTAAAATAGACATTAATGGCCTTGAGGGAAGCAATAACTTTTTAAAAGTACATTGCTTCATATAGGGTCAGAAAGGAATACAGGGAAGACCTTATTTTTTAGAAGAAAATGCTGTATTTTTAGGGTGAAAGATAATATCTTGCAGATTTTTAGATAAGTTCCATTCTGGCTGAACGTTCCTCTCTATGGATGAAGCAGATAGAACCAACTATCTGCTGGCTGAGTGGTTGAGTTTAAATCGTAATCGTTGAACTTTGAGCTTTATAGAAATAACCATTTGTAGGTGTACTGGGAAAATCCGGGAGAGGGAGTATTTTTCGAGGGAAATCGAGGATTTTTTTCCGAAAGATGCTAGCTAAAAAGGAGGAAATGTGTCTACCAGAGAAGGTTCGATAGTCTTCAATCCAGCACTCATTGGACATCTCGAAATTAAAAACCGTATAGTCCGTTCGGCCACGTACGAGAATGCGGCCACAAGCAAAGGTGAGGTATCGGATTTTTTAGTGGACCTTTATCGCACTTTGGCCAAAGGGGGTGTGGGTCTGATAATCACCGGCGCTGCCGGCGTATACTCCAAGGCGCTGGCGCCCCATCTCTTATTGCGAGCGGATAACGATTCTTTTATTCAGAGTCTCAAAAAAATCCCACAGGCAGTGCGGGAAGCTACGCCGGACTGCAGGGTGATGATCCAATTGAATCATCCCGGAAGACAGGTCATTCACCGAGAAAACACTGCTAAAATATTTCCCCTGCTTCCGCCAGCCATGGTCGCCTATATTCAAAAGCATCCTGAGCTCATGGCACCCCCTGCGGAAGCCATCCATGAGGTAGAGCCAACCGCCCCTTCCGCGGTCTACGACGCGACCTTCGATCGGACGCCGAGGGCGTTGACCCAAGACGAAATTGAGGAAATCATTGAGGCCTTTGCCGAAGGCGTACGGCGGGCTCAAGAGGCTGGTTTTGACGGGGTTCAGCTTCATGCTGCTCACGGCTATCTTCTGAGCTCCTTTTTATCACCGCGGACTAATCAGCGCAAGGATCAATATGGCGGTTCCACTGAGAATCGGACCAGAATCGTCAAGGACATCTACCAGCGAGCCAGAAAAAAGGTCGGCGAGCGTTTCCCCATTCTGATTAAATTCAACACCACTGATTTCCTTCCTGGGGGCCCAGACCTCAACGAAACGGTCCAGGTGGGAAAGATCTTAGGCGAGGTCGGGTTCGCGGCCATTGAGGCCAGCGGGGGTATGTGGGAATCATGCACCCGCCCGAAAGAGGAACTGGGGTGGCCTCCTGTGCTCTTGGCCGAATCTCGGACCGGCATTAAAAGTTATGATCAAGAAGCCTATTTCCTCCCGGGTGCGAAAGAACTCAAAGAAAAGACGAATGCGACTGTCATCCTAGTGGGAGGTTTACGGTCGTTCAGTAGAATAGAAGAAGTCTTGAGTGCCAAGGCGGCGGATTTCGTCTCAATGTCCAGGCCCCTTATCCGCCAGCCGGACCTCCCCCTCCTCTGGCGATCCGGGGAGGGACCAGACAAAGCCGAGTGTATTTCCTGCAATTCCTGCCTGCCGATAAGAAGTTCTCCTTTGGCTTGTCGGGTAAAGAACCCATAGGCGTCCCTGAGAGCATTCTTCGCGAGATTTCATGCTCCTGTTCTGCCATAGGACTATGGGAGTGATCAGTATTCGAATTGGGTCAAATTTAGTATTTTAGGATGGGGAAGGCTAAAATCACTTTCAATCGGAAAATTCCAGCCTTTTTCGTTTATTTCGGGGAAAAGGTTATAAACTTGCAACGACTTTATTATAGGCGGAAATCATCACCTCGGCTCAGCATTGAAAGTTGCGGCTTTGTAGTTGGAGTCCGCTCGGGGGGGGGGCAATAAACTAAATCATTCCGGCACCTCCTTCCGTTAATCCACCACTAAAGAAATATAACCCGGGCTATTACCCCACCCGAAATCACGCTTCATCCAATTCTTCCAATCAGGAAGTGTTTCGCGGGCCTACCCCTTTACCCCACTTGCCCCTTATCTTGTCTTAAAGGTGCTGAATTCGTTATCAGCATAGCATCCAAATTACGTTTTAAATCGATTGTTGGGAATATTAGGGGCCCCACCGCGCTTATTATTTTTTTAACCTTTTCCCCTCCCACAGGATCGAAAGCTATGAGGGTTAAATGAAAATAGAAATCAAAGATGGTTAAACTCGAAAAGGAAATTTGGGAACCGAAATAAAAAATTAGGCCAAAACCCCGGCAGCTTGTCATTCATCACTCAAAAGGAGACCGATCATGAAACGAATTGCTCATCCGTTCACTAATCCAAGCGCACTTCTTATTTCGGCGGTGGCCTTCCTGGTCACTATCGCTTTCGCCGGCGCAAATCTTTCCCAGGCGGCTTCGGCCGAACCGGCCCAGAAGCCCCCGGCTAGGGTCTCTAAAGTCGATCGCACCGAGGTGCGTATCAAAGACTTGCAGGCTAGACTCAAAATCACACCAGCCCAGGAAGAACTATGGAAAAAGGTCACCGAAGTGATGCGGGACAATGCCAAAACGATGGACACCCTTCGCCAGGCCAGGCTGGAAAAAGCAAAGGCCCTGACCGCCGTCGAAGATCTCAAATCCTATAGCGAAATCGCCCAGGCCCATGCGGAGGGGCTCAAGAATTTCATCCCGGCCTTCGAGGCGCTCTATGCCAGCATGTCGGACGAGCAGAAAAAAGATGCGGATACCCTGTTTCGTCGTGGAACCCAGAGGAAGGGCAAGGGCAGAAGCAAATGATCGCCGGCCTGACAACCACCAGTCAAGAAAGGAAGGGACCTATGAGAACCTCAATAGTCGGAAAGATCATGATGGCGCTTATCTTTGTCTCTCTGATCGGCGGCATATCCGCGGGTCCGGCGCTCGGCAGAAATGGCGATAGCGTTCAAAGGCCGCAGCAACGCGGCTGGGCCGATGACCGCGACCGGCACGACGACCGCGACCGGCGCTGGGATCGTGGACGGCGGGAGTATCGGCCCCATGGCTACTACCGTCCGGGACCCAGTTATGGTCCACCGATCTACGCTGTCCCGGCTCCGTCGCCGGGCATCAGAATCTTCCTCCCCTTCCCGTTCGATATTCGCTAGGGGGATCCTCACCGTCGATCGCCGATTGCTCACGCCGCCTTACACCGTGCCGTCGTGAGCAATCGGGCTCGCTGAGGATAAACGTAAAACGATTAAATAATAAACTTAGAGGATAGAAAAATGAAAAAAACTATTATGTTTTGGATTATGTTCGGGATGGTTTTAACCTCCCTGGGGGGCTGTTTCATTCCCTATTATGATGACGGTGGTGGACACCGTCGACATGGCGGGGACAGATACGACCGCTGGGACCATAGAAGATAAAAAGGACCTAGTCCCGCTTAGAATGGCGGGACCAGGTCCTGGCTAGGCATGGTAGGCACGACGAGGGTTGAACTCGTGACCCCTACCGTGTCAGGGTAGTGCTCTCCCACTGAGCTACGTGCCTATATTTTTCATTTACGATCCTAATCAATTATCCGTGCGGCTGTCAAGAAAAATTCCGGTTATCAGGTGCTGATGGGCTCGCCAGAAGTCCATCAGCAGCCCGAGCGCGACTAAGCGCCGGGCTGGGGTGGGGGTGGGACCATTGGAATTCACTTCCAAATGGCGGGGGAGGGAGAACCCTCCCCCGCCGAGCAGAAAGTCGTTTTTTGACTTTTTGCGAGGTTAAGTAATGGTCCGCAGACCGGAATAGATGTAATGCAATCCCGAGACAACCGTCAGGACCAGCGTCAAGTACACAATCCCCGGCTTCACCCAGGGCGCCCACTGGAGGTATCCGGAAGCCAGAATAATCACGATCAGCAGGGCCTGGCAGGCGGTAGTCAGTTTGCTGACGATCGAAGGCTTAATGTCCATCCGCAACTGGTTGAGGAAAAGGATGGCTACGCCGACGACGATCACCACATCCCGGCTGATGACAATCACGGTCAGCCAGCCCGGGATCTGTTTCAAGACGGCCAGCGTGATAAAGGCCGTGGACAACAGGAGCTTATCGGCGATCGGGTCCAGGAACGAGCCCAGGCGGGTCTTCTGGGAGAACACCCGGGCCACAAACCCATCCAGGGCATCAGACACGGCCGCCGCCATAAAAACCCAGAGCGCCTGATTCAGTGCCCCGTTGATCAGCAGGATGGCAAACCAGGGGATCAGGATGATCCGGATCAGGGTGATCCAATTGGCGAACGAATTCACAACCTCAACCTTTCAGGAAAATTTTTGCCTTTTCGTGGATGGTATCAAACTCTTCCGGGAAAAACCAGTTCAAATCAGGCTCCCTGGAGAGCCAGGTGAATTGCCGCTTGGCATAGCGGCGGGTGTCTCGTTTAAGGAGTTCCAGCGCCTGACCCAGTTCCCACTCCCCTTTCACGACTTTGATCAAATGGCGGTACCCCAAGGCATTCAGTGGACGTAATTCCGGCCCGTATCCTTGAGCCAGCAATCCTTCCACCTCCTCCAGAAACCCCTGCCGGATCATTTCATCGGCCCTCCGGTTGATGCGCTCATAGAGTTTGGCCCGGTCCTCCCGCAGTCCGATCCAAAAAAAAAATCCGGGATCCTCCGGCTTCCGGTCCCACTGCTGCCATTCCGAAAGGCGACGCCCGGTCAGTTCCAGCACTTCCAGGGCGCGGATCAATCGGACCCGGTCCCGGAAATGAATTCGCCCGGCTGCCGCCGGATCCCTTTCATTCAAACATTCCCAGAGGAAATTCTCTTCCCGCCCTGCAGCCTGATCGACCCATTTCTGCCGAATCTCCGCCTTCGGTTCCGGGCAGGGGAACAGACCCCGCTGCAGGACCCGCAAGTAAAGGCCTGTCCCGCCGATTACGATAATAGGCTTTTGCCTGGCAGCCAGCCCGGAGATGGCCTCCAGGGCCAGGTTTCTGAAATCGGCGGCCTGGAAGGACTGATCGGGATTACGAATATCGATCAGGTGATAGGGGACTTCCGTCCGCTCTTCCGGACTTGGCTTGGCCGTTCCGATATCCAGGTGCCGGTAAACCTGCATGGAATCGGCATTGATGATCTCCCCACCCAGGGTTTTGGCCAAGCGGTGGCCCAAGCTCGATTTACCGACAGCGGTCGGACCGGTAATGATGACCACCTTAAAGTCCTTCATTTCCTTTTCAGCCGCCTCTCGATTTCATCCAGCGACAGCAGGAACCACAGGGGCCGACCGTGAGGGCAGTGTGAGGGTTGCTCGGTTTGATCCAAATCGCGCAGCAAACTCCGCATCTCCGCTTCCGTCAAGGATTGACCGGCTTTAATGGCCCCGTGGCAGGCCAGGCTCTTCAGAAGCCTCTCGGCCTGATCGGAGTGATCGCTTGTTTCCCGCCCGGACGTTAGGGTCAAAAAAATTTCCTGCACGGCTTCCGCCGCCTGGGCTGGCGATAATTCCTGCGGGATGGCCGTAATCCGGTACGAGGGTCCCCTGCCCGGCGCCCAATCAAAACCCAAGGCCCGAAGACTGCTTTCCAGGTCCTGGACCGTTTCCGGATCCGTCGGCGCCAGTTCGAGCACCAGGGGCGTCAACAAAAGCTGCGAGGCCACCCCGCCCCGACGCCGGCCCTGAAGAAATTTTTCATAAAGGACCCGTTCATGGGCGGCGTGCTGATCCACCACCAGCAGACCCGATTCTCCCACGGCCAAAAGGTACGATCGGTATACTTGCCCCAGCAGGAACAGTCCCGAAAAGGGGCCGGTTTTCCTCTCAACCGGTGTCCCGGAAAGAGTCGGCGCCGCTTCGGAAGCCCTTTCCGCTTCCGGCCGGAATCCCTGTCCGGGCCGGAAGGAGGAAAAGGCCGCCGGTGAAGCCAAGGCCGCCTGCGGTTCGCGAAGCAAGGGCAACTCTTCCGAAGCGGTTTCTCGAAAAGGCGGGAAATAGGCCATTCGAGAATTGACCTCCAGGGGCGTCAGGTTTTTTAAGGCCCGGCCCAGGGCTTTTCGACCCACCTCCAGCACCCATTCCTCGTGGCTGAAACGGACCTCCTGCTTGGCAGGATGAATGTTTACATCCACCAATTCGGGAGGAACCTCCATCCACAAGGCGGCCAAGGGGAATCGGCCCTGGGGGAGCATGCCTTTATAAGAACTCAAAATCAGAGGATAAAGTAAAGGACTCCGAACCCAGCGGCGGTTGACGATCAAGGCTACATAGCGGCCGGTATTGAGGTGAACCTGGGGCGGAGAAACAAATCCTTGAACCCGGACATTATATTCCTCCCCTTCCACCCCGATCAATCCCGAAGTCCGCTCTTTTCCCCAGAGCTCTTCCAGTCGAAAGACGCGCTGTTTCGTCGGCAGCAAATGAATGACCTTTTTTCCGTTATGGTGCAAGGTCATCTGGATCTCCGGGAACCCCAGGGCCACCCGCTCAAAGGCCGATTGAATCCGGCTCCATTCGGCCCGAGGGCTCTTTAGAAAGGCCAGGCGCGCCGGGGTATGGTAGAATAAATCGTTTACCTCCACGGTAGTCCCGGAGATCCCGGCGATCTCCACCAGCCCTTTTTTCTCACCACCCCAGATCTCGAGGCGCTGGCCGCTGCCGGCGCCCCGGGGGATGGAACGTATGGACAGCCGGCTGACAGCGGCGATGCTGGGCAAGGCCTCGCCCCGAAAACCCATGGTCTTCAAACCGTAGAGGTCGTTGAGCCCTTTAATTTTGCTGGTGGCGTGCCGTTCGACGGACAGAGAAAGATCCTCCAGAGTCATCCCCTGGCCGTTATCCGTTACCAGGATCTGGGAGGTCCCGGCTTGTTGAATTTCCACCCGGATTTCGGTGGCCCCGGCGTCTACCGCGTTTTCCAACAGTTCCTTCACCACCGAAGCCGGCCGCTCCACCACTTCACCGGCGGCGATCTGGTTGATCAGCATTTCGGAGAGTATTTTAATTCTGTTTTCCATAGGATCATTCGGGAAGGAGGCCGGCTCTTTTTATAGCATAAACCTTTGCCCTCAGCCAAAGGAAATCCCGCTGTTCATCAATTTCGGCCATGACTTCAACCTTGCTTTTTATGGCTTTTATGCGGTATCCTTAATTCAAGGAGGGCTGCCAAGGTTCTTCTTAAAATAAAAGGCCTCTGCTTCCTGAAAACGCCTTCTTCCTGAAGTAGAGGCCTTTAGCTTATTACCTTCTGCGGAGGTTTTAGACCATGAAACCGGAAGAGGAATTGATCCTGAAAGTGACCAAGGAAATCGTCATTAAATACATTGAAATCGGACGCCTGGCCATCAGCAGCTTCGATGAAGCCTTCCGGGGCATTTACCGGACTGTGGAAGAAACAGTCCAAACCAAAAAACCCTAATTAATAGGCCGCTTCGCCCTTTTGGGTGTGTCCCCCCCTAGATCTGGTATGGCCGTGGGGTCTCGGCGAAAGGGTTTTCCAAAGGTACTCCGGACTTCGAACCCGGGCCTAACTTAATAACTTTACTTAAAGCAGGCCCATACTCAGCATATTTTGATGTCTCCTCGGCCGGCCCTGCCTTGTGGAACATTTGATAGTAAGGGGGCCGGGTTAGAACCTAAAAAGCAATAGGGAAAACCCTTTCGCCGAGACCCCACGGCCATGGAGGTCCGATTTCAGGTTAATCTATTCCATATTGCGGCCAACCACCCAAAAGGGCGAACCACCATCAATAGATCACCTTTCGTAAAAACAGCCCCTGGGCCGGGGCCATGGCCCCGGCCTGGGACCGGTCCCGAGAAGCCAAAATATCCTGCCACTGTCCCAAGCTGATCTTTTTCATTCCCAGACGAACTAAAGCCCCGACCAGATTGCGGACCATGTGCCGGAGAAACCCGTCGCCCTGGAATCGCAAACGGACCCCTCCCCGGCGTAAACGGATCAAATCGGCCTGAAACAGGGTCTTGACCGTCTGCTTCACGTCGCTCCCGGCGGTCTGGTAGGCTGAAAAATCATGCTCCCCTTTGAGCTCCAAAAGCCCCTGGCTCATCAGTCCAAAATCCAGCGGTTGACCGATCCACCAACTGTAACGCCGATAAAAAGGCGCCGGCCAGCCTCCATTCAAGAGATAATAATCGTAAGTCTTCAGGCGGCTGTCATAGCGGGCATGAAAGTCGGGCAGCGTTTCCTGAACCGATCGAATGCGGATATCCGGAGGCAGAAGGGCGTTAAGGGCGCTTTGCCATTTTTCCAGAGTCAGGGCCGCCAGCGTTTTAAAATGGGCCACCTGGCCCCAGGCGTGAACTCCGGCATCCGTTCGGCCGGCCCCCGTCAGGGCGATCGGCTCCCGGGTAATTTTTTGCAATACGGCTTCCAGAGTTCCCTGAATCGTGGGGGCCTGGGGCTGGCGCTGCCAGCCCTGGAAATCGGTACCGTCATAAGCGATGAGCAGGCGGATAGTACGGGAAGACATATTCGTTTATTTGGTTTGTTTCGTTGATTTGGTTTGTTTGGTTTATTTATCGGAATTGGTTAATGGGTGAAATCCGCCAGATCTTCTCGAACCAGATAACGAAATAAACCAAACAAACGAGATAAACGCGCTTAGGGATAAAGCGGCAGTTGGGTCAAGCCCAGGGTCTGGTCCCAGCCCAGGAGGATATTCATATTTTGGATAGCCTGACCGGAGGCCCCCTTGACCAAATTATCGATGGCCGAGAGGACGATCACCCGCCCCGTCCTGGGATCCAGACGCCATCCGATTTCGCAGTAGTTGGAACCCCGAACCCTGAGGGTGTTAGGGAGTTCCCCCTTCTCCAGCAAGCGGACGAAGGGGGCTTCCCGGTAAAAGTCGCTATAAAGATCCTTGAGGTCCTCCCAGGTCGTTTCCTTTTGAGGATAGGCATAGAGAGTGGATAGTATCCCCCGGGACATGGGCACCAGGTGGGGAGTAAAGGTGATAGTCAGCGACTGTTCAGCCAACCGGCTTAATTCCTGTTCAATTTCAGGGGTATGGCGGTGCTCGCCACCCACTTTATAGGCCTTGAAGCCTTCATCCACCTCGCAGTACAAGCTCCCTAAATGAACCGACCGTCCGGCACCACTGACGCCGGATTTAGAATCCGCCACCAGTCCCTGCGGTTCAATCACCTTTTCCTTCAGCAGGGGAGCTAGTCCTAAAATAATACTGGTGGGATAGCAGCCGGGATTCCCGATCAGCCGAGCCTGCCGAATGGCCGGGGTGTGGATCTCGGGCAGCCCGTAAACCGCTTGTTTCAGCAGGTCGGGCGCCTGATGGGGACCGTACCAGGCCTGGTAGGTTTCCGGGTCCTGAAACCGAAAATCCGCGCTCAGATCGATAATTTTCAGCCTTTGATCCGGGAAGATTCGGGCGACGATCTCCATGGCCTCTTTATGGGGTACGGCGGTAAAAACGACTTGCGCCTCCCGGGCGATCTCCTTGGCCGCCGGATCGCTAAAAAGCAGATCCGTATAGCCCAAGGAAGGGAAAACCTGCTGGACCTTCTGGCCTTGGTGGGTCCGGGAGGTCACGCCGACCACCTCCACCCGGGGATGCCGGAGCAATAGACGCAAGAGCTCCAAACCGGTATATCCCGATCCTCCTACTATAACTGCCTTTGTTCTTGATTCTGCCATGATCCCCTCCAAAAAAAAGGGAAGCGCCCTCTCGGGCCTTCCCTTTCGAATTTTCATTTGTTTTATGGTACCTATTAACGCTTCGAATATTGAAAACGGGCCCTGGCCCCTTTCTGACCGTATTTTTTCCGTTCCTTGATCCTGGAATCACGGGTTAAGAACCCCGCCTTTTTTAATACGGCCCGTAAATTAGGATCAAAGACCAGCAGGGCCTTACTGATTCCATGTTTAACGGCCCCGGCCTGGCCGGTCAATCCCCCGCCCTGCACGTTGACTAAAATATCAAATTTTCCGACCGTATCGGTCAATTCCAAAGGTTGGAGGACCACCATCTTGGCGGTTTCCCGGCTGAAGTAATTATCCACCGGCCGGTCATTAATCACGATCTGACCGGTTCCCGGCCGTAGCCAAGTCCGGGCGATAGCGCATTTTCTTTTTCCTGTGGCGTAGTATTCCTTTTCGGCCATAATTCAGTTAACCTCTACAGCGTTAAGGTGATGGGTTGCTGGGCTTGATGAGGGTGTTCCGGGCCCACATAAACCTTTAATTTCTTATTAATTTTCCGGCCCAAGCTGTTCTTCGGCAACATGCCTCGAACCGCCTGACGAATCAGATCTTCGGGTCGTTTTTCCATCAATTTTTTCGCGGTAATGGATTTCAGTCCGCCGATAAATCCCGAATGATGGTAATATATCTTTTGGTCTATTTTTCTGCCCGTCAGTTTGATCTGCTCGGCATTGACTACGATTACAAAATCGCCCATATCGGCATAAGGGACAAAACGGGGATTCATTTTACCCCTCAGACGACTGGCAATTTCCGAGGCCAACCGACCCAGAACCAGGTCTTTGGCATCGACCAGATACCATTTCCGCTCAAATTCACCTGCTTTAGGTCGAAATGTTTTCATCGTACCCTACCCCTATAAAGTTAAAAAAGGATAATTTACCCCAATTAATTTAAGTTGTCAATATTTATTAGGGGGGAGGGGGCTAAAATTCACCCAGACCTTTTAAATTAAGGGAAAGAAGGAATCGTTTATCGCCATAGCTATCCGTGTAAGTGGCTTTAATTCCCCAACATTGATGGGCATAAGCCAGTCCCAGGTTGGTCTCATAATTTTTATTTTGATCGATGGAGTACCTATTCAGGAAATCGGCTGTCCAGGTGGGATTGATCTTCCAGAGCAAGGAAGTGTTAATCTGCCTGTACTGGTCCCCGTTGATGGTTTGATAATCCACAGTGGCCCAACTCCCCCCTGGAGTGTTCAGGCTGAGCGAATGGGTCTGGGTATCGAACTGGTTGTCGTAGGGCGACCAGCCGGCATAAGAGCGGAACCGGATAAACGGACTGGGGATGAATTCCAGTTCAGCCGTCACATTGGAAAAAGGTCTCCGGGGACTGGTGGTTCCGGTAGTTCCGGTGGTTCCACCGATTCCGGTGACTGGTACGATTCCGGTGGTTCCGGTGATTCCGGTGATAGGAGCGGTTCCGGTGGTTCCGGTAGTCGTAGTTCCTAAAATTCTTGGGGTTTTTTCGTCCCGAGTGGCCTCATTGATGTCATAGGTCTGGTAAATTTTAAAATAGACAAAATCCAGATAAGAATGAAGATCTTCCCCTTCTTTCCCTAACCCGATAAAGTTTTTGGCGGTCAGCGTGTTATTCAGATAATAGGTAATGGTATTGGTTTTAATCAGTGGGGAGACAAAAGTCGGCAAAGAATCGGTGGTGTTGTTATTCGTTATGTCCGGAGTAAAATCATAAACCACCTGCGGGCGGATGCTGTGTTTGATTTTCCGGAGCGTTTTATCGGAAACATCAAAAACGCGCTGGATATCCGTAGACAAATCCAGCTTTAAACTCGGCACGGTTCGGGCGCCCCAATCCGCTACCCCGGTACCGGTTTTATTCTCCACCTGGAAAAAGGCCTGGTTGGCCCCGACAGAGGTTTCCGTGTTGAGAACGTTGAGAAATTTATAGGGGTAGGAAAGAATCGGATTAATTTCCATGAACTGGCCCCGATCCAGGCTTTTCCGCCAATAATGATTATAATCGGAATTCAACTGGAAAAAGAAATTTTTCCCGAGTTCGTATTTTGTGCTGTCATAACGGAAATAGGGGAGCTGGTTCAAGGCATCATCGCTATTGTCCAACTCCTGGAAATATTGAAACCCGCCGGTAAAATTATAATTCCCCACGCTGCGGGTGACGATAGCCGTGTTCCGGCGATCCAAGACCGTCTCGTCATCGAAATCCCGGCCGAATTCACTCAAAAAATAGGGCCGATTGCGGTCCAGCCCGTTGCCCGCTCCTCGGAATTCCCTGAGGTAGTCCCGGTCGCTGAGCAAGTCCAGGTCCACTTTAAGTACATACCCTTTCGGCAGATCCTGGTTGGCCTTGCCTCGGAACCAGTATCGTTCATTGTAGGCTTCACTGTTCCGCTTCGCCTTGAATTCCTCCTCGCCCAGCAGGTCCTTAGGGAGGTAGTCCGCCATGAATGCCCCTTTGGAGTTTGGGTCGGTGACATAGCGAAATTCCGCCCCCTGCATATAGCCCCGATTGCTCATGAAATACTGGTAAAAGGTGGCGTCCAGGTTATCCGCTATGGCCCAGTAGAAGGGCGCGTTGAGCGTCAGGCCGTCCCGCTGGGAATAGCCGGGTTCCGGAAACAGCAGGCCGCTTTGTCGTTTGGTTTTGACCGGAAAGATCAGATAGGGCGTGTACAGGACGGGGATGTTGCGGGCCCGGAGGGAGGCCTGATATAACTTGCCGTACCCTTCCACGGTTACGTCAAAGTCTTTGGCGGTGATAATCCAGGGGGGATCATCCCCATCGCAGGAGGTGACGGTGCCCTCCAGGATCCGATAGGTGGATTCGCCGGTTTTCCAGATGCGGGTCCCGGTGACGTGATAGTTGTTTTTCTTCAGGAACAAGCGGCCTTTTTCCACCTCGCCGGTCTGCTTTTGTAAGTCGATCGTTAGGTGATCGCCCCGCAGTTCATCCCCCCCGGCCGTGTAGACCACGTTTCCCCGGGCTTCGGCGATCATGGTATTTCGGTCTAACCGGGCATAGTCACTCTTTAAAACCCGGTCCCCTTTCTTAATGACCACTTCCCCGATAGCCGTATATATATTCGTATCATGGTCGTAATTTAATTCCCGCGCCTCAATATCCCAGGGGGCTTTTTCGGATGGAGAACCAGCGGAAAAAAGGGTTTCCTGGGCGGCCACCCAGGGGACCCCTAAGAGAAAAAACCAGAATAGACAGGCAAAAATCTGCCGGCAGGATGGTAGCGAATTGGCCCCCATGGGCTTGATCAAACCCTTTCCATTTTTTTTCGTTTTTTTTAACATAAATTGAAAATTACTACAACCTAAATTAATAAATTTTTATAACACCTTACCTTTTGGCAGCCACTCTGGAATTAATCCCGAGGGGGGGGCGGCGCCTTTTGAAATTTCGATTTTTTTCTCCAGGTAGGCCCGGGCCTCGCCGACCACAAACAGCGAGCCGGTGATACAGATCAGATCGTCCCTCGACGCTTCGCTGACGGCCCGGTCAATCGCCTGGGAGAGGGCGGGAAACAAGCGGCATTTGCTTCGGTCCCGGTCTATAAAAGAGAGCAGCTTTTCCGGCTCCGCCGACCGAAGGTATTCCGCCCGAGTTAAAAAGATCCAATCCGCCAAAGGGACGATAGGCGCCAAGATGGCCGGGATGTCTTTGTCTTGCATGATCCCGATCACCAGCAACAGTCGTCGATAGGGCAGGGCCTTGGGCAGAGTCTCGGCCAGCACCTTCATGGCCGCCGGGTTGTGGGCGCCGTCCAAAACAATCCGGGGGCTTTCAGCCCAGACTTCCATCCGGCCCGGCCAATTCACCTGGAGCAACCCCTCCCGGATATGCTCCTCAGAAAGGATTTTACCCTCCAGCGGCCAGAGGTTGACCAGGCTTAAGGCCAGACCGGCGTTTCTAATCTGGTGGGGGCCAAGCAGTTTATTTCGCAGGCCCTTATAAACCTTTCCAAAACCGGTGTAATTGAATTGGGTGCCCGTGATTTTTCGGGTCTGGAAATCCCGGCCGGCTAAAAACAGGGGGGATCCCTGCTCTCGGCAGATTTGCCCGATGACTTCCCGGGCTACCGGCTGGGTTACCCCGGATACCAGGGGGATACCGGGTTTGATGATCCCCCCCTTTTCCCAGGCAATCCGCCTCAAGGTGTTCCCCAAATATTCCTGATGCTCCAGACCCAGCGTGGTGATAACCGTCACTCGAGGCCGGATGATATTGGTAGCGTCCAAACGCCCCCCCAATCCAACCTCGATGATCGCCAGGTCCACCTTTTCCCGGGCGAAATAAATGAGGGCCATGGCCGTCACCATCTCGAAAAAAGTGGGCGGTTCTTCAGCATTCGTCCGGTCCTTCACCTCCCGGACCAAGTCCAGGGTCACCCCTGGGGGGATCAGGCGTCCATTGATCTGAAAACGCTCGCGAAAATCCACGAGATGGGGGGAAGTATAAAGCCCCACCCGATAACCGGCCTGTGAAAAGATGGAGGCCGCCATAGCTGCCACCGAACCCTTACCGTTCGTGCCGGCGATATGGATCAGCTTCAACTGGTCCTGGGGACGGCCAAAAGCCTGAAGGAGGTTCTCGGTCTTGGAAAGACCGAATTTCATGCCGAACTTCTGCAGACCGTACAGATAGGACAAGGCCTGATCGTAGACCGGGTCCCGGGATAAGGGTTCGAACTGCTTGTCCATAGCTTCTCTACTTTACCCAATCTTGAAATTTGTTTCCAACACTTAATCCGAGTCAATCTCTAAATCCAAAATTCGGATTTCGAGTTTGATCCAAAAAGGTTAGAATTCGGCTAGGGGTTTATTATGCCTTTTCCAGACGGGCAAAATCCAAGTGCAGCACCTTGATGCCGTAGCTCCGGAATTTAACCCGAATCTTACGGTCCTGGGGGGATTCTTCGACGATACCGGACCCGAAAAGTGGATGGTATACTTTGAGCCCCACCGGGTAGCCGCCGTCTTCCCGGACCTTACGGCGAGGGGGTTCGGCCTGAAAAACTCGCGGGACGTTTTCCCGCAGCGGGGTTTGACGGCGCAGGATCTCCTCGGGCAGCAGGGCGATAAACCGGGAGGCTTCATTGTGCTGCCAGCCTCCCCCTCTTTCAGAGCCTTGCAAGGGATAGGTCAGGAAAAGTTTTTCCTTGGCCCGGGTGATGGCCACATAGAGCAAACGACGTTCCTCCTCCAATTCCTCCTGACTTTCACGGGCATGCGTGGAAGGAAAACGTCCTTCTGTCAGCCAGATGACGAAAACTGCCTGCCATTCCAGCCCCTTGGCCGAATGGACCGTGGAGAGCACCAGCCGTTCCTGCCCTGAATCAGCACCCCGGTCAGGGGTTTCCAGCAACAGATCTCCTAAAAATTCGTCCACCTCGGTATAGACATTGCTGACCCGTAGCAACTCCTCAATATCCTTTTTCCTGTATTCCGGGTCTTCAAAAAGCCGGGGAAGCAGAGGCTGGTAATACGCCCAGATTATTTCCAGCGCGGCAGACGGAGAAAGGGGTTCCTGGCTCAAGAGATTCAGCATCTCCCCCAGTCGGTCGAGCTGGGGTTGGGGCCGCGGGTACTCCCGGAGAAACCGGATTCGGGAGTCCCATTCCTCGATCTCCAATAATCCACTCACGATCTGTCCTGCCCTTTTGGGTCCCAGCCCCTCCAGGTGTCGTAGAATCCGCTCCCAGGATAAGGCCTCCTGAGGATTCTGGGATACCTTGAGGTAGGCCAGCAGGTCCTTGATATGGGCGCCCTCGGTCAGCTTGCGGCCGCCGTACTTGACGAAAGGAATTCCGCTTTTCTGCAGATGGATTTCCAGATTAAAAGAATGATGGCCGGCCCGAAAGAGGACAGCCGTTTCCGACCAGGGAAGGCCTTGTTTTTGCAAAGCCTTCAATTGGCTGACGATGAACTGGGATTGTCCTTCCTCGTGGGGCAACTCGATGCACCGAGGGAGGTCCCCGGCCGGGTTATGGGCCCGCAGGCATTTACTGTGCCGCTGGGCGGCGAAACTGATCACGGTATTGGCTAAAGTCAGGATGGCCTGGGAACTGCGGTAGTTTTCTTCCAGCTTGATAACGCGGGCCTGGGGAAAGCTCTTGGGGAACTCGAGGATGTTCTTGACCCGGGCGCCCCTAAAGCCATAGATGGATTGGGAATCATCCCCCACCACCATAAGATTCCCATGGGCCTGAATCAGCGCGCGGACCATTTGGGCCTGCAGCAGATTGGTATCCTGGTATTCATCCACCATCACATACTGATAGTGTTCGGATAAATTTCGAGCCACCTCCGGGTGGTCGGCAAACAGCTTCAGGGTGTATAGCAGTAAGTCGTCGTAGTCGAGGAGGAAATGCTGTCTTTTGTAATCTTCGAAGGCCTGCCGTAAAAGAGTAAGCCGGGGGATCAGATTCTCCCATTGAGGGGCAAATACCCGAACCCCTTGTTCAAAATCCAGGGCCCGGTTGTTGATCCGGCTGATCAGTTCCACCAGGTCCTTGCGTCCCGGGGCCTCGGAGTGCTGGTCCAGACCTTGGGCCTTGATCAACCGCCCCATGATTTCCACCGCGTCGGAACGGTCCATGACCGTGGGATGGCCGGACAACCCGATCAGGCCCCCCTGCCGGCGCAAAAGGCGGTAGCCCAGGGAATGGAAAGTCCCCCCGGAAATTTCCCGGCAGGAGATGCCCAGCATCGTCTCCACCCGGTTGAGCATCTCCTGGGCCGCTTTGCGGGTAAAGGTCAGCAGCAGGATCCGACCCGGATCGATCCCCTGCTCAACCAACCAGGCCACGCGATAGACCAGGGTCCGGGTTTTTCCGCTGCCGGCGCCGGCAATAATCAGGCTCGGCCCGTCCGGGGCTTGAACGGCTTCCAGTTGTGCGGCATTGAGATTTTTTTGGTAGATATTCGTTTTTCCGGTCATCATTTATGGTCTGATCGCTAGTGGGAAAAGCCTCTATATTTAGGTTAGTATGTAAATAAAATCAATCACCGCTTTTTAGGCCTTTTTCCTAGGTAGTCATACCGGACTTGATCCGGTATCCAGGACTTCCCGAGCTTATCCGAGGCTGGATTCCGGATCGCGTCCGGAATGACGAATCTTGGTCAAACCTTATTTCCGTGCCCCAGGGCGCCCTCCCAGATCCGGGGGGTTTATTAGGGAGTGGTCTCGTCTTACTAAAAAAAGAGAGGCTTGTAAACCAGATTTGAAAATTTGACAATGACCGCTTTGAGCATTATAATTTCAAAAATCAAGGCCAAAATCCGAAAATCCATGATGAATCACTAAGTTAATTGAGGAAGGAAGCCATGGCCGATGAAAACGCTTTAAAAAATAAATTCAAGGAGGGCTATGCCGCCGTTTTCTACGCCCAGTGGCCGGCCCTCACCGGGGGCCTGCTCCTGGGGTTGTTCAGTATTTTGATCGTGGCCTGGTCCCGTCCCTGGGGTATCGTGGGCGGGATTAGAAATTGGGCCGACTGGCTTTTTTACGGACTCGGCCTCTATCCTACGCGGCCGGAGAACCCTATCTTGTTTTCCGGGTCCGTGATGGATATCGGATTTCTCCTAGGCACCTTCGGATCGGCTCTGATGGCCAAGGAATTCGCCTTTCGCTGGGCCCCGCCACTGGAAATGATCAAAGGACTGGCGGGTGGAACCCTGATGGGGGTCGGCTCGGCCTTGGCCCTCGGCTGCAACGTGGGGGCCTTCTACACCCCCCTGATCAACCTTTCGGCCAGCGGGTTCCCCATGCTGATCGGCCTGATGATCGGTGCCTTTATCGGGCTCAAGTACCTGCTCTGGGAACTGGAAAAATTCCCGTCCAAAGCCGGCTTTGTCCCCCCGGCCAAACCAGGGGAAAAAAGCTTTGACTGGAAATCCGTTCAGCCCTATCTGGGGGTGTTGGTACTCCTGGGGTTAATCCTCTGGGCTTATGGGTATGCCGGTCGGGCCTACACGGAAATCGGCGGTCTGCTCCTTTTCGGGGCGGCCTTCGGCATCATCCTGCAACGGTGCCGCTTCTGCTTTGTCCGGGCCTTTCGGGATCCCTTCATGACCGGGGAAGCCGGGATCGCCAAGGCCATCGCCTTGAGCATTATCCTGGGTTCCTTAGGCGTAGCCGTACTCAAGTGGACTGGCGTTCGTGCGGAAAGCACCTATGTCATTCCGGCCTTCTGGGGAGGTTCCCTGTTCGGAGGGCTGATATTTGGCATTGGCATGGTGATAGCCGGCGGGTGCGGAAGCGGGACCCTATGGCGGGTGGGCGAAGGCCAGCTCAAATTATGGGCCGCCCTGCTGACCTTTGCCACTTTTAATTCCTTAAGCACCGCATTTTTACGGAGTACCGGTTGGCGGCAGAAACTGGGCCGGGCCATATTCCTGCCGGACGTTTTCGGCTGGGGTGGCAGTCTGCTCTTCATTGCAGGGATCCTTTTATTGTGGTATCTTTTAGTTACCTGGAACGAAGAAACCAATAAATTTACAGTTGGATTGTAGAGAAAAGACCTGGCACGGAGCGCAGCGCGCTAAGCGTTAAGACCCAATAGACCACTTAAGTCAGACAGACCAAAATGAATATCCTAAAGGAGGAAACGTTATGGAAGATGTTAAACCCGATGAAACCTTGGACGCCCGGGGGCTGAGCTGTCCCATGCCGGTCCTGAAAACCAAGAAGACCATGGACAATTTAAAATCCGGGCAGGTTCTGGAAATCCTCAGCACCGACCCGGGAACCCGGAATGATCTCCCCAGTTGGACCAAACGTACCGGTAACGAGTTCCTGGGCGAAAAGCAGGACGAAGGCTTTGTCCGTTTCTATGTTAAAAAGAAGTAACAAGGATGACGATATGGCTGAGAAATTAGGGATCTTTGTGAACTCCGACCGCCATCTTCGCCACGTGATTGAGATCACCAAGGCGGCCGAACGGGCCGGGAAAGAGGTGACTCTCTTTTTCTCGCACAAAGGAGTTTTACTGACCCAGGAACCGGAATTTCAGGAATTGGTAGGCCACGCCAAATACGCGGTCTGCAATGTGGGGTTTGAAGCCCAGGGACTCAAGGGTAAAACCGTTCCCGGTATGGATGAAACCGGTTTCGCTACTCAAGCCCGACATGGTGAAATGATCGAAGACTGCGACCGT
Organism: uncultured delta proteobacterium; assembly: GCA_963843145.1. Lineage (GTDB taxonomy): Bacteria > Desulfobacterota > RBG-13-43-22 > RBG-13-43-22 > RBG-13-43-22 > CAVQSS01. Next base: position 63,060 of record CAWJJC010000025.1, read on the forward strand.
TACTTGGTGATGTAAAGGAGAAACTATGAAAAAAGTAGCCTTTCTGGTGCGAACCAAGGATGAGCTGTGGGAAGGGATGCGCTCCAGTCTGGGTCTGGTCATTGAAAATAATTTCGTCACCATGGTGGTCCTGGATCACGAAGTGGAGATGACCGAGGCCTACCAGGAAAACCTGGACTGGTTTATTGACATGGAAGGAGAATATTATTCCAATGTCCCGGTCAATGTGGAAAAATTTGGTTTTAAGCCCATCACCATCGGGGAACTGGGGGAGAAACTAAAAGAGATGGACTTTATTGTTCCCTTCTAACGAAAAGGATTCTTATGAAAATATTACACATTTTCCGGTCCGAACCCACACCGGATGTGGAAAAATTAGCCACCATCCTCTCGGAAGGGCAGGAGGCCGTTCGATTTCCCCTCTACCAAAGCCCGGTGGATTACGACCGGCTGATTGAAATGATTTTTTCCAATGATAAAGTTATTAGCTGGTGGTAATGCCGGGAAAAATTCGTTACTGGATCCTGACTTCGGTTCGAAATTCGGATATCGGATTAAGTGCTCCAGGCATCATTCATTAGAAACGAATTTTTAAAGGGAGGTACGTTTTATGGCTGGAAAGAAATTATTCGTACTGGGGTTGGCGATCATGCTGCTCATGGGGTGGGGCCTGGAATGGGCTTATGCCCAGACTTCCGGATCCGGCCAAACGCTTCAGGTGGATCCGGAACGTTGCGCTTTGATGCTGCGCAAAGGGCAGGAATCCTTCAGCCGGTCCAAATATAATGAGGCCAAGGATTTTTTTCGGAAAGCCGTGCAGGCCGATCCTACTTCCCAGAAAGCCTGGTCATACTATGACTTGAGCCTTTTTTACACGGTAGGGGAGCAGTACAAGAATCACGGGAAAATTGTCCTCTCCAGCGCCCCCCCAGCGGAAGCGACCCAAGAGCTGACCCCCCCGGCCGTCGACGAGTTGACCCTGACCGGGAAAATGCTCAAAGGGAAAACCGGTTCCCCCGCTAGGAAGGGAAAGCCCTATCCGGCCCCGGAGGTAAAAAAACCGGGCGCCAAAGAAAAGCCTTACCCGGCCCCCGGAATCAAAAAACCGGTGGAGCCTAAAAAACCGGCGGTAACCGCCCCGTCGGCGCCGGCGGCACCGGTGACCCCAGCCCCCACCCCGGCCCCGGGCGGGATGAAGATTTTAAAGGATGAGGGTTGTTGATCGTTTAAAAATTGAATAGAAACGGAGGTGAGGACCCCGGTCAGAGAAGCAGACGAGCAAACGGTACTTCAGAATACCAGGATTGTATTCCCCGTTTTTTAAACCACCGCTACAAAACCCAAAGGAGGATATGGATGAAAAAAATTATTACTTTGCTGTTGGTTGGTCTATTTGTAATCGGTATTTCCGGAATGGCTATCGCTCAGGATTTGGCCGCCGGTGAGAAAAAAGTCCATGACGAATTTGAAAAAACGGTTGCCAAGGACCGGATTTTGAATGTCGATCAATTTAAAAAGGTCTGGGAAGAGGTGCTGGCCGGGACGAAAAAGGCCTATCTGATAGATGTCCGAACCCACCCTGAATTCTACGCTTTTCACATCGAGGGCACGGATCATATCCATTCCGGCCATGTGTATACCATCGTCAAAAAGATACCCGACCCCAACGCCGAAATTTACGTCTTTTGCCGCACCAACCATCGGGCCTTTTATGTGGCCGGTTTTCTCAACAAGTACGGCTATAAGAACGTCCACGTGTTTGACGGCGGCGTCGTGGGCTGGGCCAAGGCGGGACTGCCCTTTGTGAACCAGTTTACCGGTCGTTTCAAGATTACCGAGTACTCTCAGGATTTCAGGGAAGACGGAAAATACCGCGTTCGCGAATTCCATCCTTATTGATAAATTGTCGCCTTCAATAAAAAGGCCGCCTGGGGGCGGCCTTTTTGTTTGGCAACTGCTTAGAAAAAGACTAGATGCGGTGAATTCAAACAGCATTCATTTTTCAATTGACTTCCGCTTTCTGGGGGAATATATATAACCATATGGTTATGATTAAAGGGAAACAGCGTTTGTTCGAGAATCAGGCCCAGATCCTCAAGGCCTTGGGTCAACCTACCCGTTTGCAGATACTGGATCTGCTTAAAGAAGGGGAACGATGTGTCTGTGAAATCTTCCCGGCCATCGAACAGGAACAGGCGAATGTCTCCAAACACCTGACCATCCTCAAGCAAGCCGGGATCCTGGACTCCAGGAAAGAAGGCCTGCGGGTTATCTACTGGATCAAGAATAATGAAATCCTGGGTCTGATCCAAGGAGTTTCCCTGATGTTGAAGAACCAAGCCCAGGAACAGCGAGAAATTCTTTCCCACCTATAATTTTTTTTGTTGCTTCTATAACTTATTAGACATATGGTTATTATTGAAATTAGGTCTTGAGAGGAAAGTTAATGAAGAAAGGACGAGTCATCGCCTGGGGGGAAAAATTATTTGGTCAAAATTTTTTGGAGGTCTGATAATGGAGATAAAAATACTGGGACCCGGTTGTCCTAAATGCCAGCAAACCGAAAAGGTAGTCAAGGAAGCGGTTGCCGTGAGCGGGGTAAACGCTCAGATTGAAAAAGTCACCAACATGTTGGACATCGCCCGCTACGGCGTCTTAGGGACGCCGGCCGTGGTGGTCGACGGTCAAGTTAAATCCGTGGGAAAAATCCCGAAAAAAGAAGACGTTTTGAGCTGGATTAAACCATAAATTTGGAAGGAGAGACGTTATGGCTGAAGACTGTTGCACCCCTTCCGGATACATCATGATCCTGGCCTGTTCCGGAGGCTCGAATGTGGGCCAGTTGTCCAATCAGGCCGCGGTGGAATTGACTCAAGAGGGTTTTGGAAAAATGTTTTGCCTGGCCGGTATCGGAGCGCAGCTTTCGGGGTTTGTCCAGTCCGCCAAAGATGTACCGGATATGGTCGTGCTGGACGGCTGTTCGGTCGGCTGCGCCAAGGGAATCCTGGAACAGGCCGACATCCCACCCAAAAATTACCTGGTCTTAACCGAGCTGGGAATTGAAAAAAATAAGGACTTCACCCTAAGCCGGGAAGCGGTCGACCGGGTCAAGCAGGCCGCCAAGGCGACCTGCGTCCGCGTCGCCCCGGCCTGACGGTGGCCCCGGTCTCAGGTCCAAGAGATCATCTTTCCCCTGGCCGAAGCTGCCCATACGTCTTGCTCTGGGTAGGACGCTGCCGAACAACGGAAACGGACCAGGCCACTCTGGATAGAATAACTCCTTTTCAGGAGGCAAAAAAACCCAATGCCCCATCTTAAAAAAATAATTATTGGTCTGACCCTGGCCGTTATAGGCGCCGGGCTTATCTCCGCGGCCTGGGCCGGTCCCCCCGAAGTGCCGGTCAAAGGAATGGTAACCCTGGTGGACCTGGGAGCCGGCACCTGTATTCCCTGTAAGATGATGGCGCCCATATTGGAAAAATTGGAAAAAGTCTATCGAGGGAAAGCAGCGGTCGTTTTCATCGATGTCTGGAAAACCCCGGATGAGGCCAAACGATTCAACCTCCAGGTAATCCCTACCCAGATTTTTTATGACCAAAAAGGGAAAGAGGTCTACCGCCATATGGGCTTTATGGCAGAAAAAGATATTGTGTCCGTCCTGAACAAATTAGGAGTTGACTAAGGCAGGATATCCAGTCCAGGCATGACGGAACAAATTTTCCTGACCATCAACGAATGGCTGGTCGGAGGAACGGTCATCGCCGCCCTGGGTTCTTTTCTCTGGGGTATGGTCAGCGTTCTCTTCAGCCCCTGCCATCTGGCCTCCATCCCTTTGATTGTGGCCTATGTGGGAGGGCAGGAGCGCATCCTCCCGCCCCGTCAGGCCGGCCTATATTCTCTGACTTTCACCAGCGGGCTTTTCATTACCATTGCCCTGATCGGAGTCATCTCCGCACTGCTCGGCCGGATGCTGGGCGATATCGGCAACTATTGGCAGATCCTGGTGGGAGTGATCCTGATCTGGGTGGCCCTGGGCATGCTGGGGGTGGAAAAGTTTTCCATGTCCGGCAGCCTGTTATACCGACTTAAGTTGAAAGGTCTCTTCGGGGCCCTGATCCTGGGATTGGCCTACGGGGTGCTTTCCGGTTCTTGCACCTTTGGTTTTATCGCCCCGATATTGGCCATTATCTCCGTGCAGAAGGAAGTGTCCTTCGGCCTGCTGCTGATCCTGCTGTTCGCCGTCGGCCATTGCCTGCCCATCGTCATTGCCGGGAGTTCCACCGCCGCCGTCCGCAAAGTGGTTGAAAACCGGTCCTGGCAGACCGGCAGCCAATGGTTCCGCCGCCTGGCCGGGGTCCTTATCGGAATGCTGGGAATTTATTTTATCATTAACCCCTTCTTTTTTTCTTAATGGAAGGCTATGCCCCCATGGATCTTTTGTGCAGCTTATGCGGTCGTGAGTCCCCGTTACTACTCCAAAAACAGCCATTGGAAAAGGAAAAGAAATGAATGAAAATCGCCTTATTTTAATTCTGGGTCTGGCCGGTTTTGTGGTCATGGCCGACAACTGGGTGGTGTCCCCTATCCTCCCGGCTATTGCCAAGTCCTTACAGGTTTCTCCGGTTCGGGCCGGACTGTTGATCAGCGCCTATATGATCCCTTTCGGCCTCTTCCAGTTGGTCTTTGGTCCACTGGCCGACCGCTATGGGAAAACGACCGGTGATCATCTTCTCCATGATCTTCTTCACCATCGGTACGGCCTTATGCGGGCTGGGCCTCGGCCTTTTTGACCTGGCCCTGTATCGGGCCATCACCGGCGTCTTCGCGGCCTCGGTCATGCCCATCTCGCTGGCCTTGATCGGCGATGTGATTCCGATGGAGCGGCGTCAGCAGGCCATCGGCACCTTTATGGGGATCGCCTTTTTAGGGCAAGGATTGAGCATGGCGGTGGGGGGCTCCATTGCCTATTTCGTCAGTTGGCGGGGGGTCTTTTTCACTTATGCCGCCCTTTCCGTTATTTCCACCTTGCTGTTGATCCTCGTCGGTGGTAAAGCCCACTCCAAGAAAAACCCGGAAAGCCGGTTTTTCAAGCCCTATATTGACTTGCTGCGTAATGTGCGGAGCCTTTGGGTTTATATCGTCGTTCTCCTGGAAGGTATCCTGATCATCGGCTCTTTTTCCTACCTGGGGGCCTATACCGAATACCTCTTCAGCTATAATTATTTTGTTATCGGCTTGATCTTGACCGCCTTCGGGGCCGGGGCGGTGATTACCGGTCGCTTGGTGGGAAAAATCGCGCAACGAATCGGCCGGCTGAATACGTTGAGCCTTGGTCTGGCCTTGGCCGTAATCGCTGACGGCCTGCTCTTCTCGGTCACCACCCAACCTTGCGATATTGATCATCGCGAGTTGCCTTTTTGGGTATCGGATTCATGCTGGCCCATTCCAGCCTGCTGACTATCGCCACCGAATTCGCCCAAGATGGCGAGGGGAACGGCCATGTCCTTGGTAGCCTTCGGCTTTATGGGCGGCGGGGGTGTCGGCACGGCCATCGGAGGAAAGATAATCTCCTCCTCGGGGTATACCACCTTTTATGGTTGGTATGGACTTTTCCTGCTGCTTTTAGTAGGGCTGGCCAGAGGAGTGGTTCGAGAGGCCAAGAAATAAAGATCCTTCTCTTCCCTCACTCGGAGAAGCTATGAAAAGAGCGAAAAAAATTAATCTAATTGTGCCGATAGAAGAGAAGCCGGACGCTTGGTCGTCCCGATGAACGGGTTCCCGAGGGGAAAGACAGGCCACCGATCTTATCTGTTATTGTTTTGGTTATACCAGGCGGGATATCGAACAAGATTTCATTAAAAATGGCCGTTCCCTGCTTCTGGAAAAGATCTCCGCCGAAAAGAAAGCCGGTGGGTGTGACTGTGCCGCAAAAAACCCGAAAGGTCGCTGATGTCTGGCTGACGTCCGCCGGGTAGTGGACGAAGTCAACCGACCCAATACCCCTGTCTAAGATAGCCAAGGCTTAGAAAAGGGACATCTTGTATGAAGGCCTTATATATTTCCGGAAGCCCCAGAAAAAACAGCAACACCGATTACCTGCTGAAAGAAGTTCTATCCGTGACCGGAGGAGAATTCCTCAAAATCGCCGACTATCACCTGGAGCCGTGCCGCTCCTGTTGGACCTGTCTAAAATCAGGGAAATGCGCCATTGATGATGATATGACTCATTTGCTCAACCCCCGGGTGCTGGCCGCTGAAATCGTCGTTTTAGGCACTCCGGTCTATTTCAATACGGGAGAAATAGCGGATGGCCCTGAGGCCATAGAATCGGCTAGGAAGTTGGGCGACCGATTAATCGAACTCGGAGCGCTCCTTGGCCTTAAAAGCAGGTAGCCGCCCCTCTTCGGCCCATAGGAATGCGGGTCTTGGAGATCAGATCCTGGAATTTCCCGACGAGGCGACTGAAAAGGATATCCGCCAGGCCTAGCGCCGGCTGGCCATGATGAAAATTATGGGCCTGATGGGCGGCACCACGGACGCATGCAAAGGCAGAGAAGATCATGTCCGGTAACCTGACCAGTAGACTCGCCGGGGAGGCGCAAACCCTTCCTGGCGGACCGGGTCGATAAAGAGACCATTAAGGAGGCGGAATATGGCGCAGTTTGAAGTGATCGGATGAGTCACCTGAGGAGAATCCGAACCGCCGGCAGTTAGTTGGCGCATGTTAACGTTTCCAGATGATACGCAAATCCGGGTTACCGGTTTGGTTGAGATACTGGCCGACCTTTACGCTGAAGGTCGACAGGCGAATGAGGAGACCGCCGAAGAGATCCTCGATCGATTGGAAGCCAGGAAGAACTATATCCCTTCGTCGGACCGTGTCCGTAGAGAGTATGTTTATGTCCTGCTGAAGGAGTACCGCAACTACATTAAGGATCGAGCCGAAAACAGCCCGAGACGGTGAAACCGAAGTGGATCGACCATCCCCCTATCACATCCTCAAAATCCCCGTTACCGCTACTGAACAGGAAATCCGCCAGGCCTATCGTCAAATGGCCATGAAATTTCATCCGGACCGCAATCCGGGTGAACCTGAAATGGAGGAACAGTTCAAGAAAGTTCAAAGAGCCTATGAAACGCTTTTGGACGGAATCCGGAACCCTGGAAATTGCCCGGTATGGCGTTTTTGGAACGCCTGCTGTGATCTTAGATGATCAGGTCAAATTCGTAGGCAAAATCCCTGGAAAGGAAAAGATTGGGACCTGGTCCCAGAAATGAACGGACGGGAGAAACAGGGTCATGAGACAAAACCAAGAAAAACAAAGAGCAGACCTTCCGGAGTCCACCGGCGGGGAGTTCACATCCCCTCACCAGCATGATCACTCGGGAAATGCGCATACCTTGGACAAGGGAGAGACGACCGGACCTCGGCTCCTCATAACCCTTGCCATCAACCTGTTGATCCCTGCGGCCCAGGTCGTAGGCGGGGTCTATGCCCACAGCATGGCCCTGATCTCAGACGCTGTCCATAATTTCAGCGACTTTACCGCCATATTGATCGCCTATTTCGCCTTTCGCATCGGGAAAAAAGGCGCCTCACCACAAAACACCTTCGGATACAAACGGGCCGAAATCCTTGGGGCGGCAATCAACGTCGCCCTTCTTGTGGCCGCGGCGGTCTTTATCTCGTACGAGGCCTTTGAGCGATTCAGGCACCCTCAACCTGTAATCGGTCAAATAGTGATTTACCTGGCGGCCGTGGGCATCCTGGGAAACGGTCTTTCAGCCTGGCTGCTCCATCGAGATTCGAAACACAGTCTCAACATGCGGGGGGCCTTTCTCCACATGGTGGGGGACATGCTGACTTCCGTTCTCGTGCTGATCAACGGCCTCATTCTGATTTTCAGGCCCTGGTACTGGCTGGACCCATTGCTGTCATTTCTCATTGTGATCTTTATCCTGAAAAACTGCTGGTCCATTCTGAGGGATGCTACCGGCATCCTGATGAACGCCACCCCGAGAAACCTCGATCTTGAAGAGATCAAGAAGGCGTTGCAGACTATTCCGGGCGTATGCGGCGTCCATTACCTGCACGCCTGGAACGTGAGTTCCTCCAGCATCGCCTTTTCCTGCCACGTAGAGGTGACGGATCAGCTTGTAAGCAAAACCGAACCGCTTGCTGAAAAGATTCGCCATGCGCTCTTCCATCATTTCGGGATCGATCACCCCATCCTGCAGTTCGAAACAGCCCAGTGCGGCAACGGCAGCCTGCTCTGCGAGCTGTCCTGTGGGAATCAAAAGGGCTAAGTAGGAGACGAGAGTTGTATGTTGCGGCAAATGCAGAAGATTTCAAAGGGTATCGAATCGAATCTGATTGTGCTCATCCTCCTTTCCATCGTCGCTGGTGTCGTCTTTGGCTGGAGGTTCCCCGATCAGGCCCATGGGCTGAAAAGCTACTCAAGGGCCGCGCTCTTTATCATGCTCTACCCGATGATGATCGGCCTGCGCATCGAGGAGGTGGGCAAAGCCGCCGCCAACCTGAAATTGATCAGCCTTTCCATGCTTTTCAATTTTCTTTTCTCGCCGCTTTTGGCGGCAGGGCTGGCTTATGTTTTTCTTCACAACCGTCCGGATTTCGCCGTCGGTCTGATCCTGACCGGCACAGTGCCCTGCGCGGGCATGGTCGCAGGGTGGACGGGCTACGCCAGGGGCAACGTGGCGCTGGCCATGGTGGTTGTAGCGCTCAGCCTGCTGGTCAGCATCGTTATGATCCCCATCTGGATGCCCATCCTAGCCGGCGTCTATGTCCGATTGGATGCCTGGGCCATGTTCAAGGACATCCTGATTACCGTGGTCGTTCCGCTCATTCTGGGGGATCTCACCCGACGCCTGATCATCCGATGGAAAAGCCCGGAGACATTCCGGCAGATCAAACCGATCCTTCCGGGCGTATCCATGCTGGGCATGTACATCATCGTCTTTATCTCCATGGCGCTGGAGGCCGAAAACGTGATCAAGCACCCGGAGTATTTCCTGATCGTGCTGATCCCGCTGGCCTTCTTGTATGCGATCATGTTCAGCGGTTCGGTACTGTTCTCCATACTGGCGAAGTTTTCCTATGAAAACATGATTGCCTTCTCTTACGGCGTGGCGGGCAAAAACATCGCCATCGCCCTGGCGCTCGCGACTATCTTTTTCAGCCCGATGACGGTGCTGGTGTTGGCCATCAAGCCGGTCATCCAGATCACTTTCATGGTGGCCTTTCTGCATCTATCTTCCCGGCTGGAGCAGAAATTTTTTACTCGGCAAAGTTAGAAGACTCAATTTTATACAGATTAAAAGCCGACTGCGACGAGGTTATATCCTATGAAAGTCCTGTATATTTCCGGACGCCCTTAGGTCCTCCTCAAATTCTTTTTACCGGCCACCCCAACCCATCCGGCCAATTCCTGGCTGAGCCCTCCCTCCGCCTTTAACCGAATTCAACCGATCCAATTGTTCGGGGGTCAGGAGGGCCCGGCATTCCATTTTATAGCGAAGCCAAATTTCTCGAATCTGTTCGTGAAGCTCCCGGACTTGATCGCGAAGCTGGGTGGTCCTGACCGTTTCTTTGTCCTTTCCGGGTTCACACATTCTCAAATCGATCTTCTTGTCCCGAAGTTCCATTTGGAGAGGCCGGAGGCTCTTCTGAAAATCGGACTGTATCGGCTTTCATCCGGGAAGACTGTTCCGAGCTTAGATCCAATTCCAGATCGGCGCAGGGACCCAAACCATAATTCATTCTCCTTCCCGGTCCCTGGCCCCAGGAACCGGCCCAAACCGGGCTTACGAAAGCCAGCACCAAAACGCAAATCAATAGTTTAATGATCATGCAAATACTCCCAAAGGAACTTTTTGAATGGAACTTTGGAGGAGATTCAAATTAACCGGTTTTAGAAAATAGTCGTGAAGTTGGTCTTTGATTGAATCAAAGGTTTTTATTTCCCGTCTGGCAAAACCGCTGATCAGAATCACGGGAAGATGGAGATTGGTCTTCCTAAGTTGCCTGATCAACTCATCGCCACCCATAGCCGGCATCGCATAGTCGGTGATAACCAGGTCGATATCCCCTCTTTCCAAGGCTCGTAATCCTTCAAGCCCGTTTTCAGCCAGGGAGATTCGGTAATTTTTTTCGGCAAAATAATCCCCCAGGGCACTGCGGGTCATCCAATCATCCTCAACAATCAGAATATGTTGAATGCGGCTCAGTGATCTCCCCCGGCTAAGGGGGGAGGGTTTTCAACCACCCTCCCCCGTCTAAACTTAAAGGCTACGGATTCAGAATCTTACGGGATTCCAGATTGAACTGGAGCCGCTTTTCCTGCATTTTTCCCTGAAGCTCCAGCAGGTCCTTTTGCAGGGTGGAAATCATTCCCTCATCGGGGTTCGAGGCGGACCAAAGGGTTCGCATCTCCGATCTTTTGGCAAACATTTCGTCTTGCAGGGGTGAAATTTCATTCAGGAAGGTTTCCCGCAGGGTCTGCAATTGAGCGGTCTGGTCTGCCGTCAGATTGGCGGCATCATAAGAATAAGGCCCCATGCCGTATCCCTGGCCCATCCCCCGACCCCAGGGACCGGCCATTGCCGCCCCGGCAAAAATCACCATCAGGCCCACCAACAAAACTTGAAAAATTCGTTTCATGCTCTTCACCTCCTTTCCTTTATTGTTATATGCGTTATCAGTTATATTTTCATGAAGCAATGATTATGCCAAAAAGGGTTTACTGCTAACAGTTTGATATTATGTATTTATTCAGGATGACGCGTTTCGATGGGAAAGCGTTCTCGACATTATTGTCGAACAGGATCTATTTGAATTGAGGGATGCTGTCTGCTAACCACATGAATTCAATGTCTATTCTTATTCGACAAAAACCGTTAGGCGGGATGAGGCAGATCGGTAAAAATTGTCGAACTACTTTTTCATTGAACAGGCCAATAAGGCCTATTTGGCCCTCCGAGAGAATCCTGAAGTCTGGGAAACAGAACTCAAGGAACGGAGAGAATGGGAAGCCACCCTGGCCGACAACCAGAAGGTTTAGGGCTATGGGCGATCCCCTCCGAGGAGAGATTTGGCTGATAGACAAATTATCCGTTGACAACCTTTTCGTTTCCCGGCATCTTGCTAATCATGCTTTCCTTTCCAGCCATTGATCCGGTAATTTTTTCCATCGGACCCTTCCATGTCCGGTGGTACGGAACCATGTATCTACTGGGGTTTCTGGCCTCCTACCTGTTGGTTCGGTTGCAACTCCGCCGTCAGAAGCCCCCGGTCCTGGCCGAAGATCGGGTGGAGGACCTCTATTTTTATCTTGTTTTGGGATTAATTGTCGGGGCCCGGCTGGGGTATGTCCTCTTTTATAATCTTAGAAATTATCTGGAGCATCCCCTGGAAGTAGTGGCGGTCTGGCAGGGGGGGATGTCTTTTCATGGCGGGTTGATCGGGGCCTTTTTAGCGGGTTGGCTCTTCTCCCGAAAATACCGGATTAATCTCTGGACGCTGGGAGATCTGATTATCGTCACCGCCCCCATCGGGTTGGGTTTAGGACGGTTGGGGAATTTTATTAACGGAGAATTATTCGGGCGCGTTACTACCCAGCCCTGGGGAATGGTTTTTCCTCAGGGCGGTCCGCTGCCCCGCCATCCTTCCCAGCTTTACGAAGCCTTTTTGGAGGGGCTGGTTCTTTTCATCTGGCTGTGGTGGAGCAAAGGGAGGAACAGGACTTCCGGCGGGATGGTGGCCCGGTTCCTGATCGGCTATGGCCTGTTTCGTATTTTCGTGGAATTTTTTCGCGACCCGGATCCCCAGATCGGCTTCCTTTTTAATTTCCTGACCATGGGACAGCTCCTGAGCTTGGGCATGGTCCTCCTGGGCGTCCTTCTCCTTTATTCCCGGCCTTCCCGGGACTCCTCCGAATAATTAAGGGGTTCTCCGTCCTTTGGGGTGGGTGACCACAACCTAGGGAAGATTAACTTGAGATCGAGCCCCCGTGGCCGTAGGGTCTCCGGACCAAGGGCCGTGGGTTCAAGTCCCGCATCGCCCACAATTAAAAATAACAAAAATAATTACTTGCCTCAATTGAGTCCTCGTTCTTAATCGATGCTGAGCTATTTTCTAACGATTTTCTAACGGGGTACTAAGATTGTCGAGTTCTGATAAAGAACTGTCAGTCCAAAAGGGCTTGAGGTGTCGCGAGCAGATAGCGCCAGGCATCGGTCACCTGGATACCGGCCGGTGGTTTGCGCGTGGTTCGTTCGTGCGCCACCAGCACTCGCACCGCCTGCGGGAACCTGGCCCCAGACTCCTCCAGCGCGGCGATCTCACGCGCCCAGGTTTGCGACTGTGAGACGGAGTAGGCCACGTTGATCAGTTGTTCGGGCCGCTCCCGATTTACGACCAGGTCAATCTCACGATCCCCGGCAAGGTAACCCAAGTCCTCGCGCCGGCGACGCCAGTGCAGGAAAACGGCCGTCTCCAGCTTTTTCCCGACATTAATGCTGGGTTCGGCGACGAACGGATAGGCCAGCGCCCAATCGATCGCATGGAGTTTTTTCGCGTTTACCGCCTGCTTGCGCAACGAGCGCTCGGCCACGGGTAGGGTGAAGACGACAAACGACTCCTCCAGGTACCCGACGTAACTATAAAGGGTGTCCTTCGAGAGCGCCAGCCCCTGGGAGCGGAAGTCCTGGTAGAGTTTGTGGACGTTGAAGAGCGAGGCCGGATGGCCCAGGCAATGTCGGAGCAACCGTCGCATCAATAGCGGATTGGCCACGCCGTAGCGCTCCACCAAGTCCCGGTAAAAGACCAGGTCCACGTACTCCTTGAGGATACGCGGTCGCAACGACTCGTCGGCGAGGACCACTTCCGGCAGACCGCCCGTCTTCAGATACTCTTCCAAGGCCGAGGCCAGGCGACTTTCGGAGGTCCGCGAGTACGGCTCGTGTTCCAGACCTCGAAACTTCAGGAATTCACCAAACGAGAGAGGAAACACCTCGTAGGATACGCTCCGTCCCCGTAGCCCCTTGGCGAGCTCACGCGACAACAGGTGCGAGGAGGATCCGGTGACGAAAAGGGAGGCTTCCTCGGTGTCGTGAAGGCGTCGTAGATAGGTTTCCCAAGACGGGACGTCTTGCACTTCGTCGAAGAATAGGAACTTTTTCCGGCCCGACACCTCGGGATACAGCTCTTCGTGCGCTCGCAGTATCAGGTCGAGTTCGGTGATTTCGATGGGGAGTAGCCGATCGTCCTCGAAATTGAGGTAGAGCATCTGACGCCGATCTACGCCTTGGGCTTCCAGCCGCCGCATCGTCTCATAGAGCAGGTAGGTCTTTCCACTACGACGAATGCCGACAAGGGCGACTACCTTGCGTGAATCGAGAGGCAACTCCAGCGTCCGCGGTGTGGTTGGCGGCAACGGCCGCGTGGTTGACTGGGCCAGTACGTATTTTAGAGTTTCCTTGTCCATGAGGAAATATTAGAGTATTTCATTCACTCCTGTCAAGGAACTAATTATTTTCGCAGATTAGCGTTTGTGGGATTTACTATGGCTTTGCTAATAAATCCTGATTCAACCCCTGGATCGGGGTTTGGTGATGACGCCAAGAGGATGGATTGGTGAAGGTTTATTAAAGGGCAGTTCGTCTTTGTTCATTCTTAAACTAATTTTGTTAACCCCGGAGTCCCCACATTCGAGGTAGTCCCCCCCGCAGAGGCAGATTTTCTAACGGTTTTCTAACGAACCATTATCAAATAACCAAAAACAACATAAAAAAAGAGAACCCTCCCTATGGATTAAGGGGTTGAGTTCTCTTTATTTTTTGCTTGTTCCTTTATATTGTCTGATTCCTCGGGGGAGTCTCCGGAACCAAAGGCCGTGGGTTCAAGTCCCGTACTGCCCACCATATAAAAACAACTAGTTGCCTGCCTTAATTCTGCCCGCCTGATAGCTGGGTTTAAGTGCCTCCTGACCACATTATCGTCTGAGGAAGGCTTTCCATCCGCTCCCGGAAAAATAAGCTCAAGCTCCCCGATCGGGCATTGAAGCTTTTACTTCTTAAGCTCAGGGATAAGATGATCGGATATATCAACCCTCCGGATTCTGTCCTCCAATCCCGAAGCTCTAATCAAGTGGTGCCCCTCCAACACGCCGACCATTAGAAGGGACACCCTCTCTTAGGGTTAACGGGTCAAAATTTTTCTTGACAAGATAATCCACTATTTATTACTTATTGGTTATATTTTCATAAGGGATTACATGATTCACCGGGAAAAGGCCATAACATCTTATGGAAAATGAAGAGGTCCTGCGGATTAACATCGGGGGGCACCCGGTCGGGATACTCGGGTTCAAGGGTGTCCTTGAGGAATTGGCCCCCCATCTGTCCCAAGCGACCGATGATGCCCTGGCCCAGGAATTGGTGGGTCGTCTTTCCAAACAAAATTACATTCCGGAGAAAGTCAAGGCGGAGTATGGAAAGGCCCTGGTCCGGGAATTCAGAAAACAGTTGGGGCAGCCCATCCAGGAAGAAAAGCCCGCCGGACTGGTGATCAAAGTCCTCGGCCAGGGATGCAACAACTGCCGGGAATTGACCCAGCGGATTATGGACCTCATGTCCGAGTTAAACCTGGCCGCCGACCTGGAGCATGTCACCGATGTCAAGGAAATTGCCCGTTATCGTGTCATGGGTATTCCGGCGCTTATCATAAATGGAAAAATCCTTTCCGTCGGGTCTGTGCCAAGCAAAAAACAGCTCACGAATTGGCTCAAGAATGCGGGAGACTGATCCACAGGAAGAAACCTATTTATGGTAGAACCGATTACTAAAAAACTGTCTTTCCTGGACCGGTTTTTAACCCTTTGGATCTTTCTGGCCATGCTTTTGGGCGTGGGTTCCGGTTATTTTTTCCCGGGAGTGGCTCAATTCTGGAACCTGTTCCAGTCCGGGACCACCAACATTCCCATCGCCGTCGGCCTGATCCTGATGATGTATCCCCCCCTGGCCAAGGTTAAATACGAAGAACTGGGCGGAAGTCTTTAAAAATTACAGGGTCTTGATCCTTTCGCTGATCCAGAATTGGGTCATCGGTCCCATCCTGATGTTTTTCCTGGCCATCCTCTTTCTGGCCGGCTACCCGGAATACATGGTCGGCCTGATCCTGATCGGCCTGGCCCGCTGCATCGCCATGGTCATCGTCTGGAACGAACTGGCCTCCGGCGACACGGAATACTGCGCCGGTTTGGTGGCCTTCAACTCCATTTTTCAGGTCCTTTTCTTCTCCATCTACGCTTATATCTTCATCACCGTCCTGCCCGGCTGGTTCGGTCTGAAAGGGACCGTGGTGGACATTTCTATCGGCCAGATCGCCGAAAGCGTATTCATCTACCTGGGCATCCCCTTTATCGCCGGCGTCATCACCCGCTTCACCCTGATCAAGGTCAAGGACAAAACCTGGTATCATGAAAGATTCATCCCCAAGATCAGTCCCATCACGCTCATCGCCCTGCTGTTCACCATCATCGTCATGTTTTCCCTTAAGGGCGAATATATCGTTCAATTGCCGCTGGACGTGATCCGCATCGCCATCCCGCTAACTGTTTATTTCTTCATCATGTTTTTTATTTCCTTCTATATGTCGATCAAGGTTAAGGCCACCTATGAACAATCCGCCACCCTTTCCTTTACCGCCGCCTCGAATAATTTCGAACTGGCCATTGCCGTGGCGATCGCCGTATTCGGGATTCAGTCCGGCGCGGCCTTTGCCGCGGTTATCGGTCCGCTGGTGGAGGTCCCGGTGTTGATCAGCCTGGTCAATGTGGCCTTGTGGTTCAAACGAAAATATTTTCCCTTTGCCCTGGAGACCCCCACCGGGGTGTGCCATCTGACTTGTAAACCATAGCCAAAAATTTTCCAATTGTCGGTTATAAACTCGCAATCTAAATTCCGAAACATACTAAGAGGAGATACACAAGAGGAGTTTCCCATGCTGCTTAAAGGCTATCGGAAGGAAATATTCCGCCCGGAGTGCAATCCGAGTTTTCAATCTCTACACTGCATCGCCTATCTGGACGAAGATATCGAGACCGTTCTGCCTTATTTGAACGCCAGGTTGGGGGGCGACGAGTTTTATCGGGAACCCCCGGCCGTAACCTTTCGGCTCCAGGGAAAATTGATTACCGTCCAGTCCCGGCAGATTGCCGTCAACGCCCTGCGGGACGCCGAAGAGGCCGATAAAATCCTGGAGTGGATCAAAAGGGAAATCAACGAAACCTGGGAAAAACGGGCGGAGATCGAGCCCAGCTACGAAAGCGCCCCGAAACCGAAACTGTTGGAAATTCTAAAGTTGCTGCCCAAAACCAATTGTCGGGCCTGCGGGGAAGCGACTTGCCTGGTCTTCGCCGCCCGGACGGCCGAAGGGGTGAAAGGACCGGAAGATTGCCCCCCCCTGACTACTGAGGGAAAGTCCAGACTTCAAAATTATTTGAGCCGATTCCGGCTGGAATACTAAAGGATGACGAGCTGCGATATTCGGTTGACGAGATATTTCCATTTTTTTCTTTTGCCCTCCGGGGCATGGATACCCACTAAAGAAAGGGCGGTTTATGCCCAAAAAAAGATGGCCCCTTTATTTGATTTTATTTACCTCCTCAATAATTCTGCTGGCACCCCTCTATCTTTTCGGGGAAGGGAAGAAAGATGAAATCGGGTCTTTAAAGGAATTGATTTCCCGCTATGATTCCACTCGGTGCAAGGAATGCCATGCGGAGATTTACGCCCAGTGGGAAAAATCCCATCATGCCCGGCCCTTGATGGGCATGGACGACTGGATCTTCATGTCCAAATACCTCAAAGAGGGAGTTCTGGCAGTCAAGTCGCCCGAGCAGGCCACCAAGGCCAATTTCCCCTGCGCCAAATGCCATCTGCCCCAGCTTTTCAAAGCAGCGGATAGCGTGGCCGCCGAACTGGCCGCCGCCGTCTTCCGGAACGACAAAAAAACCATCCGCCGATTGAATATCGGCTGCCTGGTCTGCCACCAGGAAAAGGCCGTGGTTCATGGCCGGCCGAAGTTATCGCTCCTCTACGGCTCTCGGGAAATCCAGGATCATGAGGGCCTCCCGGTAGAGAAAAGCTCCCTGTTGAAATATCCCCTCTTCTGCGGACAGTGCCATGGCCTCGGGCCCAACCTCGAATTCGAAAATCCGGTCCAGTGCGCCACGTTGTATGGCAGTTATCTCCACGCCTACATTCCCAACGGCGGGGCCCAGACCTGCCAGGACTGCCACATGCCGGGCAAGGACCATACCTGCCTGCCGAACTTCAACGACCGGGCCGGTACCTCCGCCCGTCTCCGCCAGGCCTTGCCCCTGGAGGTGGAAACCCTGGGCTATGTTTTCCAGATAGAAGAAGGAAAGCATTTACCCCTGGCCGTGGTTAAAACCCGGATAACCAATAAGGCCGGCCACCGGATTCCGGACGGCTGACCGACCCGCACCCGGGTGGTCCTGGAAGTGACCGCTACCGCTCCCAACGGTCAGAAATTCTTTGAAGGCACAAAATTTTATATGCCCCAGGCCGGCGACGGCCGGAGCCCGATCATGGTCCTGGGACCGGACAAGAAACTGGGCCTGTTGCGCGATACCAGCCTTCAGCCTTTCCGGCCTAAGGAGGAAACCTTTGAAATCCCGGTCCCCAAAGGAATCCATGAGATTACCGTGGCGGTTCAGTTGACCTACCAGCCCCGCCCGGGGAATATTTATTCCCTCCAAACCATCAGCCGTCAGGTGCGGATAGATACCCCTTAAATTCTTCCACTTGCCAATCCAGGCATTCGTTGATAACATTTTAACGGATAAGATCCGTAAGTCCGAAATTCGATTTTAAACCAACTAGTCAACTTTTCTTGGTTAGTCTTGCTCACCTTATGGGATACCGGGAACTGACCGCCTTACTGATCCTTCTCCCTTTTATCACCGCGCCGCTTTATTCTCTGTTCCAGGCGAAAAAGATTCAGTCCTTCGGGGTAATTTCCACCGGGATCCTTTTGGGACTGGGGGCACTGTTCATGATCCCCCAGGTCCCTTTTTCCTTTTCACCGGAATCTTTGGGGCCGCTGAAACCGGCGACCCTGATCGAAGCCGGTGACTTTGCCCTGCTCCTGCTCTTCCTTTATTATGGTTTTAGGCATCGCCACCGGCTGATTCAAATGCTCTCCGGGCTTCAGATCCTGCTGCTGATTTTTATCCATCTCTATTTTCCTCAAGCGGATCCCAGTTACCCGGTCTTTCTCTGCGACCGCCTGGCACTCCTTTTAATCTTGATCGTCTCCCTGATCGGTTCGGTGATCGTCTGGCAGGCCCTGCCCTACTTGGAGAATCACGAAAAACACCTCCAAATCAAGAAAACGCGACGGCACCGTTTCTTCCCGGTGCTCATCCTTTTCCTGGGAGCCATGAATGGGGTCGTCCTGTCCAATGACCTCCGCTTCT
The DNA here is from genome assembly GCA_963843145.1 of uncultured delta proteobacterium. Classification (GTDB taxonomy): domain Bacteria; phylum Desulfobacterota; class RBG-13-43-22; order RBG-13-43-22; family RBG-13-43-22; genus CAVQSS01. The sequence goes on from CAWJJC010000025.1 coordinate 81,584, forward strand.
TCTATTTTTTCTTCGAGATCACCACCCTCTGTTCTTTTTGGCTGATCCTGCATGACCGGACCGCGGAGGCCCTGACCAATGCCCTCCAGGCCCTCTGGATGAACAGCCTGGCCGGATTGGCCCTGTTAGTGGGTCTCCTGGCCTGTTTACTAGATTACGGAACGCTGGACCTCCAGGGGATCATTCAGCGGGGGTCTGCTGGCCTTTACGGAATCCTGCCCCTGACTTTTCTTTGCCTGGCCGCTTTCATCAAATCCGCCCAATTCCCTTTTCAGAACTGGTTGCTGGGGGCTATGGTGGCCCCCACCCCGGTCTCCGCCCTGCTTCATTCCAGCACCATGGTGAAAATCGGGGTTTATTTCATCCTGCGGTTAACCCCGGCTTTTCAGGGAACGTTTCTAAGCTACGGCATCGCCCTTTTCGGTTCCTTTTCCTTTTTGGCCGCCGCCGCCCTGGCGGTGGGCCAGAGCAACGGTAAAAAAGTCCTGGCCTATTCCACCATCAGCAACCTGGGTCTGATGTTCGCCATGGCCGGTCTGAACACTCCGGAGGCGCTGAGCGCCGGGCTACTGCTGATCCTCTTCCACGCCTTGACCAAGGCCCTGCTGTTTCTCTGCGTCGGGGTGATTGAACAGCACCTGGACAGTCGGAATATCGAAGATATGGCCGGCCTTTATGCCCGGATACCCCTGACGGCCCTGATTACGGTAATGGGGATCATCATGATGATTATGCCCCCCTTCGGCTTGGTCCTGGGCAAATGGATGGCCTTCGAAGCGGCCTCCCGAAACCTATCGGTCATCGTCCTGCTCACCGCCGGCAGCGCCCTGACTGTGGTGTATTGGGCCCGCTGGGCGGGGACCTTGATGGGTCATCCCCTTTCCGGACCCCTGATCCCCGAGAAACAGCCGATCCCTACCTGGACCGCGTTGGGGGCCCTCGGTCTCGGCGGCCTGGGCCTGGGCGTTGCCGCTCCCTGGGTTTACGAGTGGCTGCTCACCGGGACTTTTCTGCAGAATATTCCACTTTCCTATACCATTCACCAAGGCACACTGGAAAATCGGTACGGGGCCTTTGCCGTTTTGCCCTTGTCCCTGGTCGCTTTTCTGGGCCTCTGGGTCTCGGTCTTCTTCCTTCACTGGGCGCGGAAAGGAAAAATCAGCCCCCCATACCTGAGCGGCCTGGAAACGGATTACCCCGGAATTTTTGTCGGTCCCCTGAACCTGCCGGTTAAGGCCGAAACGAAAAACTATTACTTGTCCACCCTTTTTAACGAAAAGCGGGTCACCCTTTGGGTGAATCTGGCGGCGGGCGGCCTGTTGATTTTAATCCTGGCCGGGGGAGTATCATGCGTCTGGTCCTCTTAACGGCTTTCGGTCTGCTGACGGCCCCACTCCTGGGCGGCCTGATTATCGGTCTGGACCGAATCCTCACCGCCCGGCTACAGTCCCGAATCGGCCCGCCGCTTTTCCAGCCTTTTTATGACCTGGGCAAGCTCTGGCAAAAGGAAAGGACTATCGCCAATCCTTGGCAGGCCTTTTGCGCCCACGGCTATTTGGCCGCCGCCTCCATCGCCCTGGCCCTGTTCGGGCTGCAGTCCGATCTACTGCTCATCCTCTTCGTTCAGGCCGTGGGCGCCCTGTTTTTGGTTATCGGGGCCTTTTCCTCCGGTTCTCCCTATAGCCAGGTGGGTGCCCACCGGGAGCTACTGCAGATCCTGGCCTATGAACCGCTCCTGCTGTTAGTGCCCGCCGGCTTCTATTTGGAGACCCACAGTTTTAAGATCATCGATCTCTATCAATGGAACGAACCTCTTTTGTTACGGTTACCCCTTTTGTTTCTGGTTCTCCCTTTGGTCCTGACCATAAAACTGCGCAAATCACCCTTTGACCTCTCCGCCTCTCATCAGACGCATCAGGAATTGGTGCGGGGAATCTTGACCGACTTTTCCGGTCCTTATTTGGGACTGATTGAACTAGCCCATTTTTTTGATATCGTCCTCGTTCTGGGGGTCTGTTCGCTCTTCTGGGCCAGCGGTTGGGCAGGGATGATCGCTTTACCGGGAGCCGTTTTTGCTTTTCAGATCATAATCGATACGGCCTCGGCCCGGATGAACTGGCGCTGGATGTGGGCCTGGGCCTGGGGGATCGGATTCCCGCTTTGTTTGATCAACTTGATTTGGATTGCTCGGGGATAGGCGGGAAATGGGATCCATTCACTCTTTTTTTCAAAAGTCCCGGATCAAATCTCCCTGGCTGCTCCATTATGACTGCGGGAGCTGCAACGGCTGCGATATCGAGGTCCTGGCCTGTCTGACCCCGGTCTATGACCTGGAACGCTTCGGTATCATCAATGTGGGCAACCCCAAGCACGCGGATATTTTCCTGGTCACTGGGACCGTCAATCCCCGGAACCGGAAGGTCTTGCTTAATCTTTACCGGCAAATACCCGTCCCTAAGATCGTGGTGGCCCTCGGCTCTTGCGCTCTCAGCGGAGGAATTTTCCGGGAGGCGTATAATGTCATCGGAGGTGTGGATCAGGTGATCCCGGTGGATATTTATGTGCCCGGCTGCCCCCCCAGGCCCGAATCCATTATCGACGGAGTGCTCTTGGCCCTTAACCAATGGGCTCCTCAAAATAAACCCCTTCCGGGGCAGGATAACCCCGGATAAGATCGGTGCGTCATGCCTGACGAAATGATTTCCGTCACGATGGAACGATTGATCCCGGAAACCACCCGGCTGAAAAACGAAGGCCACCGCTTGGTGACCCTGACCTGTAGTGTGTTGCCGGAAGAGGGCTGGCAGATTATTTACACCTTCGACCGGGATTATGAAATGGTGCATTTGTCCTTAAACGTTCCCCGAGGGCGGGAGGTACCCAGCCTTTCCTCCGTATTCTGGGCCGCCTTTTTGGTGGAAAACGAGATCCAGGACTTGTTCGGCCTGCGCTTTTCGGCGCTGATCATCAACTATCAGCGCACCTTTTATTTGGAGGATCAGGCCCAGGAACCTCCTTTTGGCCGGCAGCCCGGTAAAGGCGACTGATTTATGCCCCAATCCATTATTCCTTTCGGCCCACAACATCCGGTTCTTCCCGAACCAATTCACCTTACGCTGACCTTCGAAGATGAGATTGTTACCGAAGTTCAGCCGGCCCTGGGGTTTGTCCACCGGGGGTTGGAAAAGATGGTGACCATCCGAGATTTTCAGCAAATCCAACAGGTGGTGGAACGAGTCTGCGGGATCTGCTCCATGATCCATGGGATGTGTTATGCCCAGGGGATGGAAAAAATGATGGGAGTCGACGCCCCTCCCCGAGCGCGATTTCTGAGGGTGGTCTGGTCGGAGCTACACCGCATGCAGAGCCATCTTCTCTGGTTGGGCCTGTTTGCCGACTCCTTGGGCTTCGAAAGCCTTTTCATGGAATGTTGGAAAATCCGGGAAAAGATATTGGAGGTGAACCAGGCCACCACCGGCAACCGGGTGATTATCTCGGTAAACGTCATCGGCGGGGTCCGGAGGGACCTTAGTCCCGGACAGATTGACTGGATACTCCGTACTATCCAGGAGGTGGAACAGGAGTTTAAGGCGGTTCAATCCGTCTTTCTCAAGGACTACACCATCCGGAAGCGAACCATTGGCCAAGGGGTCCTGACCCGCGAACAGGCCTACGCCCTGGGGGCGGTTGGACCCACGCTTAGAGGCAGCGGCGTGGCCCTGGATGCCCGGAAACTGGGATATGCCGCCTTTAAAGAACTGGATCTGGAGCCGGTGGTGGAAAGCGATGGAGATTGTTTCGCCCGATTGAAAGTCCGCCTCCGGGAGGTGCTGCAGTCGGTAGACCTGGTCCGACAGGCCCTTTCGCGCCTGCCCTCGGGGGAGGTGCGGATCAAGGTGAAGGGATTTCCTTCCGGAGAAGTTTTTTCTCGGGTGGAGCAGCCCCGGGGAGAATTGTTCTATTATATCAAGGCAGGCGGCCAGAAACACTTGGACCGCCTGCGTATCCGGACCCCGACCTTCGCCAACCTGCCGGCCCTGCTGACCATACTGCCGGGCATGGTTTTGTCCGCTGTGCCGGCGGTCGTTCTATCCATTGATCCCTGTATCAGTTGCACGGAAAGGTAGGCCAAGGCGAAATCGAATGTTTAAAATGACCCCCCTGCTCCTCCGAAACCTGTTAGCACCCAGGGCCACCCGCCCTTATCCCCGGGAGGTTAGACCGGCCCTGGAAGGGACCCGGGGAAGGCTCTTTATTCGGATTGAGGATTGTATCTTCTGCGCCCTGTGCGCCCTGAAATGCCCTTCTCAATGCCTGGCGGTCGATAAACAACAAGCCACCTGGCGTTATGATCCCTTTATCTGCGTCTATTGCGGAATCTGTGTTGAGACCTGCCCGGCCCATTGCCTCTACCAGGATCCAAGCTTCCCGGAACCGGCCGAGAGGAAAGAGGCCATTCTTATAAAAGGGGCGCTAAAAAAAAGCCTGCCGAAAAGATGAAAAAGGCCTCGAGGGCTTCGAGGGCTGGATGATCGGGTGTCCGCTCTACGATCGGGACATAATCGCCGAGATGAAGACCTTTCTTTTTCTGAATCGAGATATTATTCTTGACATTATATTCCTTAATGGTTATATATTGATCTAATGTAATTTGGGAGGTTCCGATCATGGAAGAAAATTCAGGGTGTGCCTGTTCCATAAAAGTTGATGAGATTCCCCAGTTAAACGGTCTGAGGAGAAAAGGCATTTATCTTGGTCTGGGGTTAGTCGGGTGGTGGCTCATCTATCAGCAGTTGCTTTCGGTCGCCCAGTGGATAACCTATAGCCTGTTCGGGCTGGACCGCGGGACCCATTTAGCTGAAGCAACCGCCTTCTTCCTCTATGATGTGCCCAAGGTATTCATGCTTTTGATATTGATTGTTTTTGGAGTAGGCCTCCTTCGTTCCTTCTTTACCCCCGAAAAGACCCGAGACATCCTGGCCGGCAAAAGGGAATCGGCGGGCAATGTGCTGGCCGCCCTGCTGGGCATCGCCACCCCTTTTTGCACCTGCTCCGCCATACCCCTGTTTATCGGATTTGTGGAAGCGGGTATCCCTTTGGGAGTCACCTTTTCTTTCCTGATCTCGGCCCCCATGATCAACGAAATCGCCCTCGTCCTGCTCTACGGACTTTTTGGTTGGAAGGTGGCTTTCCTCTACCTGGGAACCGGCCTTTCCATTGCCATCTTCAGCGGCTGGGTTATCGGCCGGCTCCACCTGGAGAAACAGGTGGAGGACTGGGTCTACGAAATCCGCTCCGGCCTCCGGCCGTTGGTAATGGACACCCTGACCTGGTCGGGCCGGATCGGCTATGCCGTCCAGGCGGTCAAGGATATCGTCGGCAAAGTGTGGATATATATCGTCGGAGGGATTGCCGTGGGGGCCGCCATCCACGGCTTTGTGCCGGTGGGGTTCATGGCCTCCATTATGGGTAAGGAGGCCTGGTGGTCTGTTCCCCTGGCTGTGGTTTTAGGAGTTCCCATGTACTCCAACGCCGCCGGGATCATTCCCATTGTCCAGGCCCTGCTGGGCAAAGGGGCCGCCCTGGGTACCGTCCTGGCCTTCATGATGGCCGTCATCGGGTTGTCACTGCCGGAGACCATTATCCTGAGAAAGGTCCTCAAGCCGGGTTTGATCGCCGCCTTTATCGGGGTGGTCTCAACCGGGATCCTCCTGGTTGGATTCCTGTTTAACGCCATTATCTAACGATCCGTCCTCAGGCCATTGAATCCCACTCCTGGCGCTGAGGCTGGCGGCCACGGAGGTTTGATTTCAAACTATGCGGCCTTGAATTGTGGCCACCCGCCCAAAAGGACGAACAACCGAAATCATTTCACCCCCCGCTCCCCCTCCTTCTCCAAGACAGCGGTTCCCTTGTCCCATCAGGCAGCGTGATCTAAATGATTTAGGCTATGCGAAAGCCTTTCAACATCCGCCTGGAAATGATAAAGTAGGTAATTCGATAATCCGGATCGATATGCATGATTTCTAATTGTTCGTTCATGGCCTCCTCCTTAATCAGGTCTAAAGGTTGGGGATAAGTACCACGTTGTGTCAACTAGTATGCAAGGTAAATGCCAGCGAATACGGTCCTCTCTTCAACCTATTGAAAAAATTTACGTTTTCTAATTCTTTAACGTCCTGATTTATTCTACGCCAAGGCCTATCCTTTCGATGTGCATGGTTTATCAGCCACTATCCAGAGAACCGTGCATCATCAAGTGTTTATAAAGAGGCCGCTCGCCTTTTTGTGCCGGCGTCGTTTTTCTGCTTGACATATATACCACAACGTGGTATTGTTCGTCAATAAAATAATGAAAACGGTCAAACCGCCACCATGCAAAGCGAAGAACTGATCAAGATCCGTCAGGAGATGGCGAGGACCCAGAAGGAGATGGCCATTCTTTTGGGAACTTCACTGAAGGCCATCCAAAGCTATGAGCAGGGCTGGCGGCCCGTACCGGATCACCTGGAAAGGCACTTGTACTTCCTCTTGGTTCTAAAAAGAATCAAGATGATCCAACCCTGCTGGGTAATTAAAAACTGCCCCACTGAAAATAAGGAAAAATGCCCCGCCTGGGAGCTTCAAAGCGGCCACTTATGCTGGTTTATCAACGGCACCGTCTGCCAGGGGAAAATCCAGAAAAATTGGAAAACCAAGATGAATACCTGCAAGCAATGCGAGGTTTTCAAGCCGGTGGTCTGCAAAGAAATGAGCCCCTCAATTCCTTAAGGAAATCCCAGACTTTTTGAGGCCCGAGCCGGGAAAGCCGACTGAAATGAGATCCTCCCCAAAATGCCAACTTGAATGTTCTTTTAATGCCTCCCTGGATTCGTCTAGTCGCGCTTTTCCATTCGTAGCCCGAGATTTACTCCAGGAACCATCCCTTCCCCATCCGGAAGGGCCCGAAACCCTGATTCCCCGGCCCAGCCCGGAAGCCGTCATCCACCTGGCGGATATCCTCCGCAAGATCATCTTCCCCGGCTATCTGGAGGCCGGGCCTCCGGACCCCGACACCCTGCAAAAAAGGCTTGATCTTGACATCCAGGGCCTTTACACCATTCTGGTAGAACAAATCCGTTTATCCTCTCCCCACGAATGCAGGCTCCTTGGCCGTCTTTGCACCGCTTGCCGGGATCGCAGCCATGGCCAGGCTTCCGCTTTTATTCAAAGTCTTCCAGTGACCCAAACCCATATTTATAAAGATATTCAGGCCGCCTATGAGGGCGATCCGGCGGCCAAAAGCTGCACCGAAATTATTTTAAGCTATCCGGGACTGTTGGCCATAACTATGTACCGATTGGCCCATACACTCCATACGCTGGGCATCCCTCTGCTGCCCCGGATGATCACCGAATACGCCCACAGCCTTACGGGTATTGACATCCATCCCGGAGCCCGGATCGGGGAGTGTTTTTTCATCGATCATGGAACCGGGGTAGTGATCGGAGAAACCACGATCATCGGCAACCGGGTGCGCCTCTACCAGGGGGTGACCCTGGGCGCCCTCTCCCTGCCGCCAAAGGCCGGGGACCTGTTCCGCAACAAAAAGCGCCATCCAACCATCGGGGATGACGTCATTATCTACGCTAATGCCACCATTCTCGGCGAAGCCGTCATCGGCGCTGGAAGTGTCATCGGCGGCAATGTCTGGTTGACGGAAAGCGTCCCGCCGGGCACCAAGGTCATTATGAACCGGCCGGACCTCATTTATTTAAAAAATTGAAAGGAGGAGTTTCATGGCCTTAAAAATTTCATCCGATCGATCCGATCCCAGCCCTCCGAAGGGATCTGCCCAGGGGAAAGGGGACCAAGATTCCAGGCAGCGCCAGACAAAATCTGCTGCGGAGGCGACGGGGGCCGACTTGGAACGCCGGAATTTTATTGGCCGTTCGCTGGCGGCTATCGGTGGCCTGGGGATCTTGGGGTCATTGACAGCCAAGTCTGCCTTGGCCCTGGAAACCGCCCCTGAGGCCAAACCGCTGGACCATCCGAAGAGCTTTGCCGAGGGCAGCACCCTGGAGCGGATGCGGACAGAACTTTTGAAAGCCATGAAAAAGCCCGTCCGGGAGCGCAAATGGGTGATGGTGATTGATCAGCAGAAATGTATCGGCTGTAAGGCCTGCACCGTATCCTGCTGCACGGAGAATAATCTCCCCCCGGGCGTGGTCTACCGGGTGGTGCCCGAACAGGAGGTAGGGCAGTTCCCCCATGTGCGCAGGATCTTTACCCCCAGACCTTGCATGCAATGTGACAATCCGCCCTGTGTGCCGGTCTGCCCGGTCACGGCGACCTGGAAGAGAGAAGATGGGGTCGTCGTCATCGATTATGAGGTATGTATCGGTTGCCGCAACTGCGTGGCGGCCTGTCCGTATAACGCCCGCACCGCCGATTTCGGAGAGTTTTATGGGGCCTCTACCCCGGCGATTATGAATTATGAAACACGGCCCAACTACGAGTACAGCAAAAAGTGGCGGAGGGATCCTCACCGGGAGGACTCCCCCATCGGAAATGCTCGGAAGTGCCATTTTTGTCTCCATCGGCTCCGCGAGGGTATGCTCCCGGCCTGCGTCACGACCTGTGTAGGTGGGGCCACCTATTTCGGGGATTACCATGACCTTTACAGCCTGGTCCATGAGCTTATAGGTTCTTCTCGGGTCACCCGTCTGAAAGAAGAACTGGGAACGAACCCTTCTGTTTATTACCTGGTTTAAAGGAGAAATCTTATGACTAAAACGCAAAAAAAAGTCATCGGTATTGCCTGGGTCGCCCTGATGATCTGGGGCCTTTTCGGCGTGATGCAACGGCTGGTATATGGTCATCTGCTCGCCGATTACGGCAGCTACGTCCCCTGGGGACTTTGGGTGGCCGCAAAAATCTATTTTATCGGCCTGGCGGAGGGGGTTTCCTTTTTTGCCTGGGTTTGTTATGCCTTTCAAATTGAGCGATTCCGTGGCCTGGTACGTCCCGCCCTCTGGCTGTCCCTGGTCAACCTGGTGGTTGGGCTTACGATCATCTCCTTCGACTTGGGGCATATGTGGCGACTGCAAGAGGTCTTTCTTCGGCCCAACTTTTCCTCTCTGTTGACCATCTCCAGTTGGCTTTCGATGGGCTACCTGGCCTATATCGCCGTGATCCTGGCCATGGAGGTAAAACCCTATCCCTTAGCAACCAAGACCTACCGTCTCCTTGGCTGGATCGGTATGGCCATAGCCATCATTTTCTCCGGCGGCAACGGCGCTGAATTCGCCACCCTGATATCCAGTCCCTATTGGCACACCGCCCTGGGCCCGATCCTCTCCATCGGCTATGCTTTGTCTTCCGGCCTCGCCTTGATCTTAGCGGTCACCGCCTTTTTCTACTTCACGGATTCTTCCGAAGAGCGGGAGACCCTGGCCCTCTTGAGTCGGACGGTCGTAGGCCTGCTCTTCCTGGTAATCATCCTGGAATGGTCAGAATTTTCGGTAACCATGTGGTATGGAAAGGATAGAACCTATACCGTGCTCTGGTCCATCCTCTTCGGTCACTATTGGTACGTCTTTTGGATCGTACACCTTCTGGCCGGAATCATTATCCCCTTAGTGATGCTGATACGGAAACCAGCGAACCGTCTGAATGCCGGATGGGCTGGCCTGCTGATTGCCGTGGCCCACTTCGCGGTTCGCCTGAACCACGTGATCCCGGGCCAGGTAACCCCGGCCATGAAGGGACTGCAGGCGGCCTATACGGATAACCGGCTCAAGTTCGAGTACTTCCCGTCAATCAACGAATGGTCGGTCTTTGCCTTTTCCGTGGCCCTGTTTATAGCCCTCTTTTATCTGGGCATCCGGTATCTGCCAATCCTTTCAACGAAATCGGTCAATGAGGGAGGGAATTAACCCATGCACGTCAAACAGGACCAGCGATCTATAGAAAAGAAGGCGACCGGGCGCAAAGGAATTACTCGTCGCCAACTGATCAAGTCAACAGCCTTTGCGGGGGATGTGCCATCCTGGCCGCTCAGGCAAACAAAATTTTTGGAGTACTGACCGAGACTAATGTGGCAGACAGCCAAGGCCCATACGTGCTGGCTCAGCCTCACAACCAGATTTATACCACCTGCCTCCAATGCCATGTATCCTGCCAGATCAAGGCAAAAATCTGGGACGGGACCCTGGCCAAGTTGACGGGCAGTCCTTACAGCCCTCAAACTTTTCTCCCCCATATCCCTTATAAGACCCGTCCCGAAGATACGGCGACGATAGACGGGAAACTGTGCGCCAAGGGACAGGCCGGCATTCAAACCTATTACGATCCCTACCGGATTCGTAAGGTACTTAAAAGGGCCGGCGAACGGGGGTCCAATAAATGGCGGACCATCCCTTTTAACCAATTTATCGAAGAAGTCGTCCGCGGGGGCAAGCTGTTTGCCGAGGCAGGAGACAGCCGCCCCTACCCGGGATTTGACGAGGTAGTTGCCCTGAGGGATGCCGAGGTAGCTAAAAAAATGGCCGAAGACGCCCAGAAGTGCGGCAAAGGGGAAATGAATGTCGCCGAATTTAAGAAAAAGTATCGGGACCACCTGGATAAGCTTATTGACCCTGAACATCCGGATCTCGGACCGAAAAATAACGGCTTTGTCTTCCTGGCTGGCCGCATTCAACCCGGCCGCGGCCCAATTAATGAAATGGTTTACTGAACTATCCCTTGGATCGAAGAATCATTATGAACATACCACTATTTGTGAGCAGTCCCACCACATCGCCTATGACCTGATGACCGGACATAAAACGAACCACATGAAACCGCGACCTGGCCAATGCCGAGTTTGTTATCTTCTGGGGAACCGGGGCTTTTACGGCCAACTTCAGCCTGGTGACCATGGCTGAGAAGGTCACCACCGGAAAACTTAACCGGGGCCTGAAGACCGCGGTGGTGGATGCTCGGCTCTCCAACGATGCCGGTAAGGCCGACTGGTGGCTGCCGGTCCAACCCAATGGCCACGGGGCCTTGGCCATGGCCATGATTCGATGGATACTGGAAAATAACCGCTACGACCAACGGTACCTGGAAAACGCCAACAAGGCGGCTGCCAAGGCCGACGATGAACCGACCTGGACCAACGCCAGCCACTTGGTAAAAATCGTAGAAGGACACCCTATGGCCTTGTTGAAGGCCGATGAAGCGGGCATCGGCACAGCGGAACAGAGGGTGGTCTCCCGCGCAGGCCGGCTGATTGCCGTAGATCCGGAAGATGAAAATAAACCGATAGAAGGAGATCTCCTGGTCAAGACCCAGGTGAAAGGCCTATCCGTAAAGAGCGCCTTTCAACTCCTGACCGAACAGGCCATGGCCCGCACTTTAAAGGAGTATGCCGAAGAAAGCGGGGTGGATACCATGACCATCATCGAGGTGGCCAGGGAGTTCACCTCTCACGGAAAAAGGTCTGTGGTGGAGATGTACCGGGGACCGGTGCAGCAGACCGACGGATATTATAACGGTAGTCTGATTATTACTCTCAATGTCCTCATCGGCAACGCCGATTATAAGGGAGGCCTCAGTAAGGGGGGTGGCTCTTGGCATGAAGTAGGAGATAAACCGGACAGTATCTATCCATTGGAGAAGATGCATCCCGAACCTCTTAAAGCCTTTGGGCCCAGGATTACCCGTGAGAAGAGCCGGTATGAAGATTTCACCCTTTTCAGAGAACATGGCTACCCGGCCAAGAGGCCCTGGTATCCCTTTACCGGCAATATTTACCAGGAGGTCATCCCCTCTTTCACGGGTGGATATCCCTATGCCGGGAAAATCCTTTTTCTCCACATGGGCACCCCGGCCCTTTCTACCCCCGGCGGGACCCAGCATGTCATTGACATGCTCAAGGATCCGGCCCGGGTACCGCTCTTCATTGCCAGTGATATTATCATCGGCGAGACCTCCATGTACGCGGACTACATTGTCCCGGATTTGACCTATCTGGAACGGTGGGGATTTCCTCACGACACTCCGGATGTGCCCACCAAAGTGGGCAAGGTTCGACAGCCAGTGGCCATACCTTTCACCGAAGAAGTAGAAGTGAACAGTGAACGGATGCCTATCTGCATGGAAACATTTTTAATTGCCGTGGGGACCCGGATGAAGCTTTCAGGATTCGGACAGGACGCCTTTGGTAAGGGGTTACCATTTACCCGGCAGGAGGACTGGTACCTGAAAGAAGTGGCCAACATCGCCTTTGGAGATAAGGCCGGTGAAGATGTCCCGGAAGCCGATGCCGCCGAAATGGCCCTCTTTCAAAAGGCCAGACGGCATCTGCCACTTTCTGTTTTCAACGAAAAGCGTTGGAAGCAAGCCTTGCGGTCAGAGAATGAATGGCGGAAAGTCGTCTATGTACTCAACCGCGGGGGTCGGTTTGCAGATTTCAGCCAGGCTTATGAGGGCGATAAAATGAAAAGTGCCCTGAATAGCATGTTTCACCTCTTCGTGGAGGAAGTGGCTTCCCAAAGAAACAGCCTCAGCGGGGCCTATTTCAGCGGCGTTCCGATTATCGGCGGAGAATATGATGCCGCCGGTAAACCCCTAAGGCGGAGTCAAGAATATCCGTTTAAGATCATCACTTATAAAGAGGCCTTCGGCGGTCATTCCCGGACCATCTCCAACTACTGGAGCAACATCGCCTTGAGGCCGGAGAACAAGGTCCTGATCCATCGGCAAGACGCCTTAAGGATCGGCCTGAAACAGGACCAACGGGTACGGTTGGTATCGGCGGATAATCCCGGTGGGAAGTTAGAGTTGAAAGACGGAGAAAACCGGGTGGTGCCCATGATCGCTCGAGTGGAAATCATAGAGGGGATCCGTCCGGGTACCCTGGCCGTGTCCTGGCACTACGGCCACTGGGCTTATGGATCCAATGACGTGGTGGTGGATGGCCATAAAATTTATGGAGACCGCCGTCGGGCGACGGGGATCTGTACCAATCATATCCTGGCCGTGGACCCAGTGCTGAAGGATGTTTGCCTGACCGACCCGATCGGCGGCAGCGCCTCTTTTTCCAATAGCCGGGTGAACGTGGTTCCTGTTTAACCGGGTTGTAGAAGGTCTCCGCCCAAACGTGATCGCTTTTTCTCAGGGCCACGGGCATGGGCCTACGGGGCTCAAACCCTACAAATTGACGGCGTGACTATCCCGGGGGATGTCCGGCGGGCCACGGGTATTCACGCCAACGCCGCCATGCGCGTCAATCCCTACCTGAAAAATACCGGTCTGGTGGATACGGTCGGTGGGAGCGCGGTTTTTTACCAGAGCCAGGCCAAGCTGGTCAAGGCCTAAACCCTTACAGCGGGCGAAGGAGATGCCTATAATGAAAAAGATAATGATTTCGGGAAAACCCGTCGAGTCCTTCATGGAGGAAATCCGGAAATTTCACGGGTGGGTGGCCCCCGGGGTCCTACTTGGAGGATTCATGGTGGATTATGCCCAGGAACTGGTCGGGAGGGAGGTGGAGGCCGATGCCATCGTGGAAACCCGCTTCTGCCTGCCCGACGCTGTCCAGCTTTTGACCCCCTGCACCTGTGGCAACGGCTGGATGAAAATCGTGGACTGGGATAAGTTCGCCCTGAGCCTTTACGACAAAAAAACGCGGGAGGGCATTCGGGTCCGACTGGATGTGGACAAGACCGCGGCCTTCCCTAATCTCTTCAACTGGTTCATGAAGCTGGTGGAGAAGAAGGACCTGCCGCTGGAAGTCCTTAACCAAACCATCTTGGAGGCCGGCCGAGGGGCGCTGTCGGCCGCCCCGGTTTACATAACCAACTACTATGCCAAGATAAAGAAAGGAAAAACCGGAATCTGCCCCTCCTGCGGGGAGGCCTACACCCTCCGCCAGGGAGCAATCTGTTGCTCCTGCCAGGGGGAAGGATATTACCAACCGATCGAGAATCCCGCTGAATCCTTTTTGAAGCGGGCCGTCAGCTATTAAAAAGGGGAAAAGAGAAGCGTCCATTGAAAAGAAAAGGAGAAAGGGAGATGAAAAAAAATGGGTGGCTGAGTTTGGTCCTGGTTTTATTTTTTCTGGCGGCCTGGGGAGGCCCGGGCCAGGTCCAGGCGGGTGAGCGGGATACGCTGTTGCTGCTCAACCTGCTGAAGAAAAAGGGGGTCATCACCGAAGAGGAGTCTCAGGAACTGATGAAAGAGGTGCAGACCCAGGCCAAGCAGGAAAAGGAGGAACGAAAGCAGGAAATCAAAGAAGTGGCCCAGAAGGGCGATTTTCTGCCGGGATACCTGAAGGGGGTCAAGTTCGGGACCACGATCTTCGGCGAGTGGCGGATGAGGAGCGAAGATAAGGGTGGGACCACGACCAACGAGTTCCTGCTGAACCGGGGCTACCTGACCCTGTCGGGCAAGTTGAACTCCTGGCTGGGCTTCAACCTGACCTCGGACATCTTCACTTCCCGCGATGCCGACGACAAGGGCAACGGCCTGGAAATCAGGATGAAATACGCCTATGCCGATCTGCATTTCTGGGATACCGTCACCGAACTCGGCATGGCTCACACGCCCTCGGACATGTACGACTCCTCTGTCTGGCCCTACCGGGTCCAGGGCAAACACTTCCTGGATGACAACAGCATCCAGGCCTCTTCGGATTTCGGGGTCAACATCCGCGGGACCTTCGGCGGAACGATGGACGAGAGTTCCGGAGTTATGCCGGTAGCACCTTTGCGGGAAAATGGGGCGGCTACCAAGTCGGGATTTACAACGGGGGCGGCTATACCAATACCGAGGCCAACACCGATAAACCGGTAGGCGGCCTGGTTTATTTCCGGCCCGCACCGGGCGTGGAAATGCTTAAGGGGTTGGCACTGTCTTATTTCGGGATGTTCGGGAAGTCCAACAACACCTTCACCGCCGCCGGCAAAACGAACGATTATCCCAACGTGCAGGTCAACCTGGCCCAACTGGCCTGGCAGCACAAATGGTTCACCCTGTTCGGCCAGTACTACTGGGGCAAAGGGACCTTTACCTCCACCGAGGAGAACAGCCGCAGCGGCTGGTTGGCCGAGGGATTCGTCCGCATCCCCAAGGTGGAGGAATTGAGGCTCTTCGGAAGATACTACAATTACGATCCCAATACCGACCTATCCAATAACGCCCAGAACACGTACGCCCTGGGTGTTTCCTATGACTGGTCCAAAGAGTTCATGCCTTTCCTGGCCTATGAGCATCGCGATTTTGAAAACCCAAATTCGAAGGATTACGACCAATTCCAACTGGGGTTCCAGTTGAAATTTTAACCAGTTTTCCTGCCGTTTCGGGTCCCCTCGATCCGAAACAAAAAAATCTCCTCCCCTCTCCTCCAGGGGCCGCCTCTCATCCCGGAGCATCCGGGGTTGGAGGCGGCCCCTCCTTCCCGCCTTTTGTTTAACGGAACCCGGTTGGCCGAGACAAAGAAGATACCTTTTCTTCCTTTGGTCCAAAAGTGAATTGATACCCGAGGTAGGCGGTGAAAAGATTGGGTCCGTCAAAATCCCGGCCGGCGGAAACCAGGATATGATGATGTTCCGTTAGATTAAAAATCGCCCCCACATTGAATCCGGTGCTGCTATCCCCTCCATCCTGGCTCGGGGTTCGATGGAAAATCTCAGCCCCCAGAGTAAACTGCTTGGTAATTTCCCGTTGCAGCAGCCAACCGAAAAACCACCAATTTTTATTGCCCTCTCCGGGATTGATCCAATACCCGCCACCGCCGTAACTGGTCCACGGGCCCCAGCTTTTTTGGAGCCAGAGAGGAAGAAAAACCTGGGTCTCCCCACTCCCCAAGCCTTTATCCTTATCGCCTGTGGGGAAGAGTATTATCGGAAAGGTCCCCACCATGGGAATTGAATCGGTTTCCTGGATAAACCGGTATTTAATGCCGAATTCGAGGTCCCCAAAACCATACTGGGCGGACGCCCCTTCCGGTTTATCATATTGCAGCGGAGCAATCAAATGGACATGCACATTGGGGAGCAGGCCATAATTCAGCTCAAGGAGGGGTAAGGCCCCGGAGTTTCCATCGCGGCTGTGTTGGAATTGGGAGGACAGATAGACCTCCCCATGCTTATAGTCCGCGGGTTCAGGGTCATCGGTAAAGAAAGGAGGACCTGCCCAGGCAGCGGTCAGCCCCAACATCAATTGAAATAACACCAGCATGAGGCCAGCCGACAGGAAAGTTTCGAATCGAAAGCTACCCGCTGCTGGGAATGAAAAAAATCGGTGTTTTATCGTGAGGGGAGTTCGATTTTTCCGTCTCATTAATAATCCTCCTTACCAGGAATTTGATTGTACCGGACAGGACCATGATCAAAGTATGGAGGACTAAACGCTAAAGAAAATTCATCTTCCGGCAAAAACCACGCCCAGCCGGGCTAATGGGTCTTGAGACTGTTCACCCCTTCGGTTTGCACTTCAGCAGGGCCAAACCCTGCTCTATCGCTTGAATAATCCGCTCCCGGCGAAACGGTTTGGGGATATAATCAAAGGCCCCCTTCCGCAGGGCCTCCTCGGCGGTCTCCTGACTATCGTAGGCCGTGATGATGATGACCGGGATCAGAGGGTACCTGGCCCGAATCAGCTCCAGCAACTGAAAGCCGTCCAGCCCCGGCATACGCAGATCGGCAATCACCAGGGCGATTTCTTTTTCAGCCAGAATTCGTTCCACCTCCCAGGGGTTGGGGGTGGTGAGCGGCTCGTAGGGGGTCTGCTCCTGAATGATCATCCGGAGCAGAACCAGCATATCGGTTTCGTCGTCGACGATTAATATTCTTTCAGCCATCGGGTTAGGCTTCCGATTTTTTCTGCTCATGAAGCGCGGCCAGTTCCTTCTTCATGGCGCCCCATTCCAGGGCCCGGTTGATAGTAATCAGGATCTGCTCTTTCCGAAAAGGCTTGCTGATATAATCATAGGCCCCGGCGGCAATGGACTCCTCCGCCGATTGCGAGGATCCGTAGGCGGTGATCACGATGATCGGCAGATTCGGGTAGGTTTCTTTAATTTTTTTAATTAGTTCAATCCCGCCCATGGCCGGCATGCGAAGATCGGTGACTAAGAGATCGGCCTCCTGCTGTCGCATCAAGTGGGGCACTTCCAGGGGATTATTCGTGGTCACCACCTGGTGAGAAGTCCTCTCCGTGATAATCATCTCCAGCAGTTCCAGCATATCCAGTTCATCATCGACAATAATTATCTTTGCGCTCATCAACTTTTCTCCGCATCCTTTTTTGAATTTCTAAGATTCAACCAAAAATTTAGTTATTTTTGGTTGAATCTTAGGACGATTACCGCCCTTTGTCAATAATCGGAAGATCCGGTCAATTCTTCCATCAGTTCCCGGCCGATATGTTCCTTGAAAAATTCCTCCGTAGACCATTCCACTATGGCGTCATTAAACATGACCATGTCCAGTTGTTTGGTGTAGAGGGTCAGCTTGCCCATGACGAACAGGATTTTTTCCATCATTTCCCGGGGGTAGCCGTGGAGGAGGGCATCCAGGAAATCCAGTTTCCGGGTGACTTGGAAGCCCAATTTATCGAGGACCTTAGTGATCACCCGTGACCTTCGGTCCCGTCGTTCAACAGTGGCTCCCCCCCCCTTGAAAATAAATTTGATGAAATTTTCATTTTCGTTGCACCCCCCGAACACTTCAATCGTGGAAAGATGATAGCCCAGGCGAAT
Organism: uncultured delta proteobacterium; assembly: GCA_963843145.1. Classification (GTDB taxonomy): domain Bacteria; phylum Desulfobacterota; class RBG-13-43-22; order RBG-13-43-22; family RBG-13-43-22; genus CAVQSS01. The sequence goes on from CAWJJC010000025.1 coordinate 99,312, forward strand.
ATTGAAATTCATGTAATCTTCGGACAGCAGGGCGAAGCTCTTATCCGAATAGATCACTTCCGAGCCGTCGGTGGCGGTCTGAGCGATCACGGACGCAAACCCCTTGAAGTCCACGGGCTTGGGAGTGGGCCATTTCATGGACTCGATCCCTTTCCAGAGGGCCTGCAATGGCCAGGAATGGATATGCTCTATTTTTACCTTTCCTTTCCGGTATTCCGGTGGAATCGCCTCTCCCAGATCGACCAAGAAAATTTCAATCGGAATTTTGGTATCCAATTTAATCGCTTTGGCCTCGGAAACCCTGGACTTGGAGCTCAGGTTAAACATTTCCTGGGTGGCGGTCTGATGGACAAAACGGGTCAGATCGTGATAGGTTTGACAATTTTTTGGAATGAATCCCGGATCGAGGGGATCAACCAAGTTTAGGGGAACGATCTTGTCTAATATCTTCTCAAACAACAGGAACAGAGAGGTTTCCTCGAAGAGATTACGCCTTTCCCCTGGGTCCTCCAGCAGATTTTCGACGGTTCCCTGGTAAACAATCCGGTTGCCCGCATCCACCGTCACCTCCAGACCGGGAGTCAGCACTTGGGTGGCCCTTTGGGTGTTCAGGATGGTCGGAACACGAAAGTCTCTGGCCAGGGCCGCCATATGGCTGGCGGCGCCGCCCAGGTCGGTAATGATCCCCCGGGCACGGTTCATAACCGTCACGTACTTGGGGGAAGGCACCCGCGCGACCAGGATGGCCCCGTCGGGAAACCCGACCAGATCCTCATCCCGCTGGACCACATACACCGGACCGGTCCCCACCCCCGGGGCCCCCAGGGCCCCGGTGTCCAATAAAATGGGATGCCGGACCGGATCTATCTTTTCCCGTTCCTTTTCCCGGACCGGTTTGGTCTCAAATACCTTAAGCGGCCGGGTCTGGAGGATATATAGTTTTCCCTGACCGTCCACCGCCCATTCGATATCCTGGGGCTGTTTATAATGTTCCTCAATCCGTTTGGCCGTCTCGGCCAGTTCCCGGATCAAGGCCTCCGATAAAGAGGGACTGTCCTGTTCTTCCAAGGGCACGGAGACCTCCTCCAATTCACCTCGAGGGGTGCAGGCCAGCAGTTTTTCCTTGTGGGCAATAGCGGCCCCCATGATCTGGAAAGGTTCTTTCTTGGAAACCCTGAACACATCCGGCGTTACCGTTCCCTCTACCACGGCTTGACCCAGGCCCCAGTGGGCATGGATGACCAGTTCGTTCCCAGCCGGATCCAGGGGATCCACGGTATACAGCACGCCCGCGGCCCGGGCGCAAACCATGGTGATACACCCCGTGCCCATGGCCAGGTCCTCTTCCCGAAAGCCTTTACCCAGGAAGTAAAAAATCGCCCGGGGCGTAAATTTGCTGGCCAAGATCTCCCGGTAGCGCCGCCCCACTTGGTCCGGCGGCACATTCAGCACCGTCCCATACTGCCCGGCAAAGGATATCTTGCTGTCCTCTCCCAAGGCACTGCTGCGCACAGCCAAAGAAATATCCGGGCCCTGGCGGGCAACCAGGGACTGGATTTCCCGATCGATGGCCTCCGTCAAGGCTGGAGGAAGTTCCTTCTCCAAGACCATCTGCTGGATCTCCCGGCTGACTACGATCAAGTCCTCCAAATTGTCGATATCCAAACGGCCCAACCGCCGGGAAATAGCCTCTTGAAGCCGATGGGCGTCAATGAAATCCTTATAGGCGTAGGCGGTGATGGCAAACCCATCCGGCACGGTGACCCTGACCCGGTTACGCAATTCCCCCAGGTTGGCCATCTTGCCGCCCACGCTGTCTTCCTGTTCCCGGGTGATTTCCGCCAGCGGCAGGACCGGGGAATCCGGAGGAATTTTCTTTCTGCGGGATAGAAACTCCTGGAGTTCCTGTTGAATCCGGCTGTACACCGGGAAGAGTGGTTTATATCCTCCTCCGGAGATTTCATTTAAATTCTGGATCAGGCTATAGACTTTTTCGGAGAGCCGCCGCACATTGGAGCGCAGGTACTGCATGTCGAAGAGGTACTCGCCGTTGCGTTTCTCCTCCAGATCGGTGATGATCTCCAAAATCTCCCGGTTTTCCTCCAACAAAGATCGAAAGGCCCCATAGCGTTGACGAAGCGCTTCCACATCCTCCGGCCGGCAGATGTCTTTTTTCTTAAAAAAATCGGTCAGTTTGACCATGAGACCCTCGCAAAAAGTCTTAAAACGACTTTTTGCCGGGCGGGAAATGGCGTCGATTTTCCCGCCGTTTGAGATAAATTGCTAAAGTACTCCCCCATGCCCGGGACGGGCACCCCGAGCGATGATAATATTCCAAGTTTTCGTTTTTCGTAGGGCCGGCGACCCCGCCGGCCGCGGGGGTGAGGGATAAGGTTCCCTGCACATTCAAGGTCAGGCTACGACGACAGTGGCCAAATCCGGCCCCGGTTTGGGCGGCGGGGTCAGAAGCCCATAGGAAAACTTTATAAAGACGAATTGTAAATAATCAATGGTCAATTATTACTTAAGAATTAAGAGTTGATTATTGACTATTGGCCAAAAGGTGTCCTCGATTTTATCTTCGTATTAATATCCAAACAACTAAGGGTTCCCCCCTCTAACCCTGTTGTTTTAGACGCAACGCTTCCAATTCCTTCTTTAGCGCCAGGTTTTCCTTCTGGAGGCGCCGGAATTTCATGGCCTTTTCTACGGTCAGCAGAATCTGCTCCTGGCGGAAAGGCTTGGTAATATAATCCAGGGCCCCCTTGCGCATGGCCTCAATGGCCGATTCGACGGTTCCGTAAGCCGTCAGGATAATATACGGAAGCTGGGGGTCGACCTTTCGCACCCGATCCAGCAATTCCATGCCGTCCATTTGAGGCATCCGCAGGTCACTGATCAACAAATCAAAGCCGCCTTTTTCAAGTAGCTCTGGGACCTCTTGGGGATTGCTGACGGTTACTACCTGGTAGGCGGTCCGATCGGTGATGATCAGTTCCAGCAGCTCCCGCATATCCAATTCATCATCGACGATCAGTATTTTTTCAGACATCGCGGTCTGCCTTGACGTCTACCCCCCGCCGGGAATGGTACGCCGGAAAAGTAAGGGTAAAAACCGTCCCGTGATGATCGGGATCTTCCTCGGGGGTTTTGGTCCCCATTTGGATTGTGCCCCCGTATTGGGTAATGATATTATAGGTTACGGTGAGGCCCAGACCGGTTCCTTCGCCGACCTGCTTGGTGGTAAAAAAAGGATCGTAAATGCGCTCCCGGTTTTCCTTGCGGATCCCGGTCCCGGTGTCGGCAATCACGATTTTGACTCGGTCGGTGTTGGCCTCCCAGTCGGTGGACAAGGTCAGGGCCCCGCCCTCCGGCATGGCCCCCATGGCATTGCCGATCAGGTTCATAAAGACCTGTTTTAGTTGAACCGGATCGGCCTGAATCCGAGGCAGGTCTTTCCCCAGGTTTAATGTGACCTGAACTTTTTTTAACATCAGGTTATTCCGGACCACATCCAAAATATTTTCCAGATGGGCGTTCACGTCGCTGATGTCGTCGTAGTGCTCGCTGTAGCGGGAAAAGCTGAGCAGGTTTTCCACGATCCGTTTGCACTGGTTCCCCTGGCGCTCGATCTTCTCTAAAATCTTGTAGGCCTTCTCTTCCGGAGGCGTCTTTTCAATCAAATATTCGCAATAGCCTAAAATAATGCCGAGCGGATTGTTGATCTCATGGGCCACCCCGGCGGCCAGAAGGCCCAGGGAAGCCAGTTTCTCGGTGTTCATCATCTGTTTTTCGATTTTCTTTTTTTCGGTGACATTCCGTGAAATTCCCAGGACGGCCTGCACCTGACCTTGCTCGTTCTTAATGGCAATCAATTGCGTCTGGAGCCAGTGTTCATTCTCCGCTATGCGAACCATATGCTCAATAACCTTGGGTTTGCCTCTTTGCCAGACTTCCTCAATCACCAAGGGGTTGAAGTCTTCGGAGGTCCCTAAGACCCGAAAGATCTTTTGTCCCAGAAAGGCCCGAGGCCCTGAAGATTGCGCTTTCTTGACAAGGTCCATTTCAGTTCCGGCTTTATCTCCCGTACCTTGCAGAAAGCTGGCCCCGTAATAGTTAAGAGATAGAAACCGCCCTTCCCGATCGAGGGAATAAATCAAATCTTCGGCGCTTTCCACCAATCGTTTGTACCGCTCTTCGGATTGCCGCAGGTCTTTGGTCTTTTCTTCTATCTCTTTTTTAAGAATTTTTGCATTCTGCCATTCGTACCCGATGATAAAAATGCTGCCGCAAAGGATCGCGAATAAAATAAACCCCTGCATAATGAATTGGCGGGTGTAGGCCGTATGAATAACATCATCCACCTCGGTCACCGGGGCGACTACGGCCACGGCCCAGTTGGGGGGAGTGGTGGGCCCCAGAAGCCGGGCGGGGGCATAGGCGATCAGTTTTTTTATGTTGCCCTGAAACCCGCGATGCCATCCGGATACATACCAGGAGGTGCCGGACTGACCCTGGAGCATCTTTTCCTTCTGGATACGGTTGATCTGATCAAAGGAGATTTTCGGCCCCCGCTGTTCTCGGACTTCAAAGGCATTTTTTCCGATAAATTCCTCGACAGGGTGGTAGATGAAATTTCCCTGGCTGTCGATGGCCCAGGCATATCCGGTTTTTCCGGAGCGGATGTCCTTGATCATCCGGGTGACCAAATAGCGTCGATCCAGAAGCAAGTAGATATAACCGGCAAACTGGTGGCTGGGAACGGGATGGGCGTCATCGGCGGATTCCAGGTAGGTGGGCATAAACACTTTGGCTATCTGTCGCTGCGGATACTCTCTGTCGACGGTGGCCGGTTCAAAAAAAATCCGGCTTTTGTTTTCCCATTTAGAGGCCCAGGCAAAGATGGCACTGTTTCGGAAATCACCCGGAGTGATCATATCTTCATTCTGAGCCGTGACGCTTAGCCGTCTTTTCCCCTCCCGGTCCACCCGGCCGATTTCCAGGACCCCGGTATCCCGCATGGTGGAGAGGGTTATCCGGATGCGGTTGGCCCAGGAATATTTTTCCAGGTACTGGACCGAGGGGGACTGGTTGAGCGTGGCCAGGTCCTGGGTGAGGTTCAAAAATTGGGTTTCCAGTTGGCGAGCCGCGTGTTGGGCCAGTTCGAGCTGCTGCTGGTTAAATTGGTCGCTGACGATCTCCTTCATGTTGGTGATGGAATAGAAGCCTAGAATCAATCCAACCATCAGCAGAGTCAGGGTCAGCAATCCGATGCCCAGAATTATTTTTTTAGAGGAGAGAAACATGAAGGCCACTCATAAAGAACAGAGGTTACATTTAAAAATAGTAGCACGAAAATGAATTCGAATACCGCGGTCACTGCTTTCACCAGGTAGAGCACCCTGTTATTTCCGCGGCGCGCATCCGCCTCCCGAGTTATTTCACCACCAGGACATTCACCCCGGTCTGTTTGATCAACTCCTGGACGTGATCTTCTACCTCTCCCCCGAAGAGTATCTTTTCAAAAAAAGATCGGTCTTCATGTCCCAGGACCAGCAGGTCCGCCTTTTCCTCCGCGATGACCTGCTTCAAGACCTCCAGGACGGCGCCGGTGCGGATAATCTTTTGGGGAGTCACCCCCAGATTCTGGGCCGACTCTGCGGCCCTTTCCAGGGTGTGGCCCCCCAGGTGTTCCAGGGTCTTTTCCGCGAAATCCGGAGTGAGTTGAATGGTCATGCCCTTCAGAAACTTGGCATCCACGGCATACACATAGGTCAACCCGGCCTGGTTTTCCTTGGCCAATCGGGCCGCTTCCTGGGCCGCTTTCTGGGAAGGCTCTGAACCGGTAACGCCACAAACGATATTTTTATAAGCCATGAAAGGACTCCTTTCGAAAATGAACTATTCAGCGACAGATACGGGAGGGCGTCTAGCCCACCCTGACCAAAGTGAATTGCTTCTCAAATTTTTTTATTACATCTCCACCAGCAACAGCCAAAACGAACAAAGGATAATGGTAATGATCATCGGGATGAAACAGGCCTTGATGTAATACATGAAGGAGATGTGATAGCCGGCCCGTTCGGCCATGCCCACCGTGACCACGTTGGCGCTGGCCCCGATCATGGTCCCGTTGCCGCCCAGACAGGCCCCCAGGGCCAGGGCCCACCAGAGCACCCCGTGCTGGGCCCCGGGAATGACCGTGGTCAAATAGGCCACGATGGGCAACATGGTGGCCGTAAAGGGGATATTGTCGATGATGGCCGAGGCGATGGCCGAGACCCAAAGGATCATCAGAATAGCCGCTACCAGGGAGCCTCCGGAGACGTCCTTGACCCAGTCGGCGATGACCTGGATCAGTCCGGTCTCCTCGGCCCCGGCCACCACGATGAAGAGCATCATGAAAAAAATCAGGGTCGGCCACTCGATCTCGTGCTCCAGCATCTCGACAATATCCACCCGGCTGATGACCAAGAGGACCGCGGCCCCGATCAGGGCGGCGATACTCGGCTCCATGTGCAGGGCCCCATGGATGATGAACAGAAAGACGGTGATCGCCAGCATGATCCCGCAATAGACGAGGAGCTTGGGATTGGTAATCTTATATTCTTCTCTTAGATGGGCGATCATCTTGGACACGTCTCCCACCTCCGCCTTGAGGTAGCCTTTCTTGTACCAGTAGAGATAATAGACGATCGCCACCACCAGACCGATCAGGCAAATGATGGTCAGGTTCTGGACAAAATCCACGAAGCTCAACTTGGCGTAGGAGCCGATCATAATATTGGGCGGGTCGCCGATCAGGGTGGCCGTGCCGCCCACATTGGAAGCGAAGACCTCGGGGATCAACAGGTGGATCGGGTTGAGTTTGAGGGTCACGGCGATCTCAATGGTCACCGGGATGATCAACAGCATGGTGGTCACGTTGTCCAGAAAGGCCGAGGTGAAGGCGGTGACGAACATCAGGATAGCCGACAGGGCGAAGAC
>CAWJJC010000026.1:0-21650 GCA_963843145.1 uncultured delta proteobacterium
GTTGGTTTTGATGGATTGGCCTGACCCGTCGCCGGGGCCCGGAGAGTTGTTGATCAAGGTGTCCGCCTGCGGGGTGTGCCATACCGAGTTGGACGAAATCGAAGGACGGACCCCCGCCGCGTTTGCCGATTATTTTAGGCCATCAGGTAGTGGGACGGGTAGCCGGATCCGGGGCCGGGGCCATTCGGTCCTTATCAGATGATTGGGTGGGAGTGGCCTGGATCTATTCGGCCTGCGAAAGATGTTCGTTTTGCCTCAGTGGAAATGAAAATTTATGCGATCGATTCCAGACCACCAGCAACCTGCACGGCGGATACGCGGAATACCTGACCGTTCCGGAAACCTTTGCCTACCCGACTTTCCGGAGACTTTTTCGGATGTGGAGGCGGCGCCCCTTTTGTGCGCCGGGGCCATCGGCTATCGCTCCTCCGTCTGACCGGCATCCGGGATGGGCAGAACCTGGGTCTGGTAGGGTTCGGGGCATCGGCCCACCTGGTGCTGAAAATGGTCCGCCACGGCCTACCCCAAGACCAAAGTCTTTGTCTTTGCCCGGACGGATAAAGAAAAACAGTTTGCCCGTGAACTGGGCGCGGTTTGGGCCGGGGGGATGAGGAGCAATGTCCGGAGACACTGCAGGCCGCCATCGACACCACTCCGGCTTGGAAGCCCATCCTCGAAGCCCTGAAAAACCTCAGGGCGCGGGCGGCCAACTGGTGGTCAATGCCATCCGAAAAGAAGAAGCGGACAAAAACGAGTTATTGAGGCTGGATTATCCTCAACACCTCTGGCTGGAAAAAGAAATAAAAAGCGTAGCCAACGTGACCCGGAAGGATGTGGAAGAATTCCTGTCCCTGGCGGCAGCGATCCCCCTCCGTCCGGAGGTCCAGGAATATATAAACTGGAAGAGGCCGATCCGGCCCTGCTGGAACTGAAGGAAAGAAAGATCCGGGGGGCCAAGGTGCTGGTCATGCCCGGTCATTGAATCAGGGCTTTTGGTCTTGCGGTCGGGGTATTCCCTTGCTCAAAAGCATCCGGCCCGTCATTCCCGCGCAGGCGGGAATCCCAGCCTCCATTCGGCTTAATCGCATCGAATCGGGATTCCCGTTTTCGCTGAGCCGCCGGCTTACCCTGTTTCCCGGGTCAGGGTGAGGGGACCGGGAGCTTCGGGTCCAGAAAAGGCCGGGCCTGCGCGAACAAATCCAGAAAAAGACTGACCGTTCCGATTTCCGGTTCCCCTATGGAAAGGATGACCGTCTTCTTCCAGTGCAGGCTTCCTTCCCTTAACCCGTTGATCCTTTCCCAGGAGATGAGCAGCGGTTTTAGCCGCGGGAAAGAAGGGATTTTCACTTCCAGATAAAGCCCCCTGAGGGGTGATCCCCACCGTGGCGCATCTTTTGTAGACCACCCCGCCACCACCTGGATGGTTTGGCCCTAACGGACAAGGTACCCTCGGGGGAAGAAAGGGCCGGGAAGGCCTCGGCCAGGCTGGACCAGCTCCCTCCCCGGCCGCCCAAGCCCTTCTGAGCCGGGGCAGCAAACCAGGCCGAGTAAGTGGACAAAAGGATAATAAGAGCGGCCAGGGCCAGGAAGAGCAGAAAAGTCGGGTCCAAGGAGTCTCCCTTCGATTTAAGTGCGTGCCCCAAGCGTCCCACCCATTATGGGCTGACGTTGTTATCAGACAAGTCTTTAATTTCATTTGGCCAAGGGAACCGTTCTGTCGGCGGGCAGGTCAACCGGCGCCGCGGGAATTCCCGGGACCGGATCGCTTTCGCTGGAAGGATGCCGTGGCCGGCTTGAATTTGTGGGTTTAAAAAAAAGGCGCTTCGCCCTTTTTCGGTGGGTCCCCTCCTAGCTGGTATGGCCGCAGGGTCCCGGCGAAAGGGTTTTCCAAAAGTACTCCGGACTTCAAATCCGGTCAGAGTGGATCATCAATCCCTTCCTTAATATAAAATTTCTATTTACTCAAAATTACTCAAAATCCCCCTAATGCACTAACTGGCCTAAAACGACGTCCATCGAACTGTCAGATTCACAATTACTTCACGCGACTCCGCACCCACTCCCACCATTCGTCTCCAGTCCATCGGTAAAGGGCATTGCTAAATATATCTGCGTACAGATACCCCCCACCCTTACCATGTCCAGGAAAAGTGGTTCCGTCCGGGGGGTTCAGAGACTCCGGTTCCAAATCAAAGTTATTCAAAAGATCAATGTAGTCTTTTCCAATGCCCAGAATGGCTTTTCAATGCGGCTGATTTTGACAACGAGAAACTTATTTCCAAGAAGAAAATAGTTGGAGCGTTTAAAAATTGATTTGAATTTTGAATAATACTCATTTCCGGGTTGCGGTGCTATGGCACCTACGGCTTGCGTGAACTCCTGTATTTCTTTATCCAACCTCATGCCTCCTCTCAATTTTTAAGGGCTTAGAAGTTATTCTAAGGTTTCTGGCCAACTCCCCAACCCACAGTCTTTCCTCCGGGCCTCTTGATTAACGGATTGAAATGACCTTTCAGAATCTTCTCAATGCTAATTGGTTATGCATAGATTATTTTATTATTCCATATAGTTAAGTGTCAAATCACAGAGTTCTAACATTTTGCCGAGCTGACTAATTCCGATTTTGTAATCTTTGTGAGATTCCATGTAATAACCTAAGAATTTGTTACGGGCCTAAAAAACTCATTGCCGTTTGGGTGAACCGGTTTTTTTGCGATTAAGTAACGTTGACGGCTAGTCGCTATGGGCAAATGAGGGTCTATACGCCCAAGCAGTTTGTTTTGGGAGAGGAATTTTAATACTTGCTCATAAAGGTCGGCAAGTGAGTCCGCACTAAGCATTTTGCCTTCGATTTCTACAACTGTCCCTCTTTGTCGTGGCATTCGAAACCTAGGATCTTTTTTATCTTTTTCGGCATGAGTTTTGTTAAGTAACTGACCTGATGCTGCGTTTGTTTTTTCATTAGTTTTTTTGTTTTGATTTTCTAACTCATAGAAATCTAAAATTTTTTCAATGACACTGCCGGAGTATCTTCGAGGGGAATAGCAAAGTTTTGCAGACGGGTGAAAATAGATTTCCGAAATTCTAATTACTTTACTCATTTTACACCTCCTCTATGTTTTTTCCGTTATTTTGTTACAAAATAACGGAAAAAAGGACTTGTGTCAAGCGAGAAAATAAATTTAGAAAAGTTTGTTATTGTTTAATCAATTCCCCTTTCAACGGTGCGGGCACCTTCTTTTTGAACTGTTGCAAATTTTGCAACAGTTGGGGCGAGCCCGAGTTCACCTTCCTGATATATATTATGAATATGCCTGGAAATAACCGATTTATCGCGCTCAAATAAATCCGCCATCTGATTCAGACTCAGCCAGACGGTCTCTTGTTCAAGCTTTACCTCTAATGCCGTCTCGCCACCCTTGGTTTGATAGATGACGATTTCTCCTCTGGGCTCTTCTTTCATGCGCTTACCTCGGACATATCGTACATAAATTTTACAATTTGTAAAATTTTTATTGACTTTGGTCAATCGCCTGCTTACCCTAAAAATACGACCATAAAGTAATTAGAGATTGGGAGGACCTCCTGCAGGTTTCCACCTTGCATCGACTGACCTTAAAAGAGCAAGCCTACCGGGCCTTGCGGGAAATGATCGCCGCCCGGCGGTTTTCTTCGGGCATTTGGATCAATGTCGAGGAATTGACCAAGGAACTGGGGGTGAGCCGAACCCCCATCCGACAGGCCATGAAGCAATTGGAGGCCGAAGGGCTGGTTACCCACCTCCCCAATCGCGGGATTCGGATGGCCGAGATGACTTTGGAAATGGCCCGGGACCTGTACCAGGTTCGAGAGGTTTTGGAAGGGCTGGCTGCCGGACTGGCGGCGGAAAACATCAGCGCCGCCGCCTTAACCAGATTAAGGAAAATCCTGGCCGAACAGGCGGCCATAATCAAGAAGAAAGCTTTGTTGCCCTATTCCATTTCGGATTTTAACTTCCACCAGATCATCTACGATTCCTGCGGCAATCGACTGCTGAAAGAACAATTGGAACAGATCAAAGGCCGGTCCCGTCCCCTGGTCTGCGATATCACCTCCATTCTGGGGGAGCTTTATCAAGATCATCAAAACCTGGTGCAGGCCTTTAAAGTCCGAGACGCGGTGGAGGCCAAACAGGTTATGACTCGACATAACCAGAGAATGCGCCGGTTGATTGAGAAAACCCGAAGCGACCTGGAAGCGTCTTGATGCTAGCACGGGTCAGCGGCGGCGAATCAACAACTAAAACCAATTTTAGACGAGGCAGCTTATGGAACCTGCTTTTAAGGAATTACACTGGGCCCGGGACATCCCGGTTAAGGAATACTTATTTCCCGGTTCCTTACCCGAAGCGCTGGATATGCTGGACCACTATAAGGGAAAGGCCAGGGTCATAGCCGGCGGTACGGATGTTATCCCGGAGTTGCGCCGCCGGGACCTGGAGGTCAAGGCCCTGGTGGATATCAGTCGCCTTCCCGGGTTGAACAGCATCCAAAAGGACGGCCGGCACATTATCCTGGGAGGTCTGGTCACCCATGGCCAGGTGGCCTGTTCTCCTTTGATCCGGGAAAAGGCCGGCCTGTTGGCCGACGGGGCGGCGGCCGTGGGATCTCCTCAAATTAGAAACATCGCCACCCTGGCCGGCAATTTGGTGAGCGGTCGGCCGGCTGCGGATACCAGTATCCCGCTGCTGGCTTTGGAGGCCTCGGTAACCATTGCCTCGAAAAAAGGAGAACGGGTGGTTCCCCTAACCGAGTTTTTTGTTTCCCTCGGGGAAACCGTGTTGGATCCCAGTCGGGAAGTGTTAACCCACATCCGTTTTCAGGAGCTGCAGCCGGACCAGGGCGGGTGTACCCTGCGTTTAAGCAAGCGTCGGGCGCTCACCCTGCCGGTCCTGGTGGTCGCGGCGGTGGTCACCGTGGATTCGAACGCCAGGGTATTTAAGAAAGCCGCCATCGCCTTGGGACCGGTGGCCCCCACTCCTTTTCGGGCCAGGGAAAGCGAGGCCACACTGCGGGGGGCTCCCCTGACCCGAGAGGCCATCCAAGAAGCCGCGGGCTTGGCCGTCCGGGAGTGCCTTCCTCGGGAAAGCCTGCTGCGTGGCTCCTGCAGTTACCGGCAGGAGATGATTCCGGTTTTTATCCGGAGATCCGTACAAAAGGCCTTGGAACAGGCCGGTTTTTCCGTTGACTGAGGGGTGAAGACGATGAAAAAAATAGATCTGGTGTTCCAATTAAACGGCCGGGAGGTCGCCGTTAAGGTGCCCCCGGAAACCCTGCTGGTGGATCTGCTCCGGGAGGTATTAGGCCTCAAGGGGACCAAGATCGGCTGCCGGGAAGGAGAATGCGGGGCCTGCACGGTGCTGCTGGACAATGACCCGGTGAATTCCTGCATTTTGCCGGCGCTGAAAGTCGGCGGAAGATCGGTAGTCACCATCGAAGGTCTCAGCGGCCAAGACGGATCGCTGGATCCCCTGCAGCAGGCGTTTATCGATCAGGGGGCGGTCCAGTGCGGTTTTTGCACCCCCGGTATGATTTTGAACGCCAAGGCCTTGTTGGACAGGAGTCCCCGGCCCGATGAAACGGAAATTAGAAAAGCCATCTCCGGGGTACTTTGCCGCTGCACCGGCTACCACAAGATCGTCCAGGCGATCCACACGGCGGCGGATGTCAGGAAATTAAGTGAGGAGTAAAGTATGGGCACCAAAAAAGAAGACCAACCGCAAGTCCGGGTTTTAACCAGGGAAGCGTTCGATTTTCAGAAACTGCTCCAAACTCCCAAAAAAGAGTTGGCCGTGGCCGGACGGTCGCTGCCCCGCACCGAGGCCCCTTTAAAAGTCACGGGGAAGCTGGCTTATGGTGGAGATTTTGACCAACGGGGTTTTCTGCATGGGAAGATACTGCGGAGTCCTCACCCCCACGCGTTGATCAAATCGATTAAGGTGGAGCGGGCGCAGCAGCTCCCGGGCGTGGCGGCGGTCCTGACCGCCGGGGACGTGCCCGGCCGAAACGGCTTTGGAGCCATCATTCCCGATCAGCCGGTGATCTGCGGGGATAAGGTCCGCTACGTGGGCGACGCGGTCGCCCTGGTGGCCGCTGAAACCGAAAAGATCGCCCAAAAGGCCCTGGAGCTCATCGAAGTGGAATATGAACTCCTGCCGGCGTTTTTGACCCCCGGGAGGCCTTGAAGAAAGATGCTCCCCGGATTCATGAGAGCGGCAACCTGCTTTCCTACAACAAGCTCCGGAAAGGAGATCTGGAGACAGGGTTCTCCGAAGCCGAGGTGGTCATTCAACGCACCTATCAGGTGCCTTTCCTGGAGCACGCCTACCTGGAACCGGATGTGACTATGGCCGTCCCCCAGGCGGACGGCACCATGCTGGTCGAAGGACCCATGCAGGCCCCCTTTACGACCCGCCGCAATGTGGCCGCTGTCCTGGGCGTGCCCGTCAACCGGGTCCGCGCCCGCCAGGCGCCCCTGGGCGGGGGTTTCGGAGGGAAAGAGGATTCTCCCATCGATATCGGCTGCCGGGCGGCGGTGCTGGCCCGGCATACCGGGCGGCCGGTGCGGCTGGCCCTGGAGCGGGAGGAAATCACCCTTCAGACCTGTAAACGCCACCCCATGATTATGGAAATCAAGCTCGGGGCCAAAAAAGAATGGAACGCTGACGGCCTTTGAAGGGGTCATCTATGACGAGCAGGGGGCCTACGCCAGTCTGGGGCCGATGATTCCTCCGGCCGGAGGGTCCCACATCCATTCGATGATCATGATGCCCGGGCCTTATGAAATACCCCACGTAAAAGTAGATGCCTATCTGGCCTTTACCAATCATCCTTATGGCGGGGCCATGCGGGGGTTTGGCGCCCCCCAGGTCCATATTGCCCATGAACAGATCATCGATGAATTAGCCCTGGAATTGGGGCTGGACCCTTTAGAAGTCCGCCGCAAAAATGCCCTCAAACTAGGCTCCGCCACCGCCACCGGGCAGGTGCTGGACCAGAGCGTTGGCCTGCGGGAAACCCTGGAAGCCTGCGCCCGGTCCTTCGACTGGGAAAAACGCTCCCGGGAGGCCGGCTATATCGACGCCGACAAAACGAAGCGGCGGGGCGTAGGGATCGGCATGGGCTGGTATCGAACCAGCATCGGCACCGCCGGTGACGGCTGCGGGGCCAATGTCTATGTGCATGAGGACGGATCGGTCCTGCTGTACAGCGGGATCACCGAAATGGGACAAGGGTCAGCTACCGTCCTGCCTCAGATCTGCGCCGAAGAATTGGGAATTTCCGTGGATCAGGTTCGGTTGGTGACACCGGACACGGATCTGGTCCCGGAATCCGGGCCGACGGTGGGCAGCCGCTCCACCACCTTGATGGGCAATGCCATTATTATGGCGGCCCGGCAGGTCAAAGAATCCATCCTCGAGGCGGCCTCCGAATTGTTGGGGATTCCGGCTCATGGGCTGGTGGCCAGAGAAGGCCGTATCTTTAATCAGGAGAATCCCGATCGGTCCATTTTGTTCCGGGAGGCTGCGGCCCGGGCGATGACCCGGGGCAAACGTTTGATCGGGCAAGGCTGGTGGGCGCCGCCCCTGGCCACCCTGGATCCGGAAACCGGCCAGGGGAATCCTTATTTCGTCTATACCTATTCCACCCATATGGCCGAAGTGGTGGTCGACGTGGAGACGGGTGAGGTGGAAGTTACGGATTATGTGGCCGCCTTCGATATTGGCCAAGCCATCAACCCCCAGGCCGTGGAAGGCCAGATTGAGGGCGGCGTGGCCATGGGGCTGGGCTACGCCCTCATGGAAGAGATCGTCTTGAAGGAAGGCGTCATTCAGAACCTGAATCTACAGAATTACCTGATCCCCACTTCCCTGGACGTCCCAAAAATTAAATCCCTTATCCTGGAGATGCCCAATCAACATGGCCCTTACGGGGCCAAGGGAATCGGAGAGATGCCCAACATCCCGGCCACGCCCGCCATTCTCAACGCCATTGCCAACGCCTGCGGCGGGCGGGTCCGTTCCCTGCCGGCCGACCCGGAAAAAGTCTTTTGGGCCATCAAGGAGGCGGGAGGTCCCCCGGAAAAATAATCCATCGGTTAGATTTTTGTTTATTGCCATTTGAGATAATTAAAACAATTGTCTAAGGCATTAATCCCTTTTCTTTTTGTCCGGTGTCTTAAAAGTTACCCCCATTCTAGCCCCACTTCCCCGGACCCGGCCAAGGGGTTTCTTTCCTGCCCGGTTCGGCTTGGTCCCGGTAAAAAAAAGGCCGGAAGGTCTCCCTCCTAGGTCCTAGAAATCCGGCGTTTGGCTTCCTGAGCGGATTGTGGCGCGACGTTCTACCCGGTGGACTGTCTCAACCGACGTTACTAAGTGCTTCCTGTACTCCTTCTATTAAAAATTTACCAAAACTGCCAGATTTCGAACGCTATTCGTTAACGAGGTGGTGAGAGACTCAACCTCCCGTAGGACTTCGCCTTTTTAAGAAGTCTCCCCTTACCGTCTCGGTTCTTCAAGCTCCCCGGCTTTGGCAAAGGTTTTAGGGATCCGCCACCCGGAAGCCCCACAAAAATAAAGTCTTTTCAATCAAAAAATACACTGTTTACCTTATTGCTATCTTTTAATTGATATCGTTACGTAAGATCTTAGGGGCATGAAATCCAAGATTTTTCAAGGGATAGCTTAAAAGTCTAATTCCCTTGTGCCTCAATTTGGGACGTCGTTCCGAAATGTTCCCACCTGTTAGTCAAACCAAATGATCAGCCGGTAGGTTTTGAATTGAACGGAGCGAAAAGGAGAGAAGATGAAAATCAAGAATTTCAGATTCCCGACGCTTTTAACGACTGGATTGATGCTGGCCTTGCTTTGGTCCGCGCCTGTCCAGGCCGATGGTGTGGTCACCAATTGCAGCAACGACGTCCAGTTCAGCAAGCTAATGTCCGGCGGCGGGACCGTTACGTTTAACCGCGGTACGGCACTGATCAACCTGAACAGCACCCAGATCTGATCTGGTCAAGCAAAAACGGACACTCGGTTAAGCAACCATAGCCAAAAGTAACTTCTTTTCAAAATCATTAGGGGAGACATACCCCAGGGAGGAGTGAAGGCGGCGGCTGTTATAAAACATCTCGATGTAATCGATAACCGCCTGCCGGGCCTCTTCCCGGGCTGGATAGACCTGATCTCCAACCTCCTCGGCTTTTAGGGTATGAAAAAAACTTTCGGCTACCGCGTTGTCATAGCAGTCCCCTTTGCGGCTCATACTGGAGATCATGTGGAACGTTTTTAATTGGCGTTGATAGTCACCGGCGGCATACTGCGAGCCCCGATCGGAATGAAAAATCAAGCCCGGGGCCGGTTTCCGGCGCCAATAGGCCATCCGGAGGGCCTCCAGGACCAAGGGAGTGGTCAGACGGTTACTCAAGGCCCACCCGACCACTTTACGCGAATACAGGTCGATAATGACGGCCAGATACAGCCAGCCTTCCAGGGTCCAGAGATAGGTGATGTCGCCACACCAAATCTTGTTCGGCTGATCAACCTTAAACTGCTGGTTCAACCGGTTGGGGGCCACCGGCAGCTTATGCCGGCTGTCCGTGGTTCTCTTGAAGCGCTTGGGCCGCTTGACCTCCAGCCCGGCTTTTTTCATCAGACTCCGGGCCCGAAAGCGGCCCACGGCGTAGCCCTCGTCCTTCAGCGCTCTTGCCATCCGACGGGATCCATAGGTTCCTCGGGTTTCTTTATGGATATGGCGTACTTGGGACAACAATTCAAAATCCTTATCTATTGGTTGCGTTGGGTCTTTTTTCAAGTAATGATAGTACCCACTCCGGCTGACTTCCATAACCCGGCACAAAACGGTTATGGGATAGGCCTTCTGTTGCTGCCGGACAAAGTCGTATCTTACCTCGACTCGTTGGCAAAGAAGGCCGCGGCTTTTTTTAAGATGTCGCGCTCCATTTTTAGCCGCTGGTTTTCCTTACGGAGTTTTTGGAGTTCTTCTTTTTCAGGGGTTAAACGCCCCTTGCCGGGGAAGGCGTTGGTCCCCTCGGAGGCCAACTGCCCTTTCCAGCGGGTCAAGACACTGGGGTGGATGCCTAGGTTCCGCGCGGCCTCGGTTACCTTGTAACCCTGTTCGGTTACCAGCCGTACGGCCTCCTTCTTAAACTCCGGGGTATAGGTCTTTTTGTTCTGTTCGGTCATGGGACACCTCCAAAAGTTGGGTTATTTTACCATGCTCTTCATGGTGTCCGTTAGTACTATGCCAGGTCAATCATCCCCGCTGCCGCCAATACGACGATTGACGGCGGCGGGCAGATCACGCTGAGCGGGCAGAACGCGCGGCAGTTGTTTGTTGTCAGCACCGGGGCCTCGCTGACGCTGCGCAATATTGTGCTGACGAACGGCTTTAGCGGCGGTGACGCCGGGGCGATCTTGAATGACATAGGCGGAGTGTTAATCCTGGAGAACAGCGCCATCCGGGACAGCAACGCCGGCCTTAGTGGCGGCGCGATAGTCAGCTACGGACCGCTGACCATTACCAACAGCCGCTTGGAAGGCAACCGGGCGCTCAACGGCGGTGCTTTGTATCCGCGTTTTGCCGGTGCAGCAACGAAGATCGTCAACAGTGTGCTGCGGGATAACCACGCCACGGACACGACCACCAAGGGCAGCGAGATCTTCAGCAACAGTGCGCAATATGGCGGTGGTATCTACAACAACCTCCTCAACTCGTCGGTCACTCTCAACGGAAGCACACTTCATGACAACACGGGGCGGCATCTACAACTTCGGCGGCACGGCGACGCTGACCAACGTCACCCTCAGCGGCAACTCGGCAGCTTCCGGTGGCGGTGGCATTCGAAATTTCAGGAGGGATAAATGAACACACACCTCTTTCGATTTCTTTTCAGCAGAAGATCTGCGTTGATGATCGCATTGTTGCTGTTCCTAAAACCGACACCGGCGCTGGCTGGCGGCGTCGTCGGCAGCGGAACGCCGGGCAGTTGCACCGAATCGGCGCTCGACAGCGCTTTAGCCGGCGGCGGCAGTGTAACTTTTAACTGCGGCGGAGCAGCGTCCATTCTCATTCAAAGTGTCAAGGTCATTAGCCAGACCACGACGATTGATGGCGGCAGTCAAATCACGCTGACTGGCAATCTCACCACACGCCTGTTCACGAATAGCGCGACTTTGACGCTGCAAAATATCATCCTCGACCGCGCTGGCAGCACGGGCTCGGATGGCGGCGCGATTACCAACAGCGGCACGTTGAATTTGCAGAACAGCACGATTCAGAATAGCCAGACCGATAACAATCACAGCGGCGGCGCGATTTTCAGTTCAGGTCCGGTGAACATCAGCAACAGCACCTTGAAGAATAACACCGGCGGCAGCGCGGGGGCGATGTTCATAAATAATGCGCTTGCAGTCGCGCAAATCAGTAACAGTACGTTCAGCAACAACAAAACGACAAATACGATCACCGGCTTTGGCGGCGCCATCTGGGTGGGCGAGCAAGCGCAAGTCTCCATCACGGGCGGCGCGATCATCAGCAACTCGGCTCAATATGGCGGCGGCCTGTACCTATCCGCAAACGCGACGGTCACACTCTCGTCCGCGGGCGCACCGGCGATTGTCGCCGGCAATTCAGCGACGACTTCCGGCGGTGGTGTCGACAACAGTGGTGGCCATGTGACGCTGACGAACGTCACGTTCAGCGGTAATTCGGCTGGATCAGGCGGCGGTCTGACCAACGACCAGGTTAGCGGCATGGCGACCCTGACCAACGTAACGCTCAGCAGTAATTCCGCCGCCTTTGTCGGGGGCGGCATTTACAACAACCATGGCACGGCGATGTTGGCGAACGTCATCATCATCGGCAACGTGGTGACCAACACTTTCGGCTCAGCAACGTACGGCGGCGGCATTGAGAATTACGGCACGCTGACGCTGACCAACTCCACGCTGAGCGGCAACCTCGCAACCGGCAACTTCGGTGGGTTGTCTTTTGGCGGCGGCTTATACAACAACTTCTACACCAGCCAGGACACGGCGACAGTGATTAACTCCACCCTGAGCGGTAACTCAGCCTATGCCGGCGGCGGCATTCTCAACGTTGGCACCCTCACGCTGACCAACTCCACCCTTAGCGCCAACTCGGCGACCAGTACCGGCGGCGGCATTGAGAACTACCAAGGCACGGCGATGGTGATTAACGTCACGCTCAGCGGCAACTCGGCCAATACCGGCGGCGGCATCTTCCAACAGGGCCAGGCTCCCACTCAGACTATCACTTTGAAGAACACAATATTGGTGAGCGGGCCGTCAGGCGCCAACTGCTACGAAGATCCATCGAGCATTGGCAGCCTCCTGTCGAATGGGTACAATCTCACCAGTGAGGGAACCTGCGCGCCGTATATCCACAACACCGGCGATGTGAACAACGAGAATCCCAATCTCGGACCGCTGGCCAATAATGGGGGGCCCACCTTGACCCATATGCCCCAGGCCGGCAGTCCAGCCATTGACCACGGGTCCGAATGCCCGGCCTTCGACCAGCGCGGCGCCGCCCGGCCGGGGGGTCCGGGCTGTGACATCGGCGCGGTCGAGTATGGAGCGCTCCTGCCAAGGCTGTATCTGCCGCTGATCTTAAAATAATTAAGCCAGGTCCGTTGCAAGGGCGATATAACGACAGACTATTTTCGAATAAGGCTTATTTCGAACCCATAAATCCTTAAATCTGGTGGATAATAAAAAAACTCAGCAGTAGTAGGTGGAGTCCGTTCGGAGGTTCATGGAAGATGGGGGGATCCAGCATACAGGGACCTTTCCTTCTTGTCTCCTCGTTTTGCCTTCGGTCCCTGATCTCCGTCAAAAGAGAAGGCCATTCGGCTGAACGGCCTTCAGACTTCCAAAATTGGTCCAGGTCCCACATTCAGCCTGGTGGTCTCAATGATGAATCAAGCTTGGGCCATTGATTCCAGAATTTTTAGTCCTTCCCTTCCACTATCCGGTAGCCGTGTTCCTCAGTGGGAAATCTTCTTTCTTTCATCTCCCGCACGTATTCCTGCCGGGCGCGAAGAGTGACTTCGGCCACGTTGGCGCATTTTTTAAGGAGTGGATTTTCCGGTTTGAAGCGGTCTACTCCGTGACTTCCACCCCGGCCAGCCGCTCAAAAAAGCGCACCAGTCCGGAATGGTCGTTGCCCTCCTCCCCCGCCACTTTGAGCGCCTGCATAATTTCCATCACCTGGCTGGTCAGCGGCAGCGGTGTTCCGATATCGTGACCGGTCAACAGGGCGTTGTTCAGGTCCTTGATATGCAAAGCCATCCGAAACCCGGGCTCAAATTTACGGTCCAGCATCAGCGGCATTTTGGCATTCAGCACTTGGCTGCCGGCCAGTCCGCCTTTAATGGCCTCAAAAATCAACCGGGGGTTAACCCCGGCCTTTTTGCCCAGCACAAAGGCTTCGGAAACGGCCGCGATGTTGATGGCCACAATAATCTGGTTCACCAGCTTGGTGATATTCCCGGCGCCGATAGGGCCCACCAGGGTCCCCCCGTTGCCCAGCACCTCAAAGAGGGGTTTTACTTTCTCAAAAATTTCCGGTTTGCCCCCGACCATGATCGCCAGGGTGCCGGCGATCGCCCCGGGCTGGCCCCCCGAGACCGGGGCGTCCAGCATCTCCCCCCCCCGGGAGACCAGCGCTTTTTCGACCTGCTGCGCTACCAGGGGGGCGATAGAACTCATGTCCACCAGAATAAATCCCGGTGGCAGTTTCGCCTCCAGGATGCCGTTTTTACCCAACACCACTTCTTCCACCTGGGGGGAATCCGGCAGCATGGTAATGACGATTTCCGATTTTTCCGCCACTTCCCGGGAGGAGCCGGCCGCCTCGGCCCCGGCCTGCACCAATTCTTCCACGGGGCTCTGGCGGCGGTTGTGAACCACCAGGGAATAGCCGGCCTGCAAAAGATTGTGCGCCATCGGCCGGCCCATAATGCCTAAACCAATAAAACCAATTTTCATCATGCGCGCCCTCCTTCTTGATCAAAAGCTTGCGAAAAATCTATTTTGTTTCAATCTATTCAACTTCTTTGCGTTTGTCGAGCATTTTTCATTTTTTTACTTGCTTTTTACAAAATATATGATATATCCTAAATTCAACCAACGGAGAGGTCACCTTTAACTGGCCGCCGTCCAATCGAACTTTCCCCGACCGAAGAAACGAGGGTGCGTTTATGATCTTAGGGACGCCCATTCAAAAACAGTCTCTCCAGAAGATGGTCCTGGAGACCTTACGCCAGGCCATTCTGGAACGGGAAATCCAGCCCGGGGAACAGATCAACATCCGCAAAATCGCTGAAAAATTGGCCGTCAGCACCATGCCGGTCCGTGAAGCCCTGAGGGAGCTCGAGGCTGGAGGATTGATCACCTTTCAATCCAATAAACGCATTCTGGTCAATCGACTCTCCCGGACAGAGCTTCACGAAATCTACGCCCTTCGTCTCCCCTTGGAGGAAATCGCCCTGCTGAAATGCCTGGAACACCAGGATAAGGCGGGCCTCAAGCGCTTGGAGGAACTGCATCGGCAGATGGTCCGCAACGGGGTGCGGGGGGCGGAATGGTTTAACCTGAATCGGGCCTTTCATATGAAACTGAATGAAATGTCCGGATCGGCGCGCCTCTTCCAAATCCTGCAGGGTTTATGGAACAGCACCGGGCCTTATCTTCGCCTGTTTTCCGATAGTGAGCGTGCGGTGGATCACGCCAATAAGGAGCACGCCTTGATCCTGGAAAGCATCCGCCACAATGACCCGACCCTGGCCAAGAAATCCCTGAAGAGCCACTTAAAAAATGGCTTAAAGACTATCGAGGAGGCCTTAGAAGAGGAGTAAGCATATCTACTGAGAGGCCATCGTTTCCGGAGCATCCACCTCCTGCTGGAAAGCGTTTTCTTTTATTTACGGGGAATTAACGCCGACCCGGTAGGTTACCGGGGAAAGGAAGCTGAGTCATGTCCCGAATTATTGATTTAAGCCAGCCGATTGAAACCGGCCAGCCGGTCTATCCCGGGCTGGCCAAGACGTTGATCAACACCTGGAACACCTATGAAGAGACGGCCCGGGTGCAGGGGCAGGGGAAGATGGATCGCCTCTATACCACCTGCTCGGTTTTTTTCAGTGACCATTGCTCCACCCACATCGATGCCCTGGTTCATTTCGGACAGCGACCGCTAACCGCCGAAAAAATCCCCTTAGAGCTCTGCTATGCCCCTGGCGTGGCCCTGGATTTCTCTCATAAAGCGCCCGGGGAATACGTCCGCCCGGAAGATCTCCAAAAGGCGCTGCAAGCGGCCGGGGCCGTCATTCATCCCGGCGACGTAGTCCTGATGCACACCGGGGCCTCCCGCTTTTGGGGAGACCCCCGGTATTTTTCCCATATCGTCCCCATCCAGGCCGAGGCTGTCCGCTATTTATATGAACAGGGCGTCCGGGTTATCGGGGTGGACGCCATCACCATCGATATCGATCCCACGTACCCGGCCCATGTCCTGGCCAAAGAACTGGATTATTACCACATAGAAAACCTGACCCACATTGATCAGCTCGTTGGCCGGCGGTTTCAGTTTGCGGGGTTTCCCCTCAAGTTAGTGGGTGCCAGTGGTGCGCCCCTGCGGGCCGTGGCCATCTTGGAAGAGTAATCAACGGGGTTGACGCCGGCGGGATTCCGCCGGGACTGACGGTCCCCCCGTAGACCAGCTAAAGGCACCGTTCCTTTTTATTAACCCTTAAGCAAGGAGGAGGATCATGTCCGAAGAAAAAATTCAAGGCAGCGGCATGGATCGAAGAACGTTCATCAAGACCACCGGCATCGTCACGGGCTCGGCGCTCCTGGGAGGATTTCATTTCGTTCGCCGGGCTCACGCCCAGGATAGCGGTCCGATCAAGTTGGGATTCCCTATTCCCCTGACCGGACCCTACGGGACCGAGGCCAAGGACCAACAGGCCGGGGCGGAGCTGGCCATCGCCCAGATCAATGCCAAAGGGGGGGTCCTGGGGCGCAAAGTGGAACTCCTGGTGCGCGACACCAAGCTGAAAGCCGATGAGGCGGCCCGACGGGCCAAGGAACTCATCGAGAGCGAAGGCGTTCACCTCATGTCCGGGGTACTGTCCGCCGCCAACCAGTTGGCGGTCAACGAGCAGTGCAAGCTGCACGGGATCCCCTATGTGTCCATCAGCCAGGCCAACGAGATCACCCAGCGGCCGGACAACAGCATTTACACCTATCACGAAGCCATGGATCCCCACATGACCACCCAGGCCGTCGGGGAATACGTGGCCAAGAAGTTTGGCAAAAATTGGTACTTCCTGACCTCGGATTACGCCTACGGCTGGCAGATGACCGACGGCTTCATCCGCCGGGGAAAAGAATTCGGGGCCAAATCGGTCGGGGAAACCAAGCACCCCCTGGGCACCAGCGACTACTCCTCCTACATGCCCCGTATCCTCTCCGCCAAACCGGACGTCCTGTTCCTGGACAACTTCGGCAAGGATCAAATCAATTCGGCCAAGCAGGCGACGGCCTTCGGCCTCAAGAAAAAAATGCAGATCGTCTGCCCCATCCTGCTCATGTCTTCCCGGCTGGGCGGCGGCGAGGAGGCCTTTGACGGGGTCATCGGCGGCGCCTCCTTCTATTGGGAAATGAACCACCCCACGGCCAAGGAATTCGTGGCCGCTTTTAAAAAAGTCAACAACCGGCCGCCCATCGACTATGCCGGCTATGCCTACAGCGGGGTGAAAGAAGTCCTTTTAGGGGTGAATCGGGCCGGCAGTCTGGATCCGGCTAAATTGGCCGAAGCCATCGAGGGGCGGACCTACGACAATTACAAAGGCCAGCAGTGGTGGCGGCCCTGCGACCATCAATCCCAGCAGGATGTGTTTATCATCAAGTCCAAAAAGGCCAAGGCCGAGTACGATGTGTTTCAGATCATCGAAACCGTGTCGGGGAAAAACGAGCGTCTGCTGCGAACCTGTATCGAGGTGGGTCAAAATCCGAACAAGCCTATCCGCAGCGGCTTGATCGAAAAAAAGTAATTTAACCGGACGATCCCGCGCCCCGACCGGGGCGCGGGAAACATCATGAGGATTCGCGTCGATGGAGTGGACCGCTATTGTCATGCAGCTTTTTACCGGCCTTTCCCTGGGGATGCTTTATGTACTCCTGGCGTTGGGGCTCTCGATTATTTTCGGGCTTCTGACAGTGGTAAATTTTGCCCATGGGGCCATGTACATGTGGGGCGCCTATGCCGGAGTGGCGACGATAGCCCTGACCGGCAATTTCTGGTTGGCCCTGATCGTGGCCCCGCTGGTCATCGGCGGATACGGTCTCTTAGTGGAACGGACCCTGATCCGTCCCCTCTACGGCCGGGACATTAACTATCCCCTGCTGTTGACCTTCGGTCTCCAATTCATCATGATTGAAATCATCCGGATTTTCTGGGGGACTTCGGATTATCCCTTCCAGGCTCCGGAGGCCTTAAGCCAGCCCATTGAAATTCTCGGCATCTTCTATTTCCCGGCCTATCGGGTATTTGTCATCGCCATCACCATCGTCATTTGTCTCGTCCTCTGGTACTTCCTGGAAAAGACCAACTTGGGTTTGATCATCAAAGCCGGAACACGGGACCCGCTGATGGTCAAGGCCCTGGGTATCGACATGGGCCGCATCTGGTGGCTGGTCTTCGGCATCGGCTCCGCCCTGGCCGGTCTCGCCGGAATCCTGGCGGCGCCGATCCGTAGTGTTTTCCCGGAAATGGGACTGGCGATGCTGGTGGAATGCTTCGTGGTGGTGGTGGTGGGAGGCATGGGCAGTCTCAAGGGAGCGATTCTCTCCGGGATCATTATGGGAGAGGCCATTGCCATAACCACCCTCTTTTATCCCCAGATGGCGGATATTGTTATTTTCCTGGTCATGGCCGTGGTGCTGTTGATCCGCCCCAGCGGCCTGTTTGGCAGGGCCGGTCTTCTGGAGTAATCCGGAGAGCAGCGCTCCGTTAACCGATTAACCGATTTTCCCGGCGGAAAAAAATGGAAGAACAGGTGCAGAAACAAGGCGCGTGGCCGAGAGTGGTGGGGATTTTCTCCAACCATCCTCTGGTCTTCATCATCCTTTTCTTTTTTATCATTCCCTTTATCGTGCCCTATAAGGCCCTGGCTACGGAGATCATTATCTGGGGACTATTCGCGCTCGGTTTCAACGTCTGCCTGGGGTACACGGGAATGCTGTCCTTCGGCCATGCCGCCTATTTCGGGGTCGGGTCTTATGCCACCGGGATCGTACTCATTCGACTCTGGCCGAATATCTGGTTTGGAATTTTCAGCGGAATGGTCATGGGGGCGTTCACCGCCTTTGTCCTGGGTTATCTTTGCATCAAGCGCCGGGGCATTTATTTCGCCATGCTGACCCTGGCCTTCGCCCAGTTGATCTATTTTCTGGCCTTCCAGTGGGTGGATCTGACCGGAGGCGACAACGGGTTGCGCAACCTCCCGGCGGCTCCCCTGACCCTCTTCGGCTACGATCTGAATATTTATGAACCCATCCGTTTTTACTTCTTTGTGCTCTTCTTTGTCATCCTTTCACTGCTGGCCCTGAACCGCATCCTGGAGTCCCCTTTTGGACAAGTGTTGCAGGCCGTCCGGGAAAATGAGCCCCGGGCCAAAAGCTGCGGCTATGAAACCACCAATGTCCGCTGGCTGGCTTTTGTGATTTCCGGGGCCATCTCCGGGTTGGCCGGCGGACTCCACGCCGTTTACCTGCATTTTGTCGGCATTGACGCGCTCTACTGGACCACCTCCGGCCAGGTGGTCATGATGACGCTGCTGGGAGGCATGGGGAGCTTTATCGGGCCCTTTATCGGGGCCGGGATTTTTCTTTACCTGGAAGATATGTTGAGCGCCCTGACCTCCAACTGGATGATCTTTTTGGGGGTCATCTTCGTCCTCTGCGTCTTGTTTTTCCCCGCCGGGGTCTGGGGTACCGTCAAGAACCTTTCCACTCGTAAAAAGGACTAAGGGAGGGCCGGGGTTCCATGGAAGCCTTGCTAAAGACCATCAACCTGACCAAGAATTTCGGCGGCCTGGCGGCGGTGAACGACGTCAGTTTTTCTATCCGGAAAGGTGACCTGCAGACGATCATCGGTCCGAACGGGGCCGGCAAGAGTACCTTTTTCAAGTTGATTACCGGGGAAATCAAACCTTCCAGCGGGCAGGTGATTTTTATAGACCAGGACATTACCGCCCTGTCCCAGACCAAGATTTCCCACCTGGGAATTGCCGTGGCCTATCAGATCACCAATATTTTCCCCATGTTGACGGTGCTGGAAAATGTGCGGGTGGCCGCCCAGTCACGAAAAACGACCTTCAACCTCTGGTCCAAGGCCCTGGCCCATAAGGAGTTGGTCGAGGAAAGCCTGGCCATCCTGGAGTTGATCGGCCTGGCCGATTTCCAGGCGGAGACGACCGCCAACCTTTCCCACGGCGACCGGAAACGGCTGGAAATCGGCATCGCGCTGGCCACCAAACCCAAACTGCTGTTGCTGGATGAACCGACCGCCGGCCTCTCCCCTCATGAAACCCGGCAGACCATCGAACTGATTAAAAAGATAGCCGCCGGCCTGACGATCGTCCTGGTGGAACACAAGATGAAGGTGGTCATGGAGGTTTCCAATACGATCACTGTCCTGCATTACGGAAAACTTCTCGCCCAGGGAACCCCGGATGATATCCGCAACAACGAAGAGGTACGCCGGGTTTATTTAGGAGGCATCAAATGCTGAAACCGGGGGGCTTCTGTGACGGACTCGCAAAAGACCGCCCCGCCGAAGGCGGGGTTAAGCGCCGGGCTGGGGCAGGGGGTAAAACCATTTCAATTCACTTCAAATGGCGGGGGAGTCCTGCCTAAGGCGGGATCCGCTCGCCGAGCAGAAAGTCGCTTTTCGACTTTTTGCGAGGTTATCTTATGTTGCTGACGCTGAATGCCATAGACACCTACTACGGTCTGAGCCACGTCCTCCAAGGGGTATCGCTAGAGGTCAACAGCCAGGAAATCGTCACCCTGGTAGGCCGGAACGGGGCGGGCAAAACCACTACCCTGAAAAGCATTTTGGGCATTACCCCGGTTAAGTCCGGACAGGTGCTGTTCCACGATGAGGACATCAGCGCTTTGCCCACCCACCGCATCATTCAAAAGGGCATTGCCTACGTTCCGGAGGAGCGCCGCATCATCCCCGGTTTGACGGTCCGGGAAAATCTGAAACTGGCCCTGCTCAAAAGTAAAAACCTCAACCGGGAGGAGGAGATGATCGACCGGGTGGCCCACTATTTCCCCGTACTGAAGGACCGCTTGAAGCAGGAGGGGACCAGTCTGAGCGGCGGGGAACAGCAGATGCTGGCCATCGGCCGGGCGTTGATTACCGATCCGGAAATCATGCTGATCGATGAACCCACCGAAGGCCTGATGCCCCTGCTGGTGGAAACGATCGCCGAGATTATCCAGACCATCCACCGCAGCGGCGTGACCGTGCTGCTGGTGGAGCAGAATATGGAAATGGCGCTGAGCATCTCCCATCGGGCCTATGTCATCGACGAAGGCCGGATTCGAACCTCGGGGGATGCCCAGGCTATTCTGAACGACGAAGAGATCGCCTGCCAATACCTGGCGGTTTAGAACGTGCTGGGAGTACGCGCGAAATCCTCGACCCCGGGGCAATAGGACGACGCGACTCGGGAACCGCAGGTCTGGCGGCCCGGGTTTTTTAAGGAAGAATTAGGAGAAATATCATATATGTGATCTTTTATAAAGGAGGTGGTCGTACACTTTGATCCGGCAGGAATTTTTTTAGCGGCAGATTGTTTTATCCACAGCGGTCTGAATGTAATCCTAGTCTAAAAAAGGAGGAAAAACGATGGGTATTGATGCGGTTCACACCAAATATTCTACCTGGGACGGCGCGGCCAAGATGAGGGAATTCGCCGAAAAATTCAAACCGGCGAACACCCCCATGAAGTTTGAGTATCCGATGATTCCCGATTACAAAGCCTACCGGGGTGGCGGCACTCAGGCGGTGGATTTTGATAGTCGGATCGACTATGACCGGATGAGGAAATACCGCGTCGAGCGGACCCGGGAGGCCCTGAAGGCCTACAAGGTTGGGGCGATTTTATCGATTCAGGAATGGAATACCCGGTACATCACCGGCACCTGGACCCCGGCCTGGACCACCCCGTCTTCGGGACTGCGTTATGTATGATGCCCGTCACCGCCAAGATGCCGATCCTCTATGAACAGGGGAGGTGCTAGCCCCACCCGCCAGATGGCCCCCTGGCTGGATAAGGTCAAAGTGGCCATCACCGGCGGCGGCTGGAGCAGCGTCATTATGGGTCGATCGGCCCACCAGGCCCAGAGAGACAAGCTGGTCACTCAGATCATCGACGACCTGAAGGAATACGGGCTGGCCAAGGAAACCCTGGCCATGGATGTTTGGGATCCCGGTCTGATCGAAGGGTTCCAGGCCAAAGGGATTAACGTCGTTCCGGCCACCGAGTTG